>JALHMX010000014.1 GCA_022843825.1 Pseudobdellovibrionaceae bacterium
GGTGGTGCATTTCGAGTGAACGGTGCGGCTATCGGAACGGGTGACGCATCAACCACATTAGGCCTTGGTCAATTTGCCGCTACATCATCAGCACAACTGGCGACTGTGATCAGTGATGAAACAGGATCTGGTAATTTAGTTTTCTCAGCCACACCGACATTTACGGGAACTCCGGCAGCTCCGACTGCTGCAGTTGATACGAATACTACTCAGCTGGCGACGACAGCATTTGTGGTGGGTCAAGCCGGAGCAAGCAGTCCATTAATGAATAACGCTGTGTCTGTAGGTACATCATTAAGATATTCACGTGAAGATCATGTACATCCGGTGGATACATCACGAGCTCCGGCAGCAGGATCTACAAATATAACAACCTTAGGAACGATTACTACAGGAACATGGAACGGAACAACTGTAGCTGTTCAATACGGTGGTACTGGTGCGGCGACTCATACCTCTGGAAGTTTATTAATCGGAGCAGGAACTTCAGCGATCACCAGTTTAGCTGGTGGTTCTGCAGGAAATGTGGTGTACGCCACCGGTGCTTCGACATGGGCTTCGGGAACTAAAGATGCTGCGGGTATTGTGGATAAAACTTCTAATCAGACTGGTATTGCAGGTAGTAAATCCTTTACAGGAAAAATGACGATCAATTCAGGTGGCGCATTTAATCCAGAACTAACAATAGCAGGCCCAGGCAGCAGTGATGGTAGTGGAGTTGTCAATGTAACAAATAATTGGTCTTATCGCGAAGCTATTGTTATGAGGAAAACAACTAACACCGGTGGTTTAAGTTTCGTTTTAAACAATGACGCTGTAGCTGGTGGCCGGAAATGGGAATTCTTTAGTACTGACAACGGAAATGTTGAGGGAGCAGGAAAATTTATTATCTTTAACAATGGCGCTCCGAATATGACGGTGGACGCTTCAGGGCGAGTTGGTATTGGTACTACTGCACCGGGCTATGCCTTACATGTTTCAGGCGATATAAATCTTTCTCCGGGCTTTAATTTTAGAATTAATGGTACTGCAATTACTGGCATTAGTGGTTTAACTGCAGGGTTTATTCCGGTTGCAACAAGCGCAACAGCAATTGGAAATGGAAGCATAGAAGATAACAGTTTAGGGCATATTAGCGTTGGTACTGTAAAAGCTTCAGGTACAGGAAGACTTGCTCTTACGGGTACTTGGACCGTGAATTCGTCGACATTAGTGACCGGCTCAGGTGTAAATATGAGCGAAATGGAACTCGGTGATCCCATATATGCTTGTGGAAATATAATAGGACGAGTTACAAATATAGACACTTTTTTTGAGACATTTAGTATCGATACGTTTTACGCCGGCCTTTGTACTGGCACTTTCTATATTGCTGGATATTCATTTATAGCCGATGATGACGTAAAAATAAAAACTGATCTTTATGTAAAAAATGATCTTTATAATGAAGGCATACCCTACAACGCAGCTTATAGTACCTGGCAAACTCCTTCGGATGCGCGTTTAAAGAATATTGTCGGTGACTATGATAAAGGTTTACGTGAAGTGGCTAACTTAGACACTGTTAAATTCCGATACAAAAAAGATAATCCGAAAAATAGTCCGAGCGATAAAGTTTTTGAAGGCGTTATTGCCCAAGAGCTACAAAAACAAATTCCTGAGGCCGTTAAAACGGATAAAGACGGATTTTTATCAATTAACATTACACCGGTCTTCTGGGCGATGGTTAACGCGATTAAAGAGCTTTATCATCAGCTAACAGATGTAGAAAAAAATGTGGCAGAACAAAAGCGTCAAATTTCATCTTTAGCAGAAAATAAAGTTGATAAAGTCGAGAACGAAATTTTGAAGAATAAAGTGAGTGAACTAAAAACAGAAAATGACTTATTAAAAGAGGAAATGAATTCATTAAAAAGCTATCTATGTGCAAAAGATCCTCAGGCGCCCATCTGTAAACCCTAAAGTGCATGATCCCTTTTGAGACAGATTTCGTCTTGATATGAGTTGAGCTTTAAAAATCTTTGATTTTTTGCGCATAAGGTTGACAATTAAGGGTAGGGGTTCTGTACGTCTCTTTGGGGAAGGGGAAATCATATGCTTTCAAAGTATAAGTTGTTTCAACTTAAGCTTTCGCAGCTGTTGTCTATTATCAAAAGTCCTGTAGCTATTAAGACTATTGTCGTCACATCGGCGGCGGTCAGTCTAATCAGCTTTCAGAACTGTTCGCAAACTAACTTTACGGCAATGTCTGAAGAGGTCAGTTTAAAAGCCGACCCAGAAGTTTTTTGTAAAAATCCTTTCACCGGCGAAGAACTTAAAGTCGGACAATCCTATAGAGCATGGAACTTTGATCGAATTTCCTATAATGATCCTGCACGATGCGAAAGCGAGCAACGCATTTGTACTGCTGAAGGTACTTTTACCGGAAGCTTTAAATACCCGGGCTGTGCTAAAGAAAATCCAGGCGATTGCATATTAGAAGGTATTCGCAATGGAGTTCCGGAGATGGTTGGAGTTAAACATGGCGAAAGCGTCACAGTTTTTTCTACCGATCGAGTTCCTTTTGAAGGAAACTGTGCAGACAAAAAACATGTGCGAACCTGTAATAATGGAGTGTTAAGTTTACCGAATTATAATCAATTAGCCTGCAGTCCTGATCCAGGCGCGGCTTGTAATGTGATTTTACGTAAAAAGGGTATTAATCAGCCTGTTAGAAAAATTAATCATCTTGATAAAATTAATAATTTGTTTGCCAACTATGAGCTTCCAAACGGAACTAAGTGCGGAAGCGGTGAGACTTTAGAATGTTATAATGGATCTATTCGCGGAACCGCAAACCGTGAAATTGAATGTCGTGAATTACCTAAACCAAAATTAAATTGTAGTTTGGTAAGGACTATTAATGGCGTTGCTCAAGCACCTGTATCTATATTAGATGGAGATAAATATTTCCGCAGACTTTATAAAAAACACAATCCAGGTGTAAGTGAAAAATGTGAAGATCAAGAAGTATGGTGTAATGACGGAGTATTATCTCAAACCACTCACGTCGAAGAAAATTGTAAAGAGCTTAAAAACTGCGAAGGCGTAAGATTAAAAGAAAATGGAGTATTGCAAGCGCCGATCACGATGACTCATGGAACAACAATTAAAGACCTTAATTTGACTCATGCTCCGGCACCAGGTGTGTCTTGTGATAAAAAAGATTTAACTTGTAACGATGGGGTTTTATCGCAAAATCCATTAACGCACATTGAAAGATTTTGTACTACAACGGCATTACCTAAAGATTGTTCGTTACCACTAACTGTAAACGGAGTTCCGCAGGCGCCGATCACACTCAAACACGGTGAAACATATAAAGACCAATTATTTTTAAAACATAATCCAGCACCCGGAGTAAAGTGTGATAAGTTACCAGTGTCGTGTAATGACGGAAAATTATCGCAAGATTCACACCTTGAAGTAAATTGCTCGGAAATTAAAAACTGTAATGGGGTCATCTTAACAGTGCAAGGAGTTGCGCAGTCGCCAATCACTATTAACCACGGTGATAAAATTAGTGGTCTATTCAAACACCATAGCCCTGCCAGTGGCAGCGTTTGTAGTGTACAAAAAGATTTAAGCTGCAACAACGGTCAGCTGATCGGTGATCATTTTGAACGCGAATGTACTAATCCTGCAAGAGACTGCCAGCCGACAGTAATCAAACAAGATGGCCAAACCTTTCAAACAGTTTCGCTAAAGCATGGCGAGAAGTATCCGTTGAATTTATTCGATCGATTCTCGGCGCCATTTAATAGTGGACTCTGTGGTACGCCGATCGAGTTAAAATGTATCGATGGAAGTTACACCCAATCTACGCATCGTGAAACACGTTGTAATTATTTACCAGCAACCTTCACGGATATTAATATCGACGGTCAGTCGGGTTCAACGCCGGCTGATCCCGTGAAATTATTTATGATTGTGGATTTTTCACCATCGATGGCTCAAGAGTTAACGCGTGTTAAGGATGCTTTGCGATTATTTATGACTTCACAACGAAGCACTCAAGCCTTTGATATAAAAGTATTTGGGATCGACCATGCGGTCTCAGCCGTAGGTGCCCCTGCCGGTAAGTTTGTGTTAACGGCCCCAGGAGCGAGTCTTAGTTTAAGAAGCACCACAACGGATGCAAACATCGATAGTTTTTTCACCCAGATGGACAGCTACCGTCTCAGTTTAGGTTATACAGCACAGTCAAATATCATCGAAAAAGGATTATGTCAGATTGTGCGTTTACTTAAAGACAATCGCTATGTCACACCTACGGATAAAGTCAGCTTTATTACCGTTACGGATGAAGATGATGGATCTCTTTTGAACTGCATCGAAGGTACACAAGTTATTCAACACGCTGGTTATAGAAATTTACATTTAAATAAAAACCTTCATAATCTCGTCGTGCAATTTACGATATCAGGGTCATATGTTAATTGCTATACGCCAGATGGCGGTCAGCAAATTTGCGCAACGGAAATCATCACGCCGTATACCAATGTTTACATAGATGAGTGTGCACCTGGAAGTGTATACCAACCACGTTGTCAGCAACAGTTTTTAGGACAAAGTTTTACTTGTAATGCCGCCGAATTAGCTGACATACAGACCCGCATACAAGGTTGGTATGGAAGCAGTAGTGTCACGGCATCGAATTGTTCACTAGAATATAGAAACATCGTTCATAGCGTTTTGACTATTAGCGAGTCCGAAATTAATAAAACTTTAGAAGAAGTTATGGCGGGGGAACAATTTAGTTTTACGAATGGTACTAACCCTAATTTTACCGGTACGTACCATGATTATGCACTTCTTTTTAATCATGCGAATGTGACTATAGGAGAGATTCAGAGTCATCCTCCTTATGCGCAAACCCAGGACTATCATCATGCAGAGTTCAATGGTTCAATGACCTACACCAACGCTATTCGTCTTTTGATTGATCAAAAAATTGATAAAAATAATGGTGGAAAAATCGCCATGAATTTTGTAATCTTTGATCCATCATTGAATCCATCAGGTACGACTTGTGATGTCGGAGGAAATGAGGCCATCGGCGCGTTATACAGCGGCTTAGTAAACCATATGCATAGTACAAATCCAGCGAACATTCCATTCTACCAACGCGAAAGCATTTGTCAGGATAGTTATAGCAACTCGTTGTTGTTAACTACGGGATTAGCAACCTGGACAGCATTTAGAGAGTACACTTTAGTCGGCCAAAACGCGGCGAATATTAACGGTATCGTAGGCATTCGTATTGTTCATCCGGATGGAGCAACAATGCAATACAATTTGGGCCAACAAGGTGTGACGATTGATCCGGCGACTAAGGTACTCTATATTCCATCGCCGATTGCGCTGCCACAACATGGTCGTATCGTATTATTAGGACAGTAAAGGTCGGGTTTGTTTAAATTAACTAGAATTTAAAAAGTGCACCATGAATACTATACTGTGGGGTGCACATGGCTATATTTTCGATGATCGCGATTAGTTTTATCGGGTTAACAGCTAACGCACATACTGTAGCTGAGCAGCCGCAAGTTGTACTTACTGATTTAGCGGCCGCCAAAGCAGTAGGTGGATTTATTTTATCAGAAGACGAAGAGCTTGGTGTGGCGACAGTTTATTTAAATGCTGATCAGATCAATCTTCTTTCCAGTTTAAATCACTCACAAGGGAAATGTGCAGGTTTTGAGGTTCTCAATAAAGAAGACTCCGCTCAACCAGGAAAAGTTTTACGAGATTTAAGTCAAACGCACCAGCGAATTTCATTTTTTAAATCAGCACTAGCTCCACAAATCAATTTTAACGAAGACTATCAAAAACTTATCGATCAAGCTTCTGCTTTGGAATTAAAAAAGACTGTTTCTTGGCTGGCGTCTTATCACAGTCGTTATCATCAAAGTGCAAATCCGAATCAACATGTCCATGATTTAAAAGTGAAACTTAACTCATGGTTAAGGAATGCTCCGTGGTCGTATACGATTGAAACAATTGCCCACGATTCTACAAAACAACTCAGTTTGCGCCTACGTATACCGGGGCAAAGAAGTCCGCACGAAGTTGTCGTATTAGGTGGACATTTAGATTCGATCAATAAGCCAGACATTGATAAGCCTGCGGATCCTAAAGCTCGTGCTCCAGGCACCGATGACAATGCATCAGGATCAAGTAACCTGATTGAAGCTTTGAAGCTCTTAAAACAAGTTAAAAGTTTTGATCGCACCCTTGAGTTTTATTGGTACGCCGGAGAAGAAGGTGGACTTTTAGGTTCAGCAGAAATTGCCAAAGAAGCCAATGCTAATAAAAGAAAAATTATTGGTGTACTGCAGTTAGACATGACTTTGTTTGCTGGATCGGGACAACAAGTGATTGGATCGATTTCAGATTTTACTAGCCCTGGGCTACGTGATTTGTTTTATCAGATTAACGATTTATATATTAAATCAAAAGTTATAGAAAGCAAATGTGGGTATGCTTGCAGTGATCATGTATCATGGCATCGTCAAGGGTATCCTGCAATAATGCCTACGGAAGCCAGTTTTAAAAGTATGAATAAATTTATTCATACTGACTTGGATCTTATTTTACCGAGTTCAAACTTTGATCATTCAAATAATTTCACGAAATACGCAACATTGTTTGCGTTGGTACTAGGAAATTCATCTATCGTGATAGAATAAAAAAAGCTTACTTAAGATTTCTCTAAAGTAAGCTTTTAAATAAACAAATAAGTTAAAAAATTAACTTACTGTCTATATGATTCAGTTGATTGTCTTTTAGTATCGGACATGTCGCTACTTGCGTTTTCTTTTTCAGCCAACTCATCGCGCTTTGATCTATGCTCTGTGCGATCTTGGCTTCTATCAGCTCTTTGAGACTGAGATTGAGACTCGCGTCCGTCCATGTTTTCTTTAGCAGAAGATGGATTGTGTGATGCGCTCTGAGAATCCTGTGTGCGTTGTGGTTGCTGCGGTTGCTGTGCCATATAAATCTCCTTTGGTTGTTTGTTACATGTTTGTACAAGATTACAAAGCAAGAACTGGTCCTATTTTTTTGAAGCGAAAAGGCTATGTTAAACCAGGTTTTAAAGAAAATTGCCCCGATTTTTAATCTACTTAAGGAAAACTGACCGAAGACTCTATCTGATTAATGTGAACTGTAGTGTCTTCATCATCGATGTAACCTATGTAGCATTTCTCCATATTTTTGCTATCGATAATATCATCCATTTCAAACAGAATGCTGTCTGACATCGGAATTAAGGTCATTTGGGTAATAACTTCTGCGCACGCGCGCGGGTTTGTTTTAAATTCATTTAAAGTTGTTTCGATGTATTGTGAACACGATCGCGGAATGGTCACTGTATAAGAATGATCAATAACTTCAAGCGGGCCGCAAAAAACCTCTCTTGATTCATAGGCTTGTGTAAAGGCAGAAAGACTCAAAGTCATCGCGCCACATAAAAGTGTCAGTGCTAAAAATTTTTTCATAAGAACTCCCTTAATATGTTTTGCACATTATAAGAGAGCAATAGTCATACCAGGGGGCTTTATTTGTTCATCAATTTTTGATAAAGATAAGTGAACTCTAAGGCCATAAATTCCGCCATTTCGACAGTATTGGTGGCACGACCATGACCGCCATCGAGATTTTCATGGTAAAGAACGGGATAACCTAGCTCAAGCATACGCGCCACCATTTGGCGAGCGTGTGCGGGGTGAACTCGATCATCTTTAGTGCTCGTCAGAAAAAATGCCTCAGGATACTGCTTTTCTTTTTTAAGATTATGTAACGGTGAATATGATTTTAAATACTCATGCATTTTGGAGTCATCGGGGTTTCCATACTCTTCGATCCAACTAGCGCCGGCTAACCAGCGATGATACTCTAGCATATTAGTGAGTGGAACTTCGCTGATGACGGCAGAATACAGTTCTGGGCGTTGAGTTAAAGCTACGGCTGTTAATAGACCACCATTTGATCCACCCTTAATACCCAAACGCGACGGAGAAGTAATTTTCCGAAAAAATAAATCTTCAGCGACCGCATAAAAGTCTTCAAAAATTTTATACCTATTCTGTCGCAAGCCGGCCGCATGCCACGCGGGACCGTACTCTCCTCCGCCACGAAGATTGGCTAAAACATATATACCACCTTGCTCTAGCCAAGTAGAGCCAGTGACGTTCAGATACTCCGGCGTTCTGGAAACTTCAAAGCCTCCATAAGCTTCAATCAATGTTGGATTATTACCATCAAGTACAGTTTTTTTAGAACTGACCATAAAATAAGGTATAAGTGTGCCATCTTTACTTTTTGCTTTTAACTGCTCCACTTTATACTTTGTAGAATCAAAAAAGGCAGGGCTCTGCATAACTTTTCGAACTACTGGGTTGTCATCGTGTTTAAAGTAAACTGAGCGCGGCGATAAAAAATCCGTATAACTGAAATAGGTGTGGTTATGTTTTGAGGATGTGGTTCCTAAAGTTTGACTTCCATTTTTATCACCAAATTCGATCGTTGATCTTATCCATTGACCAGATTTTAGTTCATACTTAAAGACACGTTCTTTAACATCCTGTAATGTTCCCACAAACAAAAAATCCTTGGTGGAATGTGCGTATTCAAAAAACTCGGTTTCCGAAGGTTGAAAAAGAAGCTGTACGGTGGCATTTTCTTTGGTTATATTAGATTCATGAATAGCGATTAGACTTCCAGCTGGAAAGTTTCGGTATGCTTTACGCAAGTAAACAATAAAGTACTCATTAGAATAATCTGCAATGTAAGAAGTGGAGGGTATTTTAATTGGCGTCAACTTCATTTTGTCCACATCAACTAAATATGAATTTTGTTCGTAAAATTTTGTATTTTCAATCAATAGAGTGATTTTTTTATTATCACCTACAAAAAAACTGTAAGCACCGGTGTAAACGGAACTTAGGTTTCCCTTAAATAAAACAGGTGCATCAGCTAATTTTTGACCGCGTTTAAGAACTTTGACAACTGAAGGATATCCAGAGGTTGTTAAGCTGTTTGCGTCTATGCCATCACCTATAAGCAAAGTGTCTTTATCCAGCCACGACAGCGACGATTTTGATTCCGGCAAAACAAATCCATCTTTTACAAACTGTAAACTAGATAAATTGAACTCGCGGTAAGTCACCGCATCCTTTCCACCATCGGAAAGAGCTATAGTGCAAAATTCATAGTTGGACTGTAAGCAACGAAGTCCCTTGTATACCCAGTTTTGGTTTTCAGCTTTTGCCAGATGATCGACATCAAGCACTGTTATCCATGCAGGCTTTCCTGAATTGAACGAATTCATACTGGTGCGACGAAGAATTCCGCGTATGTGCACATCGTCTTGCCAAAAATTGTATAGGGAATCGTCGATAAAAAAAATACCGGGCAATTTATCTTTTGAGTTTAATATTTCAAACGCTTTTTTATAGGTAGTACTGTAGCGAGGGTCTTTTTTTAATCTTATCTCAGAGATTTTGTTTTGTTCGCGAGCAAAACTTAAAGCTTGATCACCAGTAATTTGAGTTAAATAAGAAAGATGTTCCATGGAGACCTCTTTTTTAGAAACACACGATTGAAATAAAAACAAAACAATTAAAAAAATAAATCTTGAATTCATAAAAAGTTATTTCATTGCAAAATACACAGCGATAAGTCCAACAGCAAAAAGATATCCAGAAAACAAATGTATTTTGCCACGGTGGACAATTTTAACGATGATTGTTAGGCCGAGCAGCCCGACGAAGTAGGCCGTAATAAATCCTATCCAAAGATAGCTTGCATTGGCAGTCAACAGGCTGGTCTCGCGCAGCTCTAATAATGCGGCGCCGGCGATGGCGGGGATGGAGATTAAAAAACTAAATCGTGCCGCTTCGGCGCGTGAGACTCCACAGATTAGTGCGGTAGCTATAGTTGAACCTGCACGACTAATACCTGGGGCGATAGCCAAGCCTTGCGCTATACCAATAGCTAAGGCTTGCTTGAATGATATATTTGATTTGGAAAGATCCATTTTATCCAGTGAAAATGTGTCTTGTTTTATTCTGCTGGTTAAAAGCAGCAATAATCCTGTGATGCAAAGAAATAGGCCAACTGCAGTTAGGCTTGAGAAAAGATTTTTAAAATCTTCGCGAAAAACCAGTCCGATTATAGCAGTGGGTATACTGGCCACAACAATCAGAACAACTAAACGCAAGCCACCTGACATTTTTCGTTGTGCAATACCTTTGAAGGCGTCAGAGGCTATGCTGATTAAATCTAAACGGTAGTAAGTTAGAATCGCAAACAGAGTTCCTAGGTGGACCACGATATCTAATTCTAGACTGTGGTGTACAACACCCAATAGCTTTTGAAAAATGACTAAATGACCAGAACTTGAGACCGGTAGAAACTCAGTTAAACCTTGCACTAGTCCCAATAAAAATGCTTGTAGCCAACTCACCAAAACTCCATATTCCCCAGAAAATCAATTCCTGAACTTACGCCAAACGCTAAAAAGCCAAAATAGATCAAGCAAGCCACAGTTTGTATATAAGACAACAGAATAAAAAAACCGTCCTCTTCCAGATGTCCCAGGGCTTGGAACAAAATCATCCAAGCAGGAAAGGCATTTGAAAATGGAATAGGAAGTGGAAGGGCCAATAAAATCGCGTTAAAAATTAACAGTACAGAGCTTATCATTCTGAAAGGCTCTTTAAAAAATTGTTTCCAGCGCGGGTAAAGAATAAAGGCTAGCTTTTCAAAAACGCGTTCAGAGCCTTCGGCAATCTTTAAGACAGTGGGACCAGGAAGCTTTTTGTTTTCCCAGCGTTTAGGAATAACGGGAGGACGTCGTCGATAAGCAAAGTAAGCGACCAGCGCAATCAACAGGCCAAAGGGAGTCGATAATCCAAATAAAGGGATTGGTTGCAGAAAAGGAAGTATAAGAAAAAAGATAAGAACGTAATGTCCGTCAATTCCAAAAATATTAAATATAGTTTTAAGTGCTATTTCACCTTTAGAGCATTCAGCTTCAATCGCATCCAGATGATCTAACAGTGGGCCCCGTCGTTTTGGTTGAATCATAGGCACCTATCAAAACATGCTGCTCTAAAGCCGTCAATAAAGCTTTGCGTTGTCCGCACATCTTCACAAATTTCTTATGCCACGGTGAAGGCATATTATGATTAATTTCTGGATGAAAAGTCGTCGCCATTAGATTTCGCTCTTCTACCCATGAAGGAAAGCCGTTTCGTTGAGCTAATACTTTAACATTATTTCCCGTGCTGATGATTTTAGGGGCGCGAATATAGGAAACTAAATAATTATCAAGCATTTGTTCAGTACTTTCGAGTTGGCGGCCATAACTGTTGCGTTCGATTTCTATGTCTAATATCCCGTAGCATTTTTGTTCGGGATTTTGTACTTTTTTAGCCATCAGTATTGCGCCGGCGCAAATGCCCCAGACGGGTTTCGTTTTTAAAAAATCACTTAAGCTTTCTTCGATGCCAACGATTTCTATTAATTTTAATATCGTGGCGCTTTCGCCACCGGGCAAGATCAAACCATCTATTTTTTCAAAATAGCTCGTGTTAACCACCTCAACATATTCTGCACCAGCGGCTTCGATATGAGACTTGTGAAGATGAAACGCCCCTTGTAAAGCTAAAACTCCGATGCGCATTTACCAACCTCGTTCGGACATTCTTTGCTCTTGCGGTAGAGTGCGAACTTCTAAGCCGGGCATTGCTGCTGGTAATTTTTTTGAAGCTTCTAGCAACGCCTGAGGATCATTAAATTGCACTACTGCTTTGACAATCGCTCGCGCAAAAGCCACTGGGTTTTCTGATTTAAAAATACCCGAGCCCACAAAAACTGATTCTGCACCTAATTGCATAACTAGGGCTGCATCAGCCGGTGTGGATATTCCGCCTGCCGCAAAACTTGGTACTGGTAATTTACCCAATTTTTTTACTAAGCAAACCAGCTCAAAGGGTGCCCCTAAATTTTTAGCTTCAGTCATCAATTCAGCTTCATCTAGACTTACGATTCTTTTTATTTCCTGATTAATCTGCCGTAAGTGGCGAACCGCTTCTACAATATTTCCAGTGCCGGGCTCGCCCTTGGTGCGAATAAGGGCAGCGCCTTCTCCGATTCTTCGTAAGGCTTCGCCTAAGTTAGTGGCGCCACAGACAAAGGGAATTTTAAAGTTTTGTTTATTAATATGAAAACTTTCATCTGCCGGGGTTAACACTTCGCTTTCATCGATATAATCAACGCCGATGGCCTCTAAAATTTGAGCTTCTGCAAAGTGACCGATACGGCACTTGGCCATAACCGGGATATTAACCTGTTCCATAATCTGCATAATCAATTCGGGGTTAGTCATTCGGGCCACGCCGCCATCTTTTCGAATATCCGAAGGCACTCTTTCCAGCGCCATAACGGCAATAGCTCCTGCATCTTCAGCAATACGTGCCTGTTCCGGGGTGACGACGTCCATAATAACGCCTTTTTTCAACATTTCAGCTAAACCGGTTTTTAAATTAATATGATTACTCGTCATGGCTTAAATCTCCTTTTTTATTTCTGTTATTCACATTTGCTATATAATATGATTTTTAGACTTCAGGAAAGGGACAGACCCTAATTATTTTAAGGACAGATCAGGAACAAGGAGCAATAGTGGAAAGACCTCCGTATGTACGACTTAATTTTGATTCTGAGAATTCAGGGCGTTCATTAAACGTCGATCAATTAGTTTCCGTCATTAAAAAACAAATTATTTCTAATACTCATTTCAGTGGTTGTCGCTTGCCCCCAGTGCGCGCGCTTTCCCATCAACTCGGCGTTTCTAAAAATACTATACAAACAGCCTATGATGAGCTTCGCGCTCAAGGTGTGGTGGAAAGTAAAGATCGCTCCGGCTTTTTTGTTTCAGGCACGGCAGAGGCTCGTCCATTCGCGGCCCCTATAAATGTTCCCGGTCCCGCATTCAAAAATATTTCTTATATTGGCTACGTTAAGCCCACTCAAAAAAATATGATTTCTTTAAGTTCTGTGTTTGTGGATCCTCGCATTCTTCCCAAAGAAAAGTTAACAGCTTGTTTTAAGTCCGTCTTAAAATCCCCGGGCATTCCTGAATTCAATGATCCGCAAGGATTTTTACCGCTTCGAGAAAAAATTGCAACACGACTGCGTGATCGTGGGATGGATGTGGACGCTAGTCACATCGTTATTACCAACGGTTCTCAGCAAGCTATTGATTTGGTGACTCGAGTACTAGAAACCAAGGCTATTGCCACCGAAGATCCATCCTATCATCTAGGAAAATATTTATTTGAGATGAATGGCATTAAGACCATAGGTCTGCCGATAGATCCTTTTAAGGGATTAGATGAAAAAGTTTGGCAAGATCGATTGGCTGAAAATCGTCCAGGCTTAGTTTATTTAACCACTAACTTTCAAAATCCCAACGGATATTCTTATTCCAGCGCAGAACTTTCTAAAATTGTTCAATGGTCCAAAGAATTTAATTTTGGAATCCTGGAAGATGATTGGGGCGGCGAGATGTTGTCGTACTCTGAATTTAAACCAGGTCTTCGTGCCATGGGTGGAAAAAATGTTCTGTATTTAAATTCCTTCACCAAAAAATTATTACCTTCACTACGCATTGGCTACCTGGTGGCTAATGAAAAAACCATTGAACCTTTATTAATGGCGAAAAGAACGTCCACTAGTTCTACCCCAGGAATTATTGAGTCCGTGCTTTTTGAATTTTTGGATCGCGGTTATTACGATACCCATCTTAAGTTTCTGCAACAGGAGTTAGATATTCGTTACGATAATTGTTTAAAATTACTTCGTCAGTATATGCCCGAAGACATCAAGTGGACTTCCCCCGGCGGTGGCCCCGTGTTGTGGATTGAGTTTCCGCGACGAATTGATTTAGAAATGCTTGTAGCACGCCTTAGTGAGCGTGGCGTTTCGGTACAATTGCCGACCACAGCTTTTTTCGGAAAGCCGCATTCGCATGGATTTAAAATCGGCTATGCTTTCTTATCACCTTCAGAAATGGAAGAGGGTATTGATAAGTTATCGCAAGAGATACGAAGGCAGATTTAGACGTTAAGGACTTAAGTCGAGAAGCTCTCTATGCATATATTTTTTAAAAAATATTCTATATACTGAAGCCATGTCTATCAAGGTATTCATTTTACTACCTATCGTTTTCTATACTCAAATTTCAGGGGCTAAGGAAACTTGGTTGCAATTTGTGGGAATAGATCGAAATAATCCAGCTCAAAATTATTATAGTTTTTATAAGGCGGCAAAAGACTTTGAGACCACATGTGTGCAGAAAAAAGATAGAGTTTGTACAAATTACATGAATCTGGACAGCACATTAGTAAGTCAATCGAATGATGAGAAGAGGCAGAAGAGTTTAGAAACCATAGAGGATTTTAAAAAAAACCCGCGCATTCATAAAAATGAGATTACCCGAGAGCAGGCCTTAGCGACAATACGGAATGCATTAAAGTCTGCGGGGACGAACGATCAGATTCTGATTTCTCTTCAAAACCATGGAGGACCGGTTACTTCAGAGCGTGACGGAAAGTCATGTCTTTATCTTAATGAATCCGAATGTATTTCAGACGCTGATATTGCGAAGCTCATAAAAGAAAATCCTCTTCCTAAAGGTGCAAAAGTAGCTTTAATTGCTGATGGCTGCTATTCGGGTGGATTTCATGATTTAATGTCTGAAAATGTTTGTGTAGCTACAACAGCCGATCAATACTTTATAGGATATGGATCTGATAAAAATTTTTGGACTTATATAACTGAACAAAAGATTAAAAAATTCTCAGATATAAGTTCATTAGAAACATTAAATCCACAGACACATTATCAAAGTTTTTTTCGCTCCAGTAAAGAAGTTTATGAAGAAAGAAAGTGTCTCGCAGCTCGAAAGAGTTTGAATTCTGAGGAAATTAAAAATCTAGTAAGTTGGATTTATTGGGGGTTCCGGCAGTCTTCAGAACCAGTAAAGCATTTGTGTTCAACAAGTGGTAATTCTCTAAATATGATAGAGCATTTTGGACAGCAACTAATGAGCTATGAGCAGTGGAAAGGGTGTTCTGATATTGATAGGGTTTCTTTGAAAAAAAAGGAAGTTAAAGAGGCATTTGATTTTTGTGCGTTTAAAAAGAGGCTTGTTCAAATTTTGAAAAATAAAAAAGACGAAATAACTAAGCTAGATGCTTACAAAAGATTATTGTTAGCTCAAAAAGAGTTCGACAAGTTAATAAAGTATGCTCCTTCAATGACGCCTGAACAAAAAGAAGTAGTAGATTATTTATATCTACTCGAATCTCCTACTCCAAGAGCTAAACCAAAAGATTATGATAAATTATCAAGTTCTCAGCTTTTAGAAGTTACAAATTTAGTTAAACTGCTGCTTGATGCTGATCGTGAGTTGCATAAGATGAGAGATATTTTTGCTTCATCCGTCGCTAAAAATAAGATAGATCAATTTGGAGAAGTCGATGAGGATCTTCAACTTTTTTATAATTGCTTTTTATACCCGGACATCATGAATATGGAAAATGATGATACTATTAAATACTGGAATAGAATAGCAGCAGAAAAAGAGAAAAAAATCTTTTCTAAAGAAGATATAAAAAGGGCTCAAAAATGCGAAAACTCGTTTACTTTTTAGTTTTTTTCATAGTTTTTAATAAAAGCTACGCTAATCTGTACCAAGCACGTGGTTTTGAACCCAATAATTGTTATGAGCATTTAACAACGTTTCAATGTAATAATAAGAAAACAATTTGTGACATGACTATATTCACCAACTCTAAAGCTGCAATTTCTCTTCAAGTTTCAAATTCGTCTTTGTTGAGTAATCGGTTAAACGGCAAAGAACTCTCTTATTTTAAAACAAAGTTTCGAGTTACTCAAAGTATAGAAAATAAAAAACAGTGGCGAGTAAGGTTACTATCATTAGAAAATATTATGCCTTATGCAATAAAGAGCTTACAGAAAAAAGAGATTTTTTTGGCAAATAAAATAAACTGTAATTGACATGATCTACATCAATTCTGCTCTGCAGTACCAAAAGGGAACTGTTACCTAAATTTAGGATTAGTTTTTCGAACACATGAAAATCTGCTGAACGCCGTCGCCGTCATCAACTTGAAATTCATCCATCACGCTATAAATGGCTTCACGTAGTTTTTCTTTGAAATGAATTCGATCATAGCTATTCATTGAAAAACTTGAATAAAAAAGTAAACTTTGATCCTGGTAAACAAGTTCTGAAGCCTCGTTCTTAATTTCGGTGCAGACTTGCTCTGTCAAATTAGCCAATTCTTTTTCTTTAAGATGTAGAAAGTCTAACTTTGATGAAAGAGGATAATATCGTTGATTTGTTAGCTGGGCTACTTGGTTTTGTATGAGAAGATTAAGGCCACTTTGAGCCTCTTCAAAACTCAAATTTGTCTTTTTAACGATTTCAGATAATGTGACCCCCTTATCTTCCGTGCCCAGACTAGCATAGATTTTAAAGAGTATACTTTTTGTTATAATTAATTGAGGTTGACGAATTTTTAAAAGAGCTTTTTCCTGTTTCTGCAAACTCTCGCTTAAATTTAAAATCTCTATAGGACCCATAGATTTATTCTTAAAAAGTTCCGGCTGGTCTAAACATACTAGAGCCGTAAACAGTTGTTTGTAGCTTTTAGGCAGCTTCAATGTGGATTTAATTTTATTAAAGCTTTCTTGTGAAAGACGTTTTCGTCCTGATAAATATTCTGAAATAAAACTACGAGACGAAAAACCAGCAGCTCTGGAAAATTCTGAGATACTGATTTTGCGGTTCTTTGGTGATGTGAGCTCGAGGGCCTTTTTTAAAAAGGCTCTCGAGTTTTTTTCTTCGAATAGAGGCCAGTAAACATCACTCATTAGTTTCCTACAGAAAGTCTTGGCTCAAGCTCTATTGAAGAGTCAAAAGTGATTTCACTGTTCTTATAACAATCTAGTTGGAGATTTTGGATTGAATTGGGACCATCATCAAGTAAACTAAAAAATGCGATAAGATCTTTTCCTTTGGTTGTAACTATCAACTCTATTGCAGATAAAGCATCTGAGTAAATCTTGTGTTTTCCTCGAGTTTTTGATGAAACAGGAACATCAGCGATTAATTTTTTGCTGCCATCGTCAGTATTGTTAAGAACGATAATTAAGTTTAATCCTATGCCCCCAGAAGCATATCCTGTAGAAACTAAACCGACTGAATACCATAGGTCACCATCAGATTGTTCGCAGGTCATCGCGGTCTGGTAAGTTTTCTCTGATGCATTTACCGTTTGTAGACCACTTAAAATTAATAATGATATGATAACATTTTTCATAAAATCTCCTTGTTTGTTTTAGGTAGTTTTTAAATAATATGTCGCATTATGTAAATAGAATTATTGGTATTTTAGCGGAAACACGTTCGCTTGGCGAACACGCGTGTAAAACTTACTTAGTAATTTTATGGCCGTAGGGGCGAGGGGTAATTATAAGGTGAAACTGGATAAAATGCAGTTATCGATTCTTAGATGATATTAGTGTGCTCGACTAATTCACTAGGCACCACAGCATACAATATTCAAAAAATTTTTGAAAAAATGACAACTCTTTGATTAATTTAGTGATTAGCGGTGTGGCTAACAATAGGTCGCGTGTTTTTTAAAAAAACACGATGGTGATTCCGGTACGACTCGAACGTACGACCCTCTCCTTAGAAGGGAGATGCTCTATCCAGCTGAGCTACGGAACCCTGATTTTTTGATGACTGAAACAAACTAGCAAAAATTGATCTGAAAGTTAAGGTCTTTTCATCACCTTATGCTGCAAAAAAGCGCAGAATGAAAGCCCCGATAAGATGATGTACCAAACTGTCATCAGCCAAATCAGAAAAATAGGAAAAGAGGCTAGGGATCCGTAAATTTTATTGTAGCGGAATATGATTACACTTAGCCATAGAAATGATTTTTGTGTTAACGACAGAACCAGGCTGGCCAATAAGGCGGAAGAGATCGTCGCTACATAATTCATCTTAATCTCTGGAATAAAGTGGTACATTACCCACAGCAAAAAGGCGCCGCCGATAAAAAAGTAAAACTTCTTTGCTCCTAGCTGCGAAAACATCTGGCCGGTGTCAGCAGCATTTAGCGATGTAATAACCCACAGCATGACCGGTGTACAAAGTAAGATGACCCAATAGAAGCCAGTGCGTTTTAGAAATGAGGTTTTCATTTTTAAACGCAGAATACGATGAAAAGCCACATCAATGTTTTTAAGCAAACTCAGAGAAGAAACAATTAAAACAATCGCGCCGGTTATTCCAATGGTTTTGAATTGAAAGTTGCCAATGGTGGATCGGAGATACTTAGACACGGTTAAGCCCGTCGCTTCTTTTAATGAGTTAAAAATCAGGCTCTCAAGTTGCGGGTAAAAATCGCTGAATACACCGAAGGATTGAAAAAAAGTCAAAATAACAATTAAAAAGGGGACAAGTGATAAAAGGGTAGAAAAGGCTAGGCTTGAGGCCGAGAATCGAACTTCTGCGGACTCTTCAAAAAGTTTTTTTAAGAAAAACTTCCACATTACTTAAGCCAAAATCTTTCTTCGACTTTATAGTCATCTTTATCGGTTATAACTTTTGCTGTATCACAATAGGGATCATGTTCAAAAAAATAATAGGTAGATTTGGTTTGGCTTAAGCCCAGAAGCTCTTTTTTCTCTTCCATCAGTTTTAGCGGGTTAAGATCATAGCCCATCACCCAAGCTAATCGTACATGCGTTGAGGTAGGAATGACATCGCCGCAATAGATTAGTCGTGTGGTGTTGTCTTCAATGATCACTGATTGGTGACCTTGGGTATGGCCGTTTGATACGAAAAAGCGAATTCCTGGAAGGTTAGGGTGAGTTTCTTGACTGAGGAGTACAAGCTTTTTTTCGTCGATTAAGGGTTGATAGTTCGCTTTAAAATAGCTGGCTTGTTCGCGCTTATTGGGATTTTTAGCATTGTCTAAATTACTTTGTTGAACATAATAAGTTGCATTCTTAAAAGTGGGAACTATTTTTCCATTTTCACTGGTGGTCGCGCCACCGGCATGGTCAAAATGGAAGTGAGTCAAAATAACATCGGTAATATCTTCAGGATTAAGGTTATATTTTTTTAAAGATTTTAAAAGTGAAGGGCCATTTTCATCAATGGCGTACATTTCAGAAAACTTAGTTCCCAATTTCTCTCCGTATTTATCTTTAAAATCAGAACCATTTCCCGTGTCGATAAGGATTTTTTTTGTGTTGGAAATTAATAATAAGGCACGTGCTTCCATTTGGATGCGATTGTGATTATCTGCAGGATTGGTTTTCTCCCATAAAATTTTAGGTACAGTGCCAAACATCGCACCGCCATCTAAACCAAAAAGTCCTGTCGGAATGGGGTGGGGTGTATATCCTGCAATAGTTAATTGAAGTTCAGATATTGTCATGTTGGTTTTCATCCTCATCAGTGTCAGTATCTTTAATTTCCAAATCCTCAGGGACGACAGTGGGATCGATGGTTTTCACCCAGTTTAGATAATTATAATAAACTTGTTTAATATCTTTCGTTGGCGGATGAACGGGGCCAATATGCACCGTAAGCTTGCCAGGTTTGGCAAAAATGGCGCCCTTAGGCCACAAACGAAGATTGCCATCGATGTACAAAAATAAAATTGGAGTTTGAGTTCTTTCAGCAAAGATACTGATGCCCCGTTTAAACTCGTGAACTTTACCGTCTTTTGATCGTGTGCCTTCGGGAAAAATAATCAACCACATGCGATCCATCTCTTTAAGTAAGGTTACTATCAATTGAACAGCTTCACCCTTGCGATCTTTGCGATCAATGGGAATGGCGCCTAAACAATGCTGAGAAAAAAAAGTAAACAGGACATTAGAGAAAAAATAATCTTTGGCAGCGGCAATATATAAATTAAACCAATGACGACGAGGAATGCAGGCCGCAATAGAGGTGGCATCTAAATGCGAGGCGTGATTTGAAATGATAATTAATTTTTTATGCGTTTTATAGAGTTCATCAAATGATCCGCCTTTAACACTCAGGCGCATGTACATAGTGTAAAACCAATTTTTTAAAATGATGGACCAAAGATAGCGAATTACTCGACTAGTTAGATCATAATTCTGTGTAAACAAAGGCAAATGCTTCAGGTGGGCCGGAAGTTTTGTCCATTGATCATTTTCATAATTCCACTCGCGCATATTTCCTCGTTATCTTAAAGCTAACATCACAAAATAATATAATGGCGCCACGAAAATAAGCCGATCCATACGTTGTAAAAAATCACCACGACCAATAATAAATGGTCCAACGGTTTTAACGCCGGCATCTTTTCGCACAACGGACATCACTAAATCGCCTACTAACCCTACGGCAGCAGCAATTATTCCTGATGCGAGCCAATACTGATCGCCTTTATCAGGTAACAAATGTCGCATACCATAAGCCAAAGCCAATGTTAAAATAACGGATACAAAGGTACTTAAAGTTGTTCTTCTAGAGTTAAGCTCTGGCATAAATTTCGCGCCCCGAAAGTAGCCGCTAATGGCAAAGTTGGTGTTGTCGCAAAACTCAGTTAAAATAATTAAGTACATAACTTGATATATTCCATTTTCGAAATTTAATATCAGACCTAAATGCAGGAACGACCAGCCCAAGAAAATAAAAGCTAATAGAGTTAAAGAAATATACTGGATCATGTTTTTATAAGTGCGAGTCAGAAGAGGAACTAAGCATGACATCGCCAAAACGACCATTGGCATGATGTTGTATAAGTTCAGATTGTCGTAATAAGATGCCACCCCTAGCCCAGTAATACCGGCATAGCAAATATGGACAAAAGCAGTTTTGTGAAACATGCCCATGATTTGAAAAAATACTTTCGCACCATAGATAGCAAGCAGAGTGAGTAGAATGGTGGGTGCAGGTGATCCCAAGCCCATAATGGCAAACATAATCGGTGCCATGAGTAGCCAACTTTTCATCGAGGCCCAAGCCACCATAGAGTACTGATTCTTTTTTCTAAATACAAAATTGACTAAACCGCCTAAGAAAATCGCTCCCAAGACAATAAGCACAGTTTGTTGATAGACAGGGCTCATCCAATAAGTATTGCTAAAGCTATTCATAAGTTATTTCATAGTCCTTAATTTTTTTATAAAGATTCGATTTAGAGATAGATAATTTTTCACATACCCGGTCTAAATCTTTCTCTTGTTGCAAATGAAATGTTAAAAAATTTTTTTCTTGTATAGCCATGAACTGTTGTAAATTCATATCTAAATTTGTGTCAGAGTTTTTAGTTACTTTTCCAGAAAGTAACTGATTCACATCGGTATCAAGTATAATGGGCAGGGGAGATGTTAGCAGCAGTTGCTCGCAAATACGCTTGAGTTCACGCACGTTTCCAGGCCATGTATATTTTTTTAAAGCTTGCAAGGCTTCCGCTGATAATTGTTTGTTTCGTCGCGGTTTTTCTTGATCTATAAAAAACTGTGCTAAGGCAGGGATATCATCTGGCCGTGCGCGTAAGGGCTCTATGTTGATTTTTTGAGATGAAATCCTGTAGTACAGATCTTCACGAAATTTTTTATTCATGACCATTTTTATTAAGGACTCATTGCTGGCGCAAATAACCCGAGTTTTAACATAGATGGTCTCTTTAGCGCCTACTTTTTTCACTTCTCCTGATTCGAGAAAGCGGAGAAGCTTCGCTTGCTGAGATAACGGAAGCGCTTCTATTTCATCTAAAAATAAATCTCCCCCATGGGCGGCTTCGGCTAAGCCCATTTTATTTTGATCTGCGCCAGTGAAAGCACCTTTGACATGCCCGAAAAACTCAGACTCAAATAAGTTTTCATTTATGGCTGCACAGTTAACCGTGACAAATGGAATCTTTCCTTCTTGTTGATTTAAAATTTTAGCGACCACTTCTTTTCCAGATCCAGTTTCGCCTTCTATCAATAAGGGGTGAGACTCATTTTTTAATGCTGAAATTTGTTTACGTAGTTTCTCAGTGGGTTCAGATTGTCCAATCAGTGGCATCACTTTGGTGGTGGAAAACTCAAACTGACGCAGTTGCCAGTAGGCCAGTATTTTCTCTAACACCAAAGTGACTTCTTCCGGTGACAAAGGTTTAGACAAAAATCTTTGCGCACCCGCTTTAAGGGCGGCCTCCATGTTTTGTCGATTTAAATCGCCAGACATGGATACAATTTCTATCTGAGGATTGGTTTTAATAAGCTTTGCCATAACCAGGGGGCCATCGGCAGTCTGACCCTGGCTGGAAGCTATGTGCATATCAATTAATGCCGCATGGAAGAACACGTGATCTGGAATAAGGTCTGGGTTTTGCGTAACATAAATTTTAAAGCCATCAGGTATCATTAATTTTAATGCGGATACTAACTGAGTATCATCTTCCGCTATAAGTAAATTAAAGGTGGCTGACATCAGTAAGTCCTTGTTATCGCTATGAGAAAACTTTGTTTTCTTTTATTGTGAGTGTTACTGTGATTTTATGCCAAAATCGAATCCGAGTTCAACCTCTAATCCGCAGCTAAAGATTTTATTAACTGAGGGAATCCATCCTGTTGCGCAAAAAAAACTGCAAGATGAAGGTTACCATGTGGATTTATTAACGCATGCGCCAACAGAAGATGAATATATAAAACTTCTTACCGGATATAATGTTTTAGGTATCCGCTCCAAATCAGAAATAACTCGAAATATTTTAGAATCTCAATCTCATCTTCTGGGAATCGGCGCTTTTTGCATTGGAACCAATCAAATAGATCTAGCCGCAGCTGCGCTGTGTGGAATTCCAGTTTTCAACGCACCTTATAGCAATACGCGCTCAGTGGCTGAGTTAGTGTTAGCTGAAATGATTATTCTTTCACGGCAACTGGGTGATCGTAATAGTAAAGCTCATCAAGGTGAATGGGTGAAGTCTGCGGAAGGCTCAAAAGAGATTCGAGGGAAAACCATAGGGATTATTGGTTATGGTCATATCGGTAGTCAAGTCAGCGTATTAGCTGAGGCTTTGGGTATGAAAGTTATTTTTTACGACGCCGTAAAAAAACTTTCTTTAGGAAATGCTCAAAGTAAAAGTACTTTGAATGCACTATTAGCTGAAGCCGATTTTGTGACCTTACATGTGCCTGAGACCTTATCGACACAAAATATGATTGCGGCTCGCGAATTTGAAAAAATGAAACCCGGAAGTTATTTAATCAATGCCTCTCGGGGCTCTGTAGTGAAAATTGAAGATCTAGTTTTTGCTTTACAGTCAGGTCATTTAGCTGGATGTGCGATCGATGTATTTCCAGAAGAACCTGCATCAAATAAACAGAAGTTTACAACGCCGCTTCAGGGTATGAAAAATGTGATTCTCACTCCGCATATTGGAGGAAGTACCGAAGAGGCTCAATATGCGATTGGTCTGGAAGTCGCTGAAAGTTTTAGAAAGTTTCTACAGTTTGGAACGACCGCATGGTCCGTAAACTTTCCACAGATCGATTTGTTACCACCGAAAGAAGGCGTCGTACGTATCATGAATGTTCACAGTAATGAGCCCGGTGTCTTAAGTGAAATCAACGGCTATATTTCCGCAGCCAAAGCCAACATCCAAGCACAGCACTTGTCCACCGACACTCAAATCGGCTACCTCGTGGTCGACCTAGAAATGCACCAAGCACAAACCACCGCCGAAGACCTGGTAAAAAAAATCACCGCCTCTCCCAAAAGCATTAAGACGCGTATCCTTTAAAAGGGGTCAGGCTCCCTTTCTTCTCACAGCGTGTCGTTATCTTCTAAAAAAGGTTTATTTCTTGTTTTACTTTTCTTTGATTGAAAATAAGGTTTCTTAAGGCCCCAACGTACAGCTTCTAATTTATCATCATCCGGCTTTTCATTAAGCCATTTCAATGTATCCTCAGGAGAAGAGTTATAGGTTAAATCCTCTATCACTGGGAATGGCTTTTTAGCCATGGACATAACGGCAGGTAATGTACTGAATTTATAGTCCTGTACGAGTTCGCATATTCTCGCAGTCACAGGATTTCTATAATTGTATTTGTAGGCGTTTAAATAATACTTGTGAGACTGCAAAATACATTTGTGGTACCGACCTCCATATGTTTCATTTATGCGATTTCCCAGCTTTGTTAATTTTCTACTTGTTTGTCCCATAAGGTACTGCATGGACAAGCTAATATTTGCTTTTGGAGTTGTCGCAATAAGGTGAAAATGATTACTCATCAATACAAAACTATGTATGTTTAGATCGTATCTAATGTGTGTTTCTGTAAGCACCTCACAAAACACTTCCCAGACTTGCTCCATAGGTAGATTAAACCACTCTTTATTGATACATCTTGCACTGATATTATATGGAAAATCCGACTGTAAAATTGTTTGAGCTCTTGGCATGTTTGCTCTGAAAGCAAAAAATGATTCAGCCCCTAAGTGTATTAATTAGGATTTCAGATCCGGAAAGCAAACATTGATACGGCGTGTGAAGAAAGGGAGCCTGACCCCTTTAAAAGATTTTTCCGGGGTTGATGATGTTGTCGGGATCGAAAGCTTTTTTGATGCTTTTCATGATTTCGACTTCGGCGGCGGAGCGGGAATAATGTAGAAAAGATTTTTTAGATAGGCCAACGCCGTGTTCTGCAGAGATGCTGCCTCTGTATTTCTGAATCGTTTGAAAAACCAGTTCGTCGACTTTACGACACTCTTTTACAAAAGTTTCTTTGTTCATGCCTTCAGGGCGTAAAATATTAATATGCAAATTACCATCACCGATATGACCAAACCACACCACTTCCCAAGTAGGATATGCATTTGTTAGTAAAGCGTCTAATTCCTGCATAAAAGCTGGAGCTTTGGAAATTTTCACAGAAATATCATTTTTATAAGGCGAGTATTTTGACAAGGCCTCACTAATATCTTCGCGGTAACGCCAAAAGCTTTTTTCTTGAACTTCTGATTGCGAAATTACGCCATCAATAATCCAACCTTGATTTAAGGCCTCTTCAAAGACGGACATGATTTTTTCTTCGCTCTCAGTGGTAGGGGCTTCAAGTTCGCAGACCACATAAAAATCCGCTACTGTTTTAAAGGGGCGAGGAAGATCAGTTGACTGCAAAACATGCTTGAGCGCTTTTTCAGAAAACATCTCGTAAGCTTGCATTATGCAATTCTTCTTAAAATGCGAAAAAACTTTCATCACGGATGACATTTGATCCAGCGCCAAAACTAATATTTTAGTAGAAACCGGAGGTGGAGCCAATTTTATCACCGCTTGGGTGATAAAACCTAACGTGCCCTCGGAGCCAATAAACAAATGACGAAGATCATATCCCGTCGCATTTTTAATAAGTCCGTTATTTAATTCTAGGATTTCACCCGCACCTGTTACAACTTGAAGTCCGACAACCCATTCACGGGTCATACCGTAGCGAACCACTTTGATTCCACCGGCATTGGTCGCAATATTCCCACCCATCTGAGAAGAACCTCGAGCTGCAAAATCCACGGGGTAGTAATAACCTTTTTGTTTCGCTAAATTTTGAAGTTCTTCGGTAATTACTCCAGGCTCGATCGTCACAGTGCCATCGATTTCATTGAACTCAAGAACACGATTCATTTTCTCAAAGCTGATAACGACTTCACCTTGAGTGGCACAAGCGGCACCACTAAGGCCCGTTCGTCCGCCAGAAGGGACTAGGGCAATCTTATTTTCACGCGCCCATTTAACGATGCTAACGACATCTTCCGTGCTCGTTGGAAACAAGATCGCTGAGGCTTTGATATCGTAGTAGGTTGTCCAATCTTTACCGTAGTAGGCTAAAGATTCTGGATCTGTTTTAATTTTATTTTTATCTAGATTAAGATTTTGTAAACTCATCGTAGTGTTCTAATTCTGAAGTAAGAATACAATGGACACAATCCCCAAGCTGCTGAAAGCATTAAATACAGACCAAGTATGTAAAATCCAAACGGGCCACCGGCAATCGCATAGATCAAAAGTATAAGACTTAAGATAAATCTGATGACTCGATCCCAGATAGCCACGTTGCAAAGCATGATTAGCTCTTTAACAGTTCTTGAAGTTCGCCGGCCTCGTACATTTCCATCATAATGTCACTGCCACCAACAAGTTTTTTATTAATATAAAGTTGCGGAATAGTAGGCCAGTTACCATACTCCTTGATACCTTGGCGAATGGCTTCATCTTCCATGACATTGACGTCTTTAAATTGCACACCAATATCTTGCAAAATGGCAGTTGCACGGGCAGAGAAGCCACACATTGGAAACTGCTGAGTGCCTTTCATAAAAAGCACCACTTGATTTGCATTTAAAATTTCTTCAATTTTCGTTTTTATTTCTGACATAATTATTCCTAACGTAGTGTTAAATTTTAGTTTTGATAGTTAAGGCGTGCACTTCACCCGTTTTAAGCTCCGCTGCAAAGACATTCATAACATGCTGGTGCTGTTCGATACGTGACAGCCCTTTAAATAAATCGCTGCGAATTTCGACCTGCCAATGATCTGCCGTACCGGTTAAGTCATGAACATGGATTTCAGAAGCCGGAGTCTGCGGATAAGCTGCTTGCAATCTTTGTTTCATTTGATCTATTGTCATAGTATGATTTTTAACAAATTGTATGGTTTAAGGCAAGATCTCAAAAATATTCTTATACACTTTACATCGTTGCTGTTCGTTTATTTAGGTCTTTATACAGCTTTAAGATTTTTCTTTTATATCTGGAACTACGATCAGTTAAAAACACTGTCCTTTTTAGAGTTATTTTATGCCTTTATTGTGGGAATACGATTTGACTTAGTGCTGGCCGGCCCAGTGGCCGCTCTGGTGATTATTTTTGCGTTCTGGATAAGAAGCCGCTTTAAATACTTATTGATTATGCCCCTTTTGTTACTTCAGGCCTCATTAATGACTATTTCACTGGTGGATTCTGAGTTAACGAACTATATGGGCCGCCGATTTACTGTTAATTCTTTGTATGTCTTAGGAGAGGGCGGAGCGCAAAGTATTTTAGCCTATTATCCTTTAATTATTTTTGGTTTCTTTTTGATGCTGGTATACTTTTTTTTAAGCTTTAGATTAACGCAATCAATAGAAATAAAAACTAAAAGTATAGCTACGCTAACTTTATTAATCATCGCATTAATATTTAGCCGCGGAGGTCTTCAACAGAAACCTCTAAGTTTTATTAACTCAAAAGTAATTAATCATCCTTTTGCGCACCAGCTAGTTTTAAATTCAGCTTTTACTTTTGTGAAAAGCATAGGTCGCAACAAAGCAGAGAGAATCAATTTTTTTGAACATGATCAGATGCTATCCTTGTTAAATTTAAACTCAGTTTCAAAAAGTACACTGCGCACACCGTGGACGCCGCAAAATATGAATCTTATTCTGATTATGATGGAAAGTATGTCCTCTGAGTATATCAATGAAAAAAACACTCCATTTTTTATGGAGCTTTCTAAAAAGGGAACACTTTTTAATCCGGCCTATGCCAATGGTCTGCGATCGGTGGAAGGCGTAGCCGCCATTTTAGCGGGAATTCCCGCTTTGATGGAGGAGTCCTTTATTAACTCTGAATTTGCTAACGAGTTCATAGGATTAGGAACTTTGTTTAAAAATAAAGGTTACCATACTAGTTTTTTTCATGGCGCTAAAAATGGAAGTATGCGCTTTGATGCTTTTACTAGGGCTGCAGGATTTGATCAATATTTTGGTAAAAATGAATTTAATGATGACTCCTTTGACGACGGCGCTTGGGGTATTTTTGATAAGCCATTTTTAAATTGGACTTGTAAGCAAATTTCTAGTTTTCCTGATCAGTTTGCATCCATTATTTTCACATTAACCGCCCATGTGCCATTTCCTCTGCCGGAAGATTTTAAAGCGGAGATGGCAAAGCCACATTTTAAGAATGAGCCCGCCATTATTCAGTCGATACATTACTCGGATCAGGCTTTACGAGATTTTTTTAAATGTGCTGCAACACAGCCATGGTATAAAAATACCTTGTTTGTTTTCGTAGCGGATCACACTGGCCCAAGCTTGAAGCCAAATGCCAGCCTAGTTTCAAAATTTGAAGTGCCAATTTTATTTTACACTGAAAATAGTGCTCGTCTGAATGCACTTCATCCTCATCAGTATGCACAGCAAATTGATATATTACCCACTTTGGTGGATTTTTTCGGACTTTCCTTAATTGAAAAGAATCACATGGCGCGTTCACTATTTGAAAAAGGCCCTAAGAACATCGTTCTTTTTGCAGATCGAAGATATGAGGTGGTCGGAGATAACAATCCTTCGGAAGACACGGTAAAGGCTTTTCGGCAGTATTTTAGTCAGGGTCTTTACGATAATCGATTGTATTTCCCACCGGGCGGGATTAAATAAAAGACATGTCAGACGATTACTATTTCACACCAGCTTCGGAGTCCCATAAAAAAAAAGAAAAGGCCAAAGCCAAAGAGTTGCGCGATTCAATTTGGTGGAAACAGGTTTTAGGAAAAGGAACTTGTTATCACTGTGAACTAAAATTCAAATCCAGTGAGTTGACCATGGATCATCTTATTCCCATCGCTCGCGGTGGTAAGTCTGACAAAAAAAATTGTGTGCCCTCATGCAAAGACTGTAACACCAAAAAGGGTTATAAAACCCGCGCCGAAATGGCGATGGATGAGTTGAAGAAGAGAGATTAGGCCGGACATCGTATTTATTTGAGTTTATAATCAAATTAGCTGAATTCAGCCATAACACAGATTGCACTCCGAAATGTAAAAAAATGGAGGTAGCTAATGAATAATGCTTTAAAATATGTTAAGATTCTAGAAGGTACTGGGATTACTAGAGATCAAGCTGAGGCTCATGTTCAAATAATTTCAGAAATTTTGGAGGGTGATTTGGCCACAAAACAAGATATTAAGGATGCGCGCCAAGAGACAAGGCAACATATTAAGGGTTTAGAGGCTAAATTCGAAACTCTGGAACATAAAATACTTCAATCAGAGTATCGTATGACCATTAAGCTGGGCTCGATCGTTACCATAGTTATGGCTGCTGCCACTGCCATTATTAAACTGTTTTAAATGAATTGAAATTTACAATTGCTTAAAATGCAAGCACAGCATGCTATAAAAAGGGCTAATCCTTAGTTTTTTATTTTTATTCATATTTTTTAAACTGAGTTTATCATAATTGTCTACCCAAAATACGCGAATTTTGGGGGTATTTAAGCCATTTAACACCCTAAAAATCTAGTAAAACTATCTGTTTTTTTATATCTAAACAATGGATCATTCGTTGTTTTTCGCAAAGATTTACCAAGCGCGTTAGAACCAATAGCTTGATTTTCTTGGGAAAAAAACACTCAAATGAAAAAGTATCAATGTTTAGTTCATTTAAAGGGGTTCTTTGTGAGTAATAAAATTACAAAAAGTAGTACGGCGGAATATTTCGCTAAGAATCTTCAGCAAGTTGGTTTTTCGTCACCTTTAAAAGCTGTATTAACAACATTAAAAGAAGCTGTCGATAATTCACTGGATGCATGTGAACAGGCAGAAATTCTTCCCGATTTAGAGATTCAAGTTGTTAAGGTAGGTACTGGATCTTCTAAAAATACAGATCTTATTAAAATAGTTGTAGAAGATAATGGACCTGGAATCGAGGCCGACGATTTAGCTAAAGTTTTTGGTGAATACCTAGCTTCGTCTAAATTTGGAAAGGGCCAGTGTTCTCGGGGACAGCAGGGAATTGGTATTTCAGCGGCGACTACATGGGCGCAAATGACTAACGCTAAAGGCGTTCAAGTGACTTCTAAAACTAAAGGGATGCGTAAAGCCATTTCCGCTCAAGTTGATGTGGATATTAAAACCAATACAGGTATTCTACGAAATAAAGAGAATGTTGATTGGAAGAAAAACAATGGTGTACGCGTCGAATTTGTTATGGACGGGCGCATTCAACTTAACGGAGACGGTGGATTATTAACCTATGTAGAGGGTACAATTTTAGTTAATCCGCATGTTTCTATTCGATATAAATTGGGCGATATGGAGTGGACAGAAGTCGATCGTGTAAGTCAAACTTCGCCTGAGATTCCAGGAGCGACACTGCCACACCCACATACCTTTAAGCTAGGTGAGTTTATCACTCATTCAACCTTATATGGTAAAACGACCCTTTCGAAGTTCCTAAAAACGGGATTTTCACGCATTTCTGATCAGTCGATCAGTGATTTTGTAAAAAAAGGTTTACCTAAAAATTTACTTGAAAAATCTTTAACCGCGTTAAGTGATGAAGACTTTAAGAAAGTGTTCCAAGCTGTTCAAAACACTGAGTTAATGGCGCCTTCGACTAAATCAGTTTTAACTGTTGGCGAAGATTCTTTATCTAAATCTATAAGCCGACTTGGAGAAGTTGATTTTTTCTCAGTGGTTACTCGTAAGCCCACGATATGTGATTTTAAACCTGTGGTCGTAGAGGTGGCGTTAGCACGATTTGTAAATCGTGGAGAAGAAGGTACGCCGGTTCAATTATTGCGTTTTGCCAATCGAGTTCCTTTGCAATTTGATAAGTCTGGTTGTGCTATTACCTGGGCGATTGAAAGTGTTAATTGGAAATCTTATGGTTTATCTCAGCCGAAAGATTCATTGCCACAAGGACCGTATGTTTTTGCTGTATCTATCGTTTCACCATTTATTAAATTTAAAAATGCATCCAAAGAAACGATTGATGGATCAGAGGAATTAGTTGAAGAGATTCGACGGGCCTTGATGCAAGCCGGACAGAAGTTATCTAAACATATCCGACAAGAAATAAAAGCTGAAGATTTAGAACGAAAGCTAGCGCATATTGAGCAGTTTGGTCCGATTTTAGTCGAAAAACTCGTGAACATCGTAGGAGCCAATGAAAGTCGCAAAAAGAAGGCAGAGGATGGTCTTCGTAAAATTTTGGGGCGTGATTCAGAGAGTGCGCAAAGTGAATTAGAATTGGCGCAAACGCAGCTGGCTCAACAAAAAATGAGAGAAGCTAAAAAAACTGGATCATCTGAGGATGATATGGTGCAGGTTATTGCTGAAGAAAATAAAGTCAGCAGTCAATCTGCTAAGATTAAAGTAAAACCCAATGCCAAAGGCGCGGATAAAACGAGTGCAAAAAGCACTAAAAAACCTAAAAAGTAATTTTTATAAAGGATGCGATCATGGCATTAATGAAAGTCAGAGAATTAAAATTAGATATTCCTAAAGAGGCTAAAAGCCTCGCTGAGCGCATGCTCAAAGATTTAGAAAACTCTAAACGTCCCTACTTAGAAGCGGTAAAAACCTCTTTAGATAATTCAGAGTACAGCGCCAAAGTTGGTTATCTAACACCAGGGGGGAAAGTTGTACGTACTGAATTAAATGTTTCTTCGGTTCAAAAGTTAGCGCGCGTAGTTTTTATTTTAGAGATTCTACTTCGAAATATAAGAATCAATGCTGTGAATACCAAAAGGGAGCTTTATTACATATGTAAAGGTGTGATCAAAGGAAATCTCCGCTATAAACCACTGGATTTTGAAGATCAAAATGAATCAGATTCAATAATAGATTTTATTGGTGATATGCTGGAAGTGTACCGTGAAGAGTTAAACTGTTACGCCAATGACCGCGGTGGACAAACCTACTCGCAACAGCTAGTTGTAACTGAGGCTTTACCCGATGGAGATAAGGCAACTATTGATTTATCAAGCCTGGGAACCTCACCGTTTCAGCCTAAAAACAAGCCTCAGGCCCTAAAGCTTAAAGCAAAAAAGAAAATTGATTTTTGTTTAGTGGTTGAATCTGAAGGTACAGCCGGCACCTTACAGGCCATGGGATTTACGAAACGAAATAATTGTATTTTGATGGGTGCCCAAGGTGTTCCATCTAATGGAGTACGTGGTTGGTGTAAATTGATTGAAAATCAACTTGATGTGCCGATGTATTTTTTCGGAGATCTGGATGCGTATACGATACAAAATATTTTCAGAACTTTAAAAGCAGGTTCGGCAGCATCTTTAATTCGCAATAGCGACTTTAGTGCGCCCAATGTGCGGTTCTTAGGGGTGCTACCGAGTGATATTAAAAAATACGATCTTCACACCTATAAAGTTAAAGAATCAGATGCGGGTGATGCGCGAGCCTTGAAAAAAGCCAAAGATGCGCTAGAAAACGACCCCTTCTTTAAAGATAAGAAAAATAAGGATTTAGCAGAAATACTTCGATGGCTTATTAAGGAAAAAATACGTTGCGAGCAACAAAGTTACTTTTCTATAGATCCTAATGATCCTATTAAAACTGAGAAAATTATTTTAGAGAAAATTAGAAAAGGTGATTACGTTTAATTTTTGTAAGGACTAAATATGAGTAAAAAAATGTTACTAGGATTCCTTTTGGTTATCACAGCAATGGTGACGGGGATCAAAGTTTATTTATTGGAAACGACGAAGCTTAAGGCTCAGATGTCTCAAGAAAGGGTAGAACCAGCGTATTCAGCAGAGCAATTGAGTATTAAAAATAAAATTTTTGATGAAAAGCATTCTCTATCAGAGCGTATGATTGCGATAAATAGTCTGGCTCAGTCACAAAATGAGTTGTCTTTAGAAATTCTGAAAGATTTTATTGCAACACCGTTTCAATCGACGCAAGCCGAAACTGAAAATATTTTAAGAACTAAGGCCATTGAAGATATAGCATATTATATTGATCGAGATAAAGCGATTACCACATTAGAGTCACTCGAGGCTAAGCAAAAGCATACCTTCTTAGGAGATCAAATGCGAAGGGTTGTGGTAGCACTTAGATTTAAACAACCGATTGTACAGCATACTGAGGCGGAACTTCGACAAATTTATCAAGTACGCATGGGAAATAGTTAATTAAATCTTTCGATATAATTGCAACGCTGACAGAGATCTTCAACCAGAATTTTTTTTCTAAAGCCCTCAAGCAAATTAACAGCGCGTGGCAACTGAAGAATATTTTGAATCGTATCTGTATTCACATTTCCTAACGGAATGGCGGCTTCCTTATCTAGGCAGCAGGGAACCACCGTGCCATCAGATAAAATTCCAAAGTGAGACTTAAGCCCCAAGCAAGTTCCTTGTTGGCCGATAACAGGAAGATCTAAAGAGGGCCAGGTGAATTCTGTATCATAATGCAAATAAAGCCGATTTTTGATTCTAATACTTTTTTCAGCTTTTACATCAATACTTTTGTTCATCTGAACGCCATAGTACTTCTCAATTCTTTCAAGTATGCTGGTGTTCTTCTGATCAATACCGCGTGGCTCTTGTAAATTCCACAGTCGGTAATTAATATACAGATCTGCTCTTTCTTTAAATGCCAACTCGGTATAATTAAATATTTTTTCTAAATAAACGCTGGGGTCGCGATCAGGGAAATTATCATTATAGCTATGTAATGAAAAATTAATTTGGCGGATTATGGGGTGAAGTAATAAAGCCATTTTATCTTCGCGAAGTAGTACTCCGTTGGTCACAAAAAAGACTTTAGTTCGATATTTATCGCAGATTTGAATAAACTCAGAAAGTTTTGGGTGAACCAAAGGGTCCCCCATAAGATGCAAACACACCTGATCGGTTAAGGAAGATACTTGAGAGATAATGTTTTCGAATAAATCGACCGACATCATCTTTTTTTCGCGTAGTACTTCCGGACAAAAACTGCACTGCAGATTGCAAATATTGCTGATTTCTATATTGATTTTGGAAAAGCGCTTCTTCAAGTTTTTAACATAAGAATGTGGTTGAATGGTGTCAAATGCTATATTATGCTTTCTAAGCCAAACAAGGAGACCCTTTGGGAAAAGTTTCGTTCACTCGAATAGACAATGCTCCGGTATTTAGAAAAATTGCACTAGGTTCATGGAATACTGTGGGGGATCCCACGGTTTACGGGATGTTAGAAATCGATATGACAAAGTCTTTGCAATATATTTACGAGATGTATGAAAAACATCAAGTCAAGATTACGCCGGCTCATATTGTTGGAAAAGCCTTGGCCATGGTGATGCGAGAGCGGCCCGAAATTAATGGTATGATTCGCTTTGGCCGTTTGTACCAACGAAAAGATGTTGATATTTTTTACCAAGTTAATATTCCCGGAGGAGGGCCAGATGGCGTAAAGAAGGCCAACTTGGCGGGAGTTGTCGTCAGGAAAGTGGACCAGCTCTCCATTGCGGAAATTTCACAGCAATTGAGTGAAAAGTCACAACAAGTAAGAAAAGGTGAAGATAAAGAAGCGGGGAGCGCCTTAAGAACCATGACGAAGGTGCCCTGGAGACTGATGAAGTACGTTTTAAATTTTACTTCATTTTTGACCTATGATCTTAATTTAAATTTAACTCGATTTGGTATTCCCTCTGATCCCTTTGGTTCCGCTATGATTACTAACGTTGGAAGTTTAGGTGTAGAAATGGCATGGGCGCCATTAGTTCCCTATACTCGCGTCCCCTTGTTACTGACTCTGGGGGTTATTAAAGATGCACCAGTAGCCATTGATAAACAGGTTCAAGTACGGCCCGTGATGAAGTTGGGGATTACCTTTGATCACCGCTTTATGGATGGTGTCCACGCCGCGGCTATGAGCAAACGATTCCAACAGTGCTTTGATGATCCGTGGAATATCGCTTAAGGCGCTTGTTCCTCACTCAGCCCGGGTGCTTCAGATTCAATCGTTTTATTTTTTTCGGGACTAACTTTTTCTGAGGTTTCTGTGTGCGACAGCTTATCTTTTTGTGCGGCAGCTTGTCCGTCGGGTTGACCCAATCTTGGTTGAACAGTTTGGAAATTTTCTTTATTCATAACTTTCCCTTCGTTGATGCTATTTGTTAGATCAAGATGTATACCGAATTCAATTGCAGTATATTGCGCAAGACATAAAAGCCCGGGGCACAGTGCCCCAAATTTAAATTTGTTTTGATTAAAATTCATATCGAAGTAACGATAAGTAAAACAAAAACCTAACAAAGGAAAAACTATGAAAATAAAATCATTGGTTATTGCTGCTTTTTTTGCGGCCTTAACTTCGTGTTCTACTCCGGCCCCAAAAGGTGAGCTTCCAAGTACCGCTAATCCACATGAAGAAGTGGCCAAGCTAGCTTCAGAAATTGATACAGCTCGCTCTAACAATGTCGACGTATTAGCACGTGCTGATTTTAAAAAAGCTGAGAGTTCATTAGAGGACGCTAAGGAAAAGTTAGCTAAAGGTAAGGAACAAGAAAAAATCTTGGATGATTTGCGCTTTGGCAGATTCCACTTGCGAACGGCGAATGAAGCAGCCATGAGTCGTCAGGGAAAAGCGACTGGTTTATTTGAATCTCGCCAGCAGACACTAAAGGCTGGAGTTATGAACTTCCCCGCACTTAAAAAAGAAATGAGTAAAGTTGATGAAGAGATCGCAGATGAGGCTACAGAGCTTGGAAAAGTCAGTACCAAAGAGATCACAAGTTGGCAGCAACAGTATGCACGACTTGAGCAACGTGCTGCTGTAGAAACACAACTTGGAACAGCTAAGGCTATGTACAATGGGGCTGTTAAAGAGAGCGCAGCAAAAAAGGCACCTCAGACTTTTAGAAAAAGTGAACAGAGTATTAAAAATGCTGAAACAGTTGTTCTTGCTAATGTAAAAAATCCAGCTGGCTATGAAAAATCGGTTGCGCAAGCTAATGCGGATGCTCAGCTGTTGTCAGATGTGATGGCTACGATTAAACAAAATGGTGGGCGTCTTCCTGAGACCGCAGCATTGCAAATTGTAGGTCAGCGAAAGCAAATTTCAGGTTTAAAGCAAAATCTTAGTACGGTAGAGCAAAACATTCAGGGTGTTAAGTCTGAGTTAAATGTTACCAATCAAACTCTTGCAGAGAAACAAAAAGCCTTAGCGGATCAGCAAAAAGCTTTAGCTGATAAGCAGAAAGCTTTAGACGAAACAGATAAAACTTTAAAAGAGAAAGAAAATGCTTTAACGACAGCTCAAACAAGCGTGGCTTTACAGGCTGCTATTGAAAAATCGCGTTCACAATTTTCAGAGAATGAAGCCGAGGCCTATCAGCAAGGTGGAAGTTTGCTTATTCGTCTGAAATCGATGAATTTTGAAAATGGAAAAGCGGAGTTACCTTCGAATTCAACATCGTTGTTATCTAAGGTTTCTGAAGTAGCGAAATCCTTGAATGCTAAAGAAATCGTAGTTGAAGGTCATACTGATTCGACAGGAAGCAGTGAGCTTAATAAAAAACTATCCGAAGAGCGAGCTGAGGTAGTGGCTGAATATTTTAAAGAAAACGGTTTAAACAGTGCGACGATTGAAGCTGAAGGACATGGCTTTGAAAAGCCGATTGCATCTAATAAAACTAAAGAGGGACGGGCTCAGAACCGTCGAGTGGACATTATTATCACGCCTCCAAGTTTAGATGCAGATAAAAGCGTAAATCAGTAATCTTAATACATTTAATTTTATGTGCAATAAAATGGAGGCCCAGGCCTCCATTTTGCATTTATACATATTTATATTAAGGAATGTGTATAAACAACCAGGAGGTAGCATGAATCGTGGATTGAAAAATGAGGTAAGCTTTTTACTGGCCGCATCAGGAGTTTTGTCGCTTTTTATGGGGCGAAAAAAGACGGGCTTAGTTTTAACTTCTGCGGCCGCTGGACTGGTTTTATCTAATTTTTACGAAACAAAGGAAAGTCTGTTTGATAAAAATATAATAATAACCGGAGGCTCACGTGGACTGGGTTTTGCGTTAGCGCAAGAGGCCGTTCGACAAGGTGCCAATGTTATCCTTTTAGCTCGTACAAAAGAAGAGCTAGAAAAAGCTCAATTGATGCTTAGACAATCCAATGAGTATTCTCGTGTGGAAGTTTTTGTTTGTGATGTGACCGATAAAAATCAGCTGCATGCGATTATTGATGCTATAATTATTAAATTTAAAACGATCGATATTGTTATTAATAATGCTGGACAAATTATTGTCGGTCCTTTCGAGTCGATGTCTGAAAGTGATTTTAGAAAGCAAATGGACCTGCATATGTTTGCAGTACTTAATATGACTCAAATATTGTACCCTCATTTTAAAGAAAACAAAAAAGGCCACATCGTTAATATTTGCTCTATAGGCGGACGAGTAGCTGTACCGCATATGTTGCCTTATGATGCTTCTAAATTTGCTTTATCTGGTTTATCTCAAGGCCTTGCTGCAGAATTGCAAAAAGATAATATTACAGTGACAACAGTTTATCCAAGTTTAATGAAGACGGGTTCGCCGATTCAAGCCCAATTTAAAGGAAACCAAAAGAATGAATTTACTTGGTTTGCCACATCAGATTATATGCCTGGAATATCGATGCCTGCAGATATGGCGGCAAAAAAAATTATTCAAGGAATAAAAGAGAAAAGAACAGAGATCATATTCTCAACAATAGGGAAAGCCCGTCTGTATGGGTCTTTATTGTTTCCTGAATTAATGAGATGGACAATGAGTATACTCAACTCGTTAATGCCGACTAATACCAGTCGAGTTCCAAAGTTAGGACAGGATTTGAAGCCGCAAGCTAAGCTATTTAATACCCTGTTTGGTCAAGAGTCCGAGATCACAGAAAAAAAATACAATCAATTGCACTAACACCTGTCAAAAAGTTAGACAGTTATAGGCTGCTAGAGTGGCCCTATATTGTACCTAACTTGATCACAATATTGCATTGAATATCACAGTTGTAAATACTGCTGAATATAGAGGTGATATCGTGAGAAATTGGTTTTTGGGCCTATTAGTTATATTAGGTGTTTTGACTGCAGGATTGCAGAATGCTGAGGCCCAAGTATTGAAAATACCTGACTGCAATACCTTAGATATTCTTTGGAATACTCGTTATTTTCACACATTAAAAATAGTCATTCCAGTACAGGTTATGAAATGCGAAGGCCCTTCAATTGAACGTGCATTCGCTGAGGCCGCTTATATTTTAGAAAATACCCGTTTTCGCACAGATCGACTGAAAAAAGGTACGCGTCTTCCTCCTGCGAATATGCTAAAATTTTCGACGGCCAAATATAAAAAACTTATCGTTGATGACTCAGAGAATCCCTGGGCAGATTTAGATAAAAAAAATATTCATTTTCCAAAGGACACCGAAAATTTGGACGGTTTTTCTGTGGTAGGTAATATAGTTCACGAGGCTCGTCATTTGGATAATCATTTACACGAAATTTGTTGGACTGGCCCTAACAAGGGTTTATGGATGTGTGATCGCGGGTTGGCCGATAGTTTCAACGAAGGCGGGGCTCATTCACACGCGTTACTTTATTTAGCTTGGATTGGCGGGCGTTCAAACTGGCCTAGGGACAAAAGAATTGCGATTAAAAATTTAACCAGAGAGTTAGTTCAAACACGTATAAATGCACCTCAAGCTCAAAAAGATGCCTGGATTGAAAAATATATCGATCGATTGTGGTAGTTGAAGTATAGTCTACTCATGAAGAAGATCTATTGGGGATTTGGATTCGCATTTTTAGTTATCACTGTATGTATGATGATTATCGTTTCTCGTGGCGTCAGCTTACGTACAGAACCCATTATTAAGCCGTCACCAGTAGACCAAAAATATGAAAACATAGCTTATGGCGTCAGTCATAGGCTTTTCCCTGAGCTACAGACTGCAGATTATATCGTCTGGGGTTTGTCTGATCCTATGGACAGTGAACAAGTCATTATTGTGAGTTTGCTTAAAGAAAAATATGAAAATCGATTTGGAAAAAAAGTTACTATTGTTAATGTCACCGCTTTGACAACACCGGAGCAAATTATAAATTGCATTAGTCCGTGCTGGTATACAGTTAAAGCCGATCAAGCTCATGCCCTAAGCCCTGATACATTGGCTCAGCATATCGCGAAGATAAAGGCGAAGAACTATTTTAGTATTACTTTTTTTTCGTTTAAAAGAGATCTCAGTGTTGCTGAGGTCTGTGAAACGCAGCAACGGCTGAATTTTGAATGTATTTTGCCAGTGTCGGTGCGGGAAGCTAGTCGTTTTCTGAAAAAGCTTGAAGCCCGCAGTTTTTTTATGAGACGCTATAATACGTTGGATTATTTTCTATTTATTGAAGAATAGATTACACTGATAAGGATATCTAATGGATCACTCGCATCATAACCATGATCATGAACATGGTCATTCGCATACACCACAAGTGACAGCAAGCAATGAACGCAAAGTGTTTATCGCGTTTATACTTACATTTACTTTTATGATTGTGGAGGTCGTGGGTGGTGTGGTTTCAGGCTCATTGGCCCTTTTGGCAGACGCTGGACACATGTTGACTGACTCTGCAGCTTTAGCGTTGGCTTATGCGGCCTTTCGATTCGGACGGAAGGCCGCTGATGAAAAAAGAACTTTCGGATATTTACGTTTTGAAGTCGTTGCTGGATTTATCAACGCCATAACTCTTTTCGCAATTGTAGTGTGGATTATTTATGAGGCCTATCAGCGTCTTCAACGACCGTCGGATGTATTGGCTGGTCCTATGCTGGTCGTAGCGGTGATGGGCTTGTTGGTTAATCTTTTTGTTTTTTGGTATCTGACCCGCGGTGACAGTGAACATGTTAATATTAAGGGTGCTGCATTACATGTTATGGGCGATTTACTGGGATCTATCGGGGCTATAGTTGCTGCAATAGTTATTTATTTTACTGCATGGGCACCCATTGATCCAATTCTTTCCGTCATCGTTTCTTTGTTAATTTTAAAAAGCGCGTGGAGTCTTTTGGGAAAATCACTTCATATTTTGCTTGAAGGCGCTCCGGATCATATATCACCACGGTTAGTGGAAAATTATCTTTTAGAAAATGTAAAAGGCGTAACCCGCGTCAGCCATGTTCATGTCTGGCAAATAACTTCAGGCCGCGTTTTAGCCACTTTACATGTACGGCCAACGACCGATGCAGAAGCAAAAGTCGTTGTTCAGTCTGTCGAAAAAACTTTAAAATCTCATTTTAATATCGAACATGCTACGGTGGCCGTGGATTGGAATGAGGGTGCTGAAAATTGCAGTTTGTCGGTCACAAGGAAGGAACACCATGAATAGGTTTGTTAAAATTTTTTCTATTTTAAGTTTAATCACATTATTTTCAGCATGTAAAAACAGCGGCGACGATACTCCAGGATATACACCACCTCCGCAAGAAGAGTTTGCCTACGTTTCTAATGTAAATACGGCGGGTGGGGCTACAGTAGATACGGTCTCTATGTTACGGATTAATCCTGACACCGGAGTGCTTGAGCCCTTAACACCGGCCTTTGTGAATGTAGGTAATGACCCCTATGACTTAATCATGACTCCCAATGGACAGAATTTGTATGTGGCGGATTCTTTATCGGATACCGTCAGACAGTTTTCTGTTAATACCAGCACTGGTTTATTGACACCCCTAACTCCAGCGTCAGTCAGTCAGGGGCCAATCCCTTATGCTATGGTGGTGACCCATGACAATCGTTTTATGTATGGGGCTAATGACTCATCACCAGGGACGATTCATCAGTATCAAATTCAAACGGGCGGAGTTTTGTCGGCATTAACTCCAGCTTCGATAACAACAAGTAATAAAGTGTGGTTTGTGACTTTAACGCCGAATTCGCTTTTTCTTTATGCCACGATTTACCAGTCTCCTGGAGAGATAGCGATGTTTTCGGTAAATCAAACGACAGGAGTATTAACAGCATTAGCTCCCGCCACAGTGGCAACGGCGAATGAACCTTGGCATATCAATGTGCATCCAAATGGTTTATTTGTTTACATAACTAATCGCGGCAGTAACAGCGTGGGAGTTTATTCTATTAATACGGGGAATGGACAATTAACGGAAATTCCCGGATCACCATATGCAACAGGAAATGGTCCTATTGGTTTGGCTATAGATCCACAAGGACGGTTTTTGTATACCGGAAATTCAAACGCAAATACGGTGTCTATATTTACAATTAATACAGGAACTGGAGTGTTAACTTTGGCAGGAACCGTAGGTCCTATCGCTGGCGGAGCGTACGGTCTTGAAGTCGATAATACGGGAAATTATCTTTACGTCGCCAATCACGCATCCAATACGGTTTCCATGTACGCTATTAATCAAACCACAGGATTACTAACGCCACTAACGCCGGCCACGGTCACAGTAGGAACTAATCCGCGGTTTATTCGTTTGCGACGGTAGAACGATGATTTTTAAAATATTTTAACGGAACGATCAGCATTCCAAAGTTAGAGCAGCCCTCTTTTCCTTGAATAGAGTGATGTATTTTGTGGGCTGAGTTGACTCCGATGGTGTACCAATTAGATTTAAATTTAAATAATTTCCAGCGGCGATGAATAATAATTTCATGCACGAAAAAATAAGCAATACCATAGGCCATTATACCAAAACCAATGGCGCCTATCATTGGGAGATTATAAATACTATTAAGTAAAATCATAAAAAAACTGGGAACCGCAAAAAAGAGCGCAAAGAAATCATTATACTGATAGGATCTATTGGGATTTGGGGTGTGATGATCATAATGTAATACCCATAGTGGACCATGCATGATGTATTTATGCAGAAACCAGGCTACAAATTCCATCATCCAAAAAGTGATAAAAACTATAAATAAAAATTTCCAAGGAGTCATCTTAGGTTTTCCTTTTAATGAGCTTTAAGAAATCATTTTTTAAAAGCATAAATAAAATCAGACCCTGACAGAGCATCACATTTGTAGCCAAGAAAAAGATACTTTCTTCGATCGGCAAATTCCCTAACTTAAATCCAGTGGTTTGAGTTGTAGAAATACTCCATACTCCATCATAAATGGCATAGGCATCAACAATCCACAGATACATTGTCGGCGGGAGCAGACAAAGCATGTAAACTTTAATATTTCGAATAAGATGTTGACCGCCGACCACCCATTGTAAAAGCGCAACAGGTAGTGCCCAGACTAATATTAATCCTAAATAGCGAGTACTGGTGTTAAACAAAAAGTAAATACTGAGTACAAAGAACAGGCTTAGTAATGTTGTTACGACTGGTTTTAGAACGGTTACTTCAGACGAAGTCGTAATTTTATTTTTACTAAAGATAAATAAGCACCAAAACGAAGTCATCATGGTTTGCAAAATAAAAAACATATACTCTTCAAAGGGAACATAGCCAATTTTGAAAAGTATATTATGATCTTCATAGGACCACACGCCACTTTTAACTAAGTAATTATCCCACGGTGTGGTGTAGGTCATAGCTAAAAACATTAGAAAAAACATTCCTTGCTTTAAATTTGTTTTTTCAGCATAGCGACTTTTTTGATAGTAAATTATGCCTGCAATAACCAAAGGAATAATAAAAATAAGTAGAAATTGCAAATAGGTCATAATGCACTTTCAGGAGTTAAGTTGGTTTTCTTTTTAATCCAAAACCCAAAATAAAACACTCGAGGTAAAGTTTTTAGAAGAACTAGGGCTTTTTCAAAGCCACTCAGGTAGGTTCTACCTGATAAGACTTCATAGTTATTTTTAATAATTTTTAGCCCAATGCTTCTATAAATTTCTGCAGCCAGTAAAATAACAAATCGACAATTTAAAGGGATATAAGGAAGCCCTTGATAACCCTTACGGTAATAGTTATTGGCTTTTTCTAAATACTTCTTAATCAATATTTTTAAGGCCTCTGGCGTGGGCCCAGATTTACTCATTTGATCTAGATTTAGATTAGTGGCATTAAGTTCTTCCATCGGTAAATATTGCCGTTGGTTTTGTGCGTCCTCTAAAATATCCCGACAGATATTAGTAAGTTGCATTGCCTTACCTAAGCTAACCGCAAAAGGATAGGCTTCAGGATCTTTAACACCCATCAGGGGATTCATCATAAGGCCGACTACACCGGCTACATGGTAGCAGTATTTATCAAGATCTGCTTCAGTATTGACAGTGTTCAGATTTACATCGAATTCAGCTCCTAGGACCAATTCTAACAAATGTCTCCGTGAAACTCCTTTTTCTTCAAGTCCTAAGATTTCAGTCTGCAAATCACTAAGAAGTTCAGGATGATTTAATGTGTGTTTAATTTTTGAAATGGCTTTTAATGACTCGTCAGGGCTAAGCTCATCCGCGCAGTCATCTACATAGCGACAAAAACGATAGAGCTCTGAAATATTTTGTAGTTTTTCAACGGGCAACATGACTGCAGCAAAGTAAAAACTTTTCCCATTTTTTGCCAATATTTCAATGGATTGATCCGCCTTCATATTATGACCATGCCATAATTTCTGCAGCTTTGGGTACGACTTTTTCAATAACCTTAGCCGAGCTCAGCACGCCCGGCACACCTGCTCCAGGGTGGGTATTGGCACCCACAAAGTACAATCCTTTAATATCTTCAGAGCGATTGTGAAAACGAAAGTAGGCTGACTGAGTCATGGTAGGTTCAATTCCAAAAGCCGCACCGTGTTCACTTCGTAAGTCACTTTCGAAATAAGTAGGATTGATATGAAAATCAACATCTAAGTTATCAATAAGTCCTGGAAGATAATTTTTATCCAACCATTGATAAATTTTTTCCTTATAAATACTTTGCTCAGTTTCCCAATTGATCTTACTTAAATTATTAGGTACGGGGGCTAAAACATAGAAACACTCTTTACCATCTGGAGCCATGGATCTGTCGGTGCGAGTCGGAGCATGCAAATAAAGGCTAAAGTCATCGGGAAGAACTTTTTTCTGAAAAATATCTTTAAGTAATCCCTCGTAGCGGGGGCCCATTAAAATGGTATGATGTTTGATATTTGGATATTGTTTTTTAGTTCCAAAGTAAGCGACAAATAAACTCATGGAATGAGTTTTAAGCTTTAGTCGCCAATCTGAATGCGTAGATCGATCGGTATTTTTAATCATATCACGGTACACTCGAACAGGATCTGCATTAGAAACAAGAACATCACAAGGATAATAACTTTCATCGGTTGTTATAACGCCGCGAACGACACCGTCTTTAACATCAATGCGGTGGATGGGCTTATTTTTTATAACATGAGCGCCCTTCTTTATAAGAAGCTTTTCAAAAGCGTTAACCAAAGCATTAGTTCCGCCTTTAATAAAGTGAACTCCCCATTTTCTTTCGAGCCAATGAATAAGAAGATAAATAGACGTGATTTTAGTTGGATCGCCTCCGACCAATAGAGGCTCAAAGCTGAAAGCCTGCCTTAAGCGCTCGTCCTTAATATAAGTTGATACTAAGGAGTATACACTTTTGTAATTTTTAAGCTTTATCATATCCGGCAAAACGCGAAGCATAGAAGCCACGCTGTCAAAGGGGTGATCGGCCAGTTGCGTATATCCAACATCAAATATTTTTTCGGCATGCAGGGCCAGTTTTTTGTATCCATCCACATCTGATGGACTAAGCTTTCGAATATTTTCAATCAGCCTTTCTTCATCTCCAACGTAGTCAAAGTGTGTTTGATCCTGAAAGACTATACGGTAAAAGGGATCGATGGGCATAAGCTCAAAATAATCTTTAGGATTTTCGTTCAAAAGTTCAAACAGTTCGTTAATCAAATAGGGCGCCGTGATGACCGTAGGGCCCGCATCAAAAGTGTAGCCGTCTTTTTTAAACACAGAGGCTCGACCACCTAATTGATCACGTGCCTCGATGATGGTGACGTCGTAACCTTTGTTGAGCAGGCGTACAGCCGAGGCTAATCCACCAAATCCAGATCCCATAACAACAGCTTTTTTCATTTTATCCTCTTTAAATCTTCAGTTTTACAAAGCCGATCAATAAAGCAGTAGTACAGACCAAAATTAACATTATAGTTTTGGTGGTGAGCTGCGTGGTGAGTACCAGAGATAAAATACTTTAGAAGTTTAGGTTGTCTAATAATTTCTACGCCAAGATGATTGGAAATGGCGGTCAAAGTCATAAAAACCATATAAAATATAATAACCAGTGGATGAAGTGGGATGACCAGCACGGCTAAAGGTAAATAGGCAGCTAATACAATGGCTTCAAAGGGATGAAACGAAAAAGAGGCCCAGGGGCTGGTATTTTTTGATAGGTGATGGATATAGTGGATATGTTTAAATATTTTTTTGTGATGCATCCAGCGGTGAGTAAAATAAAAATACACTTCATGACTTAAGCTGAGTAATAAAAAACTGATGGGCAAGTAAATTAGTCCCAGAGCCTTTAAGTCTATATAAATTAAAGTCCATTCATTTTGCCACAGCCAGCCGATAAGTACACCGGCAAAGGCAAATATAAGACTAGATATAAATGAGTACTTTATTTCTGTCGAGATTTGATTTTTAGCGAAAGCACCGTTGTGCAAATACCCTGATTTCAAATTTCTTTGGGGCCAAAAATAAAAATAAAACGGCGCAACAGCAACAATGTATCTGATGACGATAAATCCATAGATCACTAAAAATGCCATAGCAAAACCGGATGCCGTCGATAAGTTGATCGGCAAATAGGAATCAATTTTTTGATAATGATCTAGACTAAACATGCATTTAAAGAGGTTTCAAAATTTTATCGAGTAACTCAAGAGTTAGTTTTTTAAGTTTTGGGTTTGAAGTAATAATCTCGGATTTTAGGATCTCGTCTTTTAAGGATTTTACCTGCTTTAAACAGGCTTGTAAGGTTTGCCTACTGTTGAATAGATCTTCGACCTCTTGAATATCTTTAGTGGATGTAAGATTGCGTGGTTTATTTAAGATCTCGCTTATCGTTGGAAAATCTTCAGGATAGTTTTTTGCGTGTGTCGCCACCAGAAAACTTATTTTTCCTTCCTTGATATCGCAGCCGCGACTGTCACGCTGCTTATTTCCATATAAATCAATAATGTCATCTTGAAGTTGAAACAGTATTCCAATTTTATTAAAAAGTTTTTGTACGTCTTTACTTTCAAAAGGCGAATGGGAAGAAATCATATTTACGCCGACCGCGAGATCTGAAAATAGGGCCGCAGTTTTTAAAGCAACACAATCCATATACTTATTGTAAATAAGTTCAGGAATGCTTAGGTTATTTAATTCTTGTTCGAGGCTCTGACCGTCGACAATTCGACAAGCCATTTTAGAAAACAAAAGCATTAATTTATTTTTAGTGTCAGAAGCTATGGAGCTATTGAGGACAGGTTGAGTCGCTGACATCATAAGAAAGTCGCCCGCATTCATTGCTTGTACATCGCCAAACTTTGTCCACAGCGTTAACTGCCCCCTTCGATGCGTGTCACGATCTTGAATGTCATCATGAATAAGCGTGGCATTATGAAGTATTTCACATGTGGTAGCCCAAGCTAAAAGGTCCGGCATTTTTGCTTGAGTTAATTGTCCAAACTTATAGGCCAAAAAGGGACGAATCATCTTTCCTGGTGTTAAAAAGTGATTGTGAACTATATGATTAAAGTAGCCATGGCTGTTTGAGTTGATTGTGTCCTTTATAAGATGACAGGTTTGAGATACGAAGTGTTCATAGCTGTTTTGCAGGGTTAATGAGTTAACGTGAGGTGTTGTCATCATTATAGTAAAGTCTCCTTTGCGGGTGCTTTAAGTAAATTAGTCGATGCCTTGCATTTTGTATAGAAAAATCTATACATAATATGAAGCTGGTGTTAACTTCTGTGGAGCTTATTAAGTAGGCCAATTATGCCAAAAGAAAACATATACACTATATCTGAAGTGACTAAGTTAACTGGAACCACTGAATTCTTACTCAGAACTTGGGAGTTGCGTTATAATCTCGTTCAACCCAAAAGAACGACTACGGGACGGCGAGTCTATAGCTCTAAAGAAGTGATGAAGCTGTCCAAAATTGTCTCGTTGCTGGATCAAGGGTATAAAATTGGAAAATTGGCTGCATTAAGTCAGAAGGGCATAAATAAACTTGAAAACCAACAGCACCTAAATTTTAAAAGGCCTCAAGATCTTTACCCACCGGTCAAAAAAGTTTACGAGTATTTGATTGTCACTAACTGGTTAGAAATTAAAAAAATATTTCAGGACCAAAGAAAACGGCGGACCAGCAGAGATTATTTAAAAAATTTTATTTTGCCAATAGCGACTGAGATGTCTCATAGATCGCAAGATCAACGAATTGACATTATACAAGAGCATATTTTGAGTTCATTGATTAAAGAAAACTTGTATGCGTTAAAGCCTTCAAATCGTAAAAGTAGCACAAAAATTTTGTTTGCGACGATTGAAGGCGATCATCACGATTTAGGTTTGTTAATTTCGAAAACCATAGCGGAAGCCTATGGAGCCCAGTGCATTTACTTAGGTAGCCATGTGCCGCAGAAAGAATTGGCGGAGGCTTGCATCCGGTTGCAACCAGATTATATCGTCATTGGTACAAGTCTAAATACGGCGGGTCGCAATAGGGATAACTTATTAAAATATATTAACTTTGTCGATCAACATATTCCTCAAAAAGTTAATCTATGGTTAGGTGGCAATGCCACAGAAGGACTTTCATTGCATTTAGATCGTCCTTTTAAAATTTTTAGCAACTTAGACGAATATGCCCAACAACTTGAGGACAAAATATGAGATATTTTTTAATTATTTTTTTAGGGCTTATGGCTTATGCACAGGCTTTAAAACCTGATACAGAGTATTTTGTAAAAGCGGTCGCGGCTTATGAGTCCGAAAAAAACACCGAAATTAAAAAACAAACAGTGGAATCAGCACTCAAGCTTTTAGAGGAGAATTCTGATTATGCTTATTTATCTTATTGGAAAGCGGTCTTCCTTACTTTTGATTCTGAGCTACGCGACAAAGGACGACTGATTCCTTTTAGCATTATCGGCAGACTTTCTGAAATTAAAACCTTGCTTGAAAAAGCGAACCAAGAATATCCGTCTTATCATCATCATGCACCGGCTCGGACATTGGGGATTATGTATCTAAAAATGCCCTCTATAACCGGTGGAAGCTATAAAAAATCATTGGAATTTCTCGAATCTGCTTATGCCGGCGCCCCGGACTTTCCTGACAATAAAAAATGGTTAGATCAAGTTCGCGACGAGATGAAGTAGATCGAGTTAGTTCATCCACTGTTCAAGCACATCTGTGCGTGTGACTTTAGTATCACACAAAACTTTTTGACAGATTTGTACTAGGTAGTGATTAGCTTCGTTAATAACTTTCTTTTTCATAATGCGAAATCTTAACCCGTAATTAAGCAGAACCTCATCCTCTCCTTGATCGATCAGTATTCCGCGCGCGTCTGATGTTTGAAAGTAAAGGGTCATAATCGCAGTTTCATCTTTAAAATTAGCACTTGAGGGGTACCATCCTCCGATGGCGAAGTTGGCAGCGACCTCCATGTTTGTTGAAGTCGAAGAAAAGGCTTTGTCGACATATTCCTCTCCAATTTCAAACGGACTATTATTTTTGTGCCAGTTTAATGTCATGCCCCGAAACAAAATAATATCCGAGGGCAGTGGGGGAACAGTTTGAATAAGACGGCTAATATTTAGAATATCTTTAGCAGTTTGAGAATGTATATCTGCATCTAGTTGGTCCGCAGTCGATTTTCTTAAGTAGCTATTGATCTCAACGTAAAAGTCGTTCTGTTTGTCGATGTAGGCCCGTAAACTTTCTACTTCCTCTGTTGGTGCGCCGAAATAGGTCGGCGTATATTTTAAGTCATTGTAGAGGGCCTTGAAATCATAGGGTTTGGCTTGGGCTATAGAGCCTACAGCTAAAATTAAAGCAATAAAAAGGCGAAAGTGGGTAAATACCATATTGAACATTTTTGCTGGTTCTATGCCAGCGTCAACGCCAGTAATAACGTTCTAACACGTCTAATTGTCTAGATATTTTACATTTAGCCCTGTAATTGTCAGTACCAGAATTCCACGTAGCGGGCAAAGTAGTATATTATAAATGAAAAAAAGCCTATAGTTTTTCATATGAGTAAGAATTTATCGTCTATTTACTTTTCCACTGTGTTGTTAGCGGCGGTTATTTTAGCTCAAGAAATTGTTCTGACTTCAAAAGATAATCAAACACATAAGCACGATTTCTCAGAAATTAATCATATAAAATACGGTCTTTTTAGTATCAATCAATGGAAAGTTAAACTGTCTGAAGTAATAAACAGTGAGATAACTACTTTAAATATCAACGAAAATAAAAAAAACTTAAAGCCTGTTATTGAATCACAGCTCAATCAGTTAATTGATGGCGTGAATAAAAAAATGCAAAACACCAATGAGAAAAGTTTCGGCGGCAGAGTCAAGCAGGCTTTTATTGATGCGGTAGTCGACATTGATGACATCAAAGAAGGGGTTCCGCAATACGCTGATGAAATTATGAGACTGATGGATAAGCCTACAACCAAAGATAAAATTCAAGATATGATTCAAAATAAAGTGGATGATTATTTTGATCGAACCTTTGAAGAGCAAGATTTATCCGAAGTTGACATGATCATGCAAAGAACAGGACAGGACACCATAGATGAGGCCAAGGCTTTTTTAAAACAAAAAATAGTTAGTAATCAGGTTTATATTTCATTACTGAGTTGGATCCTGATCAGCCTAGTCATCAGCGTCTTTATGATTGCGGGATTTTCTAAAAGGGCCTTGCCAAGTGCGCATTACCTTATTTTAGTGGGCTTACTATTTATCCTTCTTTTTACCGGGGTCACAACTCCGATGATCGATTTAGAGGCAAAGATTTCAGAAATGAGCTTTATACTTTTCGATCATCCGGTTAAATTTTTAGATCAGGTTTTGTACTTTCAATCAAAAAGCGTGTTGGATGTTTTTTGGTTAATGATCATACATCCTGAATTGCAAATGAAAATAGTTGGGCTATTAATGGTCGTTTTTAGTGTGGTATTTCCGGCAATTAAATTGCTATCTACCGTGGTGTATTATTACGACTTTAGAAAATTGCGCCAGAGCAAATGGATACAATTTTTTGTTCTTAAATCAGGTAAGTGGTCGATGACGGATGTTTTGATCATCGCCATCTTTATGGCTTATATCGGTTTTAACGGAGTGATCTCAAGCCAGCTGGGTAATCTGCACACAGCAGACTCTGAGATCGTGCTGTTAACGACGAATGGAACATCGTTACAACCGGGGTTTTATCTTTTTGCAGCTTACAGTTTGCTGGCTTTATTTTTATCAGAATTTTTGAGTCAAAAAAGTGAAAAGACACTGCAGAAGTAGTGTAATGTCTTGACTCAAATCTGTTGTGTCTTCATGCTTTTATTATGATCATGCTTAAACTAGCCTTAGTTGTTTTTATGGCTACAAAGCTAGAAGCCCAAGTTTTTGTTCCCTTCAGTAATTGGGGTTGTAGTAATCCCTTATTCCTTCATGATAATGAGGCGGCACTGACTCAGGGAACTATGGTTAACACCAGCTGGAATGGCTCTGCCCTGGCTCTTAATGTGGGTCAGACTTCTGGAACCTATGTGACAGTGCCCATCGATAAAGGTCGTTGTCGAACCGCACCCTTTGTACCATTTGATAAACTGAGTTGGACCACAAACCTACCTTACGGAAAAGAGTTACCAGCAAATAGTGAGCTGACGGCAGACTATTCTGGTCTGGCCAGTAGTACGCTAATGAACAACATTGCGGGCATATGGCATTTCAATGGGACGGGGGCTATCGCAAATGCAGCGTCGATTGCAGCCGAAACTGGTGTAGCCGGTACTGCTTTTAATGCAAATGGCACAGGTCTAACCTATACGACTAATGCAAAGCTTAACAGTGCCATCACTTTTGATGGTGTCGATGATCGTATCGATTTTGTGGGCTACACCATGACGGCAGTGAATGACTATACGGTTTCGATGTGGATGCGTTCAAATGGGACTGGCAATCGAGTATTTGTACAAAATCGTGGTGGTGGCGCAGGGCAAAGTTTGACACTAAGTATGGGGACTAATCCCGGTGGATGTACTGCAACGAATGGCAGAGTATCGTTTGGTCTGGATTCAAATGGTATATACATTGGTCGTTGCATGAGTGGCGGCGCGATCAATGATAACAATTGGCACCATATCGTCGGCGTCTGGGATGGAACAGCGGGAGTGGCTGTGGCCGCAGCTCAGTTTACTATTTATGTAGATGGGGCGGCGGTTGCTATGACTAATCGTGCGGTGGGAACAGCTCCAAATGCTCCGCTCACAGGTTTGGGAGATACGAAAATTGCGCGACATGATGCTTGGAATGTATTTTATGTAGGAAGCATTGATGAAGTCGCGATTTGGCACAGGCCCTTATCGGCCACTGAAGTTCAACAGCTGTATCGCCGAGGAGCTAATCGTGTGAAGTACCGCATCCGCAGTTGCCTAAGTCCTACGTGCTTTGATAATCCGACATGGATGGGTTATGATGGAAGTAGCGCCACCTTTTTTTCCGAGTTAAATAATAATACCTTACCAGCGGCCATGAATGGCAACGTGCGCACCATTCCACCGGTGATGGATTTTAGCGATTTTATTTCTTTAATTTTACCCAACTCACAGTATCTACAATATGAGATCACCATGGAAAGCGATAGCCTAACACTGGTTCCAAGCGTTGAAAGTGTGTCTGTTAGTTATTGATGTCTTAAAGACCCTAATAAATGATATATAAAATTAATGCTCATGGCCGTATTTCGCCAAGGGGAATTTTCACTGAGGCCGGTATCACTTTTAGAAAGTGCAGAGTCAAACTGATGAAGTGACAGACCTAAAGTGGAGCGGCCTAACTTATAACGGAACCCAAATCTAAAACTAAGTGCATTGATTGAAACATCAGTATTTTTAGTATAAGTACCAACAGCCGAGTGACGACCTTTTAAAAACTCGTAATCTGTACCTATAAAAAAACCAAATGAAGACAATTCAGCGCCTAAGCTGGGGCCATAATAAACTGCATCTTCGCTTTGAGTTGAGTAGTTTGCGGCATTGTCAAAGGTCGTGTAACGAAAACCACCAGCCAAAGATACCGTAAGCCTCTTCATTTTTTTTATAGGATAAAGCAATTTTGTTGCCACGGTAAATCCATTGTAGGACGCCACTGAGCTGTCGGGATTATTAATTTCTAGGAATGATTGTCTTAAAGAAAGTTCAGCATTTAAATTATGCTGCACACGTTGAGCCCATAGATTTAAAGAAAACAATAAAGAAAAAAGTATTAACAAAAATTTATTAATACGGCACCTCCACTATGGCCATATCTTGCACATAGGATGTAAAACCATCTTGTATGAATGGACTATTAAGTACATTTCCGTCTGTATCTATACGAATAATGTCGTTAGTTCCGTCATTTGCAACCAGCAGGGTGCCATCCGGCATTTCTATCATGGCTGTAGGATTAGAGGCAGCAGTGCCAGTCCAAATTGCAGTTGCGGCTGCTGAGCCGTCACCATTAAATCTTAAAACAGAGTCCGTTCCTCCGCTATGCGCAACATAAACGTATCCGTTGCTGTGTGCGACTATAGCAACGGGGTCAACGTTACCTAAAGTTTGATTGGCCGCTAAACACTGCGCGCTGGCAGGATTCGAAACATCATAAAATAAAATATCATCATTACCTTGACTGGCGACAACTAAGACTCCGTCTTGGGTAAAATCCATGCCTCTAACAACTCCGTTGAGCTGACAACTGCCGATAGCCGCGTTACTGATTCGTGGTGAGCCTATGCGTACGCCATTTTTATCAAAGCTTTCAATGGTGGTGGACTCGACAACAAAAATTTCCCCAGTCGATTTTTTTTGTCGTAAGTTATAAATATTTCCATTTAAGTTTCCATTTGAAACGAACTGAGAAATTCCAGAAAACATGTCGTATTTTATAATTCCATCATTATTATCTGTAGCAACTAAGAATTGAAAAGGATTCAAAACAGTAATACCTCTGAGTATGCGATTTTCCGACGTAGCATTGTAAAGCACTTTTTCAAAATCTCCATTAAGATTGTATTGAAGAAGCAAAAAGGGTGCTCCATTTATTGTAGTACTTGTGGTGATAATAAGTTTCTTTTCTAGCCCCAAAGAGCCATAAAAAACTTGATCAGAACTGGTCTTTTGACAACCAATGCTTATGACGCAAATGTTAATTAAAATTAAAAACTTTAACAAATTTTGCATCTACTTACACTCAAAGCCAGCTTCCACTAGATTGGTGCGAATATTTTCGCGGACTTTCTCACAGTAAGAAATTCCTAGCACCGAAGTAGCCACTACATTTTTAGTTTCATAGCGCGAGTACCAAAGTTTACATCCTTTAGGAATAACTGTTTCAACTTCAAGGAGTCTATTTTCTTTGTCTCTTTTGCAAGTCATTTCGTTTTTTGGAGCTTCAACTTTTGCTGGAGCTTCTGTTTGAGTGGGCGTTACAGTTTGTGCAGGGGCCTCGAGTGAAGTATTCTTTGGTTTGCTCGAACAACTAGAGACTAAGGCGACTGCACTGATCATTAACAATACTTTTAAATACATTATTACTCCTTTAGATTTGTTTTGTTTTTTAGCGAATCAAATTCTGTTTAGAATAGAATGAATCAAGACGCATGGCCTCGCAATATAAGGTCGAGTTGTAGTGAAATTCAAACTCATGTAATTTTATAAGTAATATTAAGTATTTAAGCAGTCAAAGCGGAATCTTTTACGAAAATAACTTTAAAGTTATCTTCGTAAAAGATGCCGAAAAGTAGATTTTAATAATAAAGTATATCAATGGCTCATGACAGTGTCTTAAATAAAGAAGAAATGTATTCGTGTCGAATTCTTATTGTTGAAGATGAAGTGAAACTTCTTGAGCACTTGGCACGAATTGTATACGAAGCGGGTTATTCTACTTTCACATGTCAATCTTTTCGAGAATTAGAGAATATGCTGATTGTTCCAAGGAAACGTTTTGATGTAATTATCTTAGATCGCCTTCTTCATGGCCGCGACTCGACGGAGCTCATGGAAAAAATTAAATCTGAATTACCAGACTCAAAAATTTTAATTTTATCAGCTATCAACTCTCCATCTGAAAAAGCTTTACTTCTAGATATGGGTGCTGACGATTATATAGCCAAACCATTTGGCAGTGAGGAGCTTGTAGCCCGAATTCGAGTTCTTCTGCGTCGGAGCGAGCCAAGTTTAAAGCTAGGAAACGTAAGCTTAAACTCTCATGATCGAACGATAAAAGTGGGAAATAATGAAATATCCCTTCCCAATAAAGAATTTCTTCTTTTAAGAACATTAATTAGTACTCCAGGAAAAATATATGCAAAAACGTTTCTTTATGAAAAGGTATGGGAGATGAGTCCTGACGTTGAAACCAATGCGGTTGAAACGATGGTGAATAAGTTACGTCGCCGCCTGTCAGATGCGGGAGCATCAATACAAATTAAAAATACCCGAAACGCTGGATATTGGATTGAGGAATAGATTCTTTTTTATTATTTTAACGACACTAATATTATCCGCGATTGGGATCAATCTTGTTCACGTTAAATTTTTTAAGAGTCAGCGCTTAAAACTTATTGATAGTCAAATCATCGAAAGTTCTAATCTTTTGTTGCAGTCTGAGGATTTTAAGCTTGCCGCACAGAAAACTGATGCGGTTGAAGAATCAATTTCGCGAGTGCTTAAGGGGACGCGTATTGGTAAGGTTTTTATGATTCGAGATTTAAAGTCCAATATCGTCTACCAAAGTTTCAATGTAAGTCTTCTGCAAGCAGAGATTCCTGTGTCCCCTGAGTGGTTTACCTTTGAAACGGCAACAGAATATATTCGCGTTCGCAACATTCAATTACCTGGAAATAGCTCGCGAATTTTACAAGTAGGACTGGTGCTAGATCGAAATTTTTTGGACTGGGAGATTATCGATGTTCGCGTTATAAATTATGTTTCAGGCATTGTGCTTTCACTATTTCTGGCTTCAGTTCTTTTAACACTCGTATTGCTTTCTCCATTGCGGCTTTTAATTACACATCTTAAGGATGCGACATCGAATTTAGTCAACATGAGAGATGTGCGACCACTGCCAAAAAGATTGCTTCGCTATACTCACGGATTCTGGGCTAAGTCAGACGAGTTTTCAGCGCTTTTAGAAACTGTTCAGAAGCTTATCAATCGTATTAACTCCAATTACAAGTTAACAAGGTCGTGGACTTTGCAGATGGCTCATGAACTCAAAACGCCGCTGGCTATTATGCGAGCCGAGACCGATTCCAAAAGTAAATTAAACTTATTACCAACGGGCTATTCGCAAGATGTTCTTAAAGAAATTGAACAAATGTCCGAAATTATTACTCAGTTTCTTGAGTGGGCTGAACTTGAAAACGCGCAGATTCAAAAAGATTTACATGCGCTACGCATTAAGTCTGTCGTCAAAAATGTTGCGGCTAGGTTGGAGAAGATTAGCCCTCATAGAATTAAATTGCATCTTAATTCTGATTTTTCAGTTTTTGCTAATCCTGCTCATCTTGATCAACTCATTACCAATCTAGTTACAAATTCGCTTAAGTTTTCTTCCAGTTCACAACACGTAGAAATTATTACATCAGAGCAAACTTTAGTTGTGAAAGATTTTGGACCGGGCATTTCCAAAGAAGTGATTGAAAGACTAGGGGAGCCCTTCAATGTGGGTACTTTTGAAGGTAGTGAAGAAACTGGAAATGGTTTGGGACTGGCTTGGGTATTGACGGTCGTAAAACTATATCAGTGGGAAATTGCGCTTGATAGCCAACCCACGGGCACAACTGTGGCCGTTAAGTTTCCGAAGGAAGATCATGAAGTTTAATTAAGGCACATAATTATTGCCGGAATCTAATGTGATTGACTGTCCGAAATATCGAGTGACGGTGTCGTTATAACCTTGTTGTCCCATAGTGTTGAAGCCCCAACATTTGACTTGGCCATTATCCAAAAGAGCACAGGTGTGATTGTCACCAGTCGTAACCCACTGAGCACTTCGGCCAGGTCCTAAATCAACTTCATAAGCTGTATCCATACTTCCAGTTCGGTTACCGCGGGTACCCATATCGGCTGTCCCTAATTGTGCAGTATTATTTGCACCCCAACATTTAATCTGATCGTTATCCATAACAGCGCAGGCATGCAACCATCCGTAATCGACGGTCTTGGCCGTTCGGCCTACTCCTAAGATCACGTTGGGCTGTGCGGCCATGCTACCCAGTGTTCCGCCTTGGTTACCCTGAATATCATTTCCAAGTTGACCGGAGGTTCCCTCACCCCAACATTTAATTTGATCATTATCAAGAAGTGCACAAATTCCAAAATTATCACTATGAATATATTTAGCAGTGCGACCCACTCCAAGATTAACGTATCCAAGTGCCGCCATATCCCCCGGCAGATGACCACGCTGAACGGTATCATCGTATCCCAGTTGACCGACGTTATTTTGACCCCAACACTTCACTTGATCATTATCTAAGATGGCGCAAGTTTTGAAATTGCCGGCTGTAAGTTGTTTCGCCGTTCGGCCGGGGCCTAGATTAACGTATCCAAGGGCAGCCATGCTTCCTAGAACATTTCCGCGATTCGTTGTATCGTCATATCCAAGCTGTCCGTTAGCATTATAGCCCCAACACTTCACTTGATCCGTGTCTAAAATGGCGCAAGTATGATGACGACCTAAAACCAATGACTTTGCAGAATGTCCAGGCCCCAGATCTACGTATCCCACTGTGGCCATGGTTCCAGGCGCGTGTCCTCGATCTGTCGTATCATCCATACCCAGTTGTCCTGAACCATTATGTCCCCAACATTTAATTTGATCATTATCTAAAATGGCACAGGTATGGTGGACTTGAGTATCAATAAATTTTGCCGTTCGTCCAACTCCAAGATCTACAAATCCCAAAGCTGCCATTTCTCCCGGAGCATCACCACGGTGATCTGTATCATCATATCCAAGTTGTCCATTACTATTTTGTCCCCAACATTTAACGTGTCCAAGAGTTGTGATAACACAGTTAGAGTGCCACCCAGAAGATAGAAATGTTGCGGTAACACCAACGCCCAAATCAACATAAGGCAAAGTTGAAAAACTTTCAGTAGGGCCTTGGGGCCCTCGCGCCGCCATATCATCATATCCAAGTTGCCCGTTGCCATTAGCTCCCCAACATTTAAGTGTATCATTATCAAGAATGGCACAGTTGGAACGAGATGCACTTGCTAAAGATTTTACCGTGCGGCCGGATCCTAAATTAACATAACTAAGAGCGGCCATGCTGCCGACAGTATTTCCTCTATTAATCGTATCATCGTACCCTAACGTTCCATTAAAGTTATCGCCCCAACATTTAGTTTCATTATTATCTAAGATCACACAAGTATGAAATATGCCTAATGATATTTGCTTCGCAGTTCTTCCTGGGCCAAGATTAATATATCCAAGCGCAGCCATGTGACCAGCCACATTTCCACGATGTACATTATCATCAACTCCAAGACCACCATTTGCGTTATAACCCCAACATTTCACTTCATCGTTATCAAGAATCGCACAAGTATGATATCCACTGGTCTGAACTTTTTTTGCAGTTCTTCCTGGGCCGAGATTAATATATCCCAGTGCCGCCATGTGACCGCCCACGTTTCCACGATGGACATTGTCATCAACTCCAAGCTGTCCATGAGTATTATAGCCCCAGCACTTGACTTGATCATTATCAAGCAATGCACAAGTTGCTATGCTGCCCACTGAAACAGACTTAGCTGTGCGTCCAGCGCCTAAATTAACATATCCAAGTGCGGCCATGCTTCCGGGGACATTCCCGCGAGAAGTTGCATCGTCGTATCCAAGTTGCCCATAGGCATTGTTTCCCCAGCACTTCAGTTGATCATTATCTAAAATCACGCAAGTCATAGAACCGCCTGCGGAGATTGATTTAGCCGTGCGTCCTACGCCTAAGTCAACGTAGCCTAATGTCATCATGCTGGCTGCTGTGTTTCCGCGATTTGCGGTATCATCATATCCCAGTTGCCCACTGTTATTGGCGCCCCAGCACTTAACGAAATCATTATCTAAAATCACGCAGGTGTGTGAATCTCCCAGTGCCATTGACTTTACCGTACGGCCCAAGCCGACATCAATAGTGTTTAGTAGAGCCATACTTCCAACAATGTGCCCGCGTTGAAATATGTCATCATATCCCAGTTGCCCACTGCTATTAGATCCCCAACATTTTATTTTATTTCTAAGATCAATGGCGCACGTATGGTTTGATCCCATCGCCACAGAAACCACTTTACTGGCAGGCGTAATAAATCCAGAGCTTGAAAACGGTTCGCTGACGACACCATTTTTTGCATCAAAATAACGAACATTCACATAATAAGTAGTTGAAGGATTAAAATCATAAATAAATTTATGCGTTCTACTTCGACCGACATTGACCCAACTGACTTGATCACTTTGCCCCGGCGTGGTTCCCAAAGAAACTTCGTAATATTGGACATTATTTTCATCAAGACGAGAGACATTCCATTCGATGGCGGGACTTTCGGAAAGAGAGGCAGACATGCCATGGTCATTCACAATAATTTTGCTAGAAAACAAATTAACATTGCCATCACCAAACGGCGTACAAGAAGTGAGTAGAACTAAAATCAACAAGCTAATAAGGTTGTAACAGTTTACGTGCCGCATACTGTATGTATCGGTATTTCGCAGACTCGACTTAAGGCTTTAATGTCTCGATTTGAGTCTATTACAGATTTGTATCAAATTAAGTCATGGTCTTTCGCTTGCATGGTAATTAAGTATGTTAAAATATATTCTATCCCTATCGTTTTTATTTCTGTTTACTACAGACGCTCTCGCAGCAAATCAATGTAGTAAAATTTTTTATGAGACTTCTCAGAATGATACAGCTGTTAATGTAGTACGTAGTCTAGAAGTTCTACAGAACAAATTTTTTCAAAAAATGAGTCAACATTCAATTGATGATTTAATCAAAAAAATAAAGACCGATCGCAATAGCAAAGAGCTTGCTCGCAGTTTAAAAGCTTTAAATCAGAATGAAGTTCACTTTACTATGATCGCTCCTTCGAATGCACGGCTGGGTATAAAAAATGAAGGCTTTAAAAACCTTCATCAAACCAAACACACTCGAGGCTTTGATAACTACGAAGCTCGAAAATCAGTAGAAGCTTCATTTAGCAATATGTCAAAAAAACAGTTTGAGTCTTTGCCCGATGCTGTAAAACCAAAATACGGATTATTGAGAACAGCGCTTAACAGTGAAATAACATCTGATGTGCCAGATCAATATGGTGATGATGTTTATACTTTTAAAAAAGAACTTCTAGAAAATCGAGTGACATTTACTATTGGTGATTCACTAAATAGTTATGCCTATGTACAGGAGGCCATTGAAGATTATAATTTGCAGTTGTCTACCGTCAATTGGCTAGAAGGACAGATTGGAAAGCCCGAAAGCTGGGATTTGGCCTTTATACCTTATAAATACAAAGAACTTATTGCTTTATATGCAACTGTTATTAAAGAGGCCTACAGTAATACAGACAGATGGAAAGTTAAAGCTGAGGGGACCGCGCATGATAACTATACTGGCCATCAACATAATAGTGTGGCGGCAAGTTATGATGTTGAGCGAGTCGCTAACTCTCCTGATTATATTGAGCTTCAATTCTGGGGTGAAGTTAATATAGATCATGTTGATACTTTTACTTTTAGACGAGTACCTCCATCAGGTGATTTTTTAAAAGCACTCAAAGACAGAAATGTAAAAATATATGATGCCAGAAATGAAAACTACAATCTGGATCAGAGTAAAGTTAAAATATGGGACGAAGACGCTGAATCTGGGCAACAATATCAAACTGACTCTGCACGTAAGGCCAGTGGCTCAACTGGAGGTCGCTGGATTAAAGATAAGCAAGGCAATAGCTGGTTTATTAAAAAAGATGTTTTACATCCAGAGCTACAGACTTCGGCTGAAGTTATTTCCTCTTTAGTTTATTCCTATTTTGGATTTAACACGCCTGAAACTCGCAAAGAAGTTATCCGGGGAGAGTTTTACTCTTTTTCAAAAGATATTGGAAACGGAACTATGGCGTCTGATCTTTCTGAATTCAATAACTCTGAGTTTCGACAGATGCGAATTATCGCAGCCTATTTAATGGACTGGGATCGCATCGGAAATCCCGCAAATAATCGAGTGCGTCCCGATGGTTCGGTGGTCTTACTGGACTTTGGCGGAACTTTGGGAGCTAGAGCTCAAGGTGAGTTCAAGCCTGGAAAGGTTTTTAGTCCAGCCATTGGTTCATTTAATGACGGAGGCAATACTATCTATGCATCTTTTGCCCCTCAAATCTCGGCGGATCATCCATGGAATAAAATCAATAAAACCGATATCAAGAATGCTTTGCAGAAATTGAAAGCTCTTGATGATGGAACGATAGTAAGAATCGTAAAGGCGGCAAAGTACACTAATCGGGATGACTTTAGATATATGTATGAAACTTTGGTTGCACGACGAGATAACCTTATTGCAGAGCTTAAAGCTTTGGTGAAATAAATTTCGGGGATTGGGTTTTTCATACCCCGCCTTAAGCCAGAGTTTACGGATTTCAATCATCACGGGGTCGCGGCGCAGGCCCCACCCAATCCGCAGGTCGACCACCGAAGCGCCAATAATATAAATCCTCAACCGTAAGCCGTGCCCACTCGGTCTTTTTTAAAAAAATTAAACTGGATTGCAAGCTCGGGTTCTCGTTAAAGCAACGAATATAAATCTTCTGGCCAAGCTCGGCCCAACCATACTCTTCAACCAGAGCACGAACCATCATCTCAAGCGTAATTCCAGCTGGAGGATATTTATTAGAACGTTTTTTTGGTAGTTTACGATCTGAATTAGAGTCTGACATATTATGGCTCTTCACCTTTTAAAGTTGGAATCACTTCATAATATTATTTCGTGCTACCAAAGGCTACCATAAAATAGCTTAAAACTACGTCAATCCCGTTTTGATCCGTCATTTCCGCCATAATAGATTTGGCGGAAAAGTGGCGGAAATCATATCCGCCATCTTGATTTTGGCGGAAAAGTGGCGGATAATGAGCTATGAGTAAATATCCTGCCTTAAGTCAGCATAAGATTCCGTATAAGTTTGAATATACCAATAAGCTGGTCAAATTACTGATGAGAATTAGTAAGACCAAGCCCTATATTGAAGAATATTTAGGTCAGCCCCTTGAGGTTCAACTTTTACGACAAGCAAAAATCTTGGCCATTACCTATTCAAATCAAATTGAAGGAAATAAACTTGAAGAGCGAGGAGTCACGCGCGCGCTCGGAGATAAAAAGTTTGATCCGGAAAACAAAGATATCCTTGAAGTGAGGAACTATAGTGATGCCATTGAATACGTCGAAGATTTAGCCCTAGAGAAGAGTAAACTTAAAATTCGCGATGTCTGTGACATACAGAAATTGATAACTAAAGATCTTTTGAGTGATAAAAAACAGTGGGGGAATATCCGAACGATTAAAGTCGATATCGTCGATGCCAATACAGGCCAAAAAATTGATGATGTCCCGGAGCCACATTTCCTCAATGAATTGCTTACTGACTTATGGAAGTGGCTTGAAGATAATTCCGATCTTGATCCTTTTGTAAAAGCCTTTGCCTTTCATTATATCGCCGTAGCCATCCATCCTTTCGCAGATGGTAATGGGCGCACGATGCGGCTGATGCAGCACTTATTATTGTTAAAAAACGGAGAACAAATAGCGAGATTCGTTCCTAGTGAAACAGCTATCATGAAAACGAGGGATCGATATTACTCTTCGATCAGACAATGTAAGACGTTAGGGTCCATGAATCCTATTATAGAATATTTAGCCGAATGTTTTGCGGTGTCAGCGGAACAAGTCATCGAATCGAGCAAAAAGCTCGTTAAAAAAAGTTTAGATCGGAAGCCGAAAGCCAGAAAAGAAAAAATTCTGAGCCTCAGTAAACAAAAGAAACAATTTTCAATCCAGGATGTTTTAAAAATTCTCCCGGATGTTCCGCGCCGAACCGTAGAAAGGGATTTGGAGAACTTGGTCAACGAAAAAAAAATAAAAGCTAAAGGGGATAAAAGAGCTAGGGTTTACGGGATGAAATTATGAAATTTGGATGGGGTAGGAGGACTTGAACCTCCGAATGGTAGAATCAAAATCTACTGCCTTACCAACTTGGCGATACCCCAACAGATTAAATGAAAGGTTAAGTTAAATAAATTTTCATTTTTCTGCAAGAAAATTAAAAGGATAAGTTGGGCAAGTTAAATAAAGGATTAAAAAATAATCTACGGGCGGGCTTTGTCTTTATCAAGATTTCGCCGAGCAGGGCTTGTTCCGAAACAAAAACTTAAACTCTATTCATCGTCCTGATAGCTTTGTGGAGCTTTCTGACGCTTAAATGTTGTTAGTGTCTCGCCCATAGACTTAAGTTCATTTTCATAGGCTAAAAACACCTGATCTTCAATCATTTCTCGGGTTTCTTTGTTCAGAGGATGCGCTATATCACGGAATTGACCGTCTTTACGCTTTTTACTGGGCATGGCCACGAAAAGGCCGCCAGGACCTTGAATAATCTTTAGGTCTCGCACCACAAAACAGTCATCAATCGTGATCGTAACATAGGCTTTCAGACGGTCTTCATTCGTCGAAAATATCTTTACCTCGGTGATGTTCATGTTGTAACCCCTTAAAATAACACGGCGTGTTTTGATTTTCTTCGGGTGTGTATCGCCTGAACTTAAGGCGTATAAGAATGTATTTTAATGATAATTAGAAAAACTGCTCGATTTTTTACTTAGTCGTAACATAACTGTTTTAGCTGTCTCAAAAGGGGTCAGGCTCCCTTCCTTCTCGCGATGCGTGAAGGAAGGGAGCCTGACCCCTTTTTTAAATATCGAAAGTGATGACGGACATGCCTTTTCCGCGGATCAGGCGGATGGTGTTTTGTTGTCCCTTTTTAAATAGGGAGATGGCTTGGCTCGCTGTTTTAGGCTCAACTTTGTTAATGCTTAAAATAATGTCGCCAGCTTTTAAGCCCACGCGATAACCTAAGGAATCGTTGGCAACGGATGCGATCACTGGATTTTTTGTGGCAGGGTCTAAATTAAATAGCTGTTTAATTTTTGTTGTGGGTTCTGAAATTTCGATACCTAAGCTGTGCGGAGCTTTTTTTCCCGCGACCGGCGGCTTTTGTTGAGGCACATTCATTCTTCGCGCTAATGATTTTTCTTCCGGGCGTTCTGCAACCGTTACATCAATATTGATGGTTTTTTCACCGCGAAGGACTTTAAGTTTTATTTTTGTTCCTGGATCTGTCGCAGCCACTTGATCAGTTAGATCACGGCTGTTTCTAATTTTTCGTCCGTTAAATTCGGTGATAAGATCATACATTTGAACACCGGCTTTTTTGGCGGGTCCATCGCCGACATTTAAAACCACTGTTCCGGAAATTTCTTCTAGGCCTCTTTGAGCCGCTGCTCGGTTATCAATGTCTCCAAGGCTTACGCCTAAAAAACCTTTGCGGATTGATCCGCGCTGTTCTAACTGCGGAATAATTTTTTTTACCTCATCAATTGGAATAGCAAATCCAATTCCTTGGGCTCGCGCATCGATAGCTGAATTCACGCCAATAACTAAACCCTTAGAATTCACCAGTGGACCGCCAGAGTTTCCAGGATTAATAGAAGCATCGGTTTGAATAAGTGGTAGGCGATTAATTTCACCGATCTCGCGCCCTTTAGAGGAAATAATTCCTTTCGACATGGAATGTCCATGACCAAAGGGATTACCAAAAGCGGCAACCCATTCACCAACTTCAGCGGCATCGGATGATCCCAAAACGACCGCTGTTAATTTGGTGTCGGGTTTAATTTTAATTAATGCGATATCGGTGCGTTCGTCTAAACCCACCACTTCAGCTTTGTATTGTTTGTCTGCATTGTTAGTCAGCTGCACTTCAATGATGTCAGCTCCTTGAATAACGTGAGCATTCGTAACGATTAAGCCATCATCACGAATAATAAAACCCGTTCCTAAACCCATTCTTTGAGGTCTATTTGGACCGGCATAGCCACCTCCGCCACCAGGGGGTAATCCGTAAAATTTTTCAAGCATTTCCAACATCGGATCACGGTACTGACGCTGGCTTGGCATGGCCGAAGTAGAAATATTAACGACAGCTGGGTTGATCGCTTTTGCTAATTCAACAAATAAATTTCCAGGTAAAGGATCAGAAAGTTTTAATGTCGGAGGTACCTTTGGCAAGGGCTGCGAGTTGATTTGAGCCACGGATAAATGGGAGTTAATAAGTAAAGTTGTGAGAGCTATAAATAAGGAAACATAAATAATTTTTTTCATAACTTCCTTTCTTTATTTAATTTTTCAATAGACTATTTGAGTTGGATAAACTTAGCTTGAAGATCTTGAACGATGTGATCGATAAGACCTTGCTCTTCGCTGGTCAGATTATTTTTAGTTTTATCTTTAAGCACTGTCAGCAAATCAATATTAAAACGTGCGATATTTTTATCAATTTCAATTTTATTATCAGGGTTGGGGGTTAAGCCCATAGACATCGCGGCACTTGATGCCAGCGACATTACGATCAAAGAAAAAGAGGCCTCTAGTGGGGGCTGCATTTCCGGCGTATCATTTTGTGTTGTGCTCATTGACGACCTTTCATAGGCTAACTGGATTTAGGTCTAGTTAGCGATTTAAAATATATTATTTAACTCTAGTATGAAATCAAGATTAATTGTGACAAGGTCTTATTTTTTTAATTAAAATAGTTTAATTAGATTATGAGAAAAGATTGACACCTAAAGACGGAGTTTTCATGGCAGAAATAGATGTGATGGCCTTAGATCAAAAAGTTAAAGAACAAAGCGTATTTATTACTGAAATGATGAATGAGATGAACAAAGTGGTTGTCGGACAGCGCGATATGATCGAGGGTATCGTGATGGGTTTATTGACCGGTGGTCATATTTTACTTGAAGGCGTTCCGGGGTTGGCGAAAACTTTAACCATTTCTACTTTAGCGAAAACCATTTCATTACAATTTCAACGCATTCAATTTACTCCAGATTTATTACCCACCGATCTTATTGGTACTATGATTTTCAACCCTCAAAGCGGTGAATTCAAAGCTAAAAAAGGACCCATTTTTTCTAACATTGTTTTAGCTGATGAGATCAACCGAGCACCGGCGAAAGTTCAGTCCGCTTTGTTAGAGGCTATGGCTGAAAAGCAAGTGACCATAGGAGATAACTCTTACGTATTGGATCATCCCTTTTTAGTTTTGGCGACTCAGAACCCTTTAGAGCAAGAGGGTACTTATCCATTACCTGAGGCGCAAATGGATCGATTTATGTTTAAGGTGAATGTAAATTATCCTTCTAAGGAAGATGAGCTAGAAATTGTTAATCGTATGGGTGTTAATATTAAGCCAGAAATTAAAAGTGTCATTAATCGCGATCAGTTATTGATGGTTTCTGAAACCGTGGATCAAATCTATGTTGATCAAAAAGTTAAAAATTATATTGTCGATGTGATCATGGCCACTCGTGAACCAAAGTTATATGGATTAGGTCGATTTGAGAGTATTATTACGGTTGGTGGTTCGCCACGAGCCAGCATCAGCCTTATTCGCGCAGCCAAAGCGCACGCTTTTTTACGAGGTCGCGGGTTCGTTACTGCGGAAGATATTAAAGCCATTATATATAAAGTTTTACGTCATCGCCTTATTTTATCATATGAAGCAGAAGCAGAAAATTTAAAAACTGATGACATTATTCGTGAAGTTCTTGCCGCTGTTGAAGTTGGTGCATAATAATTATGTCAGTGCCTGCGGAGATACTTAAAAAAGTTAAACGTATCGAAATAGACACTAAAAAACTGGTGAATAATATTTTTTCCGGAGAGTATCATACAAAATTTAAAGGTCAGGGAATGACTTTTTCTGATTTTCGTGAGTACGTAGCCGGTGATGATGTGCGTTCAATTTCATGGGCATTGATGGCCAGGGCTGGAAAACCATATATTAAAACTTATGAAGAGGAACGCGAATTAACCTTAATGTTAATGGTAGACGTTAGTGGGTCGCAATTTTTTGGCTCGAAAAATTTTTTCAAATCAGAAACAGTAGCTATGGTCGCCGCGACCATAGCTTTTAGTGCCACAAAAAATAATGACCAAGTAGGGTTAGTGCTATTTTCGGATGAAGTTGAACTTTACATACCTCCGAAAAAGGGCAAAGGACATGTTCATCGTATACTGCGAGAAATTCTTTATTTTAAACCTAAAAGCAGCAAAACCAACATGTCCAATGCGCTGAACTTTATTCGAGGAGTTTTAAAAAAAAGATCTACGATTTTTTTGCTTAGCGACTTTCAAGATCAAAATTATGATGAAGCTTTAAAATATTTAGAAAAAAAACATGAAGTCATTGCCGGACTGATTCAAGATGAAGCGGAATTTAATTTTCCTAATGTGGGTTTAATTGATTTGCAAGATGCAGAAACAGGAGAAACAGTTCTGGTCGATACATCGTCGCCAGTTTTTCAAGCTGAAATGAAGGCCAAGTTTCAAAATGAATTTAATCGATTTAGTCATAAATTAAAAAAAACCGGGGTCGATTCATTTACCTTTCAAGCTGATGACAATTATCATAAGTCTTTGTTGGCGTTTTTTAAAAGACGAAAGGCAAGACGGTGAGCGCATTCATCTGCGAGCTTGTTATTCCGGATGTCGTGGGCTTGAAAGCACAGCAGTTAACCGTGGGGCGCGATTTTATTTTTAAGTGCAGCGGAGAGCTGCCCATTCGTTTTAATGCTGATGAGGCCCGAATGGTTTTGAATGAAAAATATAAATACGATTTTTTTTTAAGAAAGCTTATTGTAACGGATTCAAAAAACTTCGATTTGTATATGGTTTCTTATGTTACGGGAAAAGTTTCGGTCCCTGAAATTTATGTTACTGACGGGGTGAATCAAATTGCGCTGCAAGTCGGCGATATTAATGTTGATTCGGTTTTGCCAGCGCCCGTATCTCATGAAAGCCAGCAGCCTGAAAAAATAGAGCCATTTGGTTATTTGACAGCTCATTTGAATTGGCCCGTAGGATACACTTTATTTTTTGTGACGGTATTAGTCGCCACCATAGCTCTGACTATTCTGCAGTGGAAGAGGCGCAAACGTCTACGCAATCTTGTGAAAGACTTAAAAGACTATGAGTCCCCACTGCCTGCGGATTCGCAATTTTACAAAGGCTTAAGATATTTAGAAAAACAGAATTATCCAATTCATGAGGTTGAAAAACAATTTAGAATTTACGTTATTCGAAAATATCAAGTGCCACTTTTTGGCTTAACTTTAAATGAGACCATGAAATATCTGAAGAGAAAATGGCCGACTTATACGGCCGAGCGTCGCGAGCTTCAAAACATACTTTTGGATTTGAAAAAAATAAGTGATGATCCCAACCAAGATTTAGATATTCGTCAGTACTTGAAAAAAATATATAAATTTGTTGATGTCACCGAAGAAAAAATGAAAACACATCATCAGTTAGACGGTCAGCGATGAATTGGCAGCAGTTGGTATGGCATTCTCCTTGGGTATTCCTATTGCTTGTGCCGTATGCGCTGTTTGTTGTTTATATTTATGTTCGAAAAAATCAGCGTGCTACTTTTCAAGTAGGATCAGTGCAGCCATTTAAAAAATGGTCTCATCGTGGACTAGCCCTGGTCAGTCAGTTTAATGAGTCACTTATTTACGTTGCTGTTTTTCTTTCGATAGTTGCGCTGGCGCGACCTCAAGAAGCTAATTTAAAAGTGAAAAGAACTTTAGACGGTTTAGATATAGTTATTGTTTTAGATGTCTCCGACAGTATGCTGATTGAAGATATGAAACCATTCAATCGTTTAGAGTCGGCCAAAGAAACTATTGCTGAGTTTATTAAAGTAAGAACCACTGATCGAATAGGCGTGGTTATTTTCGCTGGCGAGGCCTTTACCTTGGTGCCACCCACTTTAGATTACGAACTTATTTTAAAAAGAGTTGAAAGTATTACGACAGCAGCTTCTGCGCGAATCAAAGATGGAACAGCCATCGGTGTGGCCATGGCCGCAGGAGCAGCAAGGTTAAAGGATTCACAAGCCAAATCAAGAGTTATGATATTTTTAACAGATGGCGAGAATAACTCTGGAGTGATTTCTCCGGAAACAGGTTTAGAAATAGTCAAAGGCTACGATATTAAAATCTACTCGGTAGGGATTGGGCGGGATGGTCCCACGCAGCTTCCGATTTACTCAACTGACTTGTTTGGCAATCGCACTAAGCGCTATCAAAAATTTGAAAGCACGATTAATGAAGAATTATTAAAACAAATGGCTGAAGTTACTGGGGGAAAATATTTCCGAGCGATTAGAGAGGACTCATTGTCAGGAGTATTTAACGAGATTAATAAACTTGAAACAACAAAAATCGAAGAAAACAAATATGTTCAATACACAGAGCGATTTCCTATTTTTCTTTGGCCTGCACTGATTTTATTTTTGTTATCTCGAATTTTATCATTTACTTTGTTGCGTCGGGGGCCGGCATGAATGGTCTAAGATGGGGTGATAACTCTGCTTTTTATTTAATATTCGCCATTGTGGCCATGGTTTTATTTTATTTTATATTTCAGCAGCAAAATAAAAATAAATTAAACAAAGCCTTTGGGGATCGCATAGCACCATGGTTATCGCAGTCGGTGTCTAAACATAAACAAAAAATTCGACTTTTCTTAGAAGTCATTGGATGTTTTTTTATTGTCGTGGCTTTGGCTCGGCCACAATTGGGGCAATCACAACAAGAAGTAAAAAGTGAAGGCGTAGAGCTTATGGTGCTTGCGGATGTCTCTGATAGTATGTTGGCGGAAGACGTAAAGCCCTCTCGATTAGAACTGATGAAGGTCGAACTTGAAAAGCTGGTTGATCTTATGCCTGGAAATAAAATGGGCCTGATTGCTTTTGCTGGAAGTAGCGCATTGATGTCACCATTAACCACTGATCCCGGCGCGTTGAAAATGTATATTCAGTCCCTAGATGTCAATGCAGTGACACATCAAGGGACGAATTTTCAGGTGGCTTTATCCTATGCTAAAGAAGCTTTCGAAAGAGGCGGTGTTACCCAAGCTGAAAATCTTAAAACTACACGTGTCGTGTTAGTATTGTCAGACGGCGAGGACCAAGAGCCCGACGCGATCGCTGAGGCCCAAAAACTGAATGAAGCCGGCATACATATTATCACCGTAGCCTACGGCACAGAAAAAGGGGCCTCGATACCAGCTCGTGATGCCCGGGGAAATTTAACAGGCATGCGCAAAGACAAATCAGGACAGCCTATAGTAACGCAAGTTCGAGGAGATTTCTTAAAAGAAATAGCACGAAAGACCGACGGGGAATTTTATAATTCGTATTTCGATGGTAGTCACCTAAGGGATATCGTTAGTAAAATAAATGAATATGAAAAATCCGAGTTTGCTACATCTATGAATGTTCAGTATGACGAAAAGTTTGCCATTCCCTTATTGTTTGGAGTTATTTTTTTAAGTCTCAGTTTTTTAGTATCAAATCGACAACCTAGAACCTACAGGCCAAAAGGGATTTTTGATGTTTAAAAAAATACTTTTTGGAGGCGGCCTTGTTTTTATGTTTTTTTCTTGTGATCATCGTCATGCAGATTATGTGGAAGGTTTTTACTACAGCGAAAAATCGAATTATCATACCAAAAAGAAAGCTTACGATAAAGCACAGACCGCGTTGTTATTATCCAAAGAAAAGTTGTCTGAGCGATATGAGTTGGATTCAAATTTAGCAGTTCTTTTTGATTTACTAGATAAAAAAGATGAAGCAGAAAAATCTTTTGAAGCGGCGCTAAAAATGATTGAGCAAAATTATCCTTCAGAGACTGCAGAAAAAAAAGCGGCATTATTTTTGGTTTATTACAATCGTGGAGTGTATTACCAAGGGTTACAAAAAATCGATGAGGCTTTGCAAAGTTATCAGAGCGCGTTAGATATCGATCCAACTTCGATCGAAATAAAGACGAACATCGAGCTTATGCTCCAAAACCAACAGGGCCAAGGTCAAGGTCAACAAAAGTCCGAATCAGATCAGAAGGGTGATCCGCAATCAGAGGAAAAATCCAATGATAAAAATGATAAAAACGACAAATCTGATGATAAAGAAAATGACAAATCTGATGATAATCAGGAAAATGAAGAGAAGACTTCGCCGGAGACTAAGCCGAGCCCTAAGTATCAGCCAAGACCATTCAAAGGTGACCAGTTGAGCGAAGGTGATGTAAAGAAAATACTTGGTGAGTTGTCTCAGCAGGATAAAAAAATCCGGTCGCAATTTGATAAAAAAGAAAGAGAAGAAGTAGGCATAGGCATTGATGGAAAGAATGAGAAAGATTGGTAATTATTTATTTCAAGTGGCTCTCGTCAGCGTTTTGTTCGTCATGCCAGCCCGCGCCTCGCTAAATGCGAAAGCAGAAATATACCCTGAAGAAGTAGGAGTTGGCGATCAAGCTCGGATTATAGTTTCAGTGACATCGGATAAAGATTTTCAAGCACAAGATCCAGATTTTCCAGCCACTGAAGGGATAGAAATTCTGCAAACTCAAAACGGAGGTCAGTCAACTTCATCACGTATGAGTATTGTTAATGGCAAAACTGAATTTTCAAAGTCGACGACTCAGCATTATGAGTATATTGTTCAGTTTACCAAAGCAGGTCCTATTACTATTCCTTCTATTACAGTAAATATTGATGGCACAGTGACAGCAACGGCTCCGATGAAACTGCAAGTGGCACCAAACTCGTTGGCGGATAAACCTCGCAGTCGAACCCAACCACGTGGCGGATTTCCTGAGGACGATATGTTCTCGCAGCTTTTGCAACAGAAACAAAAAATCTTAGAGGATATGCAAAGACAGATGGGCGGGCAAGGTGGATTTGACCCATTCGGTGGTCGAGCGCAAGAAATTCCTCGTTTAACATTGGATGTTAACACCAATGAATCTTTTTTTATTTATGCTGATGTCAACAAGAACACAGCCTATGAAGGCGAACAAGTTACAGTGAACTGGTATATCTACGTTAAGGGAAATATTGAGGCCATTGACCGCGCGAAGTTTCCTGATTTGCGTGGTTTTTGGAAAGAAATTATTGAAGAGGTCCCGGCTTTACAGTTCTCGAATGCGATAGTGAATGATATTCCTTATCGTCGCGCACTTTTAGCTAGTCATGCCTTGTTTCCAATTAAAGCGGGTACCGCTGTTGTTGATGAGTTTAGAATCAAGGCCACTGTTCGTAATCAAACACAGTTTGGCTGGGGGCAGGCGCACGAGTTCACTAAGTCTTCACGACGAATTCCTATTGAAGTGAAGCCTCTTCCACAAGAAGGTAAGCCCCTAAGCTTTTCTGGAGCGGTGGGACAGTTTCAAATTCAAACTCAAGTGGATGGATTACAGGTTAAGGCAGGTCAGCCTTTTACTGTGAAAATTCGTTTTGAGGGCCAAGGCAATGCCAAGCTGATCGAGCTTCCTCCCATCGACTGGCCTGAGTCACTGACAGTATTTGATACCAAAAGTGAGTCTAAATTTTTTAAAACCGGGCAAAGTTATAAGCAGTTTGAAGTTTTACTTATTCAATCAAAAGAAGGAAGCTTTAAAATACCTCAAATTAACTTCTCGTATTTTGATCCAGAACAAAAAAAATATGTTAATAAATCTACGGAAGAAATCCAGCTTACAGCAATTAAATCAGATCAGCCTTTAGCGGGCCCATTAAAAAGTAATCCGGATGGAACATTCACGACCGCCGCTCCAGAGTATTCACCTCAGCTTGTTTGGCCCGGTGACTTTTCATGGTTGGCGTGGAGAAATAGTTTTTTTGTAGCCACGGCCGCCGTTATTTTTTCTTTTATGTTTATTGGTTTTCTCATTAATTATTCAAAATTGACGACGCAGCCTTCGCTGCTAGCTAAGGTTAACGCTAAAATTAAAAAAATAGATAGCGTCGTAAAATCTCAGGACATTAAAAACGTAGGCTCCGAAGCTGTGAACCTTGTCTACTTGCTACTTGAAGGTGTGCATAGCAACTCAGGAACAGTGTCTAAAGCTGATCCTTTGGAAATAACGCAAAGAATTTCTGACATGCCACTGCGGTATAAAGAAAAATATGAGCAACGGTTAAAAGAAATTTTTAATTATTTTCAAATGATAGGGTTTGCGCCGGATCAAGTGCGTGAAACATTGTTAAAACAAAAGGCGCTAGAGATAGAGTTATCTGATCTTAAAAAGATATCAAAAGAAATCGCGGACGATTTAGGGAGAACGACATGAAAATAAAACAAAGCAAGCTGACTATTATACTTATTCTTTTGATGGGAGTTGGCATTCAGGGTTGTTCTTCTGCGCCTAAAGCAGCGACTTCTAATGAAGACAGTGAAATTGGCGGAATACCGACCTTTCGTGTTGAACAAGACAAAATAGAAGAGAAGACTGTTTCGGGCACTGCTCAGGCTGAAGAGTTGGAAACTATTCCTATTGAAGTTAATGAAAAAGTAGAGATGTGGATTAGATATTTCCAAGGCCGAGGACGTCCCCACATGGAACGCTATTTGGCGCGTTCGACCAGATACGAGGCCTTAATGAAAAAAGTACTTCGTGATAATGGATTGCCGGAAGATCTTTTTTATATAGCTCTTATTGAATCTGGTTTTAGTTCTCGTGCCTTTTCATCGGCCTCTGCAGTTGGGTACTGGCAATTCATTCGCGGAACAGGCAAAAGATATAAACTTGAAATAAATCAAATGGTGGATGAGCGCCGTGATCCTGTTTTGGCCACACAAGCTGCAGCAGATTATTTTAAAACTTTATATGGTCTGTTCGACTCTTGGTATCTATCGATGGCCGCCTATAATGTTGGCGAGGGTCGGGTATTACGCGTTGTAAAAAAATATAAAACGCGAGATTTTTGGGAGCTATCAAGACATCGTCGAGCCTTACCCGCGGAGACTGATAATTATGTTCCCAAATATATTGCTGCCAAGCTCATCGCTAAAAATCCTGACAAATATGGATTCGATGGTATTGATTATATGACACCCATTGAGTTTGATAATATCAAATTTAATCAGCCAATGAATCTACGAGTGCTTGCAGAAAAAATGAATGTAAATTATGAGGATTTTAAAGATTTAAATCCTAAGTTTAAAGGTGAAATCGCACCAATGGGGAAAGATAATCTATTGGAGTTGCGTATCCCTCCGGGAATGGCAACGGCGGCCCTTAAAGCCGGAGAAGAAAGTATTGCCAGCGTGGTCGACTATGTTCCTGATCAGGTAGAGACTCAGGCCTATAGAATTAAGCGTGGTGATACGCTTTCAACGATTGCAAGACGCTACCGAACAACTATTGCGTATTTACGTGAGTTAAACAATTTGCCTCGTAAAAAAGTATTAAGAATTGGTCAAAGGATTTTTGTTCCGGATCGTACTCCGCTTCAACAAAAACGCGGCAATATAACAACAGTTAAAAATAAAAGTAGTAACCGCGTGACCGCTCAGGGCAGCGGGCATGTGCACATAGTTCAAAAAGGTGAATCCCTTTCTTCAATTGCGACGTTGTATAAGGTTAGTGTCAGTTCACTTATCAAGCTGAATAATTTAGGTCGTAAGGGCATGATCCGCGCTGGTGCTAAGCTTATTTTACCAGAGAATGCAGTGATTAATAACAGTAATACTTCAGGTCGAAAAATGAAAATACAAAAGCGCAGCGTCGCTAAGGCTGCGCAGCCAACAAAAAAATCATACAAAAGTAAGACAACTTATCATCGCGTGAAAAGAGGAGAGTCTTTAATTTCGATTGCAGTACGCTATGATATGACGTTAAGTCAGCTTATGCGGTTGAATAATTTAAAAAATGCTAACAAGATTAATATTGGCACAAGATTAAAAGTCGAAGAAAGTATAATTGATCAAGCCAGAAATTAAAAAAACCTAAACCGCTACGAAAGACAGTTTAGGTTTAGGGGGAATGAAACCAATCTAATTGTATTTTTTTTCCTTCCATTGCGATTTTCACCGCAGGTTTATTTCACACCTTTGGCAACTGGCTGGCACATCGAAAATCCTATTCAATAAGCCCCTGTAGCTTTGCGTCGCCGGGTTTCCCCAGACTTTGCCTTGAGGCAAAGGAAGGATACGTTTTATAAAACGTATGACTTAAAATAAAACCGCTAGTGCCTCCTTTATGTTAGTTGTAAGCCCATCCGACTTTTTGTGCCTCATAGAGGAAGCAAAAAGCTATGCATAGGCTTCGTTTGTAACTTAAGAATATCGTACTCTATTATTGGAATTCCAATATTTTAGACATAATCTCAAAAGAGTATAGAATTTGTCTTTTTTTTGGAAAAGAAGTCATCAAAAATTGATTAATAGGTGATTTATTTATCGTTTTGATGCAGATTAGAGAGCTATGATTTCATTTAATGCGGTAACCAAACAGCACGGCACAAAAATTCTTTATTCCAATGGATCTTTTCAACTTAATCCCGGTGAAAAAGTGGGTTTAGTAGGGCCGAACGGCGCCGGAAAAACCACCGTTTTTCGACTGATTATGGGTGAAGAATCTGTTGATCAGGGAAGTGTTAGTCGTCCAGATAAAATCCGCGTAGGTTATTTTTCGCAAAATATTGAAAACATGAAGGGTCGCTCGGTTTTACAAGAAGTTTTATCAGCAGGAAACTTAGATAAAGTTTCTGATGAAATAAAACGGCTAGAAGAAAAACTTTCTGATCCGGAGCTGACTGAAGATGAAATGATAACCACGGTTGAACGCTACGGGGATTTACAGGCCCAATTTGAAAGCGTCGGCGGTTATGATTTAGAATCTAAAGCGAAAGAAATTCTAGGTGGTTTGCGATTTTCAAATGAAGATATGTTGGCCGATGTGGGAACATACTCTGGTGGGTGGAAGATGCGCGTATCCTTAGCTAAAATTTTATTGTTAAATCCCGATGTCCTACTTATGGATGAGCCCACCAATCACTTAGATGTCGAATCTATTATGTGGTTAGAAGAGTGGCTTAAAAACTTCAAGGGCTCAGTCTTGATGACTTCCCATGATCGTGATTTTATGAATCGCTTAGTCACAAAAGTGATTGAAATCGCTAACGGCGCGATAACAGTTTATGGTGGAAACTATGATTTCTATGAAAAAGAACGCAATATTCGTAAAGAGCAATTGATTGCTCAAGCTAAAAGACAAGATGACATGTTGGCAAAAGAGGAAGAGTTTATCGCGCGTTTCGCGGCACGGGCCTCCCATGCGGCACAAGTTCAATCCCGCGTAAAAAAATTAGAAAAAATTGATCGTATCGAAATTCCTATCGAAGATAAGGCCATGGACTTTGTATGGCCAGTTCCTCCGCGCGGTGGTGAAGAGGTGGTAAAGGTTGAAAAGCTTTCTAAAACCTGGGTGTCCAAAGACGGGCGAGAAAAAAATGTTTTTTCTAATGCGACGGCCTTAGTTAAAAGAATGGATCGCGTAGCGGTTGTCGGAGTTAATGGCGCCGGCAAGTCCACTTTTTTAAAAATTGTGACGGGGCAAACCGAGCCCACCAATGGAATATGTAATGTGGGCCCCAGTATTAGTGTAGGCTATTTTTCGCAAAACTCTTTAGATGTGCTTAGCCCCAACAAAACCATTCTGCAAGAAGTTGAGTCCCGTGTTCCGAACTCAAGCATAGGTAGCATACGAAGTCTATTGGGCGCTTTTTTGTTTTCCGGCGAAGAGGTGGAAAAAAAGATCTCTGTTCTTTCCGGTGGAGAAAAATCCCGCGTGATTTTGGCCTGTATATTATCACATCCAGTGAATTTATTAGTGTTGGATGAACCCACAAATCACCTGGATATCAAGTCCCGCGAAGTTTTGTTGAAAGCCATTAAGGAGTTTCCTGGAACCGTTATGATGGTTTCCCATGACCGCTTCTTCTTGCGAGAGCTAACCACCCGGGTATTTGAAATCGATAAAAATCAGTTAATGACTTATGATATGACGTATCCTGAGTACATGAATAAAAAGGGTGTAAGCACTGGATCCTAAGAAAAGACTGTTCATCTTATTTTCATTGTGTGTTTACTCTACACTGGTCATGAAATTGATATGAGGTTGGCTAAAGCCCAGTTAGGACATTAACTGAATCACTTTAATACGTTTTTATCTAAAATCTCTTTTAAAACTTCGACAATGTTTTTCACTCAGGATCAAAATAAAAGAGATCAGGTTGGCCCCGCAGTTGCTTTTACTTAATTATTCACGGGGGAGTAATGATCAATTTAAAGAGTGTAATAAAATTTAAATTAATAAAGGATATGATTAATTCAGAGAAGCTAGCTAAGCTGGACAAGACAGCGAAGCTTAATATCGTTTTAGCAATTTCTTTTTTTGCGATTACCATCGCATCGAATGTAGTTTCCCATATAAAGTCCGCACCAGTGGGTGTGATGACAGCCTCATCCACAGCTGTAACTGCGCCCTCGCCAGTAAATAGTAAACGCAAAGTAGCGGTGAAAAATAAAAAGAAGCGTTCTCCGTCTAGCGTTCAAGCGGTGAAGAGCAGTTCTAAGAAAACGGTCAAACTGGACAAAAATCTTAATAAGTATTAGTAATAGAAGTTAAAACAGTTTCTTTATAAAGCGTTTAGACGTTTCAAATTGATACTGCTTTTAAATGACACATAACCTTAGTCTAAATTGAGATATTCCCCCTAATACAGTTAAGTAATTCTTATAAAAATCCGAAGTAATCAATAGCTTGCGTTTAAATTTGGACGTTTCTAGGAGTTACTTATAGTGCGGATTTGTTATAAAGCAATTTTTATAGCTATGATTGCGATGTGTTCAGCGCTTAATGTTTTTGCTGCGCCAGAGACCACTAATTTTCAAGCTCATATTGCTAAACCTAACGGTCAGCCCTTAGAATCAAACGCTGTCACTTTTACTTTCAGATATAAGAACGTTGCCGACAACTGTACGGTATTTATTGAAACCTACGCCAAT
>JALHMX010000015.1 GCA_022843825.1 Pseudobdellovibrionaceae bacterium
CGCCGAAAATTGCATCAGGCAATATAGTTCCAGGTACGGCGCTATATAAAACAAATGGTCACGTGGCGGTGGTGTATGATGTAACACCAAAAGGTGAGGTTTTATTTGCAGATGCGCATCCTGATAACTCAATTACTCGAGGTCGTTTTAATCCTGACTACGGAGTTTATGGTGCTCGCTATGGCGGGAACTTTAAAAACTTTAGACCGCTTCAAGTTGTCAATCCAACCTACGACTCTGCGGGTAATATAACTGCAGGACGAATATATGTGGCTGCAGACTCAGAGATTCCCGAATATTCCTTAGAGCAATATAATGGAAACGCGGGACAGGGAGTTTATAAAAATAAAATCTCTGATGCCAAGGGTATGGGATTTTTTGACTGGGTAAAGGTTAGATTATCTGGTGGAGCTTATAAATTAGAGCCAACAATTGAAATGAAAAATGAAGTCGATGCATTATGCTTAATGGCTAAGGATCGTGTTGAATCAGTACAAAAAGGTATCGATAGTGGCACTAGTCGATTGGCACATCCAATTAACTTACCTGCAAATATTTATGGAACCGAAGGTGCTTGGGAATCGTATTCTTCTCCGGGAAGTGATATTCGTTTAAGAGGAAAAATGCTAAGTATCCCGGACGACGCTCAAGCCTGGATTAAACGTTACAATGAAAAGGATTCGTTCATTTCCTATAAAGGCACTAATTTAAAGGCTGATTTGATCGCTTCCTATAAGACTGCGGCTGCGGCATGTAAGATCACCTATAAAAATTCTGCTGGCTCACCAGTTACAATTACTTTAGATCAACTCATTAATCGTGCGGCATTACTTTCGTTTGATCCCTATAACTGCCCAGAATTACGTTGGGGAGCCACTGGACAAGAAGCTGCATCTTGCAGTGATGATGCTAATAAAAAAGATTGGTATCGTTATCAACAGTTTTTACGTAATATTACCGAAAAAGATAATGCTGCAGTTCATGGACAATCACTTGAGACCTTAAGACAAATGCATCTTAATAAACAAGTTGATAACAGTGATCACTCATCTAAGTTTAATATACTATCGCGTCTTCAGGCTTTGTAAGCTTTTGGCGTAAAGTTGTTGTTGAAAAAGGCGCTTGAAAGAGCGCCTTTTTGTTTTTTTAACGATTGGTAACAATACTCCAGCCGCAAAGTTTGTACAGCATGCGCGCGCCGACGTTTCCATCCCAATCTGAAGATTCTGCGTCGCCAGTGGAAACCTCGTTAAGATCAAAGCCCACGATTTTTCGGCCGCTTTGAGCCAGCAAATTAAATAAATAAAAAACTTCCTCAGTCGACAGACCACCTATAACCGGTGTTCCCGTTGACGGACAAAATCGTGGATCTAAACCGTCAATATCAAATGAAATATAAATTTTTTGAGGAAGTTGCGAAATCACATCACTGGCTATGGACTCCCAGGTTTCACCTTTAAGAAGTCTCTGCTTAACAGGAATATCAAAAAAAGTTTTTATATCCGAACGCGATTGAATAAAGTTATATTCTTCTTCGCAAAAATCCCGAATTCCCAATTGGACTAACTTGCAAGGACGCTGGCTTTCGGTGGAATGCATAACGTTGTACATAATGGATGCGTGTGATTGCTCAAATCCTTGATAAGCCTTACGAGTATCTGAATGGGCATCAATATGCAAAATTCCCACTTCCGATTTTCCATTAACGTTATGTTGTTCACATATAGCACGAATTGCACCTAGGGGTGACGAGTGGTCACCGCCGACCAATCCAAAAAGTTTTCCAGCTGCTAGAATTTTTTTGGTTTCGTTATAGACCCAACTCGTTAATTTTTCTGAAGCGGAATTAACCTTTTCTGTTAATGTTGCTATTTTTTGTTCATCCGTCGACATGTTTGTTTTTAATTCAATGACTTCTTGAGCGTAAGATTTAAACTCCTTGCTCATTTGATGAATCTCTTTTGAGATCGGCTGCATGAAAATACCTTCTTCATAGGCCGTTTTCGTTTCAATATCGAATAAATCAATTTGCTCGGAAGCCTCTCGAATAATACGTGGCCCGTTGCTTGCGCCTTGACCATATGACGTTGTTACTTCCCAAGGCACGGGCAGCAGCACTAATCGGCTTTCTTGTTCAGACAAAGGAATACCAAAGATACCGTAATCCGATGAAATTGTTGTCGTTGCGTCAAACTTAGGGGTGCGTACGTTTACTGACATAAGTATCCTTTTTAGCTATACGCTTTTTATAATATATGATTGCCTAGCTATGCAAGAGAACATATTATCTCGAAACGACTCTGTCTTGATATAAAGGAGCTTAACTATGAAGAAAATTTTAGCTGGATTGATGACACTTGTATTAGCCACAGCGACAACGGTTTCTGCCGCAAAGCCGAATGAAAAGGCCCCACAGGGCGGAGTTATGAATTATAATTTTGATCTTGAACCTGAAAGTTTACATCCTATTATGTCTGGCGATGTGTACGAGCAGTATTTTTCAAACTACGTGCACGATACTTTATGTACGAAAGATTTACAAACTTATGAAACAATTCCGGCCTTAGCCGAAAAATGGGATGTTTCTAAAGACGGCCTTATCTTTACTTTTTATTTAAGAAAAAATGCTTTTTTTCATAACGGCGACCCTGTTACTGCTGAAGACGTTAAATTTTCCTTAGAAACAATTCGGGAGCCTCGTCATCAGGCTTTAAATGTTTTGCCATACATAGATACATTTAAAAAAATTGATGTGATAGATAAGCATACAATTAAATTCACGGCCTCTGAAAAATATTTTAAAAATTTAGATTCTTTATGTGGAATTATTAAAGTTATCCCGAAATCAGTTTATGGAGACATCAATAAATCAGTAAAAATGCAAAAGGAAGCAATTGGTGCGGGTCCTTATAAAATGGAACGTTATGATAAAGGCCAAATGATTATCATTAAAAAATTTGATAAATGGTATGGCTATGCTAAAGATGTAAAAACTTTTAAGGGTTATTATAATTTTGACCAAATTAATTTTCGTTTTACTCGAAATGACTCTATTTTAATAGAGCGCTTAAAAAAAGGCGAAATCGATTTTGCTGAAATGAAATCAATCGATACTTTTTTAAAAGCCAAGGGCGGTCCTTTTGGGAAAACCGTATTTGCTAAAAAAGTTTCTAATAGTATGCCAAAATCCTATGGTTATATTGGATTTAATTTTAAAAATGAAATTTTTAAAGATGTAAAAGTACGTAAAGCTTTTGCGCATTTAGTAAATCGCGCAGAGATGAATAAAAAATTTAAAGCAGGGTTAGCAGACTTGGCAACAAGTCCGGTTTCAGTAAAATCGGACCAAGCAGCAAATGTTAAACCGATCGAATACAGTCCTAAAAAAGCCCAAGATTTGCTTAAAGAAGCGGGCTGGGAAGATTCAGATAAGAATGGTGTTTTGGATAAGACAGTGGATGGTAAGAAGTCTGAATTTAAAATCACTATGATTTATGCCAGTAAAGATAGTGAAAAATACTGGACGATGATCAAAGAAGACGCCAAAAAAGCAGGAATAGACTTAACACTTCGCTATATGGAGTGGAATAGTTTCATTAAAGCTATTGATGATCGCAAAATGGATATATGGGCTATGGGGTGGGGCGCGGGATCTATTGAGCCTGATCCAAAGCAGATTTGGCATTCGGGATCTACGGGCAAAGGTGGATCAAATTATGGAAGTTACAGTAATCCTGAAGTAGATAAACTCATTGAAGAAGGTCGACAAGAATTGGATCAGAAAAAGCGTACAGCCATTTTTAAGAAGGCCTATACTCTAATCGCTGAAGATGTGCCCTATGTATTTTTATTTAATAATAAGTATGAGTTTTATTCGCATAGCAACAAAGTAAAAATGCCCGCGGAGACTTTCAAATATGGCTATGGTTATCAAACATGGTGGTCAGCATCAGCTAAATAGCTGATATTTAATTATGTTTACATACTTAATTCGTCGTCTTCTTTTAACGATACCAACTTTACTGGGCATAACTCTGGTGACTTTCGTGATCATCAATTTAGCGCCTGGCGGTCCCATTGAGCAGAGGCTGCAAAAGCTTCGTATGGGCGGTGGTGATGGGGGAAGTAGCACTGTTGTTTCACAGGAAGTTTTAGACGGATTAATAAAACAATACGGATTCGATAAACCCATACACGAGCGCTACGTTATTTGGCTTAAAAATTTAGTCAGCTTAGATTTTGGTGAAAGCTTTTCTTATCAAGAACCAGCCATCGATGTTATTGTTTCTAAATTTCCTGTCTCTTTATCTTTTGGAATTGCTTCCTTAATTCTAACTTACCTGGTGTGTATTCCCTTAGGCGTAAAAAAAGCAATCAAAGCCGGTGGTCCTTTTGATCAGATTACAGGTTATGCGCTGTACGCACTATACTCGATCCCCTCTATTGTTATGGGCATTTTTTTGATAGTTTGGTTTGCCGGCGGATCTTATTTTGATTGGTTTCCTATTGGTGGAATTAAATCGGACAGCTACGAATCCCTCTCATTTTTGGGAAAAATAGGCGATCGTGTTTATCATTTTGTGTTGCCGTTAACTTGTTACGTCATTGGAAGTTTTACGGAGTTAACTGTGTTAGTTCGAAACTCTATGCTGGATGTAATTAAGTCAGATTATATTCGTACGGCACGATCAAAAGGCCTTAGTGATTCATTAGTTTATTACAAGCATGCCCTGCGGAATGCTCTTATTCCAGTAGCTACGGGATTGGGTGGCTTTCTTCGTGTGTTTTTAGCCGGGTCTTTAATTATCGAAACCCTCTTTAACTTAGATGGAATTGGTTTGTTGGGATATAATTCGATTTTGGCGCGTGATTATAATGTTATAATGGGGCTGACATTTATTTCATCTTTGCTGTTACTGATCGGAAATATGGTTAGCGATATTATTTATGTAATAGTAGATCCGCGGATTGATTTTAAATAGGGAATGACAGTGAATATTATTGAAGGACGATTTATTACTAATGAGCTGACCTTAAAAAGGTATCGGCGTTTTAAACGTAATAAATTGGCTATCGTTTCAATGTGGACCCTTTTAACTTTAATTTTCCTTAGTTTTACTGCTGAGTTTTGGGCTAATAGTAAGCCGCACTTAATGAAGTACGATGGAAAAATATATGCGCCCTTGTTTTTTGATTATCACCCTACTGAGTTTGGACGTGATGATATTTTTGTTATGGACTATCGCGCCTTAGAATTTGACGAGAGCCGCGGTGACTGGGGAATGTGGCCACTCATACAGTGGAGCCCGTATGAAAGCAATTCAGCAGTTGATTCATACCCAGCGCCACCGACAAAATATAATTTAATGGGAACTGACGATCGCGGACGAGATGTTTTAGCGCGATTACTTTATGGTTTGCGATATTCGTTGATCTTTGCTGTGGGCACTTGGTTTTTGGCTTATAGTATTGGCGTAACCATCGGCTCTTTAAGTGGTTATTTCGGTGGAAAAATTGATCTTTTTGGTATGCGCACAGTTGAAGTCATTCAAACCATGCCTGTGACGTTGATTCTAATTACAATCATCTCGATTTTTGTTCCGACATTGTTGGTGCTGATTTTAATTATGGCCTTATTTGAATGGACTAAGATTTCTTTGTATATGCGCGCCCAGTTTTTACAACTTCGAAAGCGTGAATATGTAGAGGCGGCTCGTGCTTTAGGGTCTTCAGATAGCCGAATTATTTTTAAACATATTTTGCCGAATGCCTTAACGCCGATTGTAACTTTTTCTCCGTTTGATATTGCGACCTATATTTCACTATTGGCGTTTTTGGATTTTTTAGGTTTAGGATTGATTCCGCCAACCCCAAGCTGGGGAGAGCTTTTACAGCAAGCACAAAAATATTTCACTACAGCTGAGTGGTTGGTGTGGTATCCAGCTTTGGCTCTGGTGATTACACTCAGTTTATTAATTAATATAGGTTTAGCCGTACGTGATGCTTTCGACGCTAAATCTTCTGTGGGATAATTTCTAGTTCATGCAAGTTGTTATTACTATGGCAGGTTTGGGACAAAGATTTAAAGATCAAAATTTTGTTGTGCCTAAACCCTTTATTCGCATTAAAGATCGGTGTGTAATTGAATATCTTGTCGATCAATTTCCCAATTCGTGGAAGTTATTTTTTGTTATAAATGAAGAGTTGGACTCTCAATATATTGATATTTTGCAGAGAAAATATCCTCAAGGAAAAATAGTTAAAACAAAGTACTCGACCCGCGGGCCCATAGACACTGTTTTAGCAGCGATTCCTTTTCTAGATGAGAATCAGCCTACGGTTGTGACTTACTGTGACTACACTTTTAAATGGAGTGCCGAGAATTTTGAAAGGGCAGTCAAAGAGGCTGAAGCGGATGCTGCAATTGTCGGGTACACAGGGTTTCACCCAACCTTTTTAGGTCCGAATTCCTATTGTCATTATGTGGTTAATGGCCCATGGGTTCTAGAGCTTCAGGAAAAAAAATTATACACCGGGAAACTAGAAAGCGAATGGACTTCTTGCGGTCTATATTATTTTAGATCTGCAAAGTTTTTGAATCATTGTTTGCAAGAACAATTGCGACAAAATTTAAATTACAACGGTAAAGAGTTTTATGTGTCTTTGGCAGTTCAAGCGGTAATAAATCAGAATGCACAGACGAAGGTTTTAAACTATCCGATTGATCATTTCACGCAGTTGGGAACACCATTTGATATTGAATGGGTGCTTACCAATAACTGGCCCTTACAGTAAGATCAGAACTAATAAAAATCTGACAGCACAAACGATGGTGGGGCTCGCATTTGTTTTTTTCCATGGTGCGTTTTTCTAAGTCGTTGGGTTGTCCTTCGGGTGTAATCTGCATGGCACATTTGGAACAAATGCCCTCTCCTAAACAACTTGATGCAACTGGCAGCTTATTTTCAATCAATAAATCCATAAGGTTTTTATTAGCTTCGGCATTCAACACCAGATTTTTTTGTGGTATAGAAATTTTGAACATAATTTATGCTAGCATTCAAATTTATGACATGGGAAGATAAAGTATGAACAATCGGTACGCGATTTTAGGCGCAAGTCGAGGCTTAGGACGAGCTTTAGTTGAAAATCTGATCCACTCAGAGGAATCTGCACATTTCTTTTTGGTTTCACGAAAAATACTAGATGCTCTTCCCGTAAGTGACCCTTCACGGGTTCAAGTTTTACCTTTGGATTTTTCAGTGGTGCCTGTGCCGTCAGGATTTATTGAATCTTTAATTAGTTTTAAGCCAACACATATTATTTATACAGCGGGCGGCGGTCCTTATGGATTGTTTGAAAAGAAAAAATGGGCAGACCATCAGTGGGCTATAAACGTCAATTTCATATTCCCTACACAGTTACTTCATGGAATTTCGCATGTATCTAGAAATTTTAGCGAATTAAAAAGTGTAACTTTCGTGGGATCAAGTATTGCTGAGTCTCAGCCGGACCCAATGGCTTCTAGTTACGCCGCAGCTAAACACGCCTTAAAAGGCTTGGTCTTGACCGTTCAGGCAGAAAAATCACTGCCATTTGCTTTAAAACTGTATTCACCGGGATATATGCTAACAGATATGCTTCCCATGAACTCAGCGCCTCGTAAGGAAAACAAAGCGCAGAGTGTTGAAAAGTCAGCCCAACAATTGGTGCAGGTCATTCATGACGTGGATTGATTCATAACTCAGAATGGGCTACTTTATTCTGATAGAAAATTAGAGGTAATTATGTCTGAGAATGGTGTGGAAAATTTAATTATAATTGGATCGGGTCCAGCGGGATTAACAGCTGCAATTTATTCAGCTCGTGCGAATTTGAAGCCTTTGATGATTGAAGGCGAAGAGGCTGGAGGTCAGTTGATGATAACCACTGACGTTGAAAACTATCCTGGTTTTGAGCATGGCATAACCGGTCCGGATTTAATTGCAGTTATGCGCAAACAAGCGGAAAGATTTGGAACACGCTATATTACCCGTAACGTGACTAAGGTGGATTTTTCATCGAAGCCATTTAAAGTTTTCGTAGGAGATACGCAGCATCTAGCCAAATCAGTTATTATTTCTACTGGAGCAAGCGCTAAGCTATTAGGATTACCTTCAGAGAAAAAATATATGAGTCGTGGCGTTTCGGCTTGCGCCACCTGTGATGGAGCCTTTTTTCGAAACGTAGAAGTCGCTGTGGTGGGTGGTGGTGACACAGCCATGGAAGAAGCTACTTTTTTAACAAAGTTTGCCTCTAAAGTTTATGTGATTCATCGAAGTGAAAATTTTAGAGCGTCTAAAATTATGTTGGATCGAGCTCAAAAAAATCCAAAAATTAGTTTTATTATGAACACAGAAGTTGTGGAAGTGATCGGTGATGAAAAATCGATGACAGCTTTAAAAATTAAAAACAACAAGACTGGTGAGATTTCTGAAAAAACTCTTCAGGGGTTGTTTATAGCTATTGGTCATCAACCTAACACTAAGCTTTTTAAAGGAATTTTAGACATGAATGAAGTTGGCTATCTTAAAACTAAACCAGGATCGACTTATACAAACATCCCTGGTGTGTTTGCAGCAGGAGATGTGCAAGATGCGATTTATCGCCAAGCTATCACGGCCGCAGGAACGGGCTGCATGGCTTCTTTGGATGCTGAACGTTGGATGGAAGCAGAAGGTCTTCATTAATGAGTAAAAAATTTAGCACTTCAACCTTAATTCAAAAAATTGAAAAGTTAACTAAGCAGCGCATGGCTGAGCAGCCGGTTGTTGAGTTAGATCAGTTCAGAGATGCTAAAAACAAAATGAATCCCTTAAATATACTAGTCATTGAAGATGATGAAACTCAGCGATCTTCACTTAAAAGAATTTTAGAGTCTGATGGTTATACGCCAAAATTGGCGGCTGATGCTGCAGAGTTAACTCAAATTTTAGATGATGATCACGAAATTCATTTTATCATTATGGATGTGGGTCTTCCGTGGATTAACGGTTTTGAGTTGGCGCAAATGATCAAAGAGCACAAAGATTTAAAATCTATTCCTTTGATATTTTTATCAGCTCAAGCTGAAGACAAAGATTTTGAAAAAGCCCGGGAAGTCGGAGCCGATGACTACATTAAAAAACCGTTTGATATTGATAAATTAAAATCCCGTATCCGCGAGTTACTAGTTAGGTAAATTAGGTACCAGTTCCCTTTTTGTATCGCATAACGATACAAAAAGGGAACTGGTACCTAACTAGCTTTTTTAGTCATATTCTTTTGATTTTCTAAATACTCGTTGAGAAGGTTCAGCAGCTTTTCTTGAGTTTGATCATTTAGTTTTTCGAATTGAATTCTTCGCGAAACGCCTTCACCAACAACCTGTCCTTTAGCTTGAACACGCGTAGAAAAAGTGCTTTTTGCATATCTGTTAACGACGATCACATCAAATATTTCTCCGTGGTAGTCAAATGGTATGTGATCTTCTAATAAAGTTCCTGTTAAAGAGATATTTTTAGAGTAACTACGAAATGTTTTTCCTGTTTTAGTAGCTAATAAGATTTCAATTTTTAGGTCATGACGAACAGCCCGCGATTTAAAGTCGGACTTTCCACGTAACTTCTTAAAGCTAATGTTACTGGGAGGAGCAATTTTATTAACATCAATATTTTCCATATCCGCAGATGAATCATCTATCTGGAAAGAGGTGTTCGTTATTTCTCTATGGTTGGGATGAACTGTAGTTCTTGATTTCGTAATTGTATTTTCACGGTTTTTATCATTAGTAATGTTTAGTACATTCAAAAAATTTTGTTGATCTGACTTTAAAAATGCTCGTAGCGGTTGCCAATTTTCCCAAGTGTCAGTCCAAATAAAAAAGCGGTCCCAATCTTTTTCATGCATTCGCAAAACTGACATTTGCAACTGTTGATCAGTTAGGGGCTGGGATTGAATTTTTGTTACGCTGTCTAAGACAATCCACTGTCTTTTACTATTTTCACTCATAGGGTATATATCGGCAAAATGAGTACGAAATTAAGATATATTCGATACTGGACCGTAGCCCTCGACTTTAATACAGCGGGCGAAGTGTCCAGGTTTAACCTCACGCAGCTCAGGAGAAATTTGCTGGCACTCTGTGGTTGCAATAGGACAACGGGGATTAAAATAGCAGCCTGGAGGAGGATTAATTGGCGAGGGCACATCGCCCGTTAAAATAATGCGCTCTTCACGTGGCTTAGGATCAGGAATGGGAATCGCAGACAGTAATGCTTTGGTGTAGGGATGTTTCGGGTTTCTATAAAGCTCGTCGGCCTGGGCATACTCTACGATTTTACCCAGATACATGACTGCCACATGAGTCGAAACGTGTTCCACCACTTTTAAATCATGAGCAATAAAGACGTAGGTCAATCCAAGTTTTTGCTGCAAATCCATAAGTAAGTTGATGACCTGCGCTTGGATTGAAACATCTAACGCGGAAACAGGTTCATCACAAATAATAAGCTCAGGATTAACAGCTAGTGCGCGCGCGATCCCTACACGTTGCCGTTGTCCTCCAGAAAATTCATGAGGATATCGAGAAAGATGTTCTGGTCGCAATCCGACTATATTAAGAAGCTCCAGGACGCGATCTAGGCGATCTTTTTCTGATAAGTAAAGATTATGAATAATTAACGGTTCCTCTAAAATAGATCCAATGGTCATGCGCGGGTTGAGTGATGCATAAGGATCTTGAAAGATAATCTGCATTTTTCGACGGAGCGCCTTTAGATCAGGGCCGTTAATATTTGTGATATCTTGACCATTAAAAAATACTTTTCCGCCGGTAGGTTCAATAAGTCGAATTAAACAACGTCCTAATGTAGACTTACCACATCCAGATTCGCCAACCAGTCCTAAGGTTTCGCCCTTGCGAAGTTCAAAAGAAATATCTTGCACGGCCTTAACAGCAGCGATTTCTCTTGAAAGTATTCCGCCGTGAATAGGAAAGCGCTTAAAAATATTCTCTGCTTTAAGTAATACATGACTCATGGCTGACCTCCTTGAACTGGATTATAGCAAGCTACGCGATGAATACCGCGCAAATTCTCCAGACGGGGATGTTCTGTTTTACAGATGTCGATGGCGTTTACACAGCGATCACGAAAACGACATCCCTGTGGCAACTTATACAAATTGGGAACTAACCCGGGTATGGTGTTTAGCTGAGTCAAACGTTGACCTGTTTCAAAATGTGGAATCGATTCCAATAACCCTTTAGTGTATGGATGTTTGGGACGATAAAAAATATCCTCTACGGTTCCATACTCAATGACTTTACCAGCATACATGACTAGGACATCTTGGCACATCTCTGCAACTACACCCAAATCGTGCGTAATTAAAATCATTCCGGCGTTAAATTCTTTCTGAACCTTTCGCATAAGATCTAGTATCTGTGCCTGAATTGTTACATCAAGTGCCGTGGTAGGTTCATCAGCGATTAATAGTTGAGGGTTACAACTCATGGCCATGGCTATCATCACACGTTGTCTCATTCCTCCAGACAGCTGATGGGGGTATTCGTCATACCTTTTCTCAGGCGCTGGAATGCCAACTAAGCGAAGCATATCGACAGCTCGCTTCTTCACTTCAGCATTTGGCAAACTACTATTATGCAGATGAATCGATTCAGAAACTTGATTTCCGATGGTGTAAACAGGATTAAGTGAAGTCATGGGTTCTTGAAAAATCATAGCAATTTGATTGCCCAGAATAGACTTCATTTCATGATCGGTTTTTTTAACCAAGTCTTGGTCTTTAAATAAAACCTCACCCTGAACAATTTGTCCTGGCTTTTGAATAAGACGCATAATCGAAAGTGCAGTTTGAGATTTGCCACAACCGGATTCGCCAACGATTCCCAAAGTTTGACCTTTTTTTACTCTGAAACTAACGTCATCCACGGGAAACAGGGTGCCATCATCAGTAATATAACGAGTGCGCAGGTTTCTAACGTCGAGTAGTGTTTCTGAAGCTTCTGACATTGGAAAAATATACGTGCATTCACTTCTTTCAGCAATTGGAAATCATAAAAAAGTAAGTTAAATTACCTTTATGAGAAAGAAACAAAGTCCCAGTTATGCCTATATTGAAGCTCAGATTTTACCAGAAAATAATGATAAAATTTTAGCGCGAAGATTATCTCAAGAAATAGGCCTTGAAGCTATTTCGATATCACCGACTGAAGCCTCCTTGATAAAATTTGTGGTGTCTTTTATTAACCCCCAGAAGATTGTTGAAATAGGTACCTTAACCGGCCTGTCGAGTTTATATTTTCTTGAGACATTAAAGGCAGATGGCCATTTGTGGACCTTTGAGAAATCAACCGATCATGCCAAACGAGCTCGCCAGAGTTTGGCCAATTATGTACAAAATAAGCAGTGCACCATAGTTGAGGGGGACGCTTTCGACCTCTTACCAACAATCGATAAAGAGGGGCCATTTGATGCCATCTTTATAGACGGAAACAAGGGTGCCTATTATGACTATTGGCAATGGGCCAAAAAGAATATTCGGGTCGGCGGCTTAGTTTTTATTGATAATGTTTTTTTAGCGGGAGCAGTTTGGGGTGATCAGACACAGCAAAAATTTAATGAAAAGCAAGTCTCTGCCGTTAAAAAAATGACTTCAAATATTTTCTCCGATGTGAATTTTAGCGCCACCTTCATTCCTACTGAGGAAGGGCTTTTGATTGTAAAGCGCTACGCTTAGCCCTTTTAGTCACTTCACCACTTTTTTACATGTCAAATATAAGTACACTATGAATCTGTCAGAATTACGCTATTATGGCGAAACTTGACTGATTTCAAAGGAGTACTTATGTACAAAATAACATTTGCGTTTATAAATATTTTACTAATTTTAAGCACCACACCTGTATTGGCTAACGAGGGAATACTGGTTATTCATGGTAGGGTTGTTAATGAAAACGCTATAGGTAATGCCAGAACTATAATAGTGGAAAACAGCCAATTTGTCACATCAACGCCAGAGTTAAATATTCCTGAAGTTCATCTGATGGCAAAAAATCAATTTAGTATTTTATTTTATGCGAATTCAAATATTACAGCAAGACCGTGTGAAAATGCGATAGTGGCAGTCACAGCTGGTGAAGGTAATTTTTTACCTTTGCCAGACGGTGACGACCACCATTTTTACATACCGGAGTTATTAAGTTTTTATTGTGTTGAGTAGTAGTTATAAATGGGGGCAAAAAAAATGCGAAAAATGATGTATTTAATTTTTGGATTTATCGTTTTTATAACGACAGCTCCAGCTGCCGCCCAGGGCGCCACCGTGACCCGTGAAAATCAACTTATAGCTGAAATGAATGTGGCAGGCCTTGGTAAGTACATCTGCGTGGCTGAAGATAGTTTTCAAAAATTTCCTGTATTAGCTCGGGGAAGAACACTTAAAGAAGCTAAAGCGCTGGCTTTGAAAGAGTGCGCTACTCAAAACTTGGGTAAAGGATTTTTTTGCCAAACAGTTGGTTGCGAGCAGGACACTAATGCTCGGGCTGAAACTCCTGCCAACTTCGATGTTGTGCGAGATGAAAAACAGGTTCAAATTGGTTGGAAGGGTAATGCTAAACACATTTGCCATGTTAAGGGTTGGGAAAAAGAATACTCCTCAGTTGCTCCCACGCGTATTGAAGCCATGGCCTTAGCTAAGGCTATATGCGCTGATGATGAAGGTATTCGTCGTAGCAGTGGAGAGCCTAATGGCTTTTTTTGTAAGGGAAATATTACAGCTTGTGAATCCCTTCACGGAACTAAAGCAAAACTAAAATTTAAAGATATCTTAGATTTATTTGGCGACCTCATTTAAGAAGCTTTCAACACCGGGACGATACTCACTGGGAAAATCACGCAGACCATTGATGTGACCGGCCTCAGGTAAATTCAGCTTTTTCCATTTCAAGTTAGTATGTGGTTCAAACACCCGATCAATTGATTCAGGAGAAATTAATTTATCTCTCCAGCCTCGAATACTTAAAAGTGGAAAATTTTTAGGAAACTTCTCTAAATCTTGATGTACATCGCGATTCAAGTTGGGACTCCAAATTATGGCAAAAAGTGGAGCCTGTAGAAGACGAGCAGCAAAAGAATTTACCTTCATTTCATGTTTAAATAAATTAAAAGACGAAGTCATAAAGTCCGCGCCAGGTCCACTGTCGCAAATCATGGCCTTAATATCTTTAGACTTGCCATTTTCGATACGTTGGCTGATGGCTTCCATGGCGGCGGCTGCAACATTTGAAAAAGCATAGACTATTTTATTTTTATATTGAGGAAACAAATTAATGTGATTTTCAATTTGGTCAGCCATTACATGCTTAAGACCAAATTTTTTAGTTTTTTTACTTAAAGGAAAATAAGAATGATCTTTTAAAGAATCACTAACATTAAAAACATAAGCATCAAAGCCTAGCTCATTGACCAGCTCAACATGTCGCTTTAAAACTTTTTTATGTCCATTAAGAAAATGAACAAAAATGATTAAATGAGATGACGGCTTATTTTTTAAAGTATTTTTAAATAATTCACCGTCATCAGGATAATGAGTGTGTTTTAGTGTTTGTGCGACTGATTTTTTGTGGGCCATAGTTCAGTCCAGTGTTGTTTTGTATCTTGATTTTGAGCATCCGCAGATTGACTGACTTCATCAAAAGTATTTTTAGAAACAATAACTTTTTCAAGTGCAGTCTCTGACAATACTTTACCACAGGCGTCCATAACAGCTTCTGCATCAATGTGATGGTAGTGATAAATCTCTACTGGTCGGCCACACTTTGAGTGTTTACGAACGGCACAAGCTTCTTGTCGTACGCCTACAATAGAGCCTAAATTGTCTAATAGACCTGCTTCTCCGTCGTGAACACTGACGATAGGAATCCGACGTCCTGAGGCCATAACTAGGTCTGCAGAGCCCACATCACCTTGGCGATTAAGATAAAGATTAGAATTGATGCCCAATTGATTTCTTAAGTAATCATAATCATTTTCATGGGCAAGAATTCCGCATAATAAATCCGGAGATGTTACGATAATTACATTGGCATAAATTCCGCGCGATAACAGTTCCTCAGAGGCTTTAATAGCTTCCGTCGTAAGTGATCCCATCGAAAAAATGTTAACGACATTATCACCTGGCTCATACCCAGCGTAGCCACGATAATCAATTAAGTAATAAGCACCCTGTAGTACTTCTTTTCTTATAACGGGCAAAATTTCAACTTCAGCTAGCGCTGCTACTTCTTCTTCGTTAACTCCGCCATTAATTGGAAATGACGACCGCACTAATTTTTGAGATTGGTCAGATTTAAAGCGAAGTTGCTTAGAAAGGTATTTCATAAAATCTTTTTGTTCTGCTCCACGAGTAACTAAGCGTAAAAGCGTACCTTGGCGTCCAACATTATCATCAAGTAAGTGGCGTCGGAAAGTCTCGCACAGAATCCAATCTAACTCGATACAGAAAAATGGTTCCCAAGTCACTTGATTAGGAATTTGAAAATCTGATTTCCAACCATGCTGTGCGCCCTCAGGTGATAATGTTACGCCGGATGGAGTTCCAACACAGATGAAATTTGATTTCCAATACAAATTATAAAAGTACTGATCTAGGGCCCGTTTGATAAAAAAATCATACACAGTCATTAATGGTAAAGTTGGTATTCCTAAAATATCTTTCACTTTTCCGAATGAGCCCACGCAAGACATCACATTACCTTCAGCGATTTCAAAGCGCAGGAAACGATGAGACTGGTCTTCATCAGGAACAAGATTAGGAAGCTTGGTATCTTTAACACCCAACTCAGTTTCAAAATCATCAACTATACACGCGCCGAAGATTTTTCCATCCATCGCTGGATTTAAATTCGTCGAAGTTCCCACATCTGGAGCCATTGTCATAAATAATTCAGCTGCGGTACGCCACTTTTGTTCGTTGGCAGGTAATTTGGAAACGTCAGCTGTATTTGCGATACGAGTTAGCTTTGCCGTCAATTGGCCCAACATCCATTGAGTATGCGGATAGCTGGCCATCTTTGTATTGATTTCTAAGCTTTCAGGAAAAGAGCCCATCGCCGCAAATTTGTCGGCAAATAATTTTTGGTTTTTAACTTTTAAATCATTTTGCGCTTTAATATCGGAATAGAGTTTTTCCCCTCGATCTGCTAAGTATTTACCTTCTGCAGTTTTAGGATCAAATCCTTGGAATAAAACGCCTTCTTTAGTAATGCCTTGTTTGGCACGAAGTTCATCGATCTCTTCTTGAGTGCTTAGCGAAGAGTGATTGCCTTGCTGAGCGGCCATTTTTAATCCCCAACCTTTTAAAGTGTGAGCAATAACAATGGTGGGCTTTCGTTTTGATTCTTTTGACTTTAACAGCGCTTCAGCCATTTGCATGATATCATGGCCGCCAAAATCACGTAGGGCTTCGAATAAATCTTTGTCAGATACTTGGTCTAAGAATTTTTTCAGACCTGGATAATCTTTAGCGATTTCTTTTTTTAAAATTTTTTCATCCTGAACCAACAACAGCGCTTGTAATTCGTAATCGATAAGATCTTCTTCAATGAATTTTTTGAATAAATCTCCGCCAGCTTTTTTGAATAAGGACTGTCGTAAGGATCCGTGACGAACTTGAATAACTTCCCAGCCGTTGGCGGCCATAGATTTTTCAATACGAATGGCATCGTTACCATTCATGATTTTTTGATTGACGATGCGCTGACCATCTAAAGACTGACGATTGTAATCGACAATCCAAGTAAGGTTTCCAATTTCGCGCTCGGCAAAGTCGGGAACCGCTTCATACATTGATCCTTCGCGAAATTCAGAGTCTCCAGATAGGGCCCAGAAGTGTGCTTCAGGCACACTATGCCCTTGATCTTTTGCAAAGCGATAGGCCAATGCTAAATACCCTGCTTGAACTGGTGGGATACCCACCGTTCCTGATGGAAAAAAATTATGATGATCTGAATCATAAGCGGAGTGATAAGATTGGAATACTGGCTCGCCATTTTTTGAGTATTTACGCAAGCCCATCATGGCGATGTTTTTTTGTTCTTCAGTGAATTTAGACAGATCAGAATTTAAAAATAAATCCAGTAAGTAATTATAGGAATGATCCGTTGGTGATGCATGCGGTTTATTAGCTATGTGATCGAAGCCGGTTTTCACGATAAGGTGCAAGGCTCCCATGATGTGCAAGGCTGAAGCTGAACCGGACTGGTGGCCACCAACTTTAGGATCACCTTTTTCTTTATCGCGAATATTGGCTTGATGAATCATTTGCGTAGCCATGTAATGAGCGCGGCGTGCGATAGAATCTAAAGTATTTTTATTTAAGTCTTTGAGGTCCTTTAGAGTCACTGATTTCGTCGATGGTGCTGCTGCCATAAATTCGGTCCTTTTCATTCTTATTTAGAGCGAATACTTTAGCAAAAAAAGGGGTTATGATTCAACGATAAAATCCCAGCGAATCTTGATTGTTCCATCCAGGTCGACAATGCCCTTAGGCGGATTAGGAAAGGGCGCTGCCTTTCGGAATGCTTCTACTGCTGCGTCATCAAGCTCTCGAACGCCTGATGCCCCTAAGACCTGCACAGTGACCAGCTGACCTTCGTTATCTAATACAATGATAAGTTTAGTATTCTTGTTTTGCTCCGAGGCAATAGTTCTTCCTTGAGACATTAGTTTCGTAACTTTTTCTTTAACTTTTGGCTGCCACCATTGATTAAGTTGTTGGCGAATTCGTGTGTAATAGCCGTAGTACATATACTCTTTAGTATTGAGCTGAGTCATTAAACTCTGATCTACACCTTCAAGTCGGTCTGTTGCCGACGAAGTATCTTTGGCTTGTGCAGAAGCGCTGGTTCGTTTTTGACGAGCTTGATCTTTTTGATTCACTTTTTCATAAACATCAAAACCATTATTAAAAAGCTTGGCTTCAGTTGATTTGTCAGGTTTTTTTTCCCATGGATTTTCTTCCTGAGCTTTTTCTTTTTGAGCCGCGGTCGGCTTAGTTTTTTCTAAATTTTTAAACTGTGTATCTAGGCGAGCAATAGTTTCTTTTTGTACCGTATTATTTTTTGCCGCCAAATACTTTGCTTTCGGATCTGCAGTTTGATTTGTTTTGTTGGTGTCAAACTCAACTAAACGTTTTGGATCTTCCGTGTCTTTTAAATATTCTAAACTGTTTTCATTTAAAGAAATTTCTATAGTAGTATCCTCTAATGATGGATTAAGACGTGGATACAAATATGTCCCCAATACAAAGAAACCGTGAATAATAAATGACAGAATAATAGCCAAAACCATCATATTTTTTCGAGTTTTAGGTGACTTCGATTTTTGTTCGTTCATAGATACCTCAGGTATCTAGACTATCGGTTTGAATATTGTGGAAATTAAGTCGAGAAGTACATTTTTTAAAATTCCAGACAATCAGCGCATCTGGACTTCTGTCTAAGCGGTTAATGTTTAAATAAATATGTTCAAAGTCGTAATGTCTCGCGGTATAATAAAAGAGATGAAATTTCAGTGCTGGTGTATCACCGATAAAGGTTTAAAACGACAAGCGAATCAAGATTCTTTTTTGATTGATGAGCGTCTAGGTATATTTGTCGTTGCCGACGGAGTTGGCGGGCACATGGGCGGAGAAGTCGCGTCCGCACTGGCGGTTGAAACAATTAGAGAAGTGATCGGACATCCCAAAGCGGCACATTTTCAGCCCAAACAGGTTTTGGTTCAAGCCTTAGAAGAAGCCAGTCATCGCATTTTTGACCGAGCCGCACAAGAAACAAAATTAAGCGGTATGGGCACCACAATTGTTATGGGTTACGTAAGAGACTCAAAAATATATATAGCCCATGTTGGGGATAGTCGCTGCTATCTTCATCGAAAGCCTTATATATGGCAGCTGACAGAGGACCATTCTTTGATTAATGAACAAGTGCGCTTAGGCTTGCTGACTGAAGATCAGGCGAAAAAAGTAATTGGAAAAAATATAATTACTCGAAGTGTAGGTTTTGAGCGTGACGTTTTCCCAGATGTTTTAGAACGTGAAATCTCTCAAGGTGATACCTATATTTTTTGCTCAGATGGACTTTCTGGAATGGTACCTGATGCTAAAATTTCACAAACTTTATCAGATGCTCCTCTGGAAAAATCCGCCGAAATCCTTATCCAGAAAGCCTTAGAGGGCGGTGGAGAAGATAACGTCACCGTACTCGTACTCAGTTTCGATTAATAGGTGCCAGGCTACTTTTCGGAACGCTCTGCGTTCCGAAAAGTAGCCTGGCACCTTAATGACTAACAAAAATTGGCCGCAAATCTCAGTTTGATAAATTGTCTCAATCTGAGACAATGAGCTGCAATATATTCAATAACGTTTTAGCTCTATGGCTCGCGATTTGTACCTCAGTAAGGTATGAAACGATTTATAACTTTATTAATTATAGTTCTTTGTACCTTAGGGTCATCGCTTTCGTGGGCTCGTGTTAATGTAGCTCAAACCAAAAGACTACATATGCCGGAAGTGGCGGATGCAGAAGTTTTATCTAAAGAATTTATGGATCGAGTTTTGCCTAAAACTATTCATGCCGAAGAAGATGGAAATCGCGTGTTGTCAAGAATGGCTGACAGCACAGTTTCCTATTGGTGGGACACGTCACCTTTACGTAAAACGCGCTTAGGTCAAACAGCAGATGCTATCGAGCAAAAGGCGCGACTGCAGGGTGAAGTTCAAGGCGATAATGATGTTACTCATAAATTTGATTTAAAAGTTTTGTTGGCTCAAGCCCTGGCTCGCTTTGAGTATAAGGGATGGATTAACGCCGGCATCAATTACGACGCTCGTGCTGCCGAGACTGAAGCCGAGATCATACAGCCCTTAAGCGACGATAAAGATCTTGTTGTATCTCAAACAGTTAATTCCTTCGAAACTACGTCGCGCGTCTCATTTCAGTTTGATTGGTAAATTTGTTAGTGCTATCTTTAGCCTCATGTCTAATAAAGAAAATATATATATTGTTGCAGGAAAAAGAACAGCGTTTGGATCTTTTGGCGGAAGTTTAAAAGATGTCAGCGCAACAGATCTGTCCGTGGTTGCGGGAAATGCGACCTTGGCTCAAGCAGATGTTTCACCAGAAAAGGTAGATCACATTATTATGGGGAATGTTGTGCAAAGCGGGGCTGATGCGGCTTACATTCCACGTCACGTTGGTTTAAAAATGGGAATTCCGCAAGATCGCGGGGCCTATGTGGTGAACCGACTTTGTGGTTCAGGTTTTCAATCAATTATTGAGGCAGCGATGATGATTCACTCTGGCGATGGTCATTGCATTTTAGCTGGCGGCGTTGAGCAAATGTCGCAAATTCCTTATGTCGCACGTAAAGTCCGATTCGATGGGCTACGTTTAGGAAACTTTGAATTAGAAGATTATATGACTTCCGCCCTGACTGATATCTACGCGGGAATTCCGATGGCTATCACTGCAGAGAATTTAGCTGAGAAATACGAAATTTCGCGTGAGGCTTGCGATAAGTATTCGATTCAAACTCAAACGCGCTATAAAAGCGCACTCGATAAAGGATATTTCCAATCAGAAATTACAGCTGTGAAAGTGACCACCAAAAAAGGTGAAATCACTATTGATAAAGATGAGCACCCTAAACCAGAAGCGACATTAGAAAAAATTTCGGCGATGAAAGCTATGTTTAAAAAGGATGGAACAGTGACTGCGGCCACCGCCTCAGGAATAGTAGATGGTGCTGCGTGCAGCCTTATCGTCAGTGAATCCTTTATGAAAAAAAACAATTTAAAACCCTTAGCCAAAATTTTATCTTGGGCCAGCGTCGGTTGCGATCCGAAGATGATGGGCATCGGTCCAGCTCCGGCGGCTCGTATAGCACTGACTAAAGCAGGACTAACTTTAGAGCAAATGGATCTCATCGAAGTGAATGAAGCCTTCGCGGCTCAATATTTATCTGTCGAAAAAGAATTAAAACTGAATCCTGAACGCACAAATGTCAACGGCGGCGCCATTGCCGTCGGCCATCCGCTAGCGGCCTCAGGTACGCGTATCATGAATCATTTATGTTATGAGCTTGGTCGTCGTAAGGCTAAGTATGCTTTGGGCTCTGCTTGTATCGGCGGTGGTCAGGGTATCGCGATGATTATTGAAGGGGTTTAAGCGACCTCACCATCTTGGCTTTTTGCATTTTTAAGTCCAAAACACTCGTCGGTTGCCTTCAAATTCCCATGGTGGTAGACCATAAGCATGTCTATTGATAAAGCTGTAGAAATTTTAAATCAAAATCAGGTGGTCGCATTTCCCACGGAGACTGTATATGGTTTGGGCGCAAAAATTGATTCGGAAGCGGCTTTAAATAAAATTTTTAGTACTAAAGAGCGTCCCTTTTTTGATCCGCTAATTGTTCATGTCGATACTGCTGAAAAAGCACAAACCTGTTTTAAAAAATGGAATGATATTGCAAATTGCCTGGCTAAAACATTTTGGCCAGGGCCATTAACTTTGGTGATGGAGAAATCGGAAATTATTTCAGATGTGATCACCTCAGGTTTGCCAAGCGTAGGTGTCCGCATACCCAATCATCCTGTGGCTTTAGAGTTACTACAAAAAGTTGTTGTACCTTTAGCAGCACCCAGCGCTAATAAATTTGGAAAGACCAGCCCCACCAAATCAGATCATGTGAAAAAAGAATTCGGAGACCAAGTTTACGTGCTGGAGTCGGAATCAAGCCAGGTAGGAATTGAATCTACGGTGTTGCTGGTTCGTGAAAATAATGAGCTCTCGATTTTGCGCCCAGGAATGATCGTTAAAAGCCAAATCGATGAAGCCCTAAAAAAACAAAATTTAAGCTTTTCGTGGGTTGCGGCAGTGGACAAAAAAGAATCTCCGGGTCATATGAAACACCACTACATGCCAGAGATGCCTTTCGTTATTTGTACGGATTCCAACTTAAAAGTGCGTGAACTAGCTGGAATCGTCTTTGCAAAACTTTCAGAGATGCCCGACGAAGTTGATGGAGTTAAAATAAATAAACCTAAAAAGCCCATCGAGAAAGTTGAGTTTTTAAAATTAGCTGCTACTCCAGCGCAGGCCGCACGCGAAATTTATTCGCAGTTGCGTACCGCTAGCGAGCGTAAACCTGATTTGCTGTGTTTACCGCTGTTGAAAGACTATTCTTTAGAGCCAGATGCTGAATTGTGGGAAAGCGTGCTCGATCGTCTGTATAAAGCAGCAACCTTAGTTATTGATTAATGCTTGAAGGGTGCTTATTATACAAATGACTTATGAAAAAAATTCTTGCGGCGATTAAATTAGTTACATTTGGATTAGTGGTGTTAGGCTACGCTTGGTGCGCCTGTTTTATTTTTTTAACTACCTTTGATCCGATTAAAAAGCGAGCCCGCTTGTTGGCGAATACCACTCGCACAACGCGATTAATTTTATTTATTTTTCGAGTAGATCTTGTTTGTAAAAATCCACTGCCTGCTTCTGAAGTCAGTTTGCTTGTGGGAAATCATGTGGGATTTATTGATATCGTTTGTTTAAACGCACTTCAGCCGGCCGTGTTTATAACTTCTTTAGAAATTAAGAACACGCCGTTTTTGGGGCAACTCAGCCAGCTTGGTGCTTGCGCTTATGTGAATCGTTTAAATCGATCTTATATTATGGATGAACTTCAAGATATTGTAAAAACTTTGAAAAATGGTTTTCGTGTCGTTCTCTACGCTGAGGCTAAAACATCTAATGCCGAACAAGTTTTGCCGTTTAAGAAAACTTTAATGATGGCTGCGGGGTATGCGGGAGTTCCTATTAGACCGTTTACCTTTAACTATCTTAAAGTTAATGGTCGTCCGATTGAATATAAAGATCGAGATGATGTTTGCTGGTACGGCGACCAAGGTTTCTTTCCAGCGATTTGGCGATCCTTACAGTTAAACAGCATCCAGTGCGAAGTGATTTATCACGATTTAGTCTACATTAAACCAGAAGACGATCGTACTGAAGTTTCCGAAAACCTACACGCTATAGTGTCTTCAGGTCATAAACCATTTGTTCCTGATTCTCCTTAATATACTCCGCAAATCCACTTACCCACTGTGGGTCAGCATTTAGGCACGGAATATATTGAAAACTTTCGCCGCCGCTTTCTAAAAAAAGGTGGCGGCTTTCTAAATTAATCTCTTCTAAAGTTTCCAAGCAATCAGCAACAAAGGCGGGGCTCACCACAGCGATATTTATTTTATTTTGTTGAGGTAGTAATCTTAAAACATCATCGGTGTAGGGCTGAAGCCAACGCTTTACGCCTAATCGACTTTGAAACGAAATAGTGTAGTCTTCGTCTTTTAGGTTCAGTTTTTTCGCCAGCTCTTTGGTGGTTTGAATACAATGAGAGCGATAGCAAGTTTTCGTACACTCTTGAGAGCTTAGGCAGCACGAATTATTTAGGAGGCAACTTGCATTTTTGGTGATCTGTTTTTCGGGAAGCCCATGATAAGAAAAAAGCCAATGGTCCGCTTGAATGTCTTTACAATACTTTGCAATATTATCGATGTAGAAATTTTCTTTGTAAAATGACTTAATCATCGTTTGCGGAACCGTCAGATCAATTTTATTGCATATTTTTTTTACGCCTTTTAAAACGGATCCAGTGGTGGCCTCTGCATACTGAGGGAACATAGGACATATAATGAGGCGATCGATGCTCTCATTTTTAAATTCTATCAGTGAAGTTTCAATGGAAGGCTCGGAAAAGGCCATTCCAATTTTTACAGAGTAATGAGCGCCCAGCTCCTGGGCTAAAGCATTTACAAATTTTTCCGTGTTCACTTGCAGAGGAGATCCCTGCGGTGTCCATATTTTTGCATACTTAGCCGCTGATTTAACTGCGCGAAAAGGAACTATGATTAAATTGACCAAAACCCACCGCAAAACAAAAGGTAGTGAAATAACATCTTCATCCATTAAGAATTTTTTTAAATAAACTCCCACATCTTTAGTGGAAGGACTTTTCGGAGTTCCTATATTTACGATCAGCACGCCTATTTTCATTTTAATTCCCTAATGAGTTTTTCGCTTAGCTCGTATGAGCCCTCAATAATTTTACTCAGACCAATACCATTCGTGTAGTTTCCGTGAAGATAAATATTTTTAGGTAAGCTTAGCTGTTTTTGAAAATTAAGTAGTGCCTCATTATATACGGGTAGGCCCTGTGGCCAGTAGTTTTTGTATATTTTTATTGAATCTTCAGTTGAAAATAATTTTTTACGCATATTTATTATTTCTTGTTCAAGGTCAACATCATTAAGCTGCGACAGTTGCACTGCTTCTTGGTCACTAAAGATATACGTTTCACTGATTTCATTTTCAGAGGCTCGATTTTCAAAAATATCCGAGTTAAACAGAACACCTAAACATTTTAGATTTTGATCTCTTGGAATCAGACAGCCAAATCCAGGGGGCCGAGTTGATCTGGCTGGCACCTGACAAGTTACTGAAAGCACAGGGTTCATATGAATTTTCTCTAAATCTTGACTAAGCTGTGAATCTTTGCTTTTTAAGACTTTAGCTGCATCGGCCGCAGAGGTGCATAGAATAACTGCGTCTGCATTTTGATTAAAGTCATAGTTTATTTCGGTAAATAGCTTAGCTTGGTTTTGAATACACTTATTTTTTAGCGCTTGGATTATATCTTCCATACCATTTAGACCGCTGACTATACCTTGATACTTCCTGCTTTTTTTTTTAAATAGTGGTGTCAGAATAAGTTTGGCATCCAATTTATCTGCAGGTAACGCATAAATCCCTTGTAAGGCAGGGGATAAAAAATACTGAGCAAATGAAAATCCAAAATATTTTTTGGCCCAATCCGATACTGTGCCTTCGAGTTGAAGAAATTTTTTATTCGTAACTAGATGAAACATAATCCTTGGAATTAAAATTACTGTTTCTAAAAAATTAAGTGGCCACCTTCGTAGATGGTCTCTAAAGAAAAAACGGTTTTTAGCAGTCGACAATGGCCGCACGTGCTGCACCAGAAGTTCATTCAGTAAACTTAAAGTTTGCTGATTGCATAAAATAGAGTTCGCAGCAGACTCAACTAAAAATTCATCATGCTTTTGTGATTTGATCATTCCCCCGACGTGGGGCTCTTTTTCAAAAATTGTAATATCGAATTTGTTTGTTTTACTCAGTAAATAACCTACAGACAGTCCTGAAATACCAGCTCCTATGATGTGTACTGTAGGCTTATTTGATCTCATATCGATTTAGAAAATAATTTATCTGCTGGTTGCTTGCGTTTAAGGTGTTCATCAAAAAATACACAAGCATTTCGTAAAAACGGTTTGCCCTTTTCTGTAACTTTTAATTTATTAGATTCGACAGCGACTAATTGATCTTTGACCATTTCTGATAAATAGTTTTCTGCTGATTTCTTTTGATCTTCATCAGTAAATCCTACTTCATACTGAGTCATCAAATTCAAAATTTGTTGACGGCGAATTCGATCCTCTTCACTCAGCACGTGTCCACGATGCGTAGGCAGTATGTTTTTATTTAATGCGGCCTCATACATAGCGCTGACTTTTTCATTTTGATGGAAACTGTATGGTGATTCAGAAATCGCACTTACTCCGAGGCCTAAAAGAACATCCGTGCGATGGTCAGTATAGCCCATGAAATTACGATGTAAGGTTTTATTTTTTAGCGACAAAGATAAATTCTCATCAGGCAATGCAAAATGGTCCATACCGATTTCCACATAACCAGCCGCTGTTAACTGCGCACGAGCCAGTTCGTAAAGCTTCCTTTTTTCTTCGGCGACGGGCAGATCTTCGTCTTTAAAAAGTCGTTGTGCTGGTTTTATCCATGGAACTAGGGCAAAGCTATATAAGGCGATGCGGTCGGGACGAAGTTCAATGGTTTTTTGAATTGTCTCAGTAAAACTTTCAGTGGTTTGCTTAGCTAAACCATAAATTAGATCGTAGTTCACTGAGGCATAACCCATTTCGCGCGCGGCCAATGTTAAATCGCGGGTTATATCGTAAGGCTGAATGCGATTAATTAATCGTTGGACCTCGGGACTGAAATCTTGAACTCCCATAGATACGCGATTGAATCCTAGTTTTTTTAATACTTTGAGTTGTTCAACGGAAGTTCTTCGAGGATCCACTTCGATCGAGGCTTCAAAATTTTCATCTTTCACTACTTCATCTAAAATAGGGGCTAAAAGTTTTTCTAAAGAGGCAGGGCTTAAAAAAGTAGGAGTTCCCCCACCAAGATGCAGTTGCTTTAATGGTTTTTCTTTAAATTGCGGAACAGCTTTTTTGTACAGTTCCCATTCCTTTAAAATAAGTTCAACATACATATTCTCAAGGTCATGATTCTTAGTGATAATGGTATTGCAGCCGCAGAATGTGCAAAGTGTTTCACAGTAGGGGATATGCATATACATGGACCATGAAGACTCAGAAGTCGACAAGGCGTCTTTTAAATGACTGATCCACTGCTCACCTGAAGGAGTAATACTCCAGTAAGGCACCGTCGGATATGAAGTGTACCGTGGAACGGGAAGATCATATTTTTGTAATAATGCTGTATCTATGTGAATATTCATTACTGAAACTCTTTGCGAATAATTTCCACGAACTCTTTTACGTTACGCTCCGGTGTTTTTGGTAATACCCCATGCCCCAAACCGCAAACCCAGCCTGCTTGTTCTTCAGTTGATAATGTTTTAATTTCCTGAATATAGGTATCTAAAACTTTTTTGAAATCGACATTTTCCATGTGCAGTAAAGCCTGATCAAAATTTCCCTGAGTAAAACCTTTGCGACGAGTCTTTAGTAAATCAGGAATAAAGCAGCGATGATCAAAGCCTTGTCCTGCTAAAGGCAAATCTAAAAATTCTTGATTAAAAAATGTATTCTGTGTCCCCTTTGAATAATAGCCCAGTTTATTTGGAAACTTTCGAACAATTCGACTGATCACAGGTTGCAGGTAACTTTTAAAGAAGGTGGGACTAACTTCTCCGGCGGCGGTATCAAAAATCATAACAACTTCTGCGCCTCCGTCGAATTGTAACTGAATATTTCGAGTCAAAAATTGCTCCATCATTTCTGCGAAACGCAGATACAGATTTAAATTCTTTTTCGAGTTCGTCAATGCCCCGGCATGACCGCCTTCAACGGCATATACGAATAAGGTCCACGGTCCGCCGACAAATCCGATTAATGATTTATCCGCTCCAATTTTTTGACGAGTCATTTTCATCGCTTCATTTTGAAAATTCATAAAGGGAATGGCTTCATCAACATTTTTAAGCTGCGAGAAGTTGGAATCATTGAGTTGAAAACCTAATCGAGGCCCGTGATCGGTGTATTCCAGGCCCATACCTAGGGCTTCCAACGGATACAACAAATCACTAAAAAGGATAGATACGTCGAAGTCAAAATCTTGAATTGGACCTAAAGCTACTTCAGATGCCAAATTCGGATTTTTACAAAGCTGATCAAAAGAGTATTTGGAGCGCAAGTTTTGATAATGAGAGTGATAGCGACCTGCTTGGCGCATGAACCAAATCGGGGGCGTTTTCTGCGGAATATTCTTTATGGCATTAACAAACTTCGTATTCATAGTTTTTCCTTTATGGTTTAACCCATTGATAACCGGTGCCTCGTATGGATCGGATGTAATCTCCATCAAGCAGATGTCTTAGGCGTACAATTATATTATCGATGCTACGGTGGCTAATCATTTTGTCCTCGCCCCATATTTCATTAATAATTTCGTCTCGACTTAAAATTTCAGGAGATTTTTCAATAAGTAATTTTAAAATTTTCATATCGGTTACTGCAGGATATTCAAGTTTTCCACTTTTAGTTTTAATGGACATATCGTCAAAGTTGATAACCACTTGGCCTAAGTCATACTCTTTGGTTACTGCATGCTCTTTTAGAACGTGAGTTAAGCGCATTAAAAGCTCTTTCAAGTGAAACGGCTTAGGAATATAGTCTTCCGCTCCAATTTCATAGCCTTGCAGTCTGTTTTCAGCATCTGACTGTGCGGTCAAAAATATCACAGGAGTGTTATGCAGTGATTTTATTTTTTGAGCTAAATCAAAACCTGTTCCATCGGGCAACCCTACATCTAATAAAACAAGATCCAATTCTTTGTAATGCTCAGAATAGTAATTCCAAGTCTCAGCAAAGGATTTACTCCAATGAACATTATAGTCTTTGCTTAGCCGCTCAAAAAGACTTTGACCTAGGCTTGCATCATCCTCCACCAGAAGAATCTTTTTCATAAAAGTTTTCCTCGTAGCTTAACATGAGAACTAAAGCCTTTTTTGCTAGAGGAAAAACTAAGATCACCTTTAAGCTTTTGCATCAGCACTTTGCTGAGGTACAAACCAATACCATTGCTGTTTTTTTGATTCGATTTATAAACATGCGTTCCTAGTTCAGTTAAATTGAGCTGCGAACCAATTCCATTGTCGACTATAAGCACTTCTACGAAATCCGAGTTAGCCTCACCCTTGGCTGTAATTTCAATTTTCGAGGCTTGACCATGTAACACAGAATTTTGAAAAATATTTTTTAAAATACTTAAAAACCATTTTTTATCTGTTGAAAACTCTACATCTTGCTTTAGTTCGACATTGAGTTGCGAAAAATCAGCGCGTGCGGTGGCTACTAACTGACTAAGTTTCGCTTTCTCTATATAAAATTGATGCTTGTTAATGTGAGTAAACAACAATGAGTTCTCAAGTTGCAAATCCAACCGAGTCACATCTTGAATAAGTCGGCTTAAAGTTGGATGTGCAGTTGATGGTAATTCTTCCTCTAAAATTTCAGCCTGTAATCTTAAGCGACTGATGGAAGTTTTAATGTCATGAGTAAATATAGAAAAGAAAAGTTGAAGCTTTTGATTGCGCTTATAGTCCTGCCAAACATAGCCGATAAGAAATACACTTCCGAGTATAACAATCGCAATAAGAACTATGCCTTCATAGATAATCATATTTTTTTTACTTTCCGAAACTTGGCCCGCCAAATCCATAGCAAAAATCCACCACCACACGATCAGCGAAGTGGTGAATACGCTCCAGATTATAGCCAAAATGATCTTTAAGTTATTTTTATTCACTGACTCGCCTTCGTAATAACTTTGACGGCTTCTTGCAGAATATCTTCTGAATGAGCCATAGAAACAAATCCAACTTCATAAGCATTCGGAGCTAGATACACGCCTTGGTCTAAACAGTTTAAAAACATTTTTTTAAACGTAGTTCCTTGATCTGGCGCAATCTGTTCTATGGATCTTATAGGTGAGCCACTTGAATTATTACGTCGTATCCAAAACAAAGAAGAAAATTGATCAACGATAAGGCCATTGGAATTTTTTTGAAAAGCTTGATTAAGTTGTTGGGCAAAAGCTTCTGTTCTTTTGTTTAAAACACTCCAACCACTTAAGCGCTCCATTTTTTTTAAGGTTTCAAGTCCTGCAACCATTCCTATAGGATTACCACTTAAGGTTCCGGCTTGGTAAACTGGTCCAAGTGGCGCGACTAAATCCATTAATTCTTTGCGCCCGCCATAGCATCCCACAGGGAACCCGCCACCAATAATTTTTCCGTAGGTCACTAGATCTGGTTTAATATCTAAGATTTCAGCCATACCACCAAGAGCTACACGAAATCCTGAAATGACTTCGTCAAAAATTAAAATAGTCCCATTTTCTTTACTTAGTTTAGTTACTGTTTGAAGAAATTCTTTACGCTGAATAAGTAAACCGTAATTAGCTGGCAGAGGCTCTATGATGACTGCAGCAATATTTTTTCCTTCACGGGTAAATATCTGTTGAAGTAAAGCTTCGTTATCTAAAGGTAAAGTTAAGGTTTGAAATGCCGTTTCATCATTAACCCCGGCGCTGGACGAGGCCGCCACACCGGCTAAACCGGATCCTGCTTTAACTAATAAAGAATCAGTATGACCATGATAGCATCCTTCAAACTTAAGAATCTTTTTTCTGCCGGTCGCTGCACGTGCCACGCGAAGGGCGCTCATTACAGCTTCGGTGCCAGAAGAAACGAATCGAACTTTTTCTAAGAATGGAATTCGACTGGTCATCCATTCTGCAAGTTCCAAGGAATAAATCTCTGCGGCTCCGAAGGTCCAAGCCGTATCGACCATGTGATGAACTTTTTCTTTTATGTCAGAATCAAGGTGGCCCAGAATCAATGGACCAAAGCTTTGGCAGAAGTCTATGTATTTTTTATCTTCGACTGATGTTAAATAAGCCCCTTGCGCGGATTTAAAGAAAACAGGAGAACGGTCTAAACCTTTAAATGAACGTACTGGCGAATGTACACCCCCAGGAGAAACTTTTTTAGCTCGCTCGAATAAAGTATCTGAATTAGTGGGTAACATAATCGCTCCATTGCGCTTGATTTAAAAATACAAACAATTTTGTCCACAGAGAGTTTTTCAAAGTCTTCTCGATAATTTCAGCGCTGTTGCCAGGACCGCAGCAGTGAATTTTATCAGCAATTTCCGGGTGTTCGTTAATCGCTGCTAAAAATAAACTGGCGCTGTTCCAGTAAAAACACTCTTTGCCACTAAAATCAAACTTTTGCTGATTACGCTTTAACTCGTAACAAGCAATAGTTCGATCGCTAAAAACCGCATCGCCGTGGCTCAGCTTATGCCATAGAATTGAGGAATCGACAAAGGCTTCTAGGTGCTGAGGCTCATTTTCTCCCAAGCCATCCTGCGTTCCATGGACCCAAAGACCCTGGGCAGCTAACTTTTTCCAAGTGGTCGTCCCGGCTGTCCATAAGATAGCCTTTTGAAGCTGAGGCATAAGGCCGTCATGAACACAGTCAGCCTTAGCTATAAAAAAGTGGGCTTTTGAAGGTAATTGCGGGTTTAGCGGAAGGCGGTCGAAATATTTAGTAGAACTAGTATCACTCCATAACTGCTGCTTAGAAAATTTCTTTAAAATTTTCTCCTGAGAAGGATGTGAAAGTATTTTCTGGTCTAGCACTTGTCCTTGATCCGTTAAACCTTTTAAAAAGAGCACCTGACCATAACGATGGGGCACACAGGCCACTCCGATTTTTTGATGGCATCCACCACCGTAGCTAGCCAGAATTGCTCTTTCTTGTTCGGCACTTGCAAAAGTATCAGTGTGATTAATTTTCTTTAATAGGGGTGAAATAGATTTCACAGCAGCGTCTTTAATTTCAATGCCAATGGCCCCCTGGGCTGCTGCATTTGGATTTTCAGATAGTGGTAAAACCATCCACTGTAAATCATTGAGCATATTGCGTATCAAGTTTCGTGTTTCCTGTAATTCATCAATATCCGTAAGCAATAAACGATCTAGTGCGGCCTTGGCAACGATAAGTCCGTCAATACCGTCGGCATTCATCAGCTTGTTCATTCGCGTAGGAATATTTCCTCGTACTGATTCAAAGTCGACGTCATTTAGTCCATAGGGAAAATGAGATTTTAAAAAAGGCCCAATATTATAAAATCTCCGCGGAGACGAGCTGTACAAGCGAATAGTTTTTTTTTGAATTATGGAATCAATGTGTTTTTTTTTTACTAAAAGAATATCACGTTGATCGGCTCGTGGAAGGCTGGCCACCACACAGAGCCCTGGTTTTTTTTCTACGGGAAGATCTTTCCATGAATGCACCACCATATCGGTGGCTTCACTGAGTAAGTCGTGATTAAAGTCTTCGGTAAAAACTCCTTTTTGCGGAATTTTCCATAAGGGATCTGTTAAGTTAATATCGCCCAGCGATTCTTTAAAGCGATAGTTGATCACCACATCGGGCTGAACTTCAGTTAGTGCTTTTCCAACAAGGAAAGATTGCAGGCGGGCCAAATCACTTTTGCGAGACGAAATATTTAAAGACACAAGTCATCCCAACCAAGGGGGCGAACTTCCAATCTTTTTGTATAATCTAAGCAGCGTTGTTGTATGATGTGGGAAATTTTAATTTTTAGGTTTTCAAATTTAATTTTATCTTCATTAAAAATTTCAAAAAAGTCTGACAGCGAAAGCAAACGAATATTTTTTAAAGTATTTCCTAAGGCCTCAAAACCAGAATTGCGTAAGTCATAAATAAATTCAGGTTTTTGTGCCGCTTGCTCGATGATTTGAATCAGATCATCATTACTGATCGGTGCTGCCACGATGAGGGCCTTATCAAAAGTTGTTGAGGAGTAAAGGTCAGCTACAGTTACATTAGCAAATTTAGTTTTAAGTTCAGTATATTTTTCAGGATTACGCACTAAAAGCTGAATATTTTTATTTTTAGAAATCCACGGTAAAATTTCAGTGGCCAATTGACCTGCACCAATTACAGAAAGCTCTGAAACGTCTCGCGTAAGCTTGCGCAAAGTACTACCGTATGAATTTGAACCTAGTCCTACGATGTGTTCGGTTCGTAAGTTTTTAACCAGCTCAAGTAAAAAGCGAACCCATTTAGCGTTGGCAGGCAATACAGTCTGATTGATTTTTTGTGAAGCCTCTAAAAAATTTTTAAATTGACCAAAGACTTCGGTTTCCCCAAAAACAGGCGATTTAAGACCACAAAGCACTTCAGTCAAATAGCCTAAGGCATCGGTAGAGCTTAAAACCAAATCGTTGTCATGAATTTGAAAATGATGAACCTGATCGGCGGTGGTGAAAAGAATTTGACGCAAACAGGTTTTCCACACCAAGCCATTATGAAATTTACAGTCGAACTCCCCATCGGTAGGGGCCCTGTTAATGATAACCAAATTTTCCATTTTTCTAACCTACGATAAAATGTCTGCTGATGTGTCATTGAATTGTCATCTTTACTAAAAAAATAGACCTTGAAGCAAATGTTTGCAAAAAATTTGAAAACTCTATAATTATTAGCCCATGGAAAGTTTAGATTTATCTCTTAGGCCACGTCGCAACAGAAGTACGCATTATCGTCGAGAAATGCTCAGTGAAACGTCGATTTCAGCCCACCAACTTATTTTGCCGTTATTTATAGCAGAAAATGCAAATGAAAAAACAGAAATTAAGACGATGCCTGGTGTTTACAGAAACACCGTAAAAACCATGCTTGCTGAAATTGAACAGGCATTGTCACTCGGCGTGCACTCTTTTGCACTATTTCCAGCGATCAACGAAAGCAATAAAGACCAACAAGCTACAGAATCCATAAACGATAATGGTTTTTTACCAAAAACTATAAAAGAAATAAAAAAACAGTTTCCTGACGCCATTCTTATCACAGACTTAGCACTGGATCCATACTCATCAGATGGTCATGACGGCTTTGTGGAAAATGGAAAAATTCTTAATGATAAAACTGTTTTTCGTCTGGGAGAAATGGCAGTCCTTCACGCGCAGTGCGGGGCAGACATCGTAGCCCCATCAGACATGATGGATGGGCGCGTGGGCCACATTCGCAAAAGTTTAGATGAAAAGGGTTTTACTGAAATCTCTATTTTGTCATACACCGCAAAATACGCCTCTAGTTTTTATGGACCATTTCGTGATGCTTTAGACTCTGCTCCTAAAGCCGGAGATAAGAAAACTTATCAAATGGATTATCGTAATAAAACCGAAGCCATTCGTGAAGCTCAACTCGACATCAGTGAGGGTGCCGATATTATTATGGTTAAGCCCGCGCTAAGTTATTTAGATATTATTCAATCCGTAAAAAAAGAGTCCGTAGTTCCAGTGGCTGCTTATAACGTCAGTGGAGAATACGCGATGATCAAAGCCGCCGCTGCTGCCGGTATGGTGAATGAAACCGCCGCTATGGTCGAAACATTATATTCGATTAAACGCGCCGGCGCCGATGTGATCCTAACTTATTTTGCCAAAGACATGGCAAAGTGGTTGCGGGATCAGCGTTAAAAAACTAAAAACGACATTCAAGCTTAATCGGTAAATGGTCGCTCATTACTTGAGAAAACATCTTATAATAAGTTTTGTCTACAAATTGAGAATCGAAAACTCTTTCGGTAAACTTTTTCAAATCTTCGACAGTTTTTTTGCTGTCGGTAGTCACTGTGTTCGTACCGATTATAACGTTAAAATTATCTAAGATTGATGCCATTTCAGCTGTTCGAGCATGAATAATATCTTGTGCAGTTGCTAGTTTTAGATATGGTGCCATTGGAGCTTCTGAACGAATAAGATATTTATCTTTAATTTTTTTCGAGAAGTCATTATTGATAAAGTTCACCACCGAAGCATTTTGGCAAAAATCCATATCTTCTTGTGACAGAATAAAATGATCGTAATTACTGCTAACGCCATTGCTTTCGCGTCCTTGCACAAAGCGAGTTTCCGATAAACTTGTTTCAGCATCAATTAGAATTTTGTATCCCGGAACCTTTTTAAACACGGTTTCCCAAAATGGATTCTTTGATTCAAGATTAAGATCGCCGGTATAGATAAGGCGCGGGACGCCTTCACGTTTAAGTTTGTCGGCCATCTGAAGTGAAACCAGCACTTCTGCAAACCGTGCGAAGTTTTGGCTATTTATCCCCGCAGGAAGTTCTTTAATGCTTTGCACTCCGAACGCTTTTTGAAGCATATTATCTATGTCTTCTTTTTTGGTTGGCGGCACAAAAATGACATGAGAAGCCAGCATGGAAAATGAAGATTCACTATCTTTAAAGGTCGCTAAGAAGGGACGTCTAGAAAAAATGGTGGCTAAGTTGGTGCCCATGTAATCTTGATAGAAATTGGGATAACAAGCGCTGGACTTGTTGTTAAAGCGTTTACTGCAATGTACATTTGATTCTAGAGCTACACGGGATGCGCGATAGTAGAACCCCACCAATTCTTGAGGATTGCCTTCCACAGCGGCGTCACCGTGGGGAGAAACAACCAGCGACCAGCTAGCGTCGATTTTACGAAGTTCTTCGAGGATATAAAGGTAGCCCGGAAGGCGATAAAAACGAGCCGTCTTTTGGAAATTTTGTTGGTGTTTATCTAAATCTTTTTTAAGCTGAGCAAGTTCTTTTTTTAAAGTCGTCAAGCGACCGAGGTTTTTTTTGATTTTTGACAGCTTTTTAATTTGTTCATTTTTTAATTTGATGCGGTCTTGAGTTGCTTTTACTGGAGCAAACATTTTTTCCATCAAAGGGCGTAAGCTGGTGTTGTTCATTCGCGGGGTAGCAACAACATCAACCAATTCAACAGCCGCCATGACATCAAATTCTTGATCAATCAGCTCGGCAGTTAGTTTCATGTCTTTAAATAAAGTTTTATCTGTACCTGGGTGTAACAGATTATAGTTTCCTAAACGGATGTGTTTATCGCTGCGTTGTAGTTTGGTGTCAGCTTTAAATTGTAAGTTATCAAGACCGCATTCAATTTGAAGGCTTTCATGCCCTTTTAATAAACCCCACTGTGCTATTCGGGTACATTCTTCCTGTGAAACACGAGATTTTGCTAAATCAAGCTCAGGGTTTTTTTGCGCCCACGTTGTAGTGATTAATAACGAAATAATAACAAAGAAATAAGCTTGTTTCATATATGACTCCCGTTAGAGTTATGAAGAGCAAACCCATGGCCGATTGTAGTCTTTTGTATTGTTTTAAAGTGTCTCAACATGAGATAGTGCTGTACAAATTATTAACAGCTGCACCAAAGTTAACTGTCGTGGATCGGCTCGTAAATGCAAACAAACAGTTCGGTTTCGTCCATTAAAGAGTCTTCCGGGAATTGAGATTTAAACAGGCCTGCGTATTCGGATTTAAATTTTGGAATGTTGTCGGTAAACCCCATATGTTTTAATAAAATAGGGTCAGGGTTACCGTAGGTGGTAATAAAGGCGTCCACTAACTTGGCTTTACCCTGAATCTCTTTTTGCATATCGCAAACTAAATAATAATGACCTACTTCGTTAAGGCGCTCATCCACAAGCCCGGGTTGAATCCTTTCAATGTTATCGACAGGTTCACAGCTAACAAATAGGCCTTTGTTGAGAACATGCATAGATACAGTGTCTAGATACAATCCGATTTTCATAAAAATAGTATACCTATGTGCCTTGAAAAAACCAATGAAACACTGTACTTGTTAGGTATGAATAATTCGTCAAAAGTGAAAGAAATAAGAACTATAGCTATTGCTAATCGCGGTGAAGTGGCGGTTCGAATTATTAAGGCCTGTGAGGAATTGGGTATTGACACAGTTTTGCTGCATTCAGAAGCAGACGTTTCTTCGCGAGCATTTCGTATGGCAACAAAAACTATTTGTATTGGTCCTGCGCCGACGAATCAGAGTTATTTAAATATCCAAGCTAATATTCAAGGGGCTGTAGCAGCGGGAGCCGATGCCGTTCATCCGGGATTTGGTTTTTTATCTGAAAATGCAGATTTTGCTTTAGCCTGTAAGGATGCGGGACTAATTTTTATTGGCCCAAGTCCTGAATCGATTCGACTTTTAGGAGATAAGATTTCATGTAAAGCTCTGGCACAAAAAGCTGGTATTCCTTTAGTTCCTGGATATCAAGGGGACGATCAAAGCGTCGAACGTTTGATTAAAGAAGTCGAATTAATAGGCCTTCCGGTCATTATTAAAGCAGCTGCTGGTGGCGGTGGACGTGGGATGAAATTAATTCGTGATTTATCTGAAGCTCGTCAACTTATAGAGTCAGCGAAGCGCGAATCACTTTCTGCTTTTGGCTCAGAAAAAGTTTTTTTGGAAAAATACTTAGACCGTGCAAAGCATATTGAGTTTCAAATTTTTGGTGACTGTGCGGGACAAGTTCAGCATTTGTTTGATCGCGAGTGCTCCGTGCAGCGTCGCCACCAAAAAATTATCGAAGAGGCTACATCGCCATCATTAACTGATGATTTGCGCCGCCAGATGGGTTCGGCTGCAGTTTCGATCGCTCAGATGGCCCAATATCAAGGGGCGGGAACTGTCGAGTTTTTATTACAAGATGGAAAATTTTATTTGCTCGAAGTGAACACCCGTTTGCAAGTTGAACATCCGGTGACTGAAGAAGTGATGGGCGTAGACCTAGTGAAAATGCAAATTTTGACCGCCATGGGTAAATTTGCATTTTCAAGTGAAGATATACGCATTCCTCGCGGGCATTCGATAGAGTGTCGGCTGTATGCGGAAGATCCATATCAAGGAGGAGTTCCTTCGACCGGTAAATTAGGAACTATCGCATGGCCAGAGGGCCCTCGTCGTCGTTTTGAGTATGGTTTTGAGTCAGGTGATATTATTACATCCCACTATGATCCCATGATCGCTAAAGTTATTGTTTGGGATGAAAGTCGGCCGCGTGCTATTGATAAAATGATTCGTGTGCTACAAGACTCAGTTGTATTTGGTGTGCATACAAACATACCTTATTTAGTTAAAATTCTTTCACATCCTGATTTCGTAACAGGAGTGATGACGACACGTTTTATCGAGACTCATTTTTCAGAGGGAATTAAATCATCACATAATGAAGAAGATCGAATACAATTTTCACGACAAGTGTATAAACAAACCTTCTCTCAAAAAAATCAAACCAGCGAAGTAGCCTCTCCATGGTTGTCTCATTGGAGAAATATCTAATGAAAAAACCGAATTATTTAGCTGAAATTATTGATCAAAAATTGTGGATAAAATCTGGTCATGAAACTTGGAGTTATGATTTATTAGATATAGCAGCCGAAGGTACTCGTCGAAAAGCAAGGGGTTCAAGCTCTCCGTCTAAAATTGTTTCTTTAATGCCGGGTAAAATCACTAAAGTTTTTGTCAAAGAGGGTGATCAGGTGAATCAAGGTCAAGCGTTGATTGTGATGGAAGCGATGAAGATGGAGTACACCTTAAAATCAGACTTAACCACGACAGTAGAAAAGGTTTTAGTCAGTACAGATCAGCAAGTTGTGCTTGGGCAGTTACTGGTGCAACTGAAGGAATCAGAGTAGTTATGGCCAAGAAGGTAAAAATAGTCGAAGTGGGGCTACGAGATGGATTGCAAAACGAATCGACGATATTAACTATTGATCAACGTTTTCAACTTTTAAAAAAGTTGCTTAACTCTGGAGTGACGTATTTTGAAATCGGAGCATTTGTTTCTCCGAAGTGGGTGCCGCAAATGGCAGGCACAGAAGAACTTGTTCGAAAATATTTAGGATCTGTGCCTTCAGCTATTTTAAATAAAGTAAATCCAAGTGTTTTAGTACCAAATGAAGTAGGCATGCGTAAGGCCGTTGAAAATAATTTAAACGAGGTCGCTATTTTTATTTCAAGCACTGAGGCTTTTTCTCAAAAAAATATTAATTGTTCGATTGCTGAGAGTTTAGAACGAGTAAAAACAGTTATTGCGATGGCTAAAAAACATAAAATAAAAGTGAGAGGATATTTGTCAGTATGTTTTGGCTGTCCCTACGAAGGTGAAGTCTCAGAGAAAAAAGTCGTCGAATTAGCAAAGACAATTTATAAAATGGGATGTTATGAAATTTCGATAGGTGACACGATAGGAATAGCGAATCCATTGCAAGTCGAAAGAATATTTAAAAAATTAATGAAAGTTATTCCTGCTTCAAAGTTAGCAGGGCATTTTCATGATACGCGCGGATTAGCATTGGCTAATATATTAACCGCATATCATTTAGGAATAAAAATTTTTGATTCAAGTATTGCAGGGCTGGGTGGGTGTCCCTATGCTAAGGGCGCTTCCGGAAATGTCTCCACGGAGGATGTGGTAAACATGTTTCATCAAATGAAAATTGAAACCGGCCTTAATTTATCGCAATTAGTAGAAACAAATATGTGGTTATCTGGAATTATTAAGCATGCTTTGCCATCAAAAGTTAGTCGCGCTTTGAACGGTTAGTAAAGTATTTCATGAACAGCCTTTAAAATCGGCTCCTGTCTTACGTTTTGCGTTAAGTTTGCTTAAAAACATCAAAGCTGTTATACCACCTCTACTTCAAACGACTGTTTGCTGTCTTAAATCAGAGGGGGATTGATGACGACAATGCGTTTTTTTATGATTGGGTCATGGACCGAAGGTATGGTGCATTTTCAAAAATTAGCACCCTATATTGTTTCATCTGAAGCAGCCTCAGTTCAAGGTACAGTTTATCGCATTCCCATTGGCTTTCCAGTTTTAGTTAACAAAGAGCACCAGTTAGTTTCGGGCCAGTTGCTTGAGTTGCAAATGAATGATTCATTGTTGGCTTTAGTGGATACTTTGCATGGAGTACATCCTTCTGATCCAATGAAGGGTTTACATACGCGAACTGAGGCGTCTGTATATCTACAAGATGGCTCAGTTGAATCCGCCCAAGTTTATTATTTTAATCCTAAAAAATTAACATCCAAAGCCATATTAATTGAAAACGCTCAGTGGAGAAAAATTATGGAAGAGCAGCCGCCGCTTCCAGAAGTTTTAACGGACAAACAAAAATCCTATGTTTTAAAACTAGGAAAAGTTAAAGGTCGCGATATAGTTCCTATTCAGGACCTACATCTTTACCGTGAATTACTAAAACTTGAGTTGATTGTTGATAAAGGACGAAGGCTGGCTTTAAGTAGCCTGGGCAAAGAAGTTTATAATCATCTTTTATAGTTACTGAAATGATGGTACAAAGTCGCCTGTGTCGTCATTATTTAGAATAGTCTTAGTTGAACCCGAAATTCCTCAGAATACAGGCAATATTGGCCGCACCTGTGTGGGAACCAATTGCGAGCTTCACTTAATACAACCCATGAGTTTTGAAATTACAGATACGCAGCTAAAACGAGCGGGTTTAGATTATTGGCAGCATTTAAAGTGGTATGTTCACAAAAGCTATCTAGACTGGTGGACCCAAGTAGAGGACCCATCTCGTGTTTTCTACTTCACAACAAAAGTTAAAAAAACCTACTATGAAATTGATTATCAACCGGGCGATTGGCTGGTTTTTGGTAAAGAAACTAAGGGATTATCCCCAGAAATTATAAATGAACATCTTCAGCAGGCCGTCACTATTCCACAACCCGGACACGTTCGTAGTCTTAATTTAGCGACTGCCGTTGCCATATCAATTTATGAAGGATATCGGCAGGTTAACCTTAGGACTAACGAATAGTTTGTTTTTGTTCAAATAACTTTTGCTAACAAATGTCTCCTAATTCAGCAACGCTAATACAAACGTAATAATAAAATGAGGGGATTTTATGAAGAAGGTTTGTCTTAGTCTTTGGGCAGTAGTTGCCTTTTCTTTGTTCAGTTATTCAACAGTTGTTAGCGCAAAAGAATCAAAGCGAGCTACAACGCGTATTATTGGTGGTACGAGTGCGACAGCTGGAGAGTTTCCGTCGATAGTTTCTCTTCAAACTAAGACTTGGGGACATATTTGTGGTGGATCTTTAATTTCTGATCGGTGGGTATTAACCGCCGCGCACTGTGTATACGACGATTTAAAACCAGGTACTCCGGAAAATCAGAAAGTATCTTCAGTTTGGGCCGGCGTTCATAATCAAAAAGATACTGTGGGTGTTGAAATGTTAAAGGTTTCTAAACTTCACATTCATCCTCAATACACGGGTGGCTTAGACTATGATTACGCACTTATTGAATTGGTGGAAAGCTCTTCATTTAAACCCATAGATTTTAACCGTACTGAAATTAGCATTAGTCCTCTTGGACCTATGATTATGTCTATAACAGCAGGGTGGGGTGTGACAAAGACGGATTGGGGCTCTCCCTCATCCGATATTTTGATGAAAGTGGCTGTACCCTTAATCACTCAAGATCACTGTAATAAGCCTGAATCTTACAATGGAAGAGTGACTGATCGTATGATTTGCGCAGGATATAAAGCCGGTGGTAAGGATGCTTGCCAAGGTGACAGCGGTGGCCCCTTATATGTTACCAATTCAGATGGTGAATTGGTCGTAGCTGGCATTGTAAGCTGGGGTCAAGGATGTGCATTAAAAGATAAATATGGCGTGTACAGCAAAGTAAATGCAGCAGTAGATTGGATTAACGAAGTAACAGGCCTATAAAATCTCGACTAAAGTTAGACCAAACAGCGCACCGGGGTAAAACCAGTGCGCTCTTTTTTTGAGGCAAAATGCATATTTGACCATAGATGATGAACGCACTATTCTAAGTCACTATGATTAAAAAAATAGTGGCCGCAATATTTGGAACAAGTCATCAACGAGAAATGAAGAGAATTCAGCCGTTGGTGGATAAGATCAATTCTTTAGAACCTGAAATGCAAAAGCTTTCGGATGAACAGCTTAAAGCCAAGACCACTGAGTTTCAAAATCGATTAAAAAACAAAGAAACAGTGAATGATATTTTACCGGAGGCCTTTGCTGTATGTCGCGAAGCTTCTCGTCGCGTCTTAGGTATGCGTCATTATGACGTACAGCTTATTGGTGGAGTCGTTTTGAATCGTGGTGCTATCGCAGAAATGCGAACAGGTGAAGGAAAGACATTAGTGGCTACTCTTCCAGTTTATTTGAATGCACTTACAGGCCGAGGAGTTCATGTAGTATCTGTGAATGATTATCTTGTTCAGCGGGATGCTGAGTGGATGGGACGTGTGTATGGTTGGTTGGGATTAACTACAGGGGTTATTGTACACGGGTTAACAGATGAACAGCGTCGAGCGGCTTATAACTGTGATATCACCTATGCGACGAATAATGAGTTAGGCTTTGATTATTTACGCGATAATATGAAATTTGATTTAGCGGAATACGTTCAACGTGCACCTCACTTTGCCATTGTTGACGAGTGCGATTCTATTCTCATCGATGAAGCTCGGACGCCGTTAATTATTTCGGGCCCAGCGGAATCATCGACTGATAAATATTATAATATTAATAAAATTGTTCCGTATCTTCAAAAAGATATTCACTTTAAAATTGAAGAGAAATCAAAAAGTGCTGCGTTGACTGACGAAGGAAATTTCGAAGTTGAAAAATTATTAAAATTAGATAATTTATATGACCCGGCAAACATTGAAATCCTTCACCACGTGAATCAAGCTGTAAGGGCCCATCATTTGTACAGACGAGATGTCGAATACATGATTAAAGATGGTGAGGTCGTGATTGTTGATGAGTTTACGGGGCGATTGATGCCGGGACGGCGCTGGTCGGATGGTCTTCATCAGGCTATTGAAGCCAAAGAAGGCGTTGAAGTTAAGAATGAGAATCAGACTTTAGCAACTGTGACATTTCAAAATTATTTCCGTATGTACGATAAGCTTTCAGGTATGACGGGAACCGCGGATACCGAAGCGGTTGAGTTTAGAAAGATTTATAATTTAAGCGTACATGTGATTCCGACCAATAAACCGATACGTCGTCTTGATATTGAAGACATAGTTTTTAAAACTGAAAATGCCAAATATAAAGCGATTGTAAAAGATATTCAGCAAAGAAACGCCAAAGGACAACCTGTTCTGGTGGGTACGGCATCCATCGAAAAGTCAGAGGCCATTTCTAGGTTTTTAAAAAATGAAGGTATCAAACATGATGTTTTGAATGCTAAACATCATGAGCGTGAAGCCGAGATTGTGGCTTTAGCAGGACGAAAAGGGGCAATTACAATCGCTACGAATATGGCCGGTCGCGGAACAGATATTGTTTTGGGCGGCAATCCCGAAGTTTTAGCCCGAAAGGCTGGAGCCGAAGAAGGTACGCCTGAGTTTGAAGAAGCAATGAATCGCTTCAAGACACAATGTGAACAAGAAAAACAACAAGTGTTAGAAGCAGGTGGCTTGTATATCGTAGGAACCGAGCGGCATGAGTCCCGTCGTATTGATAATCAATTGCGTGGTCGTTCGGGACGTCAAGGTGATCCGGGTGAGTCCATGTTTTATCTTTCTTTAGAAGATAATTTAATGCGGATTTTTAATGGAGAACGTATTCAAAAAATCATGACTATGCTTAATATTCCTGAAGATGAGCCTATTACACATAAAATGGTGACGAATGCCATTGAAGGCGCCCAACGTAAGGTTGAAGGACACAATTTTGATATTCGTAAGCATCTTTTAGATTATGACGATGTTATGAATCAACAACGTAATGCCATTTATAAAATGAGACGCCAAATTCTGGAAGGTAAGAATATTGAACGGTCCGTTCTAGATATGTTGGGGGACGTTGTTTCTGTTATGTTGGATACATATGTTCCTGAAGGTGTGCGACAATCTGATTGGAACTTAGATGGTTTAAACAATGCTTTAATGCAGCAGTTCGGATTTAAACTTGATTTCACTGAGAATGATTCAATAGACAAAATTCAAGGCGCAATTAAGGACCATGTCCAAAAAATTTATCAGCATCAGAAAAACTCTATGGGCCCTTATTTTGAACAAATTTCTAAGATGATCATGTTAAGTGCGATTGATCAAAGATGGAAAGAGCATCTCTATACAATCGATAAAGTTAAGGAAGGTATTAACTTACGAGCTTATGGTCAAAAAGACCCGCTTATTGAGTATAAAAAAGAAGCTTACAAGGCCTTTGAGCACTTAAATAATGTGATAAAATCTGAAACTTTAGAAAAAGTCATGCGGGTACAGTTAGTTGCAGATGGCGCCGAGGAAGCGCTTCAGAAATTAAGACCCGAAGACGCGGATGAAGGTAATTTGCAATACTCTGATCCGACCCAGATTGAATCAGCATTCAGCCAGATAGGAACAGATAATGCACCAGCTTCGACGAAAAGACGAGTCGTTGCGGGGCCTTCGAGCCCACAAGATGATCGTCCACTGAATAGAGCGGAAAGACGTCGACAACAAAAAAGATAATGTACGAAGGGAGATTTTAAATGCAATGTCCCCAATGTAATAATGAGGTTCCACTCAGTGAAGCTAACTACGGTGCTTTATTTACCTGTCCTCAGTGTATGGCGGTTTATTTTGTTAGTTTTGAAGGGCAACCCGAGTATGGAGACATGAGCATTACGGCGCAGCCGGATGTCGAGCCACTGTATGAGTTACCTCCAGTTTCTTCGACGGACGAAGTTGTTCCGTCAAGTTTTAGCGTGGCGGCCAGTGAAATCACCGATTACGGAAATCAGCAAGAATCAGTTTCTCAGATTAATTATGACGTTTATATTAAAGGCTTAGACACGAAAGAAGTATTAAGGTCTTTTAAAGAAGCTATCGAAGACTCGAAGTTCGGTTGGTTGCCAGAAGATATTATAAGCCAAATAAAAAATGGAGAATCAACATTGAAAAATCTGAATCCTATTCAGGCTTTTGTTTTGGCGCAACGAATACAGTTTTTGGATCTAGATATTGAATGGAAGCAAAATGTGGATTTTTAAGTTATTTGCAATCGTAATGATTGGATTTTTCAATCTTCAAGCCCATGCGCAGGAACCAGCAGTTCCGGCAACCAGTAACATAACTTTTTCCGGTCGTCAGGATGACAGTTGGCAACACATGCAAACTGAACTTGGAAATATGAAACTGAGATTAGATGCGCAAGAGGCTATCGTAACGGAGCTTTTATTAAATAAAAGAAATAATAAAGGTCGCTTAAGTAAAGATCAGATCGACCAGTTAAGTATAAATCACAAAAAGCTTACAGACTTAAACAAAGAGTATGATCAAAAACTGAGTGAATTTGAATTGCGTTATCCTGAAATTGGTCAGTCTGCGGGACGACAATATGTGCGTAAGAAAATTTCATCCTTGGAAGAAATGGAAAAATCACTCACTCTTGATGGCAGAATTAAAAAGATTAATAAAAAAATTAAGTCTCAATACTCTTCATCTGAAAATAGAGAGCCAAAGCCAAAAAAAGTGCTAAAAACTGATGCTGAAAACAAACAAGAAACTAAGCCAGTTAAGCCCTTAAATGATGTGACCGATAAAATTATCATCGTTAAATAATCAGAAGCTTGAATAGCCGTTCGTGCACCGATTCTAAGCATTATAAATTCATCAGAAAGCGAAACGCTTCATTGATTGATAATGTCAAATAAGTTATAAATGATAACTAAAAGAAAATTAGGGGATGTCTATGTCTGAAAATCAAGATTTTCATAATAGAAGCGGTATGCTTGCTTTTATTGGATCCATGGTATTTGTCACATTGTTTTTTATTTATATGGTGACTATAGATAAGGGCGTAGATTTAGCTGAAAATATTGAGGTTCCATTATCGGATGATGCTCCAGCTTACAATTTAGCAGCTGAACCAGAGCCTTGGGTTTCAAATCCAGAAATTATTTTGGCTGGGGCAAAAGTTTATAGACAGGCGTGTGCGTTATGCCATGGTGCTAATGGTGATTTGGTCGGCAGCAGTGTTCCCACAGCCAGAAACTTGGTAGAAGGCGCATGGACTCAAGGCGGCGGTTTGATTAATCATTTTAAAGTTTTACAAAATGGTATTCCCGGTACTCAAATGGCTAGTTTTTCAGCGCAATTGACGGCGAATGAGCGGTGGGCAGTTATTCACTTTATTGAAACAATAACAAATAATAAATCTCAAGATAACCCTGAAGATGTAGCAGAGTTCGCAAAAGCCGCGAAGTAAAAGGAAAAACATAATCGTGAGATTAAATCTATTTTCTACCATTCTTGTTTTTGTGTTGGCTGCAGTCAGTCAGTCAGTGCTGGCGCAAACAACATCTCCTCGTGGGGGAAATAGCTATGATAATAAGGCGTTGCCTGTAGCATCAGATGTTATGCCTAGCGAACTTAGTGGTGTGGATATTGAGGAAAAACTGGGTGAGACCATTGACCTTAGTATGCCAGTGACAAACGAAGCTGGAAATACAGTGACGCTGGGATCGTTGTTTCAAGATAATAAGCCCGTTTTGCTAAGCCCTATATATTACAACTGTCCAGGTCTTTGTAGTTTTCACTTTAATGGAGTTATCGAATCACTCCAAAAAATTGATTGGAATCCCGGCGAAAAGTTTCAAGTCATAGCTTTTAGTTTTGATGCACAAGAGACGCCTGATTTAGCTGCTAAGAAAAAAATCAATTACATGAAAATGTATAACCGACCGGGGACAGAGGGCGGTTTTCATTTTTTAACAGCAGATCAGTCGGTTGTTGATAAACTTATGGCGCAAGTGGGATTTCGTTTTAAATGGAATGAAAAAGCCCAAGAATGGTCGCATGCTTCAGCTGCTATTATGATTTCTCCTTTAGGTAAAGTTACGCGTTACTTACATGGAGTCGAATTCAATCCGCAAGATATGAAATTTGCACTTAACGAAACCGCCAGTGGTAAAATTGGAAACATCGTCGATTCGATTCTTTTATATTGTTATCAGTTCGATCAACATCAATCTCGATATGGTTTGCAGGTTTTTCGCGTCATGCAAATCGCGGGAGGAATAACGGTGTTGATTTTAGCTGTTTGGTTAGTGCCTGTATTTTTCAGAGCGCGAAGGGAGAAAGTGTAGCCATGTTGTCGTGGATTATAAAGAATCAGTTGGCAGAAGTGTTAATAGGTCGAGCGAATGCTCAGTCTTTTATGCCAACGCAGGCATCGGAGATTGCGAAAAGCGTTGATAGTCTTTACAGCTTTTTATTAATTATAAGTCTTATTGCATGTGTAATTGTTATTGGCGGTATGATTTATTTTGCTTATAAATATCGACGTCGGTCAGCCAATGATAAAACCGCTTACATTTCTCATGATACTCGTCTGGAAATTTTGTGGTCGGTAATACCATTAGTTATTTTCTTATTTGTTTTTGCATGGGGCTGGATTATTTACCATGACATGAGAACTATGCCGAAAGAGGCGCTTGAAATTCAAGTCATCGGCCGACAATGGGCGTGGGTGGCTGAGTACAAAAATGGTGTTCAGTCGAACGTACTTGTTGTTCCTGTTAAGCGTGATATCCGCCTTGTTTTAAGTTCTCCGGATGTTATTCACTCATTTTATGTTCCATCGTTTCGTATTAAACAAGACGTGGTTCCTGGTCGATATACCTCGTTATGGTTCAGGGCAGAAGTTATGGGTGAGTTTCACGTATTTTGCGCTGAATTTTGCGGTACTTCACACTCAGGCATGATCACAAAACTGCGCGTGGTTTCTCAGACAGACTTTGATAAGTGGCTGATTGAGGAAGCGGATTCTTCATTGCTGCCACCCGTTGAATACGGTAAAAAATTATTTACCACTAAAACCTGTGCCAGCTGCCATTTTGAAGATCAGCCAGGCGTGAAAATTGGTCCTACTATGAAGGGGCTCTTCGGATTAGAAAATCATGAAATGGTCGATGGGACAACCGTTACCGCTGATGAGAATTATCTTCGGGAATCAATATTAGCGTCTCAAGCAAAAGTAGTTAAAGGTTTTGGACCGCGCTCAGCTATGCCGGCGTTCCAAGGTCAGCTTTCGGAAAAAGAACTTTCGGCAATAATCGAATATATTAAAAGTATTAAATAGTAGAGGTACTTATGGCACATGCAGGACACGATGTTGATTATATCCACGCAGAAAAAGGTTTAAAGTCTTGGTTACTGACTTTAGATCATAAGCGAATAGGAATTTTATATTTTGTTACAGTGATGTTTTTCTTTCTTTGCGGCGGGATTGCCGCTTTATTACTGCGGGGAGAGCTTTTTTCATACAACGCTCAGGCCAATGTAGGGGAAATTTTAAAAAATGGTGATATCTATAATCAGGTAATGACTTATCACGGAGCCATCATGGTCTTCATGGTTATCATTCCAGGTATTCCAGCAATTTTAGGGAACTTCTTTTTACCGCTAATGATCGGTGCAAAAGATGTAGCTTTTCCAAAGCTTAATTTATTAAGTTGGTATTGTTTAATGGCAGGTGCTGCTTTGGCCATCTTAACGATGTTTACTGGTCGCGTGGATACGGGCTGGACGTTTTACACTCCTTACTCAATTCAAACGGGAACTGCAGTTTCGATGATGGTGGTCGCTGCCTTTATTATGGGGATGAGTTCTATTTTAACAGGATTAAATTTCATTGTTACCGTTCATAAGTTACGAGCTCCGGGCATGACAATGCACCGAATGCCTTTATTTGTATGGGCTTTATACTCAACAGCTATTATTCAAGTTTTAGCGACGCCAGTGTTAGCCATAACATTGTTGTTATTGATGATGGAGCGCGTACTGGGAGTAGGTATTTTTGATCCCAAGCTTGGCGGAGACCCCGTTTTATTCCAACATTTTTTTTGGTTTTACTCACATCCAGCAGTTTATATTATGATCTTGCCGGCGATGGGCATCATTTCTGAGCTTATCACTACATACTCTAAAAAAGTGATTTTTGGATATACAGCGATTGCCTATTCATCTTTAGGTATTGCAGCAGTTTCATTTTTTGTTTGGGGACATCATATGTATGTATCTGGACAATCTGAGTTAGCAGGAACTGTCTTTTCATTTTTAACGATGTTAGTTGGAGTGCCAACAGCAATTAAAATGTTTAACTGGGTTGCGACCATGTACAAAGGATCGATAGAATTTAGATCTCCTATGTTGTACGCGATGGGATTTTTATTTTTATTTGCTATCGGTGGAGTGACAGGAATCATGTTAGCTACATTGGCGGTAGACGTGCATTTTCATGACACCTATTTTGTGGTGGCCCATTTTCATTATGTGATGGTTGGTGGAACGTTAATGGCCATCATGGGTGGATTTTTTCATTGGTTTCCTAAAATGTTCGGCAAAATGTACAATGAAGCAGGAGCACGCTGGTCTTTTGTTTTTATCTTCGTGGGATTTAACGTAACCTTTTTTCCTCAGTTTATTTTAGGTGGTATGGGAATGCCACGTCGATATTTTGACTACATAGCTGCTTATCAACCATTAAATCGTATTTCAACGGTCGGTTCTTGGCTGATCTTAACAGGATTCTTGATTGGATTATATGTGATCATTCAAGGTTTAAGAAAAGGCGCTAAGGCTCCTCCAAACCCTTGGGGATCAACAACGCTTGAGTGGCAAACAGCATCGCCACCCATCGTTCACAACTTTGACCACGAACCAGTGGTAACTGCGGGGCCATATGAGTACAAGTAGAGTTATAGACGGCGTAAATGTTCAGTCCCATTACCGTGATGTAGATCATCAGTTCTCATCAGCGAAGCAAGGTATTTGGTTGTTCATGGTGACGGAGATTTTGATGTTTGGCGGGCTCTTCGTAGCCTATGCGCTTTATCATATGATGTATCCAGAAATGTTTGCAGAGGGAGCGCGATTTTTAGATTGGCGCCTAGGATTTGTGAACACGTTAGTGCTTATTTTCTCGTCTTTAACAATGGCTTTGGGTATTTATTATTGTCAGTTAAATCAAACTAAAAAAGCCGCTATTGCTTTAGCTGTAACAGTTGTTTGTGCTGGTATTTTCATGGTGATTAAATATTTTGAATACACGCACAAATTCCACATGGGGATTTTTCCAGGAGCGATGTTGAATATGGAACAGTTAAATAACTATTTAGCTGCAGCCGGAGAGCCGTTAGTTAAAAGCCCTAATCTTGGTCTTTACTTTGGATTCTACTTTTGTATGTCTGGTCTTCATGGACTTCACGTTATGATTGGAATGGGACTAATTACATGGTTATTTATAAAAACATTGCGTGGACATTTTAAACCTAATTATTACACACCTGTTGAAGGCGTGGGAATTTTTTGGCATATCGTCGACTTAATTTGGATTTTCTTATTCCCGTTACTTTACTTGGTTGGATAAAGGAGAAGTCGTGCTGTAAGCACGCAAGGAGAACATATGGCTCAAAAAAAATCGTCTGATCATTCAGCAGAGCATGAAAGCTTACATCATATAACGCCTTTTAGTGTGTATATGAAGGTGGCTATTGCGTTATTTGTATTAACTTTTTTAACTATAGGATTTCACTCTATTCGTGAGTACCTTGGACCGGCAGCTGCTTTGGTGGCCTTTGCCATTGCCGCAGTAAAAGCTTATTTGGTCATGGCTTACTTCATGCATTTAAAATATGACATTCCATTAAATCGCCTTATTTTTGCGACTGGTTTTTTCTTTTTGTTACTTTTATTTGCCATAACGGCCTTAGATATTTGGTCAAGAGTACCCGTAGAATCGATTTTATAACTGATGATAAGTAGGAGAAGTGTTTAAACTATATTCTCAGCTGACTAAATTTGGAATTGTCATATTTGTTTTACTAGCCGGTATTGCGGGATACGCAACCGGCTTTTTTGTGGAAACAACGTTCGAAATTAAACACTTTCTTAAATTTTTATTAGGTTTATATTTTTTAAGTTCAGGAAGTTTGGCTTTAAATCAAGTTCAAGAATATAAGCTTGATCGAAAAATGCCGCGCACGCAAAATCGCCCGATAGCTTTAGGAAAAATTAAGCCACTGGCTGGTTTAATTATTTCAGTATGTATGTTAGCTGTAGGGATTAATTTCTTGTTTGAACTATCAACCGCGGCAGGTTGGGTGTCGATTGCTTCCGTTATTCTATATAACTTTTTTTATACTATTTTCTGGAAGCCACGCTGGGTGTTCGCAGCGGTGCCAGGTGCTATTCCTGGCGCATTGCCGGTCACTATTGGTTATGCGGTTAATAATCCCAATATTTTTAATTCAGAATCTGTCTATCTATTTTTAATTATGTTTTTATGGCAAATGCCACACTTTTGGATGATCGCTTTAAAATTTATTGAAGATTATCGCTTAGGGGGTTTTCCTACTTTGCCTGTAACCTTAGGGGCTGAGAAAACTTATTTTCAGATTGGCATGTATACTTTTGCCTACGCTGGAGTTGCCGTTGCTGCGCCTTTTTTTCTGTATACTAGCTGGCTCTACGTTTTGCTGGTTTTTCCCATCGCCTTTATGCTGATTAAAAAATTTTTCGACTTTTACAATAGCCATGGCGAAAAAGGTTGGCTTAGCTTTTTTATGTGGACAAATATCTCGATGCTGGTCTTTATTTATATTCCTGTGATTGATAAATGGAGCTTCTTGTTTTTAGAGCGAAGCTAGCTAATTCTCAGCTCCGCTGGCGTGTCGATCTGCCTAAAAGGATGGGCCGCTATAAAGGCTGGTTGCTTTAGACAATGTTGATAGATTTGATAAGCTTTGGGAAAAGTTGTGATATCTACGCCAAAGCGCTCAGCAGTGACCATTTGAGGAATTAAGAATAAATCAGCAGCTGTGATTTCATTTCCAAAACAAAATAATCCGGCGGTGTTAACCAACATTTTTTCACAAGCACTTAAGCCAGATTGAATCCAATGCTGCGTCCATGTTTTACGATCTTCTTCAGAAATTTTAAGCTGTGCTTCCAAATACTTTAAAGTTTTTAAGTTACCATAGGCATGGGTATCGGCATTAATAATTTGGCAAAACTGTTTGATTAAGAATTTTTTGTTAATATCTTTGGGGTATAGTGGAACAGTGTGGGGAAATGCTTCGTCAAGATAATCAATAATTACGGATGATTGAGCCAGCGTGAAACCATTGTGAACCAGGGTGGGTACGCCGCCTAAAGGATTTATTTGGCGATAAGTTGTTTGATTTTGCTCTCCGCCGTTATTAAGCAGATGCACGGGGCGATATTCAAATTTAAGCTGCTTAAGATTAAGTGCAATTCGAACGCGGAACGAAGTTGAGCTTCGAAAGTAATTATAAAGAATTAAATTTTCCATGCCCTATGTTTGAATAGATATGTGGTCACGCCAACCCTTGCTGCTATGGGTTAAGCAAAGTCATCTATTTTGTAGGATTCTGAGTTCAAAATGATATAAATAACTGATCAATAACATATAGTTTTTGTCTATAAGGAGAATAGCATGAAAAAGGCATTTATCGGATTTTTTGTAGTGGTGGCTAGTTTATTAGTACAACCGGCTTCGGCGGAGCTTTCATACACGATGCCCGCATTAGAGTTTGGTTTTAAATGGAACTCTATGGATCTTGATGGCGCAACATCTAATAAACAAACTTTAGGTTTTCAAATGGGTGGATCTATAGTCGTAGATATAAATGAGACCTTTGGACTAAGAACCGGTTTGTTTTATTCCGAGAGACCGTTTAAATCAGATTTTGTAGGCGGAGATGCTTCCGGAAAAATCACGTATATCGATGTGCCAGTTCACTTAATGTTTATGTTAGAAGATTATGCCGGAATTTATTTGGGTCCATCGTTATCGATGAAACTTGGTGATGAAGTTACTCCTGGCTCTTTAACTGGCGTGAAATCTACGATCGTGCCGATCGCCTTTGGTGGTGCTTTTAAAGTTTCTGAAAACTTTGGTTTAAATTTATTTTTTGAAACGATTGCTTCTGATTTGGCAGACGGTATTACCGCCTCTCGTGGTATCGGCATCAACGGATTTTTAGCATTTTAGTAGGCGAAGGGTCTTTGTGAAATTAGCATCGTTGAAATCTTCTCAAAGTCTTGATGGCGAACTGGTTGTTGTCAGCCAAGATAATAAATTCTATATATCTGCTTCTGACATAGCCCCGAGCTTATTGTCGGCAATGGACTCATGGGAACGACTTCAACCGTTGCTTCAACGGCGCTATCAAGATTTGAATGAAAATAAAGTGGCTGGTAAGGTAGAAATTAAAAACACCGAGATCTTTGAGTCCGCATTACCGCGAACATGGCTGTTTGCCGATGGATCAGCATTTATTCACCATATTAAATTGGTCAGACAGGCGCGTAAGGCGCCGCTACCAGAAACGATTTTAACTGTACCATTAATGTATCAGGGTGAAAGCGGTCGTTTTTTAGCGCCAAACGAAGATATCCCTCAGCGGGATTTTTCGCATGGGACTGACTTTGAGGGCGAAGTTGGCGTGATTGTCGATCGTGTTCCTATGGGAGTTACACCTGAAGACGCATTGTCGCATATTAAGCTGATAGTTATCATGAACGATGTTAGTCTTCGCGGATTAATTCCTGCTGAATTGGCGAATGGGTTTGGTTTTTTTCAAAGTAAGCCCAATAGTGCTTTATCACCTTTTGCAGTGACGCCCGATGAATTAGGCAGCGCATGGAATAAAGGTCGGGTGCATCTTCCATTGCATGTAAAATATAATAATGAATTTTTTGGTAAAGCTAATGCTAACGAAATGCAGTTTCACTTTGGAGAGTTGATTGCTCACGCAGCTAAAACTCGCCCCTTGGCAGCAGGCTCATTGATTGGCAGCGGAACGGTTTCTAATGAGGATCCTGCGATGGGATCTAGTTGTTTAGTAGAAAAAAGAACGATTGAGCAGATTAAAACCGGTGAAGCGAAGACTCCTTACATGAAGGTCGGGGATACCGTTCAAATCGAAATGTTCAACAATAAGGATCAAAATCTGTTCGGTACTATTCTACAGAAAGTTGTAAAGGCTTAGCCTAAGTTGAATGTGAATCATTATCAAATTTATAAAAATTTTTATAACAATGCTAAAGCTCTTCGAAGTGAGTTTGAGGATAACTTTAAAGATCCACGCAAGACTTCTTCTAAAAGATTTGTTTGGGATTATTGGTTTTTTGAAGATCAGTATCATCTTATTCGAACCCCAGCTGTTCATTATTTTTCAAAAAAAATATATACTGAGTTTCATTCTCATCTTGTTCAGTGGGGCCGAGAGAACTTAGGTTGTCATGATATTTCTCCGCCGTGGCTCAGCTATTATGTGGATGGGTGTTATCAAAACTTACATTCGGATGTTCCGCATGGCCCATGGGCTTTTGTATATTCGCTGACGCGGGCAGGTGGTTTTAAAGGTGGTGAGACTTTAATATTAAAGCCGCAAACTTTGAACTATTGGAGCACCTTTCAAGATCAAGCCGATCGCGAATATAATAGTTTTGTGAATCGTATACCAAGCCTGTTTAATCAATTGGTGGTGTTTGATCCGCGCTTTCCTCATGGCGTAACGGAAGTTAAAGGAACACGAGATCCAATGGAGGCTCGACTAGTTATGCATGGCTGGTTCGTAGAGCCGCGTCCCTATGTGGTGGGTGGGTTGTCGACAGCCCAGGTTCAAAAAGCTTTAACGCCGCAATTTTTAATTTTAGAGCACATGTTGTCTGAGATGGGTCCAATGCATGGCACCTTGTCATTGCGCTTAGGAATAGAAGCATCAGGCAAAATCAGTATGTGTAAGTTTGTTTCAAATACCGTGCTTTCTTTAGAAAGCAATCAGACTGATGAGAGGTTTTTTAATAAAAATTTAAACAAAATATTTAGTCAGGTCAGTTTTCCTCGGGCGCGAACCCGATCGATGATTACCATTCCTATATTGCTAAAATAAAAGGTTTTATGACGTTAACCCAGTTATCCTATATCGTTGCCGTAGATAAATACAAAAATTTTGGTATAGCGGCTGACAGTTGTAAAATTACTCAACCAACACTAAGCATGCAGATTCAAAAGCTTGAATCTGAACTTGGTGTTACTTTGTTTGATCGCAGCCAGCAGCCGATTAAAACCACCAAGTTAGGGGAAGCCTTAATATCGCAGGCACGGGTCGTGTTGAATGAGGCACAAAGATTTCAAGATATAATTAATGATGATAAAGGCCAAGCTAAGGGTGAAATCGAAATTGGTATCATACCCACACTGGCTCCGTATTTACTGCCACTGTTTATTAAAAAGTTTAGTGATAAGCATCCACTACTGAATATTAAAATTCACGAGCTACAGACCCATGAAATCTTAGAAAAGCTTAAAGGGAATCAATTAGACATCGGACTATTAGTGATTCCAATTGAAGACGAAAAATTAGTTAGCCACCCTTTATTTTATGAACCTTTTCTGTTGTACACATCAGACAAAAATATGATTTCGCAAAAAACTAAGGTTCAGCAAAGTGATCTTAATTCATCGGATTTGTGGCTATTGACGGAAGGGCATTGCTTTCGTGATCAGACTTTAGCTATTTGCAAAAACCGTAAAAAAGTGTCTGATGAACGAAGAAATGTAAAATTTGAAAGTGGCAGTCTTGAGACATTACGTCGCATGGTGGACGAAGAGAATGGCTTTACGTTGCTTCCGTATTTGGCGGCTCAAGGTTTCTATAGTTCTAAAAAATTAAAAGAATTTTCGAATCCAGTACCGACTCGCGAAGTTAGCCTAATTCATTCGACCTATTTTAAACGTGATAACATTAAAAACTCTCTGATGGAAGTGATTCAAAAATCACTGCCCAAAGAAATATCTCAAACTCCTGGGAAGAATTCTCAAGTTATCGATTTGCCTATAGGTAAAAACTAAAAAGGGTCAGGCTCCCTTTCTTCTCGCATCGCGTCCCAAAAAGTAGCCTGGCACTTTTATTGTTTTTCTAAACCAACACAGCGAATATTAATTTGTTTGTCTTGATTCCAGAACATGCGTCGAGTTGACCAGTCTAACTCTAGAGCTCCATTTTTACTTGTAGTAATTTTAATTATAGCCTGAATACGTATCCCTGAGCCAATCTCATCGTACTTCATGTTTAAAGTCGCCATATTATTACTATAGATTTCTGAGATTTTACCAGGCGCCGTATTTAAAACATCTTTCTCAGTTGTATTATTACCTTTATTGGTGATCACTGTAAGGATATTTTTATCATTACTGTATTGGTGCCTTTCAATAATGAGCTGGCAGCTTTCGCCTTCGGGTGTCGTACCTAGATAAATACCATGGTCTATTTTAGCTAAGGCTAACGTGGATATGAAGTTAATGAGTAAGATTGCAAACATTGTTTTTTTCATAAAAGTTCCTATCTGAAGTACTTGTTTATAGATGCTTTATAGCATAAGTATAAATTTTATAGTGAAAATAATAGAATAAGCGGCATTGTCAAATTTTTTGACATGTAATAAGGATAGGATACTCATAAAAAAACGGATTTTCTCTGCTAACAGGTGTATAAATGCCACGATGAAATCAGCGAAAAATTCATTACTTATTCTATTGTTTTTAAGTGTAACAGCTGGGTGTGCGCGCTCAGCGGAGCAAGATTTAAATCACGCTGTAGAAACACATATTCAGGCGAAGACTTCGGAAGAAGCTGATGGAGCTTGTCGCTCTGTATTTGAGGGCGCTAAGAAGCGCGTAAAGGATAATGAGTCTTCTGCGGATCTATGTAATGCGCTTTCGAAAATATCCGATACTGAGCTTTCTATTTGCGAGGATGAAGTATTAAGTTCTGAGTATTCTAGTGTTATCAAAGAGTGTAAACCTGAGCTTTTGAAACGTATTGGGCAGGTTAAGAAGGATCGAAATGAAGGAACTTCCACAACCACGACCTTAAATTTTAAAATTCCTTTTGAAGTTCAGTATCGAGATTTAAGCCAGGGCTACACGGCAGTAACTGGGGATACTAAAAATAGACAGGTGATTTTAACTTTTGATGATGGACCACATCCGTTGTCAACCAAGGTCAGTCAAATTCTAGAGCGCGTTGGAGTTAAGGCGCACTTTTTTCAATTAGGAAAACAGGTTAAAATTTATCCGGAAATTACAAAGTATCTAGCGGCACGCGGACATTCCATCGCAAATCATTCGTGGGATCATGCTAATTTTGCACAGTTAAGTTTAGAAGAGCAAATTAAACAAGTGTCAGATACACAGAAAATAATAATTGAGACTATTGGTTGGATCGATCCATTTTTTAGGTATCCGTATGGCTCTAAAACCACCGAGATGAATCAGTTTCTGAAAAGCTATCAAATAGCTAATTTTTTGTGGTCAATTGACTCTAATGACTGGAGAAAAATTAATGCCGATAAAACCATTAGAACTAATGCCCAAGTTATTAACGAAACTTTAGAACAGTTGGATCGGCGAGGACGGGGACTGGTTTTATTTCATGACGTTCATGCAAGGACTGTTGAGTTGTTGCCAGAGTTTTTAGTGCAGTTGAAGAAAAAAGGCTATCAGATTGTGTTACTTCAAGCCTCGAATACAAATTTAAAAAACGCTCCACTGCTTCCTTAAGATTATTGCCGCGCCGTTTACAGTTTGGTTGCCTGGCACCTTCAGAATTAAAGCCAGAGAGTTTCAGTCACGTAACTCTCTGGCCTTGTCCGTATTCTTACTGAGTTTGGATAATTATTTCATTGCTGATCGTTCGTCCTAAGTCTTCCGAGACACTGATCGCTTGAACTCTATATTCAGTATTGGGCTGCAAATTACTTAAAGACACATGATGGTCAGTTCGTAACTGGTTGTCAGACACCGTTGTAGTTACTGCTCCGGTGCTCATGTTGGTTAATTGTAACTGTGACGTTGCGGGGATGTCTGTCGTCCAGCGGAAGTCAGCTACAGTTTGTCCGATTTCAATTTCACGGAAATCAGTGATAACTGGTGCGGTTCCCTTTGTACAAGGATTGTAGTCAATTTTAGTTTTGCTGATCATATAATTTTCTGGTTTTAAGACCTTCCAACCGCGAGCTTGTAAGTCTATGAAAGCTTGTTGGGGTGCAGAATTTTGGTCAGGATTAAAATACATGTGGTTACCGAGTTTACCGCAGCTTGGATCTTCACCGGCAGTGGTTGCCTTTCTCCACATAAGTACATTCGCTATGTGATATCGTGGTCCTTGATAATATTGGACTTCTACTGCTTGCATGGCGTGTCTGTCCATACGAATCACTCTGTTCGCACATCCCATGCGCGTGGGATGGTCACCATCATTATCAATAAGTACTTCATCAGCCCCATCGCCATCGCCTGATTTAAGAATGAGTTTGGATCCATCATCAGCCAAGAAAGCCAACTCATATAAACCAGGTTCGTCGTCGGCTGCCAATACGATATTGGTTGTCATTTTTAATCCAAAAAACTCAATAAGTTTTTCGCCACTATCTTTTTTAAGTACCTCTCCACTTGGGGTAGAGAATCCTTCGGTAAACATACGAGTACGCACGTTCATATCTGCAAGGAAAATCGACTTGTCAGATTTGCGACCAAACTGAATATAATCTCCGGCTTTGTACATACGAGGCATACCATTATCTAAGTAATGAAGGCTGGCCATAATTCCTTGTTCATAAGTCGTCGTCGTCGTTGTTTGTGGTGTTTCAAAAGGATCGCAAACTAACTTATTCGATGCATATCTATTTACGTCTACTTTTAGAGTTGCTAATCCAGATGTCATTTGAGTCTGTAATATTCCCTCTGAGTCAGCCTGCTGCAGCTTAACCTCACAAGACATTAACAGAGCGCTCATTAGCCCCAAAGGTAACGCCAGTTTTAATGAGGTGGTCTTTTTCATGTAAACTCCTTCTGATAACTAAAACCAGGATAAGGCACGCCAACATAAAATAAAAACTAAATCAGAATGATTTTTTTATCGAAAAAAAGTTATACAATATAATTAACTCTGCTGTCTCAAGCTGAGAGTTTAGTTAGGTAAGTAGCTTTGCAATTTGATCCGACTCTAAAATATTTAGGCCGCGCTCTTGGTTAAAAGTTCTTAAGACTATGGCCTGAGCTACGTCTTTAGCAGCAATAGGTCGGTATTTTTTTAAGGGCCCAATGAGTAAAAATTTAAAAGCGGGCGCAGTCACTTTGGCGACAGCTTCACCAAGGCGAAATTCCTTTCGTGATCCCAAAAGTAATGAGGGTCTTAATATATCAATCGACGTTATATTCATTTGGGCCACTGATTTTTCCATAATACCTTTGACATGATTATAGAAGATGCGGGAATCTGCATCGGCCCCCATAGATGAAACAACAATAAGTTTTTTGGCCCCTACAGTTTCGGCCAGTTTAGCAAAGTTGACAACATAATCGTAATCTACTTTTCTAAACTCTTCCTTTGATTTAGCTTTTTTAATTGTTGTACCTAGACAGCATATAAAGACATCCGCCTTGATCGTATTTCTTAAAAAATTTAAAGTTAGAAAATCAGGATTAAGATTTTCTTCTTTAGTTTTGGGCGCAATCGGATTTCGTGTCAGTGTAATAATTTTTTCAATATTACTGTCAGAATTCAGGATCGAAAGGACTTCCTTACCAACTGCTCCTGTAGATCCTGTAAGACATATTGTCAGTTTTTTCATATCTTCCTTATATGTCGTAAATAATTTCGACGGGAACTTCTATGTCTGCAGACAAAGATTTTTTTACAGGACAAGCATTGGCTACATGTGCGACCTTCCCACGATAGTCTTCCGGAATGCTTTTGGGCATGTGGATCGTCGTCTTTAATGACGCAATTTTTCGTGGCTTATCTTTCATGACTTTTTCGACTGTTATGGCTGAACCATTAATATCTACGTTATCTCTTTGAGCTACGATGCCGATGGTCGTTAAGATACAAGTCCCCAGGGCGGTAGCCATAAGGTCCGTTGGAGAGAACTTTTCACCAAGACCTTGATTGTCTTTAGGGGCGTCAGTTTCAAGTTCAGATCTTGAAGGTTCATGTGTGGCTAAGCAGTGAAGTTTTCCTTGATAGACTGCTGTTATTCTGACCATGTAATGACTCCTTATGAGTTGTCGTTCTGAGAACTTTCACTGTGAGAATAAGGAATTAAATTGTTTTGAGCGTAAAGATTGTCATCTGTCCAATCAAATAAATTCATACCTAAAGCAATTGATAATACCTCATTTATATTTTCCACAAAGTGAAACTTAATCTGAGACAATACCTCTTGAGGAACTTCTTTTAAATCTTTTTCGTTCTTTTGACTTAAAATAACTTCAGTTACTCCAGCGCGATGAGCAGCAATGACTTTTTCTTTGACTCCGCCGACAGGCGTTACCTTGCCGCGCAGAGTGATTTCACCTGTCATCGCCATTTTGGGATTGACGACTCGTCGAGATACTAGTGAAGCCAATGAACTTAGTAAAGCAATGCCTGCAGAAGGGCCATCTTTTGGCGTGGCTCCGGACGGAACGTGAAGATGAATATCGAATTTAGTAAAATCAAAAGTAGGCGCCAGGATCGCCATGCGTGCTTTAATTAAGGACTTAGCAATCTGCGCTGACTCTTTCATAATGTCACCAAGCTGGCCCGTAATAATAAGTTCTCCTTTTCCAGGAACTAAAGCTGTCTCGATAAACAGAATATCACCACCGACAGGAGTCCAAGCTAATCCTGTAACGACGCCTGGGGCAGCAACGACGTCAGTGACTTCGTTTTGATAGCGCTCACTTCCCAAAATCTCATCCAATGAATCGACACTAATTAACACAGAATTTTCTCCGCGTATAATTTTCTCAGAAGTGAAGCGACAAACCTGCGCCAATTTTCTTTGAAGTTCGCGCACACCAGCTTCACGCGTGTAGTGAGATATAATTCTTAAAATCACTTCATCATTTATCAGAAGTTGTTCGGGTTTAAGTCCATGTTCGACTATTTGTTTTGGCAGTAAATGGGTTTTCGCAATATGAAATTTTTCAGATGTTGTGTACCCCGTTAGATCTATGACTTCCATTCGATCAAGCAATGGCAGTGGAATACCTTCTAAACTATTAGCAGTAGCAATAAAGAATACTTTTGATAAATCAAATGGAGTGTCTAAGTAATGATCTGCAAATGCGATATTTTGTTCTGGATCTAAGACCTCAAGCATTGCTGAAGCGGGATCACCAGAATAACCGCGCGACATTTTGTCGATTTCATCCAATACAAAGACGGGATCATTTTCACCAGCTTTTTTTAAAGCAGCAATAATTCGACCAGGAAGTGCACCAATATAAGTGCGACGGTGGCCACGAATTTCTGATTCATCACGAACTCCTCCTAAACTAACTCTTTGGTATTTCTTCCCCAAGGCACGTGCAATACTTTGTCCTAAGGATGTTTTACCTACTCCAGGGGGACCAATAAAAAGTAAAATAGATCCTGTTTTATCTTTTTTAAGTTTTAAAACGGACAAGTGTTGTAAAATTCTTTTTTTGATTTTAGCTAATCCATAATGATCAGCATCTAATATTTTTTCCGCTTGATTAATGTCAAAATCACCTTGCTGTGATGATTTACTCCACGGCAATGAAACCATAAGGTCTAAGTGAGAGCGTAACATCTGGTATTCAGGAGATTGACTACTGGAGTTTTCGATTTTTTTGAGCTGTTGCTTAGCTAGTTCCAATGCCTCAGGCGGCAGAAGAAGCTCATCGATTTTCTTTCTGTAATCATCAATAATAGAAGTTTCTTCTTCTCCATCTCCAAGCTCTTCTTTAATTGTTCGCATTTGCTCGCGTAAAATATGTTCGCGTTGAGTTTGGCCTAATTTGTTGCTCAATTTGTTTCTAATATCAAGTTGAACTTCTAAACTATCTTTGTATTCTTGAAGGAGATTTAGTAAATACATTACTCGGTCTTTGATATTAACCATTTCTAGAATTTTTTGCTTTTCTGAAAGGGAAATTTCTGAGTTAGCCGCACTCAAGTGGGATAGTAAGGCCAGGTCTTCCAAACCAGAGACCAATTCTTGAATTTGATCTGTATTTGCAGGAACCAGCTTTAGAACAGAGATACAAATTTCACGCAGACTGGTGAGCAGGGCCAGTTGAGTCGATTCATTGATATCAACTGTATCATCCAGCCGCTCAGTGTAAGCCTCAAAGATTTCGCTTTCAGGCTTGAAAGAAGTAATTTTCATACGATAGTAGCCCCGCACGACTATGAAATAGCCTGAGTCCGAGGTGCCTTTAACCGATTCAATTTTGCAAAGCGTTCCTACGTCGTATAAATCTTCAATTTTATCAACGAGTTGCTCAGGATGCTTCTGAGTTACTGTTAGTATCCAATGATTTTTTAAAATGGCTTGGTCCACCGCTTTAATACTTTTGTCACGCCCAACTCTTAAAGTTTGAGTTACGCCCGGATAAATCACTGTGTTTTTTAAAGGTAGTATAGGAATTGCTCCTACTGGCATTGACATGGCGTCTCCTATTCTTGAAAAATTGGCCTGAACAATTCAGACGCAACTGCTTCAGCACTAATGTGAGGTCTAAATTAACGGCGTCAAGGTAACTATATTAGTTACAATAAAATAGTTTTAATTGATCATTGGCGCCGCATTAAGTAAGTTGCGCCTATGAAAATTCTTAATTATGGATCAGTTTTATTTCTAGTCATTTTATTCGCAGCTTGTACAAAATCTAAAGAGATTGGTAGCAAAGAAAATCCAGTAAAATTTTATTTAATTCCTGCGCAGGATTTATTAGCGCTGGATGCTACAGGAAAAGCACTTCAGAAGTACCTTGAAGCAGAGATGAAAATGTCGGTAGTGGTCGAGCGTCCGCAAAATTATATTGCTGTAGTTGAAGCCTTTGGCTCACGTCGTGCTGATGCGGCAATACTTAATACTTTTGGCTATCTTATTGCCAAGCAAAAGTATGACGTGGAGCCGCGGCTTAAACTTGTTAACCGCGGCCGTGAACATTACTTTGGGCAAATTATCGCGCATAAAGATGGGCCTAAAACGATCAAAGAAATTAACGGAAAAAGCTTTGCATTTGTAGATCCAGTTTCTACGTCAGGGTATTTATTCCCCATGCGAATTTTAAGTAAGAATAATGTAAAAGTAAAAGAGAAGATATTTGCTGGTAGTCATGATGCAGTTGTAACAGCAGTCTATCAGAAAAAAGTCGCTGCTGGGGCCACTTTTTACACGCCAGCGGATCTAGATGGAACTCCTAAGGATGCTCGCTGGGTTGTTCGGAAGCAGTTCCCTGATATTTATGAAAAAGTTAAAATTTTGGAACTCACAGAGCCTATTCCCAACGATCCTCTCGTTTTTAGAAAAGATTTGCCTGAAGAAATCAAAAAAAAGCTAGCAGACGCCATGGTTAAATATTTGAAAACTCCTGAAGGTAAGCAAGTCATGTTCGATATGTATCACATCACGGACTTCACCGTAGCTAATGATAAGGACTATGATATTGTTCGAGGATATCTTAAAGATCTCGGTCAGCAGGCTGAAGATTTTATTAAAAAGAAGTAGATCAGTATTTTCGGAACAAGGCTTTAACTAATCCCTTAATTTCTACGGCACTTGGTGAATACCACATTGATTTCAGTTTGGTGTTGGCTGGGCGAAGTTCGATTTGTTTTTCTCCAGACCCAGCTGAGGCTTTTTTATGAAAGAATCTTTTTACGGTAGAATCTTGATCAATGCTGGCCACGACCAGATCACCATCGCGAGCTGCTTTTTGAGAAAGCACAACTAGAAAATCACCGTCTAAAATACCTTCATCAATCATAGAATCACCTTCCACTTTTAAAGCGAAATACTGACCCGGTGATTTGATATACTCTGAAGGCACTTGGATAAATTCATTATCGGTTACGCGCTCAATCGGTGACCCAGCGGCGACTCGGCCCAGAAAAGGAATGGATGTGGTGGCTGAATCGTTTCTATCGGTTTCTGCATTAAGGCGCTCTTCCAGGTTTTTATGAAAGTCTTTAGCCGAATGAAGAATGTGAATCGCGCGTTTTTGATTTTGTGGAAATTCCACATAGCCTTTGGCTGACAACTGCTTAAGATAATTCTGAACCGAATTAAAAGAAGCGAAGCCAAAATGATCGCATATTTCCTGATAGGAAGGTGAAATACCTTTTTCCGTAAGTTCACTTTCGATGAAATCAAGGACTGATCTTTCTTTAGCTGTAAGTGGAGGGAGGAGCTTTTTCATACACATAAGTTACACTGTAACTTATGTGTAAGTCAATACCCCCTCTGCAGCCTAGACCTAGGTCTGCTGCGGTGGACAATAAAAAAAGGGACAGGGCGTTTAGCCCTGTCCCCACACTGAGTTTACTTCTAGTGTAATTGGCGATTATTTTTTAAAGCGACTTTATAACGATCGTCCGATTTTAAATCTTTATCGACTTCGTTTTGCAACTCGACCAACCTTTCTAATAATCCTGTTTTGGCCAGTTTGATCGCCTCGAAAATATCGTCATGGTAGGCTTCGGCTTCTAAAGAAGCTCCATCTTCTTGCAAAATAATTGCAATTCGATGTTTATATTCAGAAAGCTCTTTGATGTGCCGAATGTTCTCCTCATCAGTCTCCTGAGGATCGATTTTTAAGTCCCTAGGGTCACGTGCGATAACCATGACAACAGTATCTGCGGTGACGTAGGGGTTTAATTCAGCGACTTGTTGGTATATGTAAGATTTAACTTCAGAGTCAGTTTCTATCAACTGATACTGGGTTTCAGCTAAGTCTTTCTTCTTCTTAGATCGGGAAGAGTTGTTGTTAGACATAGGACCTCCAGTTATTGGTGGTGTCCTTTTATTATACTCTGAAATGGCGATTTTTTCTACGTCTTAGGACCTTATTAAAGATATTTAATTTAAGGCAAAATTAGTGTATCAATATGATATGGATTTAAGTCTAGCAGAATTAATTGCAAGCTCCAGCTGGAGGAAAGCCTTATCAGCAGAGCTTTCCAAGGATTATTTCTTAAAACTCGAAAATTTTTTGGATCTCGAATACAAAAGTAAAAAGGATATCTTTCCTGCCAAGGAAAACATCTTTGAAGCTATTAATTTGATCGATTTAAGAAATGTGAAAGTGGTTATTTTAGGACAAGACCCTTATCATGGTGTCGGGGAAGCCCACGGCTTAAGTTTTTCGGTGCAGGACGGAGTGCGATTTCCTCCTTCCTTAAGAAATATTTTAAAGGAACTACAATCGGATGTCGGTATTGAAATACCTGAATCAGGAAACTTAAAAAAATGGGCCCAGCAGGGCGTACTTTTATTAAATGCGGTATTAACCGTCGAAAAAGACAAAGCGGCTTCTCACCAAAAAAAGGGTTGGGAGATCTTTACTGATAAAATTATTCAGAGCGTGAGTGAACAAAGTGAACATGTGGTGTTTATTCTGTGGGGCGCCTTTGCGCAGAAAAAAGAACAGCTTATTGACTCAAGCAAACATTATATTATTAAAAGTGTTCACCCCTCGCCCCTATCATCACATCGAGGTTTTTTCGGTTCACGTCCTTTTTCCAAAACTAATGCATGGTTAGCAGAAAAAGGAATCGATCCGGTGAAGTGGTAGCGGTTAATCTATTGGTTATTAAAATGCAAAAAGCAGAGTGAACTTAGCTCATCTCTGCTTTAAGAGCCTTACGGCAACTCTTTTTTGAAAGGAGTCCGTATGGCGGATTTTAAACACTGTCTGAGGAGACAGAGTAAGAATCGGCAGTTCTGGTCGGTAACTTTAATTATTTTTAAAGTAATTTTATTACTTCTGAAGATCGTTAAATACTTGCTAGAATTTTATAGGTCTTAATCGAATTTCGAGTTTCTTTTGTAATCGTGTTTGCGCGTCTCGTTGCCATGGGGGAATGAAGCCCAAATAAGAACCGAAGAAGGGACTTAAAATCCAGGCTGTCAAGGCTCACGGAAAGTGGAGATGGGCTGAGTTCACTTATTCAGTCCACAATTAAAACTAAAGCTTCGACTTACTCAGCTCTTCAAGCTTCTCCATATGGGTCAGCAGGTTTTCTTCAGTCTTGTTAATCTCCTGAGAAACTTGCGCGGACTCGATAGCGATTTGCTGGGCCTGAGGCCCGGTGGCTGTTAATAACGAAGTATTTAAGGCTTGTAATTTTTCATTCAGCGAAAATAAAATTTCTTCCGTTTTTAAAATCTTGCGTTCACACTCTTTGATTTCGCTGTTGATGCGTTTTTGTTCTTCTTTAAAGTTAAATTTTTTGTTTTCAGTTTTTTCTATGGAAACTGTATTTAAACGCTGCTGTTGATCTTGATGCTGATAGCGCTCTTTAAGCGCACCGCGCTCAAGGCTCCATAAATAGTCGTCATAAGTCCCGGGATAAAGCTCTACATGGCCATTGCGAATCTCTACAATTTGGGAAGAGACTTTACGGATAAAAGTACGATCATGACTGACGATAATCACGGAACCTTCAAACTCGGATAAGGCTTCGCCAAGGGCATTGACTGTGTCAAAATCCAGGTGATTGGTGGGCTCATCCATCAGTAGGACGGGTTTCCGTTGTAGAAGTATTTGTCCGAGAGCTACACGAGTTTTTTCTCCGCCGGAAAGAACTTTAATTTTTTTATGAACATTGTCGCCAGAGAACAAAAGCGATCCAGCAATATTTAAAATATCTTGAGCCATACACTCTTTGTGAGCTTTTTTTTGTAGTGCTTCTAAAACTGTATCTTCGTTTAGTAGTTCTTCTGTTAAGTGCTGAGCAAAGTAAGAAATATCAACGTTGTGACCATATTTTAACTCACCCTGGATTAAGGGAAGTCGACCGGCTAAGGATTTAAGTAGGGTGGACTTACCAGCTCCATTAAAGCCCACGATTCCTAATTTATGTCCTTTTTCCACTCTGAGGTTTACATTCTTCAGAATGGTATTTGATCCATAACCCAGATTAGCTTCTTTTAGCGAAAGAACTTCTTTTCCAGTCGGTGTTGGTATCGGCATATTAATCCGCGCCTTCACCGGGGCTTTTTTGATCTCGATGGTTTCCATTTTTTCCAGTTGCTTCACGCGGCTTTGCGCCTGACGCGCTTTCGTCGCTTTTGCTCCGAAGCGATCGATGAAATCTTGAATATGTTTTCGTTTGGCATCTAAATTAGCAGCTTGAGCCATAAGTATCGTTCTGAGCTGTTCTTTTTGTTCAAAATAATCGTCAATGTTACCTGGATATTTAGTCACATCAGTATCTTCAACTTCCAAGGTGGCCTCAGTGGTTCGTCTTAAAAAATCGCGATCATGGGAAATAAGTAAAAAAGCATTTTTATAATTTTGCAAAAATTTTTCTAAAGCCAGAATACTTTCAAGATCCAAAAAATTCGTGGGCTCATCCAGCATTAATAAATCAGGCTCTAAGCCAATCAGATATAGCAATTTCATACGCATGCGATATCCACCACTAAGGGCGGAAAGATTTTTTTTGAAATCCTCTTCAGTCAGCCCCAGGTCTAAGCCTAATTTTTTCAGCTCCCAAAGGCCAGTGGTGCAGTTTTGACTTAAATAGTCTTCGGCGGTCTGCTCTAGATTCCATTCGGACTCTTGCTCTAAATAACCAATGCGTAGGCCATTTGATTTAGTGATTTCACCTGAGTCAAAGTTTTCCTGACCAACAATAATTTTGAACAAAGTCGTTTTACCAGCGCCATTAGGTCCTATAACGCCGACATGTTCCCCTTGGTTGATGGAGAACTTGACAGAGTCAAAAAGAACTTTCGTTCCGAACTGCTTAGAACCATTAAAGACCTGAAAAAGATTCAATTGATTTACAGAGTCATAGCTTTCTTAAGATTATTATCGATAGCATCTAAGAAAGGCTCAGTGTTTAAGTATTTATCTGCAGGAACTTTATCGCCGTAAATGCAAACCGCTAGATCTTTTGTCATTTTTCCGGATTCAACTGTTTCAATACAAACTTTTTCTAAAGTTTTTGCGAATTTATCTAATGCTGGATTGTTATCTAACTTGGCACGATGCTCAAGTCCGCGAGTCCACGCAAAAATCGAAGCGATCGGATTGGTAGAGGTCGGCTTACCTTGTTGGTGCATGCGGTAGTGACGAGTCACTGTTCCATGAGCCGCTTCAGCCTCCATAGTTTTTCCATCTGGAGTGACCAGAACAGATGTCATTAAACCCAATGAGCCAAAACCTTGGGCTACTGTGTCTGACTGCACGTCGCCATCGTAGTTTTTACAAGCCCATACAAAATTACCATTCCATTTTAATGCACTGGCGACCATGTCATCAATTAAGCGATGCTCGTAGGTAATTCCTGCGGCTTCGTATTTAGCTTTAAACTCGTTTTGATAAATTTCCTCGAAAATATCTTTGAAGCGACCATCATATTTTTTAAGGATGGTGTTCTTGGTTGATAAATAAAGCGGCCATTTTTTTACTAGGGCTGTGTTAAAACATGATCGAGCAAAACCCTTGATGGATTCATCGGTATTGTACATAGCTAAAGCTACTCCATCACCTTTGAAGTTATAGACTTCATGAGAAATTTTTTCGCCATTTTTGCCTTCGAAAGTAATGGTCAACTTACCTTCACCTTTGGTGACGAAATCAGTAGCGCGGTATTGATCACCAAAAGCATGACGGCCAATACAAATAGGCGCTGTCCAGTTAGGAACTAAACGAGGAACATTTTTACAAATGATGGGCTCACGGAATACAGTTCCGTCTAAAATATTACGAATTGTTCCGTTTGGAGATTTCCACATTTGTTTTAAGTTAAACTCTTTAACGCGGGCCTCATCTGGAGTGATGGTCGCACATTTGATGCCTACGTTATATTTTTTAATGGCCTCTGCCGCATCAACAGTGACTTGATCATTGGTTTTATCACGGTACTCCATGCCTAAATCAAAGTATTTGATATCAATATCAAGGTAAGGAAGGATTAATTTATCTTTGATGAATTTCCAGATAATGCGAGTCATCTCATCGCCATCAAGTTCTACTACGGGATTAGCCACCTTAATTTTATTCATACAAAACTCCTTGAAGAAGCCTATTTAAAACATACGAAAGGCAAGTTTGGCCACTGGAAAAGTGACCGTAACGCTTGATATTGAAGGCGGGTCAGGCTAATTTTAAAGAATGTTAAAAAAATCAGTACAATACATAAAAAATCTTCCCTCGGCGCGCAGTTTTTCTAAAACGACAATTTTATTGTATGACGATAAAACTCTTCAGCACCCATTTATAAAAAGTTGGGTAGAGACTTTTAAATATAGAATTGCATTAAATGCGGGCGAGTCTTTAAAAACATTGGATTCATACTCATTTGTCCTAAAACAAGTGCAGAACATGGTTCGATCAAACGAACTGGGTGGTTCGGATCTGAACTTTGTCGCTTTAGGTGGCGGCACAGTCGGAGACTTTGTGGGATTTTTAGCCTCTACCTATCAGAGAGGTCGTAAGCTGGTATTGATTCCTACAACATGGCTAGCGGCTATCGATTCAGCGCATGGTGGAAAAAACGGGCTTAATTTAGACTCTGTGAAAAATCAAATTGGAACCATTTATCCAGCTGAGAAAATTTATATATGTGAAAAAGTGTTAAAGACACTTCCTCAGTCAGAACTTAATAACGCTTTTGCCGAGGCGCTTAAGATTTGTCTGATTAATCAACCCAAAAAGTTTTTCAAAATAGAAAAAGACTCCAGATCTCTATATCAGCATTTGCCTTACTTAATAGCGGGAAAATACAACATTGTAGAAAAAGATTTATATGAGAAAAAAGGTCTTAGAAAAGTTTTAAACCTTGGACATACGATGGGACACGTCTTTGAAGCTATTCATAACTTGTCCCACGGTCAGGCCGTATTCTTCGGAATTCTTTTCAGCTTGCGATTTAGTTTACGGAAAAAATATATTAAATGGAGTGAGTTTCAGCGAATAATTGAAAAACTATTTGTTATTGAAGCGAATCTAACATATCAGCAAGCTATTCAAATTCCAGGTCAAAAAGTTCGTGAAGTTATTTTACAAGATAAAAAGAAGGTTAATCAGGGCATTGATTTTATTTTTATTAAAAGCTTAGGTAAAGTTGTAGTTAAAACTGTAAAGGTAAATGAAATTGTAACCGAAGTTCTGCGGCAACAACGGGAGCTTTAATGTTTAAGTTTTCAGGAACTTTGGATAGTTCAAAATCCTGGATGAATCGCGCGTTGATTATTCAGTCGTTTTCAGCAAACTTAAAAATACAGGGTTATTCATCTTCTGATGATGTTCATCACTTACAAAAAGCCATGCAAGATTTATCTGCCGGCCGTACGGAGTTTTATGCGGGCTTGGGGGGAACAACTTTTCGATTTTTAGCACTCCGATTATCCCGCGAAAAAGGACGTTTTCTTATAAAAGCAGAGTCGTCTTTACTGTCTCGTCCCCAGTCGGAGTTACTGAACATTTTTTCTCAGCTCGGAGTTCGCGCGGGGATAACACCAGATGGCTTTTGGATTCAGTCTGATGGCTGGAAAGAGCCCAAAGCCTTATTAAAAATTTCTACTGAGGAGTCTTCCCAGTTTTTATCTGCAGTACTTTTAAGTGCAATAAATCTTGATTTTGATTTGCATATTAAACTCGGGGGTGAGTTTACATCTGAAGATTATTATAAATACACGCTGAAAATATTAGAAAACAGCGGAATTAAGGCTATTCAGTTTGAAGACTCTTTATTTTACAAAAAACATCAAACTGTTTCAGCGCAGCTTTTAGTAGGTGAAGTTGATGTCAGTTCTGCATTTTCCTTGGTGGCGGCAGGAGTGCTTTCCGGTGAGGTAGAAATTTTGAATTGGAAAAACAGCAGTACTCAGCCTGATATGCAGTTTACTAAGTTCTTTCAGCAGATGGGTATTCAGTTCGATGAAACAGATCATTCTTTAAAAGTTAAGCATCAAAGCCAATTTAAATCTTTGAAGGCTGACATTTCTCAGTGTCCTGATTTATTTCCTGTCCTTAGTGTGCTGTGCGCATTTGCAGATGGTGATAGTCATCTGTACGGTGCCTATCAATTAAAATATAAAGAGTCTGATCGCATTACAAAAACCGTCGAGCTTTTGACGAAGTGTGGATTTGAAGCACAACCTCTAGACGACGGTATAAAAATCCAAGGCAATTCAAAACATGAGTATCTATTTAAGAAAGATGTACTTTTTGATCCAGAGCATGATCATCGCATGGCCATGGCTGCGGCGATATTAAATCTTAAAAAATTTCCGGTAAATATTTCTGAGCCTTCGGTTATTAACAAAAGTTATCCTCAGTTTTATCAGCATATCGGATTAGAAACATGAAACGTGTATTGGTGGGGCATCGGGGAGTTGGAAAAACATCCTTATTGGGCCGACACCAAATTTATTTTCCCACAGTTTCGCATTTCGATTTAGATCAAGAAATTGAAGCAAACAAACAAAAAAAAATTTCCGAAATATTTTCCGAACAGGGAGAGCCTCAGTTTAGACATTACGAGAAGGAGATTTTTGATCAGTTAATTGCATTGCCTGAGTTTGTAATTTCTGTGGGTGGAGGCTTCGCTGTTGATCAAATACCGAGAGAGATCGAGGTGGTCTTTGTTTCACGTGCAACGGATAAAGACGGCCGAATTTTTTTGAATCGTCCACAAATTAATGTAGAACTTAGTGATTTAGAGGACTCTTTAAAACTTTACTGCCATCGCCAAGAAAAATTCCTCGCACGAGCTGATTATATTTATCATATGCCCGAAGGCATTCGCGAGGTTAACGCAACTGAAAAGACTATTCTATCGAATGACAAAATTATATCACCTTACATAACAGTAGTTAAAAATAATTCTTGGGAGATGCGATTTTCAAATCTTGAACTAAGAACAGATATTTTGAATGTAGACGAAATTATTCAAATCGCACAAAAAAACACTGATAAAAATATTATTATTTCATACCGCTCCCATGAGCCTTTAATGAGTTATCGCAGAAGCCATGTCATTTATGATTGGGCTTTGGAGCTTGGAGAGCCTGCAGCGGCCTATTTAAGTCAGCGAAATATTGTTTCTATTCACGAAGGGTCATTGACTGAAGGCATGCAAAGACTTGGACGTTATCGAGGTCAGCATTTAAAACTGTGTCCTATGATTCAGTCCTGGGCTGAATTGATTGAAGGCTATCGTTGGCAGCAGGATGATCCAGAATTTAGAAATTTTCTTCCCCGCTCAAATAATAAAAATAATTCCTTTGGATGGTTTCGTTTGATTATGACACCAAAACAGAAAATTAATTTTATTAAAGGCGCGAGCGCGCTTGCGGATCAGCCGTCGTTGTATGAGTGTTTGGATTATCTGCAAAAGCAAAAAGATTTTTTTGGAGGCGTTTTGGGTTTTCCAGTTTATCACTCTAGAACGCCCATAGAGCAGGGAGCATATATTTCATGTCCGGTTCTTTCAGTTCCTCTACAAGAAGTTGATTTTGAAAAGGGCATTTCATTTTTGCAGGAACTTGGTTTAAAATTTGCCGCCGTCACCAGTCCGTTAAAAACTGTAGCTGGAAATTACAATTCACTAAAATACAAAGATCAAAAATGGCTTGGGGCATCGACTGATCATTTCGGTTTTAAAAAACTGCTTCAACAGCTTCCAAAGGAAACTATTCATCAGGATATTGTCTTGTGGGGCGGGGGGGGAGTGATCTCTGCACTAAAAAGCGAAATGCCGAACCTCCACTGTTATGCAGCTCGTACCGGTGCGCCCAGAGATTATCAAACGGCATCAAATCCCCAAGTGGTTATTTGGGGGGCCCCACGATCGAAAGAGATTCGTTTTCCTGATGAAATTTACCCGGAGTGGAAGCCACAGTGGGTGATCGATTTAAATTATACAGACAATTCAATGGGTCTAGAGTATGCCAAAAGAAGTAATATTAAATATATTTCCGGATTAGAGATGTTCTTAGAACAAGCTCGACATCAAAGAGAATTTTGGAAGGATGTTCTATGAGTGCAAATATTTTTGGAGAACGCTTAAAAGTGATTAGCTTCGGTGAAAGCCACGGACTAGCCTATGGGGTAGTGATTGATGGATTGCCTGCGCAGATCAAGGTAAACCTTGATCTATTAGAAAAAAACTTGGCACGTCGAAAGCCAGGCCAAGGCGATCATACCACTTCTCGCGATGAAAAAGATCAGTATGAAATTTTGAGCGGAGTATTTGAGGGAAAAACCTTGGGTACGCCGCTAGCCGTTTTGGTGCGAAATACAGATCAACGTTCATCAGACTACCTGGAAATACAAAACAATCCGCGGATTGGTCACGCTGATGACGTATGGAAAAATAAATTTGGTCATGCGGATTATCGTGGTGGTGGTCGCTCTTCAGGTCGTGAAACTCTTTGTCGCGTAATAGGTGGCTCGTTCGCGCAGATGTTGTTTCAATCGCAACAACTGAAGACTTCAGTAGTTGCTGGCGCTACGCAAATTGGTCCTCATAAACTTGATGCAGCTCAAGAGCTGCCTGAAAATATTAAAAAGTTTTTAGCACTGGCTAAAACTGAGGGCGAAAGCTATGGTGGCATCGTACAATGCAGAATACAAAACCCACCGGTAAATTTAGGACAGCCCGTTTTTCATAAGCTTAAGTCCGATCTAGCTAGCGCGATGTTAGGACTGGGAGCTGTCGAAGGCTTTGAATTCGGTGCTGGATTTTCTGCAGCAGCGATGAAAGGAACAGAATTTCACTCGGCGGCAGATTCAACAAACTACGGCGGCATTCGCGGCGGTATTTCTACTGGTGAGGATATTATTTTCAATGTGGCTTTTAAACCGACGTCTTCAATTAAAGATGTTGCTAAGGTTGGCCGTCATGATCCTTGCATCGTTCCGCGCGCATTACCTGTGGTTGAAGCCATGACGTGGTTAGTGCTTGCCGATCATCTATTGTGGAGTCGTACCGATCGGGTTTAGTGTTCTTCACGCTTGTTATATGGCATGGACTTGCTGCTACCGATTTTCTTCGTTTTCCAATCAACAGATTTAATTACTTAATATTTGTAATTTATAAATTATTCGCATTTTCCAGCTTAAATTCTAATGTCTCTGCTTTTCTGCGGCATTTTACTTCCGAAGGCCGTTTTCTTCGCGCCTTGTAGCGAGGTTTGCACCCCCTCGCCCCAATCTGAAGTTTGCAATTACATTCCTGTGACTAAAAGTGACGTTTAAAAATTAGTTAACGCTGACTTATACAGCTCAACTGGCATTTAAATATAAGATTTTTTTACTTTTACTCAGATCAGGAGGCATCATTTATGAAATCCAAGCAGCTTTTACTTATTCCCGCTAAAACCAATAAACGTTTCTTCGGAGGATCACTGTTAGTTGGCAAGCGAAAGACCCCTCGCCCCATTAACACCAAAGAACCCATTCATTTTGTTTTGCGATCTCAGTTTGCAGGCGGGCGCAGATCATTTAGAATCACCAAGAATTTAAAAATAATAGAGTCCATCTTAAATAAAGCGGCTTCTAAATACGGAATCAGGATTTA
>JALHMX010000016.1 GCA_022843825.1 Pseudobdellovibrionaceae bacterium
CAATTGCAAGCCAAGCATACGCATTAAAGTAGACTTAATGCGCGTTCAAATCCGGATAAGTAAAGAATGATCCGTAAATCCAATATCTTAAGGAGAGGTTAGGGATTGCTTTGCACCTTGTAAGGGATCAGTTTCAGAAATTCAGTTTTACCGTTGCACTAGGCCCTGTGATTGTCATTAATTGAGGTTGATTTTCGATCTGCGTGGTGGGAATAGGAAATTCAACCGTATAGGCTGAAGAGAATCGATTATGGTAAGGATACAAGACCTGTAAAGTAGCCAACGGGGTTTTTACTTTAACCACACGGCCCTCATAGCGTTGACCTGCAACATCTAAATAAATTCTCCATAGCGGTTTCAGTGAAGTTAAATTATTATGGGCTCGCTCAGGAGTATAGAAACTCATGAAATACTCAGACTTTGTTGCCAAATCTTTTTCAGATTTAATTTTTTCATTCTGGTAATTCGTTTTATCCCACTCATAGATTTGCGCGGATCGAGCTAATACAGCTTCACTCATCTGAGTATCAATTTTAGTAACAGATACGTTAAGTTGGTTGTAAATACCCTTATAGGACTCAATATTGCGAGTTTTAAGGTCGACAATTTTTTCATAGTCATAAACTTGTATTGGCGGTACTCCGTCGCGAACTACGGTTTGTATTGAACAGGAATACATAAAAGATATAACGGAGAAAATAAGTAAAAACTTGTTCATTTTCTTATTTTATATAAGGTAAACAATATTCCGCAACTGATTTGAAGACTTCTTCTCGGCAGGTGTCATTAAAAAGTTCATGTTTGGCCCCATTGATAATTTTTAATTTTTTTTCTTGTGTTCCTAAGGCTTCAAAGAAAGTGATTGCAGCCTTAGTAGACACAATGGGGTCACTATCTGACATAGTTAGATAGGTGGGCAGGTGAATCTCCTGGGCCCGCGTCAGCATATTATGGCTTTCTCGATTCATTCCTAAGAACACTGCAGGCGAAATCTTGCTATGGCGGTAAGTATCCTTTTCGTATTCTTTGATAATTTCGATTTCTCGAGTAAGATATTCGTATTTAATTTCATTACTTAATGTCAGTTTGGGGACAAACTGTTGAATTAAGCCTGCTGCAGACTCTTTCCAAGGCGGAATGGGAATGTCCAATCCAAACAAGGGTGCGCTTAATATTTGGGCCTTAAATTCAGAGTATTTGTTTTGCACTAATGCGCAAGTTTGGACCAGGGCTCCCATGGAGTGAGCGAGCGCAAAAACTGGTCGATTACCCCTAAAAGGTAGACTTAAAGCTTCTTGAACAAATAGCTCATAGTCCGAGACATAATTATTAAAATCTTTAGCGTAGCCCCTTTGTCCATCAGATTTGCCGTGCCCACGCATATCCCAGGCAATAAAATTAAGATTAAGGTGTTGGGACACTCCATGAATAAAACGCAAATAACATTCCGAATGTTCGGCTTGCCCATGAGTAATAAGGATGGTGGCTTCTGCTTGTGGATTCTCCCAAGTTTGCAAAAAAAGTTTAGTATCGTCAGAGCCCTTAAAAAATTTTTCAGCTCGATTTAACGATGGATGCGCATTTGTACGTGACATAATTATAAGATACCTCGAAGTAAAATAGTATTCTGAGTTACATTGGAATCAGGCGGAGTACTTTCTGAAGGGTAATCTAAAGAATAGTGAATTCCAATGGATTTTTGGCGTTTTAAAGCGCATTTTACGGTCAAATCTGCAACTACTGCAATATTTCTTAGTTCAATAATGTCGCTATGGATTTTCATATTCGAATAATATTCTTTTACTTCGTTTAAAATGTTTTGGAGTCGATGCTGTGCGCGTTTCAGTCTTTTAGTTGAGCGCACGATACCTACATAATTCCACATTAAGCGTCGAATCTCATCCCACATATGAGTGATGACAATCATCTCATCGGAATTAGTTTCTTCGGGCTCTTTCCAGGGGGCTGCTGGTTTCGTAGAAGCGAACTCTTCTACTGTTTCATTCCAGTTTTTTTTAATGTCTATAGTCGCGTTGTGGGACATGGCTAAGCACTCCAACAGTGAATTGGACGCTAAACGATTAGCCCCATGAAGTCCGGTGCAGGCCACTTCCCCAATAGCATAAAGCCCCGCAATGTCGGTAACTCCGTGGATATTCGTCAGTATGCCTCCGCAAAGGTAGTGAGCGGCTGGAACCACAGGTAAGGGTTGCTGAGTGATATCAATGCCGTACTCTAAACATCTTGAGTAGATCGTAGGGAAATGTGATTTAATAAAGCTGGCGGGTTTATGAGTGATGTCTAGATAAACACAGGGTGCTGCTGTTTTTTTCATTTCAGCGTCGATACTACGGGCAACTACGTCTCGAGGAGCTAACGAGCCCATAGGATGATACTTCTTCATAAATTTTTCACCTTCGGCTGTAATCAGCTCGGCGCCTTCGCCGCGCATAGCTTCAGTAATCAAAAAGTTTCGTGATTCTTTGTGATAGAGACAGGTAGGGTGAAACTGCATAAACTCAAGATTTGCTATGCGAGCGCCTGAGCGATAGGCCATGGCAATCCCGTCACCTGTAGCACCGCTCCAGTTGGATGTGTATAAGTAGACCTTTCCCGCGCCGCCCGTGGCCAGAACAGTATTTTTTGCAGAAAAAATTTGAACATGTCCGGTCAGCTTGTTTAAAGCGTATACGCCAACCACACGGGTTTTTCCAATAAAGTGGGGATCAGTTTGTTTATTAACAATGAGATCAATGGCGAACATATTCTCGAAAATTTGAATTTGGGGCATTTCAGCTAACTTTTTTAAAAGTTTTCGTTGAATTTCTGCACCGGTTTGATCTTCAAAGTGCACAATTCGACGTTCTGAATGGCCCCCTTCGCGCGTAACATCTGCATCAAATTGTACCCCCCAGTTTTGAAGGTCTTTAATGCGATCAGGCGCTTGAAAAACAACATTTCGCACCGCTTCAAGGTCGTTGAGGCCAGCCCCTGCAGACAGAGTGTCCGCAATGTGTGATTCAAAACTGTCACTCGATGACGTTACTGCAGCCACGCCACCTTGAGCCATGGCACTGTTAGCCGACTGCAAAACGTCTTTAGTAATAAGAGTGATTTTCAGATTTTCAGACTTAAACTCTTCGGCTGTCTTAAGTGCCATACTGATTGCGGCCAGCCCGGATCCAATAATTAAAATATCACTCTCAATGGTTTGTTTATTCATCTCTTCAAAATAGGCAAATACTTCAAAAAAATCAAACTGATAAGTTGATTCTCGAATAAAAACAAAACTACAATAAAAGAAGCAAGGATGCAGCAGTTAATGAAGTTAAGAAACGTATACGCAATAGTTGGTGTAATTGTATTTATTCTGATTTTTGTCGTTTGGAAACTAAATGATTATTATAAGCATGAGCGATCTGCTTTGGTGCAGAATCAGATTCATCAACAAACTCTCAATCTTAAGACGACTATATCCAGCCAGTTATCTCAGCTTAAAAACACTATTTCATCTTATCAGGGAAGAATTGATGAAAGTAAAATAAATTGGGTACAACTAAGTCCATTTTATGCATTGGTGCAGTTGGAAATTTCAACTCAAGGCAATTACAAAATTAAAAATTTGTATGTAAGGTCAGGAACACCTGCAGCCAATTGGTCCGCAGATTATGTTCAAAAGGCATTGGCCTACAGTCGTTTTTCTAATAAAGATATTCATGCTCAACTTTTTCAGAATAAGCAGGGAGGCAAATTTTTATCCTTGATTTTTTCTGATGCCAAGATACAAAATTCACGTCAAGCGGTCGCACTCATTGGAGAAGCATCATATTTCCAAAAATACTTTGATGCCCTTAGAAATAGAAGAGCCTCGAATGTTTTGCTGACCAACGATTCTATTGTCGTAAGCCACACGCAGTCAGACTACATAGCAACGAGAACACAAGAAAGCCAGCTCAGTGATAAAAAATACCTTATAGATAAAGACCAAATAAGGGCGTCGAACTTATCGATCATATCTTACTCCCCAAAACTTGTGGGTAAAGAATTAATTTATATACCCATGTTCGTTTTATTTTTTGTATTTGGTTTTGCCTTAATTTTAATTGGATTATTATTTTATGCATTAAAGCCGTTACGCAATGAGCATCGTAAAGGGGAAATTTTTAAGAGGGTTTTCGAAGAGGTGCGAAAAGAGCCGAAGTCGCTACCAGTGGACAAGGCGATAGCCGAGAACAGACTTGATGTAACGGTGGCTCCCATTGACCGGGCTAATTTCATGTTAGATGAAGAAGAGGAGTTGACGACAGTTCAACTGGACAAAATAACCCCACAAGATCTAGTTAATAAAGGTCTGCAAACTTTATCTTTAGCAGAAGTCGTAGATTTGGCTTTGGAGTCACTTAAGGAAAAAATTTCGGCGAATGGCGCAGCGATTGAAAAACAATATGGATCGTATCTCAAGCATAAAGTAGATGCAGAGCGTTTTCAGCGAGCCATTGAGAATATAATTTCCAATTCAATAGAAGCACAAGCCAAGAATATCACGATAAATATTTATGATATTCAGGGACTGAGTAATCAGGTTACGAATATTGACATCATAGATGATGGACATGGCGTTGAGCCGGGGATAACAGATAAAATTTGGCAACCGTTCTACGGAACCAAAGACAAACGACTACATAAAGGCTTGGGTCTACCCGAAACAGTAAGTATAGTTCAACGTTATGGTGGAGATATTAAAATTATTGAAAACCAACCGCGAGGGTCAATATTTAGAATTGAAATGGATATGGAGGCCCGCGGTCAAACAAATGAGGTAACAAATATTTCACCACCGATTGAAATTATCGACCAAGAAACTGAAATTGATATTGATGCCATTCTTAAGTTGGATGACTCTGATGATGAACCAACAGCGGTGGGTGAAAATACGACTGTGGCACCAATGCCTTCCATTGATCTGGATAAAGAGTACAAAACAAAGCAGTATAAAATTGATCAGCACATAGATATTTTAGAAAATCCTGATATTCATTTTTCTAAGCCAGAGAAAAAATTTGATCATTTGGAAGTAAAAGTAAGAAAGCCGCAAAAGTTATGAATATACAAGAAGTGGCATCAGATTTCTTTATAGCTATTTTTTCTCAGGATGTAGAGTTCGGAGTCCAGCTTAAATTAAACTTAAAAAATAAAAATTATCAGGTAGACCTTTTTTCTAATCACGAGGATTTATACGACCGCTTCGAAAAAAATCCTTTTCATATTGTCATACTAGACGTGGCCACATTGATTATACCTGTTCATGAGTTCTTCGCTAAAATTCTTAGCATTTCAAATGAAACGCGTCTTTTGGTTGTTAGCCCAGCGCAGAATATGAATTCATTTGCGAAATACAATGAATATAACTTGTGTGGAGTATTTGCACATGAAGATGAAAATAAGGCTTCATATATTTTGAATGCTTGTGACTTGTTGGTGGAGATTTTGTACCGTGTTTATCAAAATGAACATCTTTACGACTTGTATGAAACGGCACAAAAGCAGTACGAAGAGACGCAGCTCACTTTACAAAATGAAAGATCTAGTCCCAAAGTGCGCCCATATCAATTGCGTATTTCTGAGTATAAATCTTGCGCGTCCAAGGAAGAACTTCTAGATACTTTTTATAAACAAACTGATCAACAGAGTTGGGTGTATTTAAAGTATATTGCTACAATAGAAACTTTTATCAGCGTTTCTCAACACGAAGCTCCAGACAGCTGGGTAGAGGGGCTTTCGTTCAAGGTACCTGGGCAGGATAAAGAATTTCTATCGCAAATTTTTCAGGGTCAATTGCCAGCGGCATTTGAGAACTATTTGTTAGGAAAATTTAACGTCAGTCAAATCAAATTCATCCCTTTAATAATTAAAAATCAAATTGAAGGTTTGATGATTTCTCCACAGGATATTACACCTGAAGCGGCAGAAGATTTTTCATTGATGGGTTTAGTCTACACCAACTTAATGTATGAATCTCAGCCTAAATACATGGATGTCGAGGATCAGTTGACGGGCTTTTACAACCAACTTTTTTATAAGCGAATTTTAGATAAAGAAGTTGATCGCTCTAAAAGAACTATGTCTCCACTATCACTGCTTAAGGTAAATATAGACAAATTTATAGAAATAGAGACGACTTTAGGAAGAGCAACAACTGACGAAATCATAAAAAAAATTGCAGATATTATTAAACAGACAAGTCGATTGCCAGATCATCTATGCAGAACAACAGAAAGCGAATTCGCTCTTGTTCTTGTTAATTGTGATCGCAAAGGGGCCGTCATTCGTGCAGAGCGCTTGCGTGAGGCGCTCAATAAAGAAAACTATTCAATGATGGGCATACGGGTTTCAGTAAGTCAGGGGATTAGTGAGTATCCTACCTTGGTGTCAACGGCAGATGATCTTAATACATCCGCCGAACAGGCCATGAAGTTTATTGCGGCTAAAGGTGGAGATAAAATTTGTTTGTCTAAAGCCAGTCCCCAACATCAACCAGATTTTTTGGTGACTGAATGATTAATACTATATACCGCCCTAGTATTGCTGAAATAAATCTAAAGAATTTAGATCATAACCTTTCAGTTATAATGAATAAAGCAGGGGCTGATCGTTTTGTTTGTCCCATGATAAAAGCAGATGCCTACGGACATGGGGCTGTAGTTGTGGCAAAAAGAATTTTAAAAAATTACCAACTGCCGTTAGGTGTCGCTTTGATTGAAGAGGCCTTGCAGTTGCGTGAAGCCGGCATTCAATCTGATATTATAGTTTTTGGTGGATTTAATCGTGCAGGAGCGAAAAAAATTGTAGAGGCGCGATTGACTCCTGTGGTTAGCCAACGAGAACAATTAGATATTTTGGCAGAAGTTGCTCAAGAACCTTTAGACATTCATGTTAAGTTTAATACGGGTATGAATCGTCTTGGTTTTGATATAGAAGAGGCAGACTTTGTTTTGCAATTTTTAAAGAATAATGGGCGAATACAAATTAAAGGTTTAATGTCCCATTTACACTCCGCTTATTTGGCTCAACAGGAAAATTCTCAGGCCGGTCAGCAAGCGAAGAAGTTATTATATTTGGCAGAACTATTTAAATCCTTTGGAGTTGTCGTCCATTTACTTAATTCGGATGCGATTGTGAATTTGGAATTAGCCTCTGCAATGAATATATACAAGTGGGGATTTCGCCCAGGTATAATGCTTTATGGATATGTGTCATCGGCTCAGCTTCAGCAGCAACTCAATTTAAAACCTGTAATGTCGTTAAGATCGCGTTTGCAAAGCATACGCAAAATTAAAAAAGGCGAAACCGTGTCTTACGATGCGACTTGGGAAGCCCCATGTGACTCAGTGATTGGAGTTGTCCCGATGGGATACGCTGACGGTGTTCATCGTTCATTATCTAACAGAGGCCAAATATTTATTATGCAGCAGCAAGTGCCAATCCGTGGAATAGTTTGTATGGATTATACAATGGTCGATTTAACATCACTAGATCATTCGTTGAGTTGGTCAGAGGCGCAGGTTGAGCTTTTCGGCCCGCATCAGGGTGCAGACGTTTTTGCGCGAACGGCAGAAACTATATCCTATGAAATTTTGACCTCTGTAAGTTCTAGGATTCCCAGAAGCTATGTAGAGGCGTGGACATGAAAGCAATAAGCAACTTATTAAACAAAATTCAAAAATCAATTTTTAGTGTAGGTGAAGTTGTTGTATTTGCATGGCGTAGCTTAGTTCTCATTTTTCAACCACCGTATCGATTTACAGAAATTATGCGACATATGGAGTTTGTAGGTAACCAATCAGTTGGGATTATTACATTAACCAGTATTTTTACAGGCCTAGCGTTGTCATTTCAAATATATTTGGGATTTAAATTAGTTAATGCGACGAACTTGGTAGGCCCCATTGTTGCCATGGGTATCACTCGAGAGCTAGGACCAGTTCTAACTGGTCTCATCGTGGCCGCGCGGGCTGGCGGAGCTATGGCCGCACGCTTGGGTACAATGCGAGTGAATGAACAAATCGATGCGCTGGATGTTATGGGGGTCAATACTAAGCAATACTTAGTGGCTCCCCGAATAGTCGCCGCCGCGATTTGCATGCCTTTGTTAACGGCGCTCTTCGATTTTATGGCGATGTTTGGCTCATGGATTTTATGTATTAAAATCGTCGGACTAGATCAGGCTATTTTCTTTGAGAAAATACGCCAAACCGTCGAGGTCTACCATATTAATGAGGGTTTATTTAAGGCGTTTATTTTTGGAATTATTTTTTCGGTTATTTGTACCTACCGTGGGTTTAATACTACAGGAGGCGCAAAAGGAGTGGGTGAAGCCACGAACAAGGGAGTTGTTAACAGTATGGTGGGGATTATTATATTGGATTACTTCCTTATGAATTTGATTCGTATTTTTTACCTTATGACAGGGATTGGTTCATGATGGATAAAATTAAAAATAATACTTTGGCGATCCAGCTTATCAATTTGAAGAAAAGCTTTGACGCAAACAAATATGTCCTTAAGGGAATAAATTTGGAAATTCCGAAAGGAAGCCTCACCGCTATTATCGGGTTTTCAGGAACAGGAAAAAGTGTTTTGCTAAAACACATGCTGGGGTTATATCAACCCACTTCCGGGCAAGTTAAAATTTTAGGAACAGACCTTTCAACGTTAAATGATAACGAACTGACCAAGTTTCGCTGTCGTTATGGCGTTCTGTTTCAGAGCTCAGCCCTGTTTGACGATATGACTGTATTAGAAAATGTTTGTTTTCCTCTTGAAGAGCACCGTCGCGAGTTGTCTAAAGAAGAAGTTGTGGCGATTGCCGAGAAGAAATTAATGATGGTAGGGCTTGATCCCGAACACTACAGTAAACTTCCTAGTCAAATATCTGGGGGAATGCAAAAAAGGACGGGTCTAGCTCGAGCCCTCGCCTTAGATCCAGAAATTCTGATCTATGACGAGCCCACCACAGGTTTAGATCCCATTCTGACTGAAATGATAGATAATTTAATACTGGAGACTCACAAGTTAGGCGGGGGAACTACGTCTATAATGGTATCTCATGACCTATCCGCAGCATTTAGAATCGCGGATCATATCGTGATGTTAGACGCAGGAAACGTGTTGTTGTCGGGAACGGCAGATGATTTTTTCAAAAGTGATATTGAGTTGGTTAAAAGATTTGTTAATAAAGGGATAAAGCACTAATGAAGTTATTCAACGCGATTGAGTTTAAAGTAGGCGCATTAGTAATAATTATTGGTGGTATCATAGCCTACATGTCTATGCAGGTCAGCGATGACCCCAGCTACTTAGGACGATCTAAAAAGGCCTGGTTCTTACTTCCTAATGCCAGCGGTCTAATTAAGGGTTCGGCTATTCGCTCAGCGGGTATACCTATTGGCGTTATTAAGGACATCCGCCTGCAAGATGGAAAAGCACGTATTGAGGTTACTGTTAAATCAGAACTACGACTGACGCGCTCGGCTTATGTAGAAATGAAGGCCAGCGGTATTTTGGGGGATAAGTACATCGAAATTGCACCAGGTGACCCGAATGATCCTGAATTAGAGTCAGACGGACAAATTATAAATGTAAAAACTGGTGGCGGCCTTGATGATATGATGGGGCAAATTTCTGAAATAACGATGTCATTAAAAGACGTCGCTAAAAATCTAAATGAAGCCATAACAAATGATGGAACTCAGTCACATGTTTTAGGTCGTATAGTAAGAAACATAGAGAAGCTTACGCAAAACTTTGCAGAAATTTCTGATAATAACAAAGATCAAATTTCTGAAGTGGTGTCACAGCTCAACAGTATTACTAAAACTGTGAATGATTTAGTTAACGACGAATCCGATCAGGGCTTCAAGAAAACGTGGAAAACAACATTGGCGCGTTTGGACACGTCGATGAAAAATATTGAAGATATTACAAGTAAAATCAATCGAGGCGAAGGAACTATCGGCAAGCTGATCTCTGACGAAAAAACAGCGGATGAAGTGGCGGCAGCTATTGAGGGGCTGGGCGGAATGCTAGACACTGCAAATCGCGTATCAACCGCGGTCGATTTTCATGGCTACTATATGGATAAAGTCAATTACACGAAGTCTGCAATTGGTATTCAGATTCAGCCGGGCTTAGATCGTTATTATTATTTGGGTATTGTTACTGATCCAGCAGGTGTTGTAGAAAAAACAAATACTTATACAACGGGAACCGGTGGAACAACCGAATATGATCAAACGATCACTTACAAAAGTAAAACGAAACTTACTGCCTACTTTGCAAAGAATTTTTACGACTTTACTGTTCGCGGCGGTCTTATTGAAAACACGGGGGGTGTCGGATTTGATTATCGTATGCTACCTAACCGTCGCTTGAAGGCTTCGGTGGATGCTTTTGATTTCGATAACCTTCAGTTGCGCGGCAACGTAAGTTATCAATTTAAGTATGGTGTATATATTATGGCTGGATATAATGACATTTTAGATAAAAACAATACTCAATCGGTTTTCGGTGGTGCGGGTTTATTTTTAACTAACGACGATCTGAAACTTTTACTGACGAAATCTCCATTCTAACATGAGTGCAAAAAATAAGTGGCTTATTAAATCCGATTCCAAGATTTTAGGTCCTTATTCGTATGAGCAAGTCGAAGACCTTATACTTAAAAAACAAATTTCGCTCATCGATGAAATCCGAGATATGGAAATGCGTTGGTCGTATGTTCGCGAGGTGCCTGAGTTTAAAAATTTTGTCGAAAGCGTTAGGACAAGCGGGGATCAAAAATCAGACATTACCCAAACTATTCAAACCGCATTGCAAAAGACAACGACCAAGGGAGGGGCTACCTCAACAGATGCGAATATGAACTTCAGCGAAGTAGACATCGCTCCATCAGTCCCCGTGCAAGTTGAGCAAGCACCTCGTCAGCAAAATAGAGTTGCTTACGTTAAACCCGAGGATACACCACTAGAGGTTCGTCGTAATACAGCTCTAAAAATCTCTATTATTTTTGCAGTGTTTTTAGGTTTAGTTGGAACGATCTGGTACTATGTTAATAACTCAGAGCAAAGTCGGAGTGAGAAAAATCTTTTTCAACTTATTCGTATGTACAATTTGTATGGCCAAGATGAGCGAAGCCTGGAGGCCTTTAAAAAGCTTCCCCAGTCGACACATGAAAAAATGCTGGTAGACATAATTCCATTATGGCCGAAGCTTGAAGCGGTTGGTGCCATTCATCCAGAGCAAATTTTGGACTTGGTAACGACCGACAAGTTAGAGGGAAACGAAAGAAACTCTCAGTATCAGCTTTTTAAAGTGTACAAAGCATATAACTTAGGTGACACGCAAAATGCACAAGATGCTTTAGTGAAGGCCATTGACCTAGATCCGTCATCACAAGATGTGAAAGAAAATAATGCTTTATTTTCTTTTTATCAAAAAAAGTATGCAATATCCTCTAAAATTTTTAAAGAGCTCTATGATCAGTATGGTCATGGGCGCTATCTTTATGGCCATGTCCTAAGTCAAATCAAAAATAATAATGTCGATAGTGCACAGACACTGAAGGCTATCGATGGACATATTCAAAAACGTGTCGATTTCTCTAAAGAACTAATGCTGTTGCATCTTTATTTGTCGAAAAAGAATCAGACTTCAGAATTATATTATGAACAGTTTGTCCAATTTCCTCATGCCTTTTCAAAGTATTTTAAAATTAATAATTTAATTATATCAGATTTATATCATTGGGATAATCTTAAAAATATCATGGACGAATATACCAAGGGACTTAGTACGGACAAAAAAATTATGATGAACATTAATTTTTTACTTGAAAAAGGGCAATATGAGGTGGCTTTTGAAACCTATAAAAAACACCAGACTTTGTTTGATTCAAAAGATCAAATCAACTTAGAAATAGCGTTAAATTATTTTAATAAATACTATAATTACGCATTAGAGTCTACTGTAGACATATCGACTTTACATTTGTCTTCGAAATTATATTTGTTGCTTATGCATATATCGGACCGCCCTACGGCAATAGATACTCAGTATGCACAAAGCTTACAGCAAGAGAAGGCCTTATTTGCAAACTGGGCACAACTGATGTTATTAAAGTTACCTCGAGATAAATCTCAAATACGATCAATAGTGAATAAAGATGCAGTTCATGGTCATGATTTTTTGCCCTACTTGGAAGTGAAGGCATTGCTTAATGAGTAAAGTATTAAAAATTATTTTTTGTGCAGTTTTTTTGTCACAGCTATTTGGCTGTGATTCTATTTATAAGAAGCCTCTTTTGGTTGACGAAATAGCTATAACCGCGAAAGCCAACGACTTTAAAATTCCTAAAAGCATTTTTGATGAAATAGAAATGGAGATTCAAAAGGAGCCCTCACAGCTCCAATCTGTGTATTTGTTTTCACCTCTAAAAGTTATATTATATACCCAAAGCGGGATCTTGAAGTCAGCAACGCAAGGTGCGCTACAGTTAAACTTTCCAGTGGGAGGCGGCGTACTCGACTTTAAGGATTATATTCAGGGCCAAGGCTCATTTTCGATAAGTTTTCCACCTGAGCAGTTTAAAGAATTGCCTAGCTTACTAGGGTTGTACTTTTTAAGTGATAGTCCTCAGCGAAAAATAGATAATGAAGAGTTTGGGTTAGGATGTGGAAAAATGGCTCATCTGAAAAGCCGCTTTAGCTCATTGCAAGAAGTTAATTATTTAAAACTAAATACGACTCAGTTAAGACACTTATATGTAGTGTCTGGAACTTTTATTTTCGCTTTTCGTGATCGTAATAAGGTGTATTTAAGTCACTTACATGTTAAAGATAGCCGTTACCCTGATTTTTATTGTTCTTCATTATATAAACAACAGTAAGGGTAAGTAAGGATTTATGAGTTCAGAAGGTAATGCACCAATACCCCTAAGAGAATTATCAGATAAAGATCTGATTTCAGAGCGTATTTTTATAGTTAAAGACAAGCATCTCGGAGTGGGTAAAAACGGTAAAATATTTTTAACGGCTCTATTGGCGGACAAGTCAGGACAAATTGATTCGCGTCTGTGGGATAACGTAGAAGCTGTCAATTCTGTTTTTGAGGTCGGTGATTTAGTTAAAGTTAAGGGCATCGTTCAAGTCTATAATCAGAAAAAACAGTTTATTATTCATAAATTAGAAAGTGCTGCTGGACTGAATTTAAATAAAGAAGACTATATCTTGGAAACAGAAAAAATTGATGCGTCAGTTTTATATGTTAAGTTAATTTTTATAGTAAACTCGATACAAAGTTTGCCGATTAAACAATTGTGTTTAGATTGTTTGCAAGATGAAGAAATTAAATCTAAACTTATGCAAGCCCCAGCGGCTAAAACAGTGCATCATGCGACCCGTGGTGGCTTGCTAAAGCATATCGTTTCAATTTGTCATATTATGGAGTTCGTTTCGAACCATTATAGTTTTCTGAACCGAGATTTGCTTTTATTTGGGGCTCTGTTTCATGATATTGGTAAAATTTGGGAATTAGAAATTACGACGCAAGATCAGATATTTTACACTGAAAAAGGTCAGCTGTTAGGCCACATGAACCTGGCCTGTGAACTGGTAGATAAGAAGTCACAAAAAATCTTGGGATTTCCCGAAGATTTAAAAACGATTTTAAAACATATTATATTATCACATCATGGAAAAATTGAATATGGGTCTCCTAAGCTACCGATGTTTCCCGAGGCTTTAATGGTCGCCATGGTGGACGATTTTGATTCAAAAATAGATCAGGTTTTTAATTTTGTTCAACAGGAAAGACAAAGCGGCGAAAAGTGGTCAAGATTTAACGAGTACTTTGAAAGATATTTTTATTTGGATGATCTAAAAGGAAAGTGGTTGTAATGCTTGAATTTTTGCGTGCATATAAAAACTATGATCCAGCAGCCAAGTCTTTGCTGGAGATCTTTTTTCTGTATCCAGGACCCCGGGCTTTGCTCATTCATCGTGTAGCTCATTTTTTCTATAGGATAAGACTTTATTTTATAGCTCGTTTGGTTGCGGATGTTTCACGTACAATTACGGGAATTGAAATTCATCCCGGAGCTCAAATTGGTCGGCGTTTAGTTATTGATCATGGCGTTGGCTGTGTTATAGGGGAAACGGCGATTATTGGTCATGATTGTGTGATTTTTCATGGAGTCACTTTAGGTGGAACTAAGTTTGATCCAGTAAAACGTCATCCTACTGTTGGAAATAACGTGATGATCGGCACGGGGGCAAAAGTTTTAGGCCCAATTCATATTGGAGATCGGTGTAAAATCGGAGCCAATGCAGTTGTTATGAAAGATTTGCCTCCGGACACAATTATCGTAGCTCCTCGATCCGAGATACTCCAACGAACTACCTAACACACGCAGTGATTTTTTTAGTAATAGCAGATATTTCTGATATTTTGGTGTATCGTCCATCAATCTTTAATACTGCCCAATAGACTCCGCTAGAAAGAGAGATCGCTCTTTTGTTTTTAAGTTGTCGAGCCATAATTTTGATGCCACATCTTAAGTTAAGTTTGGGATCAAAAATAGTTTTTCTTGGATCATTAACACCAAGAAGTCTATCCCTGTTCCAATCAAATCCGCAGTTAAATCCATAGCTGCGTTCATCTTGATAAGACAGTTGCAATAACCCTTCACTGGCCACTTGTTGTCCTGTGACGGGATCTATGCCCATCGTTGTTTCAATCATGCGAGTCGCCGGATTCCAAGAGCTTTCAAACTTTGCCATACCGGCAAAAAGTTGTCCCCAAAAATTAAGACGTTGATTGTCATTTAGCGTGCGGTACTTAGGACAAAACTTTTCTATATCATCAGCGACATTTTGTCCTAGCATTTGTGGTTCTTCATTTCGAATAACATCATAAATGTGGTTAGACCATGCAGATGATCCACTTCTGGTTGCTTCCCACTCTAAGGCTTGAAATTTGAAAACAGGATCGGGAGGAATATCATCGTCGCCTGAAGAGGTATAATTTGTTGATGAGCCTATTTCGGATTGAAATGAGTTTGGCGAGCAGGACAAAAGGGCAGCTAAAATGGCCAATAATAAAAGTACCTTCATAGCCAGTCTGTCGGCTATTCGTTGAAGATACTTTATTGTTGCACAAACTGTTTATGAGATCGACAAAAAGTCTAAATTATTATCTGTAAGCCAGAAGTATGCTGCCGCTTCGGATAAGAGGGCGTACGGCGGTCCAGTCATTAGGGCTAAGCGCTGGACACCCCCAGCTGCGTCCAAGACGTCCAGTGGATTGAACGACATTCGGCGATACATAATTCGCAGCATGCATAACTATACTTCGCATGCGCGCATTGGAATTTGTGGCTTCTAGCCCATCCATTCGTAGTGAAGGGCCATGTTTCCCGCGATATTCCTCTTGGACTTTAAATAAGCCTAAAGAACTTTTCTTCGACTCAGGTTTGTTGGAAAAATCTGTCGCATAAAGCTCACCACTCAGTTTCCCATGTGCGACCAGGTATTTACTGATTTTACCATTAGAAAGATCAACGACATAAAACCTTTTTTTAGATGATGGTTGACTGAAATCTATAAATGAAACGACTTTTTTATTTTCTATTTGGTTGTAGTACTTGCTATAGTATCGAATGACTTTATCGTACGCTTCAGGCCTTATACCAGAAGTGATAGCCGCTTTTCTCATATTCAACCCAACGGCTAAAGCCCCTATCGAAGATTGGGCTATCCCATGGCGTGTTACTGTTATTAACATAAAAAAAACACATAATGCTTTCATATATATCTCCCCTTTATCTGAGTCCAACTTTCCAGTTGGGCTCAGCCCCTACATAGATGTTAAGCGATCATTGTGCCAAAGTACTTAAAGCAACTTTAAGGCGTGCTGATGTGCAGGCATGATTATATGAAGTATTAAATAGAACTTAATTTCAGTATTTTAAAAACATTACAATTTTTTGCCAAAATACGTCGAAAGGAATGCGCTTAAAAGTATCAAACCAGCTCCTGCGGCCTGACTTAGGCTGATGGTTTCACTTAATAATAAAGTAGCAAAGAAAAATGAAAAAGGCGCCTCAAGTAAGCAAAGCATCCCCGCAGTTGTTATGGACACAGTTCTTTGTCCACTGACTTGAAGATAAAAAGCTAAAACACTGACCAATAAAGTTAATGCTAATAAACCAAGTAAAGCCTTTTGTGTTACTTCTGCGGGCCATAGGCTTGTTTGTTTATAATTCATTTCGTAAAATAAAAAAGGAATAATCGTTAGAAATGACCACAAGTTTTGAAAATTATTAAAGCGAAAGGCACTAACGCTATTTTTAGCGTGAACACCAATAAGCATAATTTGTATGGCGGCTGTGGCCGCACAAAATACTGTAAGCATATCGCCATAGTTAAGGTCTTTAATGCTAAATCCAGAAGAGCCAAGCAAATCAAGTAGAAAGAGCATTCCTACGGCGGCTAACAAAGCAAGAAAAAGATCTCTTACTTGCAGGCTGTGCTTTAAGAGTATGTAAGCAAAAAATGGAATCATGACCACATAGGTAGTAGTGATAAATGCAGATTTCGTCGCTGTCGTATAATTAAGTCCGTGTATCTGAAAAAGCAAAGACAACCCTAAAGCAATCCCCACATACTTGGCACTCTTTATGTCTGAATGCGAAGCATAAAATATCTTTCGATTAAATATAAAGAGTAAAGCTTCCCCGATAAGATAGGCAAACAGTAGACGCCAAATCAACAGTTGAGCCGTGCTAAAACTTTCGAGCGACCATCTTACTAAAGTGAAAGATAGACCCCATATAATGGCCGCTAGGATAATCTTAGATACGGCCAATGAGTATATTGACATTTAGTCGAAGGCCTCCGACCAAATTTTAGTTTTTTCTAAGCCATCCACTTCAATCAATTGGTGTTTAACGGCTTGGATCATTCCGCCATTTCCACATAGATAAAAAGTGGTTGGAGTATTTATATAATCAAAAGAGGAAAGATGATTTTGAACATAGCCTTTTAGTCCAGTCCACTCTGATGAAGGTCGACTTAATACATAAGAATATTCAAAGTGGGGAAGCTGTTCTTTAATTTTTTTTAGTTCTGACTCAAAATAAATATCGGCTTCGGACCGTACTCCAAAAAATAATTTATATTTTAAATTGGGGTACTGGTCCATTTTGGAAAGTAGAAAACACATATGTTGCGACAAACCACTTCCTGTGTTCAAAAAAACCACCTGCTCGGTGGGTGGCTCTTGGAAAAAGACCTTACCAAACGGGCCCGTGAATTTAAGAATCTCGTCACCTTTTAGCTTCCACACAAATTCTGAGGCTTTTCCAGTTTCTACATATTTAAACAGTAATGATATTTTCTTAACGTCGTGTTCAGAGGAAGCGATTGAATAGGCTCGTAATGCTGGTTTACTATTTTCTACCGGAACATGAAGCATAACAAACTGACCAGCTTTAAATTTGAATTCTGGCTGATTGATGAGCTCTAAAAAAAGTTCACGGATTTGAGCCGTATGATCAACAATCGAGGTCACTTTATATTCATAGATCGTTCTAGACATACGGGGATATTCAGTTTTTGGTCTAAAAATGTCAATTGAAACGTAGGTTTGTAAACTCTACCTGTACAAAATACTAACACTTTCCAGACGGGTACAGATGCTTTACTTTCATAGAGTTACCTGGGGGGATCGTTTGTACAGTACTAAAAAACTTGTAATTTATATGGCTACGTTTTTGTTTTTCTCTTGTCAGCCTTCAACGGAAACGCTGAAACCACATGAGGGATCCAATGATAAAACATCACCTACAGAAGAATCCAGCGAAGTCCAAAAGAGATATGATGGTACGCCTATTTATTCGGTAGATACCCAAATTTTAAAATCTTCCAAGGCTATGAATAGGTCTATACCAGGGATAGATGACTCACGAGTAACTTATTGCGAGTCAGTCGACGGCGATGCTGAAAAATACAATGGTGTACGAGACTCTCAAAAATATCCTTTGGCGTCGCTATCTAAGATGTTTTTGAGTGCTTATGCGATTGATAAGCTTGGTCCCTACTATACGTTTGAAAATATATGGTATCTTAAACAGGTGGGAAGCGAAACCGGTGAATACGACGCCTACTTTCGAGCTAATTACGACCCAGTATTAAATATTGAAAAAATGCTTTACGCTATGGCTGAGCTCAATAAACATGGTGTAAAAAAAATCAGACGGCTGATCATAGACGAGACCACACGCGTGTATCTCTCAGTTTTGTTGGATCCACACGTAGATCTTACGGAAGTTCCTGTTGGTATAAATAAATCTATAGAGAATTTAAATATTATATTAAACTCACAGCGGTGGGGTCAACAAACTGTAAAGGCTCGAAGTCAACTCATTGCTTATGCTCATAAAACTCAAAGGAATTTAATTATACCTCAAAGTTTTTCTGTTCAACATGTTAGTTATATTCAGGCTCAAAAAATAAATCTTAAAGACTATACCCAAACCGTAAAGATTAAGTCTGCACCGCTGTTGAAGTATTTAAAGGAAATTAACGTAAGGTCTAATAACTATATGGCGGACATGTTGTTTAATACTTTAGGTGGTGTCTCTGAATTCAAACGCTTTCAACAGTCACGTTTAAAAATTTCAAGTCAAGATTTGCAGCTTTATACAGGCTCAGGATTGGCTATTACAGGGATGGGCGTACGAACAGACAGCCTAGGATCTTGTACTGCAGTATTGAGTACTTTAAAATTTTTAAACACTTTATCACAACAGCTAAAATTTAATTTAGGTCACGTACTACTAACAGCAGGTTCAGATCAAGGTACGTATGAGGCAACGCAAGCTATGGCATTTAATCAAAGCGTTGTTTTAAAAACGGGTCGGCTATTTGATGTGCCCGCGTTGAATGTGGCCGGCGTCGCTCAGTTAAAAAGTGGAACATTATTTTTCTCATATATGGCTCACGGTTTTGCGAACTCGCAAGAATCTATTTATAAAAGTAAAAGAGATAATATTCTATTGAGTTTACTAAACCATTATCCTGTGGTTCCATTTTACCAAACTGTAGATACCGATGGAATTTATTGATTAAAATCGAATAGTTTGCGTTAATTGAGGCTTATCTTGAGCATCAATGATTTGAAACAGGACTTGTTTACGAACCCAATCCACTTCAGCTAAACCAAAATTAATTTTTAAGAAACTAGGAGCCGTGTAAAGCTGATCAACTTCGGGTTGAGCAGCAGGCGAAGGCTTGTTAAGGCCGCTTGAAGTAATGTCATACAGAGTTTGATTTTTAGTTTGAAGTTGCGCAATTGAAGACAGATGTCGATCCCCTGAAAGTATAACTAGGTTTTTGATGCGATTTCTATCTAATAGGTCTAAAAGTCTCTTTTTTTCTAATGGAAAATTTCCCCACTTTTCAAATCCATGATCATCAGCGATAAACTGAATCGAAGATACTAAGATGCGTAACTCTGCAGGCTTTTTAAGTTCGGCCTCAAGCCATTTCCACTGGGCTTCAGAAAGCAGGTTCGCCTTAGGGTCATTATTAGGACTGTAGAAGCGTGGAACTTTTGGAAGCAATGGAGTAGGTGATTTAACGACGATAACATTGGGTACAGAAGCATCGGCTGTTGCGGCTTCAGGAACTGGTGATGAAGGTGCAGTGGGCTCTACGTACGGAACTAATGGAGATCTATCGGTGCGAGTATCTAAAAGTATAAATTGAATGCGTCTGTTCTTATCTCCAACGATTCGACTGTGGTATATGGCAGACTGAGTGCGAGGGATTAAATTTTTGATGTAGGTCCAATAGTTTACAAATACGCGGCGGGCCTCATTTTTTTCTGGATTATCTGCCCCGCCATCTTGTTGTCCGTAATCATGGTCATCCCAGGTCGCAAAAAAGGGAACACTTTCACGAAGAGCAAGATAATCTTTATTTTGATTAAGCTTGATATATTGATCAATGATAGGCTGAGTTTCAGGTTTTGAAGCGTATACGTTGTCACCCATCATAATCATCAGTTGAGGGTTTTTGCTGCGAATGAGTTTCCACAGGGGCTGCGGTTGGTTTTGATCATTACAGGATCCAAAAGCAAAAGTTGTGATCGATTTAGACGTGTCTAGAGTACGGTAGGGGATATTAAGTAATACTTCTTTACGAATATTGGACTTGTCGTTTTCAAAACGATTTTTTTGTGAAGTCTGGTTACCAGGTATTGAGGGTAAATACTGGCACGAACTGATGATAATTAAACTTAAAGCACATGAAACAATGATGTTTATTTTCATTTGGTGATTCCAACATACTTTTTTTCAGTGGGCCAGAGTAAACTCGTCTTGTCAGGCACAAATAAAAAAAGCCAAGATTTAACTTGGCTTTTTTAAAAAAACTTAACGTCTTGTTGTGTGCGTTATTTGCCAGTACCGAAAGCTTTGTGAACTTGAGTCGATAAACGAGCAATTTTTCGAGAAGCTGATTGCTTGGTGAAAACACCTTTTTGAGCGGCTTTCATCATTTTACTTGTGTAGTCTGACAATAAAGATTTAACGGCTTTAGCGTCTTTGTCTTTAATGGCTTTAAGTAATGATTTTTCACCGGTGCGTACGCGAGATTTGCGAGCTGTATTAACTGCATTTTTTTTAACAGACTGACGAGCTCTTTTTGCTGCTGACTTATGCTGTGCCAAGGTATATCCTCCAATAAATAATGTCTAATGATATAAAATCAAACCAGCAAAGAATTAACACAGGCGCGTCCACGACGCAAGCAGGTAGTGTTATCAAAAATGCCTTAAAAATGGCTTTTGGAACAATGGCCAGCCGAGTTTTAGGTCTTTTTCGCGAGATTTTTATAGCGGCGCTTTTTGAGAAACAAATTACCGACAGTTGGGCTGCGGCTTTTCGTATACCCAATTTATTTCGACGCCTACTTGGCGAGGGGTCTTTGTCAGTAAGCTTCATTCCTGTTTTTGTGGATGCACACTTGGATTCAGAGTACCGGGCAAAAAACTTAGTAAATACCATGTACACGATATTACTCATTATTTTATCGGTTATCACTGTGTTGGGAGTCATGTTTCCCCATGCTATTTTATCCACAGTCTTAGACCCAAGTTATGTGGCCCAAACAGAAAAATATAATCTGACCGTGTTGATGGCGCAGATTATGTTTTTATTTGTATTCTTTATTTCATCCTTCGCTTTTTTTATGGGGATTTTAAATGCCTTAGGTGATTTTTTGCTTCCGGCCATAGCGCCTACCTTGTGGAATTTGGCTATGGTTATTTCAACCGTTTTACCGGCTTCTTGGCTATTTAAGCAGGGCGATTTAAGCCCCTATCAAGGAACGCAATTAGCGTGGGGAGTTGTGATCGGGGGAGTACTTCAGTGCGGAATACTTGTGCCTTCGCTCTATAAAAAAGGTTACTTACCTCGATTAACGTTATCCTTTAAAAATTCAGATGCAGGTCGGGTTTTTAGAAATATGGTGCCTGGCCTCATAGGTATGGGATTGTTGCAATTTACCACCATAGTTAATTTGCGATTTGCCTCAAGCTTAGCTGAGGGAACAATTTCATATACAAACTATATTGATCGTCTGATCGAACTGCCACTATCATTGATATCTGTTAGTTTGGGGACAGCCTTGCTGCCCTCATTATCTAAATTATGGTCAAAAAATTCGCGTCAAGAAATGGCTGAGCAGTCACGAAAATATTTAGAGCTGACATTGCTCATCGCCATTGCCGCTGCTTGTGGTTTAAATGCATTGGCGTACCCGATAGTGCAGTTACTATTTGGGAGGGGTCGCTTCACGCCTGAAGACGTACTCATCACGTCGCAGATTTTACAAACCTATTGTTGGATTCTGATTTTTTCAAGCGCAGTAAGAGTCTTAACTCCGGCCTACTATGCCGTTAAAAACACATGGTTCCCCGCAGTTATATCTGCATTTAGTTTAGGGATTCATTTGTTTCTTGCTCCCTTTTTAATGGGTAAATATCAAGTCCACGGGTTAATGATTTCTACCACCGCAACGGCAGCTATTAATATGATATTGTTATTATTATTTTATAACTTTTTTATCCACCAGTTTAATTATCGTCATTACTTCTTGAATGTATTTAAATTTTCCATCGTTGGCTTAATTGTGTTTAATGTGGCTAAAATTTATTACTCAGTTGCTGACTTTTTTCCTGATGGAAGTCTAGGTAGAGGTATGAACTTACTGTTAACGATGGCGATTACAGCCTTAATGTTTGTTTTTGTTTGTCGTTGGATGAGGATTGATTTGATCGAAGAGATCCTCATCAAGATTCGACAACGGGTATTACGGCGCAGAAACTGAGTTATTTACCCTCTTTGAGTCCTTGGTAAGTGTCATGAATTTTTTGTTGGCGATCGGCCTCAGCGGTCCAACGTTTAACTTCGATTTCATAACCTTTTTTGCGATTAGCCCATGTTGACTCTTCAGCCGAGATAGTGCGTACAGCCTTTATAGTTTCACCTTCTTGGTTGCGTAATTCAGATTCACGATTTTTCCAAGCGGTTCTTTCATCAGTTGTCGCCTTAAGCTGATCTTGGTAGTTAGCTATAATGGCTTGCCGCTGCTGTTGGTTTTGCTTGATTTGCTCGACGAGCGCTTGAAGCTGTTCAATTTGCTTGTTCTCAGCAGCAATTTTTTCTTCTTCTATTTTAATATGCTTTTGAATATCGCGCTCTTGCAACATGACTTTTTTTAGCGAGTCATTATTTTTAATAATTTCTTGGCTGATATCATTTTTTTGTTTGATCACTGTGTTTTTAGCCTTAGTAATTTCATTTACATTATTATTTACTATGGCTAAATTTTTATTGTACTCGTTTTTGTTCGCTTTTGAATTTTCAAAATTCGTTTTGATTTTATCAAATCCTTGTTGAACATTGTAGGGTTCAGCAAAAGCAGCAAACCCTATGAATTGTGAAGCTAATAATGTTTTTAAAAATAATTTTTTCATTGTTCTATTCCTTTTATATTAGTTTGATTCTAATTCTGCAGCTTCTGCAGTTTGTACACTTTCGGAGTCATCCTTCGGGCATACATTTTTCAAAGACGAGCGGAAGTGACCAATTTCATCTTCCCAAACCTCTTCTTTAAATTTCCATTGATAACTGGCTTTACCCTTTTCTTCAGCTAAGCGACGAGTTTCTTTGTCCTCTGCTTTTCCGCCAGCCATTTGGTAGCGAATATGTTCCCCAGCTCCAGAATAGATCTCGTAAGATAGAACTTCATTTTGATCGATAAGGTGTTCTAAGGTTGAAGCAAACAGCTCATATCGCGATTTTAAATTGCCAGCAGCTTTAGTGACGAGCTCACGCTTCTCATTAACAAGGCGCGCGACGGCAGCTTCGCGCATTTTTCTTATACTTTCGCGGCCTTTGGCATAAATGACATGTTCTGCACCAACAGCTAAGTATAGTTTTTCTGCAGCTACAACATCTTCAGCCGAAGCCTTCTTTCTTTTAGCCGCAGTTAAGGCATTCTTAGCTTTAAGCATATTCAAGCGGGCTAAACGCTCATCGCGAATAAGATCAACAGTGATTTTATTGAATCGAGAGTTTTCATCTTCATAGTTATTAATTTGTTTTTGCACGGCCATATAGTTAGGGTGGCGAGCTAGTTCTACGACAAATGAACGAGGCAATCCATCAACCTCCTGAGCATTCGTGTTTTTCATCCATGTCTTGACTAAATCATAATATTTAATCGAATCAGTATTTCTTGTCTGGAAAGATTTAATATTATTATAGATGCTGTTGTACTTCTTCTTAAGATCTGCTAATACACCGACGCCATCACCGTACTGACATAAATTAAGATAGCCCACAGTTCTTACAATATAAGTATCTGGAGCATAGGCCTTCTGAAAGTAGTTAGTATGTAATGCAAACATATTTCCAGCAGCACCAACATTGTCGCCTGATAGCACTTGTGTCCAAGCTTGTTCCACCATACTTTGCAACCATTGACCACTAGACTTATCAACTAATAGGTAATTTTTGTAAGCCTGTGCATAATTGCCCTTTTGAAAATACAGACGGCCTAGAGTTAACGCGATTAGATTTCTTACAGAATCTTTTTTATTCTTTTCAATTGTAGGCCAAACGGCTTCTAATTCTTGTATCCCTGCATCCAATTCGCCTTGGCGGTAGTTAAAAATGGCTTTAAGCAACACGGCTTCTTTATATTCAGGGGCAGTCATTAATATATTACTAAGACTTGACTCAACTCCACCCAAGTTTCCGCGATCCATTTCAAACTTAGCTTTTTTAAGTGAGTAAGCTGGGTACTCCGAAACGTTGATGTTGTGTAACTCGACTAAAGCATCAATTTTTCCAATATCTGAAATCTCTAAATGCTGAATGTTTTTGACTAAGCTTTCAACCGCTAATTTTCTTAAAACTTCCTCTTTAGAGGTTGTCGCTACCTCAATCATCTTGTGACGAAATTCTGAATATAGTCTTAATGACAGCGCGGTAGCAGCATAGTGATAAGTGGCTTGTAGTTTATATTGAGGGTTATTCATTAGCTCAACAAATAAGGCCATCGCCAGCGTATATTTTTTATGATAGTCGTGAAAAATCAAGGCTTGAATCATTTTATATTCATCAGGCTTAATTTCCACCAAATTTTGAACCGAATCAACGGGCTCTACCGGACTGTAAACCGGAAACGGTTGCATTAACGGCACTTCTGGCAACTGTGCCGTTGTCGGTGTAGTTAATGTTTTAGCTTTTTCAGCAGCCTTAAAGTAACGAGTAAGTTCAGGATTAATTTTTATAAAATCCGGTGACTTCGCACCTGAAAATGGTTTTAAGCGGCTAAGATCGCGCGCTGGAGGAATTTTAATATTTAAATCCTGAGCCGCAATTTCTTTTTCTTTTCCTATATCTAAGGCAGGAATATCTTTAACTCTAACGTTTTGTTTTCCTTGTTTTTTCACCAAAGGATATACAGGCACTCCTGCTTGACGATAAATCACGTCAGAAGCAGGTTTTCGAGGAGGACTTTTTTCGATAAGTGCTGAGTTAGCAAATGCAGAGGATGAAGTAGTCAATGCTAGGGCCATAGAGGCCGCGCCAATTAATATATTTTTTTTGTTGTTACTCATCTGTTTTCATAATTTACTTCATCCTTTATGTGAACAATAACTTGCTTGTTCCTATCGGCTTTTAGCCGTCAAATCTTTAGTCGGGTCATCAGTTCGTAAAAAGTGTCAAACCAAACATAATATACGTGTTGTTTTGGGATTTACTCTCTCCATCTGGATTAGTGGTATAAATGTTTGTTTCATACGGTATAATTTTTTGATTCATAAAGCTGTTTTTAATATCTAAGCGAAACGCAAAGTTTTTACTTAAAAATAGCTGCTGCATAATTCCGATTTCAAAATGGGTAGAAGTCTGTTTGGTTTGAAGGTCAGGTAATGTGGGTGTTGAGCCAGGAGTAGCATTGGTGATTTGGTAATATTCACTTTGACCAAGACCAGCTGTAATACCCATATCAAAATACATAATCGCCATGTTCATAAAAGCTAGTTTTGCATAAAATGGAGTATAGGCTACAGATAGCGTATAGGCATTTCCTTGCATGTTATAATCTGGAGAAGTATTGGCCGCTGCACTTCTAAAGCCTGTAACGGCATCACTTTGTTCAGAATTATTACCAATATATCCTAATTCAACACCAAAGTCTTCGTTGAAATAATATCCTAGAGCAGCACCAAAAGGCTTACTCTTAACGAAAGGATCATTCATTAAAGATCCGACTGTTCCAGAAAAGAAAAATTTTCCAGATTTAGAAAAAGTTCTATTTTGGATAACTGCGTAGTCTTCGTCTTTAACAGACCAGTATTTTTCTTCAAGTTTTTTAAGATCAACTTTGTCAGAAGATCTAGGTTGCTGCGCAGGCGTTGCCTGTGCCATAACGACTGTGGTTGCAAATTGAGCGGCTATTAAAAGGAGTGCGGTTTTCATACAGTATTTTCCTTCTTAGTTAGTACTTTTGAACATGAACGGGTAGGTAACGACAACTTTGGTTCCGCCTTTTGGCTCAGGAAATTTCCATTGCGCAACTTTACTTAACATACATGATTCAGTAGGTAGATTTTTCATTTCTGTTTCTACAATATTTTGAGTAACGACTTGGCCCGTGCCTGATATGATAAACTTCACGGAAACTTTACCGTGTAGGTCAGGGTATGCTGACAACTGTCTTTCATAACAATTTAAAATATGTCCAAGTTGGCTTTTGATATATTGTGCAATCACTTCGCGATCTAAACCGCCTTCAACTTCGGACTCGTCCTCTAAAAGACCAACGCCGCCGGCCCCAGTTTTCCCGGCAGCTAAACCTGAACCCAATGAAGCAGCACCACGGCCTCCGGCAATACCAGCCGTATTGACTTTACCGTTGGCAGAGCCAACGGCCTCGCCACTCCAGTCACGACCCGAGGACTCAACGTTACCTAAGGCAGACAGCGCGCGACCACTTGGGCCAGATCCTGCCTTAATACCTTGAGATGTTGCGATGACGTTAGCTGTACGAGCATCTGTAGCAGAAACTTTTCCCATTAGCTGAGATATTCGGGCACCAATTGCGCCTTTTAATAGAGCTTGAGCTTTATTTGGACTCGTTGCTGCAGCAGCCTGAGGAGTAGGAGCTTTTTCATTTTTAACAGCTACAGCCTTTTCAGGCGTAGCTGCCTTAGGTGCAGACTGTTTAGGTCTTTGAGGCCTTTTCTCTTGTTTGACCACAATATTTTGAGCTGCGATCGGAGCCGGAGCAGAAACAACTTGCTCGGGTTTTTTCGAGAATAATCCAATGAAGACAAAGATAAACATAGAAAGCAACGTTGCATAAAGCATACGTTTGCTTTCTTTATCAAGCATATTATCTGTTGAAAGTTTGCTAAACCCCTTTAGGTCTTCGACTTGTATTAGTTTTGACTGAAACCCAAAGTCTTCAATTGAATGCCGATCCCATTCGGTGGTATTCTTAAAAGGAACTAAATGCTTTTCGTTTCCAATGCGATAATAAAATGGCGTATCTACGTTAGTAATATCAGTTTTAAGAATTTTACCTTGACGACTAACTAAGATAATTCTTTTTTGAAGTGGACCGCTGGTTTGTACAGCATTTAGTTGCTCGGCTAAGAATTCATTTTTTTCAATTAAATTGAATTTAAGAGTTGACCCCTCAAATTTATATTCAAAATTATCTTTAATCTCAATGCACGGCTCTTTACAATCTTTTTCAAACTGAATAAACACCCATTTGTTATCGTAAAATTCAATAACGGCCTGGAAAGGTGAGTGGTTAGGGTCAACAGAAGATAAATCCGCTTTACGCGATAAACCTAAAGTTACGCGTTTTTGCTTGGAATCTATTTTCCAAACTTTAGAATGCCCTCTGTTTGAAGTCTGTTTAATTTGTAAAGTTCCCATTTGGCCCCCGCCATATATCCTAAACGTTAATCTATAAATGCTGCTGTCTCTCGTATTTTTCGGTCCATATCCTTTTGAACTTCATGAAGTGGCGCGAACTTAATTCCTCTTTTTTGAACTAAATAAGCTCCATCAGGATTTCGAATAGTTCCCTTAAGGCTCATTTCAGAGAAATTAACCTCTTGTACATCGCGAGTTTTTTTCTTCTTCGCCTGTGCAAAAACACTTGCTGAACAGAATAGAATTAATATAAATAGTCTCATTTTGCCGCCTCACTTAAAAAGCTGATTTTTCGCTTCAACCAGTTTTTTTGTTCGTTGTTATCGGATCGACTTAATGCTTTTTGATAGTTTTCTAAGGCTAATTTTTTAGAATTTTCAATATTTAACGGAAATTCCTCATGAACACGAGCCATTTGTAAGTACATATCAACATTTTTAGGATTACTGCTGAGATATTTTTCTCCCATTTTTAGAGCCTCTGCAGTATTTCCTTTCTGTGCGGTTGATTCAACTAAAAGTACAGAAATATTATATCGATCTTGATCTTCAGTGCTTAGACGTTTTAACTCATCAGAGGCACTGATGAAGTCCTTGTCTGAATAGGACTTTAACCCAGAGATCAAAGTGATTTCTTTTGAGCTGCGTTTTAAGTCTACAGATTTTTCAAACAGCGGAAGTGCTGCATCAATGCCGTCAAAAGCATAAATCAGTTTGCCTTTTTGATAGTTAAACATTGAAACGTCACTATCTAGGGCTAACGCTTTTTCAATAAACCATAATGACTTATAGTGCTGTCTGTTTAGATCGGCGATAACGCTGAGATAATACAGCCCAATAGCGCGATTTTCCTTAGTTGCTGTCAGCTGTAACGATAATGCTTCAGCGGGGCTATATTTTTTAGCTAATATGCAGCTTCCAATAGATTGTGCAGAGGCCTTTTTCACATCACATTGTTTGTCATTAGTTCCAGCAGGTAAACGGGTCGTCGTGTTACCTGCAATTTTTAAATCACTAGGCAAATAGGATGTCAGTTTTACCGCTTCAGGAAAACTGAGTTGAGGAGATACAGTTTGCTCTGCGCTCAAAGTCGCCCAAATAACATTGCTAATCTGAGCCGTGTTTTTTGAAATCTGACGAATCTTATCTATGTTTTCATTTTTCTTAGCTATAAAGGGAGTGGACATTTTAATTAATTCCGCACGAAGTGCTTCTTGATCGGCTTTCCCTAAGCTTGCTGGAATAGGCATTGTTGTTAATGACTCAATAAAATGAGTATATAAACGGTCGATACCTCGCAATGCCTGTTCGTGTATTTTTACATTTTTAGCCATTTTAATAGCTGAAGTGTATGCGGTATAAGCCTTATCTAGTTTTTCTGTTTTCATTCCAAGCACTAAGGAAAACTTGGCTTCCGAGGCTTTAACACTTTGATCTACAAATTCTTTTTCTAAGATTTCAGCTTGAACTAAACGAGCATCAGCGCGAACATCAGAATCAACTGAGCGAGAATTAACTTTCAGTGAAAGCTGGAAGGCTTCCGAGTACTTTTTGTCAGATTGAAGTTTGCGAGCCTTTTGAATCAAAAATTCTGTAGCGTAGGGCTCAATATTTTCTTTCATGATCAACGACTCAATGCCGTTTACGCTAGACAAACTTTGATTTTTGTCTAATGTGCCTGAAAGCTTTTCAAGGATTTTTTGTTTTTTTGAGCTATCTGCTTTGGACAGCAAGTTCACATAGCAAGATTGGGCTTCGCGGACTTGGTTATTGACTTGGAGTAAACCACAGTTGGTCTCAGCATAAAATTCTGAATTTTTAGGTTCAAGCTTGGAAATTATAGAGAAAGTTTTAATCGTCTGCGAAATATATCCAGCATCAGAATAGGCTTTTGCGGCCTCTTTCAAAGACGAAAGATTCTTTGCTTCGCTTGGAAACCTTTCGTAGTACTGCAAGCTTAAGTCCGCACCTTTAACATCATATCCATTCGCATAGGCTAAGGAAATTGATTGCCATAAGGCTTCTTTAGATAGTTTTGAATCTTTGTGTTCGTTCGAAAAAGCTAACAAGGCGTCAATCTTTTTTGTTGTATCTTGCTTGTCCATTTCGATTTGCATTTGTGAGAAATGTGCTTCTTGCTGAATTTGATTTAAGTTTTTACGTCTATCGTCTGAAGTCTTGCTTGCCGCTTTTTGAGCAAAAGACTGAATTGACTTATAGTCTTTCTTAAGATTATAAATATCTAAAATTATATCTTCAGATTTAAGTTTCAACTTGGCATCTTTTGCCGTGCTCGAAAGAGGTATTAAATACTTTAAGGCCTCATCTGTGTTTTGTTTTTGATAAGCTAAAAATCCAAGCTTAAATTTTAAAGGCTCTAAGTGTTCGCCCTTCGGGTATTCGCTAACGTAGCGCAAAGTAAGTTTTTCCTGATCAATAGCTAAAATGTCCTGTTGCTTCTTATCTTTTTCAATCATTTTATCCATGCTGTAAATAGCACCATACAATGCATCATGCTTTTTTGCTGGATCTAATTTCTTGTCATTAGAAACAAGTTCATAGTTTTCACTGGCTTTGTCGTATTTTCCCATTTGAAACAAAAGTTCAGCATAGGCAAATCGTGACAATGAGTCGGGTGATGTCGTATCATCCTTTGCAAGTAATATCTCAAAAGATTTTTCTGTCAACTTTGAAAACTCAACGTGATTTTTATTTTTAAGCCAGATATCCCACCATTTTTTTGAAATATCTAAGCTGATTTTTTTGAATTCAGATTTACAAGTCGATTCTTTGCTGAAGTCTTTTTCAAAGCAGTGGTCTGAAAGCTTCTGCATATATCCCAAGACAGCTTCTCTTTGTTTTAACGCCTCATTAACGTCAATGAGTTTAGCGTAGGCTTTTGGTGTTAAAGGACCATTTTCATTCTTTTCAATAAACTCTTTTAAAAATATGTTAACATCTTTTTGTAAAGAGTGTGACTCATATAACGAGGCTAGGTTAAGCATCACTTCGCCCAGCTCATCTTCTGTAGTTATTTTTTGAAAAAAAGAATAAAGCTGCTCTGATGGAAGATTATTTTCAACAAACAACGTCAAATCTCGTAAGGCTTCTTTGCGCATGTTGTATCTGCGCGCATCCGAGCCTGGAGGGTTATTTTTAACGACTTCTTTAAGCTTATTAACAGCTAAATCATTCTGGTGCATATTATAATAACACCATGCTGACTTATACGATCCATACGGATAGGCTTTCGATTTAGGAAAAGCATCGATTTTTTTGAATTGTTCTAGTGCCGCTTGAAAGTTTTGCTGGTTATAGTAAATTTCCCCTAACTCAAGCAGAGCATCGGGGTAAATTGAAGACTTCGTATAGTCTGTTGTGATTTTCGTATAATGCATTTTGGCTTTTTCAGTTTGTCGAGTTTGAAGGCTAGCCATCGCAATATTAAAATGAACTGCATCCAGATTTTCATATTTAGGAAATCTAACAATGATAGAGTCATAAATTTTTATCGCAGAATTAAGATATGTAGTAGCACCTTTAACTCCGACATTAGAAACAAATTGTTGTTTTTTGGTGTTCAAATCAAAGAAGCGACCAGACTTAGCACGTCTCATGTAAAGCTCGGCTAAACGATAGAGAAGGCCTGCTTCCTCAGGTGTTCCTTTTTTCTTTTCTAATATTCGTGTTAAAGATTCGATAGCTTTAGTTTCGGATTTGGTTATTAGTAGTTCTGAATTTAAGGCACGGTCCTGGTTTTTATTTTCGTCAGTGGCATCTAATGCTACTTCTGGCAAAAGACCTTTAGTTTCTTTTGACTTTTTTAGTGCAAAAGATACCGACGAGGTCGTAACCATTGTTGCAATTAATGACATATTTAATAAATGACGAAAATGATTTAGTTTCATTTAGTTGCCCACCGTCGTTACAAGCTTCAGATTTGGAAATCCTGCCATAGATGCCGTATACATAACTTTGCGTAGAGTAGCGAAAGGAAGTTCCTGGTCAGCTTGAAGTAGTACTTTTCCTGTTTTTGCTAGTTTTTCGTTTGCAGCATTAAACTTTTTCAGCTCATCAAACAAGGGCTGAATAAAATTAGAATCTCTTGGGTCAATAGCTGACTGTTCAATTTGGTTGTTTTGAACCTTAGCCAAGACAACCTGATCGAATTTAAGCTCAGTCGGTGAAATCGAAAGCTTAACGCCCTCGATAGGATTTTTATCAGTGCTGGATGATGGCAATCTTAAACCTTCAACCATGTCTATTTGCACTTCACTTGCGGCATAAGACTGAAGCAAGAATACTAATAAAATAGTAAAGATGTCCGTCATTGACGTGATATTTAAATTAAAGGACTGATTTTTTTTGATAGGTACTTCATATCTACTTCGTGGCATATTAACCGTCCATTACGTTTGAGAAAACCACTTCAGGAAACATGTAGTCTGTAGTCGCTTCAGTTCCTGTTTTGGTATCTGTAAATTTAAATTTAATATCATTTGATCGTGACTTACGGGCTTGGTCCATAATCAGCACCAAATCTTTGTAGGCCACATCTGCATCGGGGCTTAGGTCAATTTTAAAAACTTCCGGGTGAGCTTGTTTTATCTCAACCAATTTCGAATACAGGGCCGCGTAATTAAATTGTTCGTTGAGGTTAGAAATCACATCAACTTTTTCTTGGCCTTGTTTATTGACAATAATTTTGATTCCTTCTTTTTTATCTACTTCCAAAGTGATATGGGCCGCATTAGCATTATTGGCTTGTTGCTTAATAGCTTCCTGTACAACTTGTGGTAAATCAGTTTCAATAATCATCATCTGAACAAATGCGGCAGAAATTAACAGAACCGGAATAAGTTTAACCATAACCGCCAGTAAGGGAGCTAAATCTAGTCCAAACTCTGAGTTATGATCAATATTCAATTTAAATCTGCGTCTCATATTAATTCCTTATCCTTACTCGATTTATTAAGAAGCTTTGCTATTTGTCGCAGGCGGTACAGGTGCTGCCGGCGTGTGCGACGGAGTTGCGTTAGCACTTGGAAAAACATGATTTTTATCCAAGCCAGAAATATGACTGCTGGTTAAAGTTTCTGTTAGTTTCGAACATTTTTCAGAAAGCTCTTGAAGCAAATGGTTTTGCCGAGAAGTGAGGAAAGAAAAAATAACCATTGATGGAATAGCTACAGCTAATCCCAAAGCAGTAGTGTACATAGATACTGCGATACCAGTCGCTAGCATGGTTTGCTTTAAAGCAGGGTCCGCTTGTGCGACCGCTTGGAACGATAAAATTAAACCGTGGATAGTACCTAATAGACCTAACAACGTAGCAACGTTAGCTAACATTGATAAGTAATGTAATCTTCGAGTGTACAGCGGAACTGTTTCGGCCATTGCAATATCTTGAGCTTGAAAGATGGTCTCATCATCACGATCTGCTTTTTCCAAAATACCTTTGTAGGCATTAGCTAGTGGCTTATCTTTTAATTGAGCACAAGTTACAATCGCTTCATCGATTTTCTTTGATAAAACCAAAGATTGAATTTTGTTGGTGAACGCATCGACGTTCATGCCGTAGGTAAAATACAAAGCACGAATTCTTTCAATAGCTAATCCGATAACAACTATACCAGTACAAAAAATAACCCATCCAACGACACCTGATTGCGCGATAAAACTAAACATATAAAATTCTCCTTATAATAAATATTAATTAACTAAAAAAATTAAGCAGTTCTCTGAGATTCAGCTGGAGTATCAATCCATTCTTTAATCTGAGCTAAGCCGCCAGCATCTAGATCGACAAAATTGACTACGTAATAAAGTCCAGATTTTGAGTTCAGGCGCTCTTTGGAAAAGTTTTTACGGGTTATAACGCCTTCAATATTAAATGACTTTTCTATAGTCGATTTAGTTTTCAGATGAATTTTAATCTTATCACCAACTTGGACTAAAGGCGTGTTCAATAAGCAAAGGCCACCTTCTTCAGATATTGAAGTAATCATGCCATCAAAAAAACGAATATGGTTGTGACCTAAAATCTCCACGTGATTTTGAATGCGTCGATTTTTTCGTTGGATAAATGCATCCTTATACTCAGGATTATCCTTGAGTAATAGAAAGCGATCTCTAGAAAATTCTTGCAGGCTATACACCTGAGACCATTTTGGTAAGTGTGGTGCCCAAACATAGCTATAATCCATTAACTCATTTTTTTGGATCATATGGATCATTTGCTTATAATCATAAGGTCCAACTTTTAAGTTTCCGTTAAGGATGTACCAGTTTTCTTTTGATTCGATTTCCATTTTGTCGTTACCTTTCAATTTCAATCGTTAATTAAGGAATTGTTAAATCTGGGTAGTAAGTTAATGATACTGCAGCACCATTTTGAGGTCTGTACTGAGAGCCATTGACTTTCACCACATTTGAATCAGTATAGTAGCTCCAGCCATTGGTATCACTTTGAGGAACGATAACACCATCAACAGTTAACTTGATGGTGGATACGATAGGCTTTTTGGCTAACTGGAAAATAGCCGAGCCTTGTTCTTCAATTTGAGAGCTAATATTATCCAGAGTCTCATCAAAAGGATTGCAAAGTGAGTTCTTAGAGCCGCCGGTTAAGTCAGCCAACTGCATATAACGATGTCCAATTTTTCTTAAGATGCTTCCATTGGGATCAAGCGTTGCTAAACAGGCACTGTCTAAGATTGAAATAGTTGAAACCGAAAAATCATTTGCAGCTGTTCCGCCGGTAAAGTTTTCTAAGAAAGTTTTAAATTGATCTACGGGAATTAAATTTGGATTAGAATAGTTTTCATTCAAGCCGATACCTGTGTGAGAGAAATCTTCTTCATCAGAAATGATAACCACAGCTAAAAAAGCCTCCGGGCGATGAAAGTTGCGATTAGGACTGGCGCTGCCGTTAGCCATTGTTTGATATTCTAAGGCTGCTTTGAAGCTAGAAAGTGCGCGTTCATCTCCTGAGCCATCAACACCCATGTGTGCGTTACCAATAAAGTCATCTTTTAATCGTTGTTGTTCTGTCGGGTTGGTTAAATCGTAAAGGACATTATCTAATACGTAATTTGATGAGCTCGCACCTTTGCGGAATACAGTACGATACTCAGCGCAGTATGAATAACCAGTGCATCCTGCGGGCAAAGACATAAAGTGAGGATAGCGCCAAGCTTCAGAAGTGGTTACTGCAATTCGGAAGTCATAACCTTTAGTGATGAAGCGATCGATGAATGACGAAAAGTTAGCGCCAAGCTGTTGTTGGAAGTTATTCATGGATCCTGAATTATCTACTACAAACAGAACATCTATTTTACGAGCGGTATAAACTGCTTTTTGTTCATACGTCGATGAATCTGCTAAAACAGAAAATGATCCGCCACCTTTATCACAACTTGATAAGAGCGAAACCGCAGCTAGAGTTAATAATAAGTATTTCACAAGATCCTCCATTGACTCAATTATCGTCGGAACGATTTTAAAAGTTGAGTACGACAATTAGAATATGATCTTTATTTTTTTTTAGCGAATGAGTGTATAAATGACCTGATTTGTTCAGCTATTTTTAAAAAGAATCAAAGTGAGACAAGCTAAGTATTTGTTTTTTCAATAGAAACAAAAATAAAGAAAAAAAAATAAAAAAAAGTTTGTAAACTTAATCGACGAAATCGAAATAATTCTTAGAGTGAAAGTTGATTTTTGTGTACAGTAGTTTTTCAGTTTTAAGCAAACATTTTTCTGGCTTAAAAAAGTATTTTTCAAAGTTGAAATGCCCTTACTATTAACCTCATTTTACGAGACAATTTGTCATTCCAACTATAAGCAGCGGCGGCGTGTTATTAACATTTAACATAAGCATTTGTTATGGATAATGCACGCATTCTAATCAACTATAACGTGAGAACGAACCAGTTCCATTTTGGACTTTATTTATTTTAACGTAAATTTTTGCTGGTTAAATAAATGTCATATTTGAAAAAGTCCTTTAAAAATTGTTATTTACAAATGGTTCCAAACTGGGTCAAAGTTTTATCCAAGACCTAGGTCTATAGAAAAATAACTCAGTGAAGAGGGAGTGTTTGTGAAGGCAATGAGAACAATGAAGTTTTTAATCTTAACAGTCGTTTTTACTTTATTAACAAGTGGAACAGCTCAGGCAAAACGTTATTTTGTAGTCTACAAAAGCCAACAGGGCTTTAAAATGATGGATAACTATATGAAGTTAGAGTCAGCTGCAAAAGCTTTTGGTTTAACTCAATCATTAAAGAACGTTCATGCGATGGTTGTTAGCACTGATAATCCAGCAGTTGTTGAGCAGCTCAAAAAACATCCCGAGATCGAAGCGGTTGTTGAGGAAGGTTTTTTACCAGCTCCTAAACCAGTAAATGGTTTTCATGCTGCGATTTCTTCTCGGTCGCTAAATGCCTTCCCAGCCAATGCTAACGCTAACCCTGATTCATTCATTCAAACATCAGGAACTCCGTGGGGAATTATTGCTGTAAAAGCGCCAGGAGCATGGGGATTGTCTGATGCGGGATCGCAAACTCGAGTTTTAGTATTAGACACAGGTATCGATAAGAATCACGAATCTTTAAAATATAATATCGAACAAGCTAAAAACTTTGTGACTGCAGCCGTAGGGTCAGCGCCGAGCGATCCTAATGATGTGACTGATGATATTGGCCATGGAACTCACGTGGCGGGAACTATCGCTGGTCAGTATAATGATCAAACAGGGTTCGTTGGTGTAGCACCAAAAACTAAAATTTTAATGGGTAAGGTTTGTGCGGCTAGTGGCTGTAGTATGATAGATATCGCAGCGGGTATCGACTGGGGTATTGAACAAAAAGTTGATGTGATTAATATGTCTTTAGGCGGCCCAGGCGCAGAGAAATGCAAATTATTAGACTTACAATGTTGGGCAATGAACTATGTTATTGAGCAAATGAGTAAGCCAATTATTCAGTCTTTGCAAAGCGCGGAAACTGCAGGAGTATTTGTTGTCGCTGCAGCGGGAAATTCAGCGACGGAGGCTGATGGCACCAATCCGGCGAAAAATCCAGCGATTGGTTACCCTGCTGCTGCAACTACTGTATTGTCTGTAGGGGCTCTTGATTCAACCTTAACTAAAACATCATTTTCTCAATGGGGACCAACTTTAGATATATCTGCTCCAGGTGCTGCGGTGTTATCTGCGGTTCCTATGCAAATGGGCCGTGAGTCTTTAGTTTATTTAATGATGAACGGACAAAAAAATAAAATAGCCAGTGTTTCGTTTGCGGGAACAAAAGAGATAGTAAATCCTAAGTTGGGTGAGTTAGTGCACGCAGCATTAGGAAAGCCAGAAGACTTCAAAGGTAAAAACTTCGCTGGTAAATTCGCTTTAATTGCTCGCGGAGAAATTGCTTTTGCGGATAAGGTTAAGAATGCTCAGGCCGCACATGCAGCGGGCGTTGTTATATACAATAATGCTGCAGGCTTGGCACAAGGAACAATCACCGCTGATGGTACTGAGATTGATTATCCTGTTGTGATGATTGAAAAAACAGTGGGTGAAAACTTGGTCAATCTTTTACGTGGTGGAGTTGTGGCTTCAACTGAAATCTCAACGGTAAAAACCAATTACGCTAACTTTGATGGAACTTCAATGGCATCGCCGCATGTTGCCGGGGTAGCGGCATTGGCGATTTCAGCATACAAACTTAAGCATGGAGGAAAGACTATTTCTCCTATGGCATTAAGAGATTTGTTAAAAAGAACTGCGTTTCCATTGGGTCCTAATACAGATAACAAATATGGATCGGGAATCGTTCAGGCAACGTCTGCAGTAGCAGCGGCAGCTAAGTAATTGGATTTTTTTTAATAAAAGGACTGTCACACAGCGGTCCTTTTTAAACAGGCGGGGAAAAATTATGACTTTAAATAAAATAGCAGCAGCATTATTTGTTGTACTCGTAACATCAGTGGCTTTTGCCAAAGATCGCTATGTTGTGATTTACAAAAGTAAGCAGGGTTTTACAGCAATGAATTCATTCATGAAGTTAGAGTCTGGTAAAAAATTCGGACTTAACAAGTCACTTCCGTATATTAAAGGGATGGTTTTAAAAAACGTTACCGAACAAGCTGTTGAAAGCTTACGAAAACATCCAGAAGTTTTACTCGTGGAAAAAGAAATTCTTTTTCCTGGGCCAAAGCCAGTTAATGGCTTTACGTCAAAAAAAATGAAAACAACTTATACTCCAACTACGTTCACAGGCGATATCACCACTTTCAAAGTGGGAGAGCTAACCCCCTGGGGTATTACGGCTGTTAACGCAGAAGCAGCTTGGATCGCATCACCTGATGCGGGATCCTCGGCCCGCGTGTTGGTCTTAGACTCAGGATTAGACACAACACACGCAGCCCTTAGTAGTAATTTTGAAAAAGGTCAAAATTTTTATGATGCTGATACGGCAGGGGAAGGCACCTTCGTAGATAATGTGGGACACGGAACGCATGTTGCTGGCACTATAGCAGCTCAATATAATGAGCAAACAGGTTTTGTAGGTGTTGCACCTAACGCTAAAATTCTTATGGGAAAAGTTTGTGAAACATTCTGTAACAGCGTCGGCATAGCTGAAGGTATTAACTGGGGAGTTCAAGAAAAAGTTGATGTTATTAATATGTCTCTTGGCGGCGCAATGACTTCATTGGGAGTAATGGCTGCGGTGCAGGCGGCAGAGAACGCAGGAGTTTTTATCGCAGCGGCATCGGGAAATGGTGCCGAAGTTGATGCAGACGGTTTTCCTACAACGCCTGGAGTTTCTTACCCAGCAGCTCTTCCAACGGTCTTTGCAGTAGGTGCAGTTGATTCACAATTAGTGAGATCGACTTTTTCAAATTGGGGTCCGGAATTAGCTATCGTAGCTCCTGGCTCTAGTGTTTACTCCACTATTCCAGTAGGGACTGGCCGAGAGGCCCTATTGAATATGGTCGTAGCTGGCGTAACTACTCCTTTAAAAGGTACAACATTTTCTGGAGCTTCGGAGATTCTTCAATTAGTCAGTGGAGCAGCAGTTTCAGCGGGGCTTGGTAAACCCGATGACTATGTAGATCTAGATGTTACAGGTAAAATTGCGATCATAAGCCGTGGCGAAATTACTTTTAGAGAAAAAGTTTTACATGCGCAGGCCGCAGGAGCAGTAGGCGCTGTCATTTTTAATAATGTCAGTGGAATGCTAGCTGGAACTTTAGTTCAGCCGGGAGACAGTCCGATTAATTTTCCTGTATTAGCTGTTGAGCAATCTGAAGGACTTAAATTAGTAGGTCAACTTGCAGCTGGAGAAGCCATCAACATCGAATTACAAACGTTAGTTACAGATTACGCTGTGTTTGACGGAACCTCAATGGCCACGCCGCATGTTGCAGGTGTAGCGGCCTTAGTTATCTCAGCTTATAAAAAGGCTCATGTTGGGGCTTCTATTGCTCCAGCACAGCTTCGTGCTGTATTGAAAAACACAGCTAAGACGTTAGCCCCTAATATTGATAATCAGTATGGGTCGGGTTTGATACAAGCAGATGCAGCAATAAGTGAGGCTGTAACAGCACCGTAAAATATTTTATTAGAAGCTTTTTGAAATATGAAAAGACATACTTTGTGAATCGACTTTTTCATAGTATGTCTTAGCATCTTCGTATTGACCGACTGTATTTAAGTAAACTTCGTTGAATTGATGTATTTCATACTGAGCCAGCAAAGTAACAGTTTGTGTAATATTAAAACCTAGTCCTACTTGATAACCTGGTCCCTTAAGCTTACTACCGTCAACGGAGTCAGAACCTTTAGCCGTAAGCTCATCATATAATAAATAACCAAGATGAATTTTAAAAAGACTGGCTTTAACTCCTAATTGAAATGCTCCAGTGACATGGGTGTAGTCGCTTTCAATTTCACCGGCCAGGCTTTCTGTTTTGCCTTTACCTGAAGAGTATGACCCTACAAGACTTATGCTTGCGCCGCCGAAAGTCTCTAATCCCAATCCTAGTCCAAACACAGGATGATTCATTTTAAGGGTGCTTTCGTTGCCTATAATGTTGTCTTTGAATTTGATGGTATGGTTCTTATAGCCAATACTTGGCGTTACGCTAAACACTGCTGCGTTTGTTGCGGTAGCTAATGTTGTTAAAGATAATGCGAACACAATTGGCTTTAATAAATATTGAAACATAATTTTACCTTATCGAATGTCAGAAGTGTTAGGTATCTAAAACTGGAGCAATGAAAAATATTTAGACGTAAGGACCTTGGACTTTAATCCAGTTGAGCACTAGATGCCAAATCCAACAGCAACAGCATTTTGATACTCGTTTTGTTCCATATCGTTAATATCTTTAAATACGACAGTCGTACCAATACTAATTCTTACTGCCTTGCCAAGCTGTATGCCGAAGGCCGCGCCTGCGTAGGGTGAATACTCAATGGGTTTTTCTTCAGTGGTTGTAACGCCGAGATTTGTAACTTCTTGTGTGGTTTTTTTAGCTTGGCAACCTAAGCGCGTGGACATATTAAATAAATCTGTTAAACGAAACGTCGATCGAATACCGAGTTTAGCTTTTTCATCAGTGGTTTTAATTTTTTCCGGCGCGATATCATAATCTTTGGTGTCATTACCTTGTGTGTATTCAAGTTCGGCTGAAACAATATCAATTCCGGCAGTTACTCGAGCTCCGTAAAACATGCGAGTAACAGTGTGAGACTTAGGCGTAGACCTATAAACTGTCTCGTATCCGAAGATAGGCTCTATCCTATAAGTAATATCTTGTAAGGCTGGAGAGGAAGACCGTCGTTGCGCAAACGATTGGGTTGAAAGGCAGATCATACTGATGATTCCGCAAATAAGAATTTTTTTAAGTAGATTTTTTAACATGTAAACCTCGTTGTGAGTTTATATTTTAGTCTTAGAATATATACGGGTCAATTACCTCAGGGCTAGTCGAGGATATTAAAAGTAATAAGTCAGATAAATTTGCGATGCTACACCAGTTAAATCATTTTCATCGCTGGCACTACTGACACGCTGTATTTGGTAACCAAGTTCAGTTTTTAGTGCGACAGGAGAGTTATTGATATACCAGGTTAAGAATGCAGAAAGCTTGGCTTGAGTGAGTTGCGCACTACCTCCGGCTTCGAAATTACGATTTCCTAATGAAACTTGCACGGAAGGACCGAATATCCATTCGCGCGGAGCTCTATTTGGTGTATAGTTATAATCAAAATATCCACCGATTAAATAAGTCGTATTCATTCCAAAACCTTTATCATAAATATGAAGTTGCAGGACTGGGCCGAACTCGAACGTCGTGTGATTCCAGCCGTATTTACCATAAAAAGAAAAGTTATTGTCTAAAGTTTTAGTACCACTTAAAAAACTAAGATCCGAGCCTAAGCTGATAGAGTTGTATCTAGATTTAAAGGCTTGAGAAAAATCAGCATCGAGAGTGAGTTTTTCAGTTTCTAAGTTGTAGGTTTTTCCCGCCTCTAATGGCAAGGTCGTTTCAATAATAGCTTGCTTGCCACGAATTTTTTTAACTGTGAATGAGGCAAATGAAGATAAGCTAAATGTTAGGATGGAAGTGATGATAACGAGTTTAGACAAAGGTCTGGCGGCGCTAGAGTTCAATATTGGTTTTTGCATGTTTAATTTTGGCGGTATACGCAGCACTTATTCAAGTCTAGAAATGACTTTTATCTCTTTAGAGTCAAAGGCCATTTACCGATGCGAAGGCATGGGAGTTCCTCAGCATAATAAATTCTTATCAAAAGCAACCATAACTACCATTAAGGCCATTCGTAATGACATTCTAGGTCTTGTCGGAAGTGGTCATTATGCTCAGGCTGTGCAGTCGTTGAAAGAGTTTCTTGATAGCGACTTTGCATATCCCAACTTTAGATTAAAAGTTGAAAGATACGTTAACCACTGTATTGATTTAATTTTAGCGATTGAAGCGAATAGAAATTTTTCTAGTTTGGCTTCATTGACCAAGCCCAAGCAGTATGAGCTGCGGGAAAAATTTAAGAAACACTACGACGAGCTATCTACAATATTACACAAAATCGAAGTGTCTTACGAGGAGCTGAAAGCTAAAGATGACAAATCCACGAAATATTTTGTTAAAGCAGTTTGGGCGTCTTTACTCATTGTGACCATAAATGCGTTGCTTCTTGATGTTTTTGCAGGCTTAGCTGAAACGGTTTATAGCGTCGTTGATAATAGTATAAATAAGCTGGCCGAAATCATCAGCCAGTATCTTTAGAAAGTATTGATAATTGCTTTTAAACCGATCGGAAGATGATCAGCTCTCATTTCCACTTTTTTACCGTTAAGATATACGGCAGGCGTACCTTGAACGCCAGCAGCGATAGCCTCATCGGCCATCTTTTTAATTTCATCGTATGCCGTCTTAGACACAGCACATTGCTCAATCTCTTCGTAGTTCAGATTTAAACTCTGTGCGATTTCTTGGTTTGTTGATGTCATATCTGATACGCTAATTAAAGACTCTTGGCGATCAAAATACCAATAGCTAACATCCCAACCTTTTTGTGCGATTTTCTCGGCACAGAAAGACCATGTGGCCATTTTACAACGGCTGCCATCGCCTTTGAACTGAACATGTGGATTACAAGTGCCGTCTAAGGCGAATGATTTAAAGATCAATTTCACATCACTTCTATCTTGCATAAAGGATTTAAGTGATTGCGCCGCCACTTTGCAGTGAGGACATTTATAGTCGGCAAACTCAGTGACTGTAATAGTTCCTTGAGGATTTTTAACTAGACCTAAGCTAACATCAAAGTTATGAACCGGTGACATTTGCCAAAGATTTATTTTTTCGTTAAGCCCTCGGCGCATGTCCGCTAAGCCATACTTATCTTGGATAGTTCCCGATATAAACCATGCAATGAGCAATATAGTAATACCAGCGACCCAAGTGCCCTTGTCGCTAAGGATTTCTATAGGATGATATTTGGCCGGACTAAAAACGGACCAAACTAAGTATAGATTTACGAACGCGAAAATATAGGTGGCTATGCAGAACGGACAAAGGACTTTGATTTGGAAAGCAGATATGCCAGCTAGTGCAATTGATGCGAAGGCGGATATAAGAAAAAGGCTGCGAACGAAGCCGTTTTGCGTTTCAGTGGATTCTGACCAGTCGAGTTTTTTAAAAAGTAACAAGACCAGCATCACTAAATTAAAACACAATCCTAAGACGGCAATGGGTATACTAAAGAGTTCTGAGTACCGACTGCTTGCGGCGGCATCACAATTTAAGGTGGAACTGATTGAGCAAAGTCCAGCTTCGTTAGTACCTAACTGAACGGCATAGTGATGGACCGTCAGGTAGATAAATAGACCAATACTGATTAAAAGTGAAATAATAAGAAGGTTGGATTTGTTTTTCATATATAACATGATTTTTCGTTTAGGCTCTAAAATCAAGATTTGTTTTTAGCGTCATATGTTTATATGATAAGTTAAGCTTCGATGGTGGTATTTGTAGTGTAATTGAGGAAAAAACAGTAAATAAGGAACAACTTGTGGTGAAACAGCGGGAAAGGCATCTTTCCAACATTCAGTTTGGCTATTATAAAAAAATCAGACAACAGGTTGATCGAGTTTTAGGTTCGGCGCCTCAGGAGCTTAAAAATTACACGAAAAAATACGAAAGTGAACTGAAAAAGGCGGCTTACAAGCCCATAAGCTCGAATAGATTTTTTAAGGCAGTAAGTTCGGCTCAAATCCTTTTAGTCGGAGATTTCCATGCGCAGCCTCAGTCTGCGCGAGCTTTATTAAGAATATGTAGAAAATTAGGGGCCTCACGAATTGTTTTAGCTTTAGAATGTTTTAGGTCTGCTGATCAAAAGCACATCAATTCATACATTTTAGGCGATCTTTCAGAAACAGATTTTTTAAAGGCGATTGGATGGGAAAAGTATTGGGGTTTTCCTTGGGAACCCACGCGCACCTTGATAAAATGGGCCTCACACCATTCTGTGCCTGTGTATGGAATAAATCTTTCAGGAAAAAATAAAAAATTGAAGCAACGAGATCGGCATTTTTCTCAAGAACTAAGTCGCTTAGTCCAAAGTCATCCAGATAAAGTTATAGTAACACAAATTGGAGATTTTCATTTAGCTGATAAACACCTACCTTTGGAATTAAAAAAAAATAATGCTAAGATAAGTGTTCATAGCTTGTTTCAAAGTCCCGATGCTTTGTATTTTAAAAATTTAAAGAGTCGATCCGCTCAAACAGCAGATTTGAAAAATGTTGATTTTTTCAGTCTCGGTGGAAATCGGTGGGCTTTAATGACCGTTGTTCCTTGGGTAAAGTGGCAGGATTATCTGCTTTATCTAGAAAGTGGGTGGGATAAGAGCGTTGCAGCTGAGGATGTCAGTGATATAGATATTACTGATCATGTCGATAAATTCGTTCATCTGATGAGTCACTCATTAAGAGTAACCATCGATAACACCGATTTAAGCGTCTATCACAGTCAGGATCCTCAAGTCGCTAAAGCCGCGAAAAAACTTGATGGAGCTATCTATCGTAAAATAAAAAAAGATCTATCTAATAATATTTCAATGTATATTCCAGAGCTGCAAATGGGTGTTGTTAGTCGTTTAACAGTCAACCACATTTCGCGCGTAGCGGCGCAGTTTATAATGTTTAAGTTGGGTGCTTATAATAAAACTTTGGTTGATGTTAAAAGTCATTTTTTGAAAATGATTTGGTTGGAAATGTTAACATATTTTATGTCAAAAATTGCGAATCCTAAAAGAAAAACAGACACATTAAGTGATATTCGGAACACCTTAAGTAATGCGGAGTTTGAAGATAGTGGTCGGCAAACATTGGCTTTGGCGCTAGAGCAAAAAATGAGAGAAATTCAGTATATTAACTCCGGCGATGTATCCATAGCTCAATCTCGCAAATCTAAGTTTCAGAATTATACCGTGGCCAGTGGAATACTCGGTGGGGTTTTGGGAGAAAAAGTTTTTCATGCCTTTAACAAAAAACTTATACGTTTTCCGGCAGCTCAAAATTTTCTATTTAAAGACTTAAATGAAAAAAATTTCGAAGCTGTTTACTACGATGCTATTGAGGTTATAGATTCGTGGCCACTTCCTTTTCAAAGCAAGTACGATCAGTTTTAAGGCTGCAAAGTCAGCCTTTTTTAATAGTCATATTTATGCTGAGCTAGGCTTATGTTTTCTGTAGGCGTAGTTTTCTTTTCTTGGCGTATACGGAGTAAACCCTAATGCTTCTAAAGTATTTTGTAAGAGATAGCTTATCGCTGTCTTATAGTCCTTCCCCCAATGCAGCAGTCTTGAAAACGGCCTATACTCCCAGAAGGCTTGTCCTTTATAAGGAGTTTTATACCCCTCGCCCCGTTTATGATTATCAGAAATAGAGTCTAAGGCCAGATGAAGTAAAAAATCTTTAAAGCTCATGTGGTTCATCATAAACGATGCAATTTTTCCGGAGATAATCGAGATAAAACACTTATACGCATATTTAGAAGGAACTTTTATAATCAAATGGATGTGATTAGACTGAATGGCTTTGCGGTAAATTCGTATTCCGTACTTGGAAGCGGTTTTGCTCAATATAGATTCTATATTTTTGTGATTTTTTACAGTCCTGAATGATCTGCGACCACCAGCAAACTGAGATCTTAACACGAAGTGAATTGGTTCTTTGGTGTTAATGGGGCGAGGGGGCCTAAGCCACACTACGAAGTCAGAAAAAAACGCAGATCGGAGCGTGGTCGTTGTTAAAACTAAGTCAAAGAGTTATTAAAGCGAAGACCCTAAGTCAGATTTCGGTTAAGAAGATATAAGTAAAAAACTATTTTTTAAGCATAAGCTGGACTATGGTCTATTGCGATTTTATGTATCGGTAAACTAGTCTTGAGAGTTCTTACAAGTTTGACATAAAATTCACCTATGCAATAAAGATTCATAGTTTTTAAAATCACTGCAAGGAGAATGAATGAAGAATATTTTAAAGTTGAATAAAATTATAATGATGGGGTTGGTGACAACTTTTTTAGTTGTTACAAGCTGTACCCACTTCAATAATAAAACATCACAGCCCCGAGATCCTGCCAGTGAGATCCCTTTAAATCAGCCGTGGTCGTATGATCCAGGTCCATCTCCGGATACAGCTATGGGTAAGGAGCTTATTGATATCGTTGCCTCTCAACCTAACATGCCAGGTATTTCAATGGATATAATTGGTTCACAAAAATTTCGTCCGGCGTTTGGTCCGACTTTGTGGAGAATGTTACAAAATCCTAACAGTGTGAAGATTTTATTCATCGGACAAGATGGTACTCACATCGCTGAAGCGGCAGGACGAACAGCGACTGCGGGCTTTGGTGGCCGGGCTCAGGATATGGCCTATCATTTTGGAGTTTCGCAAAGCTCAGCGTTTATGAATACCTACGCTTTTACTATTAAGGGACAGTATTCAGCGTTTGGAGTACCTGTGATTTCTGAAGAAAATGGCGTCAAGCGCGTATCATATGACTCTGTTGTAGAAAACAGCTTATGGTTAGTCTCACAAGATAACAACAGTCCGATGGTTAAATGGAGAAACCGTTTAATCGATTGGATTATTCGTAATAATAAAGACTCTTTAAAATTAGTCGTCTTATTCGGTGGAGCCGCTCAGGATGCCGTTGGAACTTTTATTGAAAGTAAAGGCGGAAAAGTAGGCGCGCGCTACACAGCGCAAGAGCTGGCTGCAAAAAAAGTTAAAGTTCCTATGTTTCAAAATGTATCAACTGGTGGAAACGGTGAAATGCCAGTGGCCTTAACTAAGGATAATAAAGATGTCTTTAAAGCTACGGGATTTGATGTTCCATACACGGAGTTAACTTTGCAGTTGCCCCGTGGTGATAAAACCACTCCGCAATATTTAGCTATAGAAAAGCGTTTAAAGGCTGCGCAGGCCAAATTAATGGAAGCTAAAAATTATTTATCGACAAACATCGAAACGGAATATTCTCGTTTGGCTATTCCTAACGGCGGCTTGGCAAATAGTGGAATAATTCATCCAGCTCAGATCGGTGGTTTTGATTTGGCTCAGATCACTATTAACGGCCAAAAAACAATTTCCTTAAAAGGTTTGCCTTTGGATGATGGATCTACAATTCAAAATGATATTCTCGTCGCAGAGTTCCCTCACCCAACTGCGTTAAGTAATAATATGGCCACGGCTTCAGAAAGAGTGGGGAAATCACTTGAGCTATTAAAACCTATGAAGGCTAAAGGGTGGCAGATCACTCCTGACCCAGGTATGGTTAACAAGTTTATAAATGACGAGCCTTATAAATATGGTCGCGTGGACATTCCTTTAGATTTTTATGATTTTGGAACTCCGAACAATCGTATGGTATCAGTCTCTTCAGCATCACGTATGTCAAGAATGGCTAATGTAATAGTTATCGGCACACGTGATAAAGCAACCTTTGATATGACTAAACTAAACGCGGCTACGAAAACACCGATGCCTTACGGTATTTCTGCTGACGAGTTTTTCACCGCAAGACCACGTGGCATTACTGATCGTTACATTTTTGATCGAGGGCCAGGTGAAAGAATGGCTCGTATTATGAAAGAAAATATTGATATGAAAGTTATTGGCCAGCCTAAGGCGGGTACTACGGATTCATTCAATATTAAATCTCACCCTGAAGATGTAGGTGATTTTGGTCACTACCGCGGGACTTTTAATCGTCCGGAAGTCGTTATCTTAGCTGACCCAGACGGTGTAGACGACATTTTAACTTCGCGAGCATTAACGGGGACGCGTGGACAATACTTACAAAGCATGATGAACGCGATAGGTGTTCCAACACAGTACTTAGTTATTAAAACGGTGCCCTTTGCAATGGATGGAGCTACAGCTACAGAGTGGAAAACCGTGCTAGACCAAACTGCAAACTATCGCCAAGCTATTTTTAGAGCGGTTTTAGAAAATCCGTCAGTTAAAATGATTATCACGGATGGCTCTTACGCTGCCGCAGAAATAAAAAATATAAATACGCAGAAAATCCCAGTGGTTAATATTCAAAGAGTCGGATTAGAAAACAATTCTGGTATTGACAAAGCACTTTCTGACATTAATAAAAAGAAAGTTTTTTCAAAAGTTCAGAGCACTAAATATGTTGCTAGTCGAATGTCGAATATTCCTCGATCTCACTTGGGTTACTTTTCTCGTGTGTGGGAAGGAACCAGTGGAACGCGTGTATTTAATGCGACATCGCCAGCGGATCGTGGTATTGCTTACGCGATTGTGGCGCCTCAGTGGTCGTATTATCAGAAAAACATCGAGCAAAGTGCTCAAGAGCGCAATGACGTGAGAAACTTAAAGTCTATACTCGTGAATCAAAAATTACCGCTAGGTGGTCAGACGTACCAACAGTACATTGGCACTCAAGGACAAATTCAGTAATAGAAATTGCTTTAGATAAAGACAATGAAAAAGGCAGGTCTAAAACCTGCCTTTTTCATTCGTAGAATCTCATTTTGATATTTATAATTTCTTATTAACCAAGAAAGTATTAAACTTTAGTCCAGGTCCGGCCGATAGTTTATTCATGTCAAATAATAAACTCTATGTGATTACAGTGAGCGCCATATTTTTAGGGCAACTCTATTTTGCCAGTCTGTTTATTGCTTCATTAAACGGCTCTGAAATACACAGAAAAGAAATTACGCTACTGCAAACTCAGAATAGTTCTTTAGCTTCGCAGGTCATTGATTTAAAAAAGATTAAAGGTCGAAATATAGCCTCTATTCCACCAAGCACTTATGTTCGGGCTCAAGAGTCTGATTTAAATTTTGAACTGACAGGGCACTATTTTTCACAGTTTGAAAAAGTGAGGAAAACGGATAAGCAGGCCGCATTAGCCGTGTTGGACAAAATACAAAGTTCTACGACTCATCGTGATCATTTGGCTCAGGCTAAGTATGAAAAAATAAATCTCATCTGCGATATTAGCTTAGACTTTAAATGTATGTCTGAAATTGATGGTATTGTGAGTCACTTTCCTGAATCCAATTGGACCGCCCGTAGCCTATTGCTACTGAGTCATTTTTATTATAAGCAAAATCGCGTCACAGAAGCGAAGTCACTGATTCAAGTTATTAAGACAGAGTTCAAGTCCTACAGCGAAATAAATCAAGATATTCAAAAGTTGGCTCAAAGAAGTCAGTAAGTTTCTGGACATTCGCAAAAGATCAAATTACGCTTATAAGATGCTAGCACATCGAAGAGCTAAAATAGTTGCCACTATAGGTCCATCTACTCGTCAACCTGAAAACATTGAGAAAGCTATTGTTGCTGGCATGAATGTCGCTCGACTCAACTTTAGCCATGGAACACACGAAGAGCATTTAGCTGTTATCAAAATTATTCGTGAAAAATCCAGATTTCTTAAGGCTCCGGTGACGATCTTACAAGATTTACAGGGCCCAAAAGTTCGTGTTGGTCTTTTTGCAAAGGGATTTATCGAGCTTCAGCAAAATGAAATAGTCACCATCACAGTGGAAGAAGTTCTGGGTGAGTCTGGTTTGATTCCTAGCGATTTTAAAGAGCTCTGCCATGTAGCGCACAAAGGTCATCGCATTTTACTCGATGATGGACTTATTGAATTAGAGGTTTTGGAAGTGGATAAAACCTCGCTTAAGGCAAAAGTCATTTACGGTGGTATTTTAAAAAATCGCAAGGGTATGAATCTGCCTGGAGTTAATTTACCGGTAGAAGCTATGACGGAAAAAGATAAGGAAGATTTAGAGTTCGGGCTGAGTCATGACGTTGATTATGTGGCTTTAAGTTTTGTTCGTCATGGAAAAGATATTCGACAGTTACGAGAAATTATTGAAAGTCATAAATCTCAGGCTAAAATAGTTGCCAAGATTGAAATGCTTGAGGCCTTGGAAAATCTAGAAGAAATTATTCGACTCAGTGATGTCGTTATGGTGGCGCGTGGTGATTTAGCCGTCGAGATCGGCCAGAGCCGACTGCCAAGTGCCCAGAAGCGAATTATTACTTTGTGTAATGAAATGGGAAAACCTGTCATCACGGCCACTCAGATGTTGGATTCAATGGTCGAGAACCCGCGCCCAACACGTGCAGAAATTACCGATGTAGCCAATGCCGTTTTGGATGGATCAGATGCTTTAATGCTTTCAGCAGAAAGCGCCAGTGGTAAATATCCCTTCAAAGCTATTCGCACCATGCATGAAATTATTTTGGAAGTTGAAAAAAATGAAAATAATTATTATAAACTTTCACTAGAAAATGAATTACTAAGTGTGCCGGCAGCCATTGCGGCAAGTTCGGCGTTAACAGCGCTCAAGGTCAATGCTAGCGCAATTGTTTGTCTAACGACTACTGGAAAAACAGCACAGATAATTTCTAGTTTTAGGCCGAAGGCCCAAGTTATTTCCATCACAACCGATTTTCAAGTTTTGGATCGTTTAGAAATTACTTGGGGTCTTCAAGCCTTACATATAAAACCCTATGAAAACTTAAAAGATATTCTTATACAAATCGAAAAAATGCTAATTGAAAACGGTCTGTGTAAAACCGGCGATCGTATTATTCTAACGCTAGGTCAGCCTATTGCAGATCGTGGCACCACCAACTCAATTCATGTACATACTATCGGTGGAGAAGAGTTTAAGAAGGCGGCAGCTCAACAGCTACCACTAAGGTATCGACCTTTACTAGAGATTTAGTCATTGCACGGGAAACAAATAGGTCGTGTTCATGTTTTTTGCATCAAGTACTTCATAGATTTCAACGACCGCACCGTTTCCGACAAGTTTTCTTTCGAGCATAAAATCTTCGACTTTTGGATAAACTTTAAATGGCCCTATTCCGGGTGATCCATTAAATAGTGCAACGATAGTTTTTCGTTTGGGGAGCTCAGTGATTTTAAAACCTTCGGGTAAAGTGGCTTTTTTAAAGCCCAGAACATCTTCCACTTGAGTTGAATCAATTAAACATCCCCCACGCGATTTGAGACGCCCTTCTTCGGCTACGTTGGGGTTGTCAAAAAATTCTCCAAAGGTGAAACGACAGTTCAAGGAATTATCTTTGGCCCAAGTTTCTACTTGTATAATTTTATCGACAATTTTGTGATATGCGCCAGTGTGCTCTAGATAAATTAACGTATAGGGTCCACGTTCATCAGTTCCGATAGCGACGGATTTAAAAGCTCCAGTATGTTGTAGTAAGTACAGAAAAAACAAAACTAAACCAATAGATACTGCAAATAGAGTATGTTTAATCATAGATTTTTAACCACATCTTTAAAGTCAGTGTATTTATTTTCTAATAGGGGATTTTGATTTAAAACTTCAATAAGATTGGCCTGCTGAGTGCTTGTCAGATCTTCACTGGCGGTGCCTACGATAGCCGAAAGCTCGAAGAGAAAGCGATCTAAGAACAGTATCCAGTCTTCGCCAAGTAGGGGTGTTGACTTTGATAAATTAGAAATTATGTCCGTTGAAGTTTCAATATCTTTAGGATGTGAAAAGACATTTAAACCTACTCCAATAAGTAGGCGATAGTCATCGCCCTGAGAAACAGTTTCTACTAGAATGCCGGCTACTTTTCTGTTTTTTATATAAATATCGTTTGGAGCCTTGAGACTTAAAGGCAAGGTTTGCCACGTGTTTTTTAAGGCACTATAAAGCGCAAGTCCTACTTTAGAGGTTATGTGAAGGGAAGGAGTTTCGTTAATTAAAAATGACCAGGTCGACAACAGACTGCTTCCGGCAGCGGGTGTCGTCCAAGTTCGATCAAAACGACCCCGGCCCTGGTTTTGAGCTTCTGCTAAATATAAAACAAATTCATTTTCAAATTCATCTGGGGTAAAGGCGCAGTTTTTAGCTTGTAAATTCGTGCTGTCGGTCACTTTGTAGTAGTTGGTTTTTAAACGATGTGACTTTGCCCAGCCCGCAGTGATTTCACCAATTTTGATGTCGCTTAGTGGAGATTCGTCGATCATTTTTTAATTCCAATCAAACAATAAACTTATATCGGCTGTCGGGGCTGAGTGTGTTAATGCACCCACAGAGATGTAATCAATATTAAGTTCAGCTACTGATTTGACACGCTCTAATGTCATATTGCCACTAGCCTCAGTTTTAATGTGCTCGGGAATTATTGCCACGGCCTGAGATAATAGATCGTTATTCATATTATCCAGTAGTATGCGATCAATTTTTAAAGCCACGCACTCTTTAACCTGTTCAAGGTTAGAGGCTTCCACTTCTATTTTGAAATCACAGTTGTCGCGAACACGTTCGACAGCTTTAGTAATTCCTCCAGCCAGGCTGATGTGATTATCTTTAATAAGAATGGCGTCGGATAAATTAAAGCGATGATTAATGCCGCCGCCATGGGTAACAGCTTTTTTTTCGAGCTCTCTAAAAAGAGGTGTGGTTTTCCGCGTATCTAAAATACGAGTCTTGGTTCCTTCTACTGCTTTTACAAACTTACGAGTGTAGGTAGCTATCCCTGATAGCCGACCTAAAAAGTTTAAAGCGACGCGTTCAGCTTTAAGAATTTGAATGAGGTTGCCTTCGATACTACATATATTTTGGCCTTGATAAACCAAATCGCCCTCTTCAAAAAGCCATTTAATTTTAACGTTAGGCTCTAGAAATTGCAGAGTTTGTTCAAACACAGGATTTCCAGATAAAACCAAGTCACTTTTAGCTTTTAAAACAGCTTCGCCCTGGCGGGGTTTTACAGCTAAGGATTCAGTTGTCACGTCGCCCATGGGCATATCTTCTTTAAGGGCAGCTTTGATCAACTCTGTAGTGGTCATAATGATTTTTCAATGTTTTTCATTAGCTTTTCGAGCTCTTCTTTAATTAACCTTTCGGCAATATCTGGAATAATTTGCCAACAAATTTTTTCCGTCATAATGCGAACTTCTTCGCGAATTAGATTTTCATCAAAACGGTTACTTAGGCGGCCAGAAACGTTTTGAGTAGGCTGGGAAAGTTGTTTATTAACTTCGGCGTTCAATTCTTTTTGAATATGTTTTTCAATCTTATTTAAAGCTGTTGGAGAGTTTTCTAAATAATTTCTTATTTGATTATTAATTTTAGATTGAGCATCGCTTCTTTGCGCGTTGGACTGAACTAATACAACTTCTTCAAAGTCTCCGTGAGATTCGGTTTCAATATGTACGGTATCATTGCTTCGGGTCTGTGAAGACGACGAAGAGCTGCCTACTGGTGTAGATGTTGGTTGATGTGATAGTTGTACTGGCGTAAAATCTTCATCAAATTCCGGTAGCTGCTCTGTTGAAAATTTGGGAAAGTCCAACATTCCTTTAAGCGGATGAGACTCGGACTCTTTATAAAACTTATTAACAATACTTCTTAAGGCATCGGTATCAAAAGGTTTTTCTAAGCGGTCGGAATACCCAGCTTGAGTGGCCAAGGTATTGTCGAAAGCCATAAAATTACTCCACATAAGTATGACAGGAATATGTTGAGTTTCATTACTGGCTTTAATCTCGCGGCAGACATCATAACCTGATTTTTTAGTTAAAAGTACATCTGCAAAAATCATATGTGGTTTAAATGCAGTGGCCACGGTCATCACATCTAAGCCTGACGGGACACTTTTTATTTCAGCACCCAGATCGCTCAAAGCGACTTGAAAGGCTTTTTTAATTGAAGAGCTCTCGTCTGCTAACAGAATACGCAAAGGCATTATGTAGGTTCCTTAAATAAATACGGTTTGGAAACGTTCCTTTAACTAAGTACATAATACAATGACTACGCAGTCAAGATTAAGGCACACTATTTTATGTGAATAGAGCCGATCGTTACATATTACAACTTTTTTGGACTTATTTTATAGCTGGTTTGCTGGTCTTTGTTACTCTGTTTTTAGCCACCGATGTAATGTCGGCCTTAGTAAAGTTTCAACAGATTTCTTCCTCGGCCCTAATACAATATTATCTTTTTTATATTCCCGAAGTGGTCCATCGAATGATTCCTGTAGCCACAGTTGTTGGCACAGTAATGACAATTTCAATTTTGAATAAGGGCTCGGAATTGATAGCGCTGTTTGCTTCAGGTTTAAGTTTGTTTCGAGTTTCTCGATTTATTTTTCTTTCGATTATTGTGATTGCTATTTTAGACTATGCTCTTAGTGATCGCTTGCTGCCGGTTTTTGCTAAGCAGAAGAATTATATTTACTATAATGACATAGCAAAAAAGCCTGGACAGTTTCAAACCATTAAAACGAATAGAATCTGGTATCGATCAAAAAATAATTTGTTTAACATAAAAACTTTGAATTCCACAGGAAACCGAGCTCAGGGTTTGACGCTTTATTTTTTCGATGAAAACTGGAAACTGTTACAACTGATTACAGCTAAAGAAGTTGACCTTGATGGGAAGCAGTGGACGTTAAAAAATGGATCAATCAGCGTTTTCGAAGATGAAACAAGTTTTCCATTATTCACAGAATTTGAAGAAAAAACTATATCTATGACTGAAGACGCTCAAGATCTACGAAGTACCGGTCAAACCAGTGATTTATTGACTCAGTCCGAGCTTTGGCGATTTATTAGGAAAAATAAGGAAGCCGGCTTAGATACAATTCGCTATGAGGTGGAGCTGTATTCTAAAGTCAGCTTTGCCTTAGCTGGCCTGGTGATGAGTTTATTAGCCATTCCTTTTCTCGTTAGTAATGCCCGGCACGGCGGAGGGATGGTCAAAAATTTAAGTATTTGCCTAGGCTTAGTTATGGCCTATTGGATACTTTACAGCTCTGCTCAAACTGTTGGCCAGCATGGTCAAATTCATCCTTTCTTAGCCGCATGGGGAGCCAATATCATTATGGGTGCCTTAGGCGGATACTTCCTGTTGCGCCTGCGTCGATGATGGTTTAAATTCGGCTATGGCTAAATTAGAAATACTCACTTATCCCAATCCGGTATTACGCGAAATCTCAGCTCCGGTGACTAAGTTTGATGCTCAATTGAAGACCTTGGTTTCCGATATGCTGGAGACCATGTACGAAGCTAATGGAATAGGATTAGCCGCTATACAAGTCGGTCGGCCTTTGCAACTTTTGGTGATTGATACGCGACCACGCGATGAGGAAAATCGTCGTTATGCCTACGACGAGATGACTGATTTAGAAAAACAAATCGAACAGCCTTTAGTTTTAATTAATCCTCAAATTGTTAAAGGCTATGGATCGACGACTTTTGATGAGGGCTGTCTGTCGATTCCTAGTTTTTATGAAACAGTGAAACGATTTGAGAAAATTGATATGAAAGCTCAAGACGTTAATGGTCAAGAATTTACCTTTACCGCGGATGGGCTGTTGGCGATTTGTATTCAGCATGAGATGGATCATCTAGCAGGAACTTTATTCATTGATCATATTAGTTTTTTGAAAAGTAACAAGATCAAAAACACCATTAAGAAAAATGGTTATCCTACGCCGGAAGAATTAAAAGAGCAGAAAAAGAAAAAAACAGCGGAAACCCAGAAGGCTTAAGCATGAGTGTGGTTCGAGTTTGTTTTTTAGGAACTCCAGAATTTGCAGTCAAACATTTACAAGCTTTACTGGATGATGAACATTATGAAGTCGTAGGCGTCGTGACTCAGCCGGATAGGCCATCAGGGCGAAAAATGCAGCTAACCTCTTCACCTGTGAAGCAGTTAGCGCTTTCTTGCAATATTCCCATTATCACCCCTGAAAATTTGCGCAAAGACACAGATGCATTGGAAACTATAAAATCTTGGCGAGCAGAGATTGCCGTTGTCGTCGCTTTTGGTCAAATTTTATCCGAAGACTTTTTAAAGACCTTTCCATTAGGTGCGGTGAATATACATGGAAGTCTTTTGCCATTGTGGAGAGGGGCTGCGCCTATACAGCGCTCTATCCAAGCTGGAGACAAGTCGACGGGAGTTTGTCTGCAAAAAATGGTTTATAAATTGGATGCAGGGGCTATTATCGGACAGCGTAAAGTCACTTTAGATAATCGCATAACCGCTCGTCAGTTGTATGACCAGCTTGCGGATCTAGGAGCGGAGCTTTTACATGTCGAGCTGATGGATTACATTCGTGGAAATTTAGCACCGCATGAGCAAGATGAATCCAAAGTCACGATAGCTAAAAAAATTTCGAAAGAAGAGTCTCTACTTAATTTTAATAAAAAAGCTTTCGATTTGCATAATACAGTAAGGGCTTTTGACATGGGGCCAGGTGCTTACGTCATGTTTCAAGGAAAGCGCTTGAAAATTCATGAAACTGATTACGTGGAAAGCGGAAATAAACTAGCTCCGGGACAGGTCTCGGAAATTTCAGCAGAGGGTCTTTTTATTCAAACTGGGGACGGACAATTAATTTTGAAGCAAGTTCAACCAGAATCAAAGAATAAAATGTCTATCGCTGAGTTTTTAAAATCAGTGACGCTAAAAAAAGGAGACGTCTTTGTCTAATTTTGAAAAAAGAAGAATTGCACCCAGTATTTTATCTGCAGATTTCGCACATTTGGCTGTGGAGATGAGTAAAGTCACTGAGGCTGGGGCTGACTTACTTCATGTCGACGTCATGGACGGACACTTTGTTCCGAATTTAACGATTGGAATGCCGGTGGTGCAATGCTTGAAACCACATGCCAAGATTCCCATGGATGTGCACCTGATGATTGAAAAGCCTGAAAAGTATATCGAACAATTTATTAAGGCGGGAAGTCAGTATCTAACATTACATGTAGAAGCCACTGAACTGATGGAAGAAAGCTTAAAAAAAATTCGCGAGTTAGGCTGCAAAGCGGGAATCACCGCGCGACCAGGTACATCGTTGGAGGCTATGAAACCTTTTCTACATCTGGTCGATCTGGTTTTAATCATGACGGTTGAACCTGGATTTGGTGGTCAAAAATTTATGTCATCACAGTTGGATAAAATAAAAGAGCTAGTCGAGTTAAGATCTAAAAATGGATGGAATTACTTAATAGAAGTCGACGGCGGTGTTAATGCGGAAACTTCAAAATTATGCTGGCAAGCCGGCGCAGATATTTTAGTTGCCGGATCAGCAGTGTTTGATGGTGCTTACACAGCTGAAGACTATAAAACGAACATTGATAAGTTAAGATAGGGTTTTATGGCATTTAAAAAAGTATATTTAGACGGAAACACATTAACGATGAACCAACTGCACGACTACGTTTATGCAGATGGCATAGAGTACTCTTTGAATGAAGCTGCTTGTACAAAGGTAAAGAGTTCCAGAGATTACATCCAGTCGCGCATTCAAAAAGGCGATGTTATGTACGGTGTGAACACGGGCTTTGGTGCTTTTTCCTCAGTTCGTATTTCTGATTCCGATATTGACCAGCTTCAAAAAAATTTAATTCGCTCACATTCAGTGGGAATCGGCGATCCATTTACTAAAGAGCAGTCAAAAGCCATGATGATTTTGCGAGCCAATACCTTAGCCCGTGGCCACAGTGGTGTGCGGATAGAAGTGATTGAAAAGATATTAGAATTTTTGAATCAAGATATTATTCCTGTTATTCCTTCACAGGGTAGCGTAGGAGCCAGTGGAGATTTAGCGCCGCTATCTCATTTAGCTTTAGCATTAATTGGTGAAGGTGAAGTGTGGGGCGGTAGTTTTAAAAATGTTAAGCCTTTAGAACTAAAAGCCAAAGAGGGTTTATCATTAATCAATGGGTGCCAAGTCATGACGGCCGTTGGCTTGTTGTCATTGTATGACGCCATTCAATTATTAAAATTAGCTGATATTGCCGGGGCCATGTCACTTGAGGGCCTTCGCGGAAGCCGCGGTCCCTTTGATCCATTGATAGCAGCAACTCGACCGCATTCCGGAGAAGCGAAGACCGCTCAGAATTTATTGAAAATCTTGGGAGCAAAATCTGAAATATCAGAAAGTCATGCGGTCGGTGATACGCGAGTGCAGGATGCCTATTCGCTTCGATGTATGCCGGCAGTGCATGGCGCAGTTAAAATGGGTTTGGCTTATGTGCAAAAAGTTTTAGAAACCGAAGCCAACTCCAGCACAGATAATCCCTTGGTATTTGCCGAAGAGGGAAAAATTTTGTCTTGTGGAAATTTTCATGGAATGCCGGTGGCTCATGCTTTAGATTTTGCAGGAATATTGGTGTCGTCTTTAGCTAGCATTTCGCATGAACGTATTTCAAAATTTATATCGACCCAGATGAGTGAGCTTCCGCCGTTTTTAGCTCCACAGGGGGGATTAAACTCGGGACATATGATTGTTCAAGTCGCCAGCGCAAGTCTTGTCAGTGAGAACAAAGTTCTATCTCATCCTGCAAGTGTAGATTCCATGCCGACTTCGGCCGAAAAAGAAGATCATGTTTCTATGGGTTCCATTGCCGCTCGAAAATTTTCAAATATCGTAAAAAATGCCTACAATGTTGTGGCGATGGAATTTTTATCTAACACACAAGCGTTAGATATGTTGTCACCGTTAAAGCCTGCGGCAGGCGTAGCGACAGCTTTCAGCTGTATTCGTGAAAAAGTCCCCTTTGCAAAGGAAGACCGAATTTTTTCAAAAGATGTGCAAAAAATTTCTCAGTTGATGACTGACGGAAGTATTATTCAATCCGTTGAAAAGGTAACAGGGGAGTTATCGTGTTAGAGAATAAATATCCACATAAAAATATAAAGGCCCCCCACGGAACAAAATTGCATTGTAAGGGTTGGCTGCAAGAAGCGGCTTATCGCATGATTCAAAATAATTTGGATCCCGAGGTCGCTGAAAACCCTGATCAGTTGGTCGTGTATGGGGGAATTGGTAAAGCCGCACGAAATTGGGAATCTTACGATAAAATTTTAAATGCTTTAATGGCCCTAGAAAATGACGAAACTCTTTTAATTCAATCAGGAAAACCAGTCGGAGTTTTAAAAACTCATGAAGATGCGCCAAGGGTATTGTTAGCAAATTCTAACTTGGTGCCTAAGTGGGCCACCTGGGAACACTTTCATGAGCTCGATAAAAAAGGCTTAATGATGTATGGCCAGATGACGGCGGGCTCTTGGATTTATATTGGAACTCAAGGCATAATTCAGGGTACCTATGAAACTTTCGCAGAAATAGGTCGACAGCATTTTGGGGGTTCTTTAGAAGGAAAAATTATTCTCACTGCAGGCCTTGGTGGTATGGGCGGGGCGCAGCCCTTAGCCGGTGTATTCGCCGGCGCAACTGTGATTGCAGTTGAGGTTGATCAAACGCGCATTGATATGCGCATGCAAAAAAAATACGTGGATGAACAAGCTTCATCGATTGAAGATGCGATCACGCGCGCAAAAAAATATGCCAGTGAAAAGAAAGCGATATCTATCGCACTTCATGGAAATATGGCCGAAGTGATTTGGAAAATGATCGATCAAGGGTTTACTCCCGATGTTTTAACAGATCAAACCTCTGCCCATGATCCGTTAAATGGTTATATTCCTGAAGGTTATTCTATAGAGACCGCAAAAAATTTCCGAGAGAAAAATCAAACGGACTATCTTAAAGCAGCCTATGCTTCTATGGCCAAGCACGTTGAAGGCATGCTAAAAATGAAAAGTAAAGGGGCTATCACTTTTGACTATGGAAATAATTTACGTGCCCGCGCGGAAGAAGCGGGCGTAAAGAATGCTTTTGATTATCCAGGATTTGTCCCGGCCTATATTCGCCCACTTTTTTGTAAAGGCAGCGGGCCTTTTAGATGGGTCGCTTTATCCGGTGATCCCGCAGATATCAAAGTGACTGATGAGGCCATTAAAAAACTATTTCCCGATAAAAAAGATCTTCATCGATGGATTGATATGGCATCAAGCCGTATTCAGTTTCAGGGATTGCCCGCACGCATATGTTGGTTAGAATACGGCGAACGTGAAAAAGCCGGATTGATGTTGAATCAATTAGTTAAAGAGGGAAAAGTCAAAGCGCCAATTGTAATTGGTCGTGATCATCTGGATTGCGGATCCGTGGCCAGTCCTAATCGTGAAACTGAAGCGATGAAAGACGGAAGTGATGCGGTCAGCGATTGGCCGATGTTGAGTGCCATGGCTTTAGTGGCCAGCGGATCAACGTGGGTCGCGCTTCATCACGGTGGCGGTGTAGGTATGGGGTATTCTCAGCACAGCGGTCAAGTCATCGTCGCTGACGGAACTGACGCTGCAGCCAGAAGACTAAAACGCGTTTTAACGACAGATCCTGCAATGGGAATTTTTCGCCATGCGGATGCAGGATATGAAGAGGCAAAACAAATTGCGCAAGAACGAGGAATAAAGGTGCCAGGCTACTTTTCGGGACGCGCGGAATCATGATGTATATTGTGGAGCCAAAATGAAAAAAGTGATTGGAATTTGTATTTTAATTTTTAGTTTAGGGGTTCTTTGTTGGGCTTCTTACTTTAAAGCAAAGTTTTTAACTGCAGCCGAAGCTGAAAAAAAGTGGGGAGTGCAAACTCTTGACATTAAAAAATTTAAGTCAGGTGATGTAGCCAGCCGCGCACCGATGGCTGTGGATATCATTAAGCGCTCTTTATACGTCAATAAAACCAGACAGTCTGTCCGAGAAGAACTCGGCGATCCTGATAGTTATTATTTTAGTGATACTATTTATGCATACAAAATCATTCCGTTTCCAGGTAAGGATAAAGAGAATTGGCATCTCGTTTTGATTCCGGACGAAAAACTAGAGAAAATTAAAGAAGTTAAAATTCATAAGAAATGTTGTTATCAGTCACCGCTATAGAAGAGGTTGTTGGGATGGAAAGTATACTCAGAGGCATTTTAGGAATTTTTGTTTTAGTCGCGATATCGTACTTTTTAAGTCGCAGCAAAAAAGCCATCCCGTGGAAATTGGTTGTTAGTGGGCTATGTATTCAAATTATTTTTGCCTTAGCCGTATTAAAAGTTCCATTGGTTGCGGGTCTTTTTGAAACCATAAGTAGCTTTTTTGTTATAGTGCTTAATTTTACTAAGCAGGGTTCTGAATTTGTTTTTGGAAACCTAGTGAATGTTAAATCTTCGGGATTTATTTTTGCCTTTCAAGTATTGCCCACGATTATCTTTTTCTCAGCTTTAACCAGTTTATTATTTTATCTGGGTGTATTGCAAAAAATTGTATACGCATTAGCCTGGATCTTGGGAAAGACCTTAAAAATTTCTGGAGCTGAAAATTTATCAACAGCCGCAAATATTTTCTTAGGCCAAACTGAAGCCCCGCTTTTAATTAAACCTTACTTAGCCCAGATGAATCGCTCGGAAATGCTGTTAGTTATGATCGGCGGCATGGCCAGCATTGCAGGCGGTGTTTTGGCAGCCTACGTGGGATTTTTGGGCGGAGATGATCCGGTTCAACAACTGTATTTTGCAAAACATTTATTAGCGGCTTCGGTCATGTCGGCTCCAGCGGCCATTGTGATCTCAAAAATATTAATTCCTCAAGAGCAAAGCGTATCGGAAGTTATACCCGTTCCTGCAAAACAAATGGGTTCAAATATGCTGGAGTCCATTGTGAATGGAACAGAAGAGGGATTAAAGTTGGCCTTCAATGTGGGATCAATGTTGATCGTGTTTATTGCGATGGTAGCCATGGTCAATTATATTTTTGGAGACATGATAGGAAGTTGGACGGGCTTAAATTCAGTCATTGCCGATTGGAGCGGTGGTCGCTATCAGCAGTTCTCACTGCAAGCCGTGTTAGGGTATTTATGTGCGCCTTTAGTTTGGTTACTAGGAGTTTCTTCCAGCGACATGTTAATGGTGGGACAACTTTTAGGGGAAAAAACCGTACTTAATGAATTCGTGGCGTATATTTCCTTAGGCACGATGAAAACTCAGCAAGCTTTTACCGATGAAAAATCAATTATAATAGCGACCTATATGCTTTGTGGTTTTGCGAATATTTCATCTATTGGAATTCAGATCGGAGGCATAGGCGCCTTGGCGCCGACCCAAAAGAAAATGCTTTCAGAGCTCGGCGTGCTGGCCTTAATCGGCGGCACACTGGCCGCCTTAATGACAGCGACCATTGTGGGGATGTTGTATTAATTGTCGATAAATTCAGACCAGTTAGATTCGTCGATTTGCTCCGCTGAACCCATTGCGCACTCTAAAAATTCTCCCGTTTCGTTATCAGTCATAAGTGCGAGTTCAACAATAACCAAGTCTTTGATGGCACCATTTTTATTATCTACTATTTTAAAAACTTCATACATGGGAGAAGCGTATCGTAGACGAGTAGATCCGTCTTCAGCTTCATAGGTATCCGCAGTGTCACCATCAAGAGTTTCACCGGTAACATATACAGAGCTATAGTTTTTAGCTTCTGATTTTAGATTTTTTTTCATATAAGTTTGTACTTCGGCTTCGGCCTCAGCCAAACAATTGTCTTGGGCATAAGCCGTACTAGATAATGCGATAAGTGTAGCAATGATTAAATTTTTCATGGGGGATCTCCTATTTAAAGTTTTAAGCAAGATACAATATTTAAGCTAAATAAAAAATGTCAGTGTTCTAACGGTGTCAAAACCGTAAACAATTTATGAATATAGGTCTGTTGTTTTAGGGATTTAGAGAGTTGAAAACTATACATTGTTCAGTTTTATATGGAAGTGACATTGTTTGACCGCTTTTAAATTGTTGTACACAGAAAAGGACTATACTCGTCTTAAAATGCATATAAACATGGTTTACTTATAGCAACTAAGCGCTGTGGAATGAACTAACCCACAAAATAAAACAGGAGAAAAAAATGAAAAAAACAGTATTTGCTTTAGCAATGGTTATGGCCTCAGTATCTTTTGCTCAACTATCTACAAAAGTGATCGGAACTTTAAAATCTTATCAGTATTCAAAAGAAAGTTCAGGATTTTATTTAACAATAAACGGAAAAGCTGCTGAGACCCTATATCTTAGTATTGTAAATAATGGTGGCGCAATAGATTTAGACAGCTATCGTTCAACTAAAGGGAAATTAACTACTGAAACTCATATTGCTTACTCGAAGTCTCTAGTGTGCAAAAGAGACATAACAGATTTAAAACCTATTAAAAAGGAAGAAATTAAAGTTGAGTACTCTTGCGAAATAGATATTTCAAAAGATGGAATTGCAAAAGAGCCTGCACGAGGTTAATTTAAGTTAGTATTTGAAAACAAAAGGCTATGGATTTTCCATAGCCTTTTTATTTTAAAGAGTCTTGTTTCTGCTTGTCCTTTAAATCTTGATCATGTTTAGTGGCCCAGAGGTAAATAACTAGTACGCCCACGAGTAAAAAAACGATCAACCAAAAACCTAGAATTATGGTGGCGAATGATATAAAAGATCCGTCATCAGTATTCATAATGCGTTGTTTACAGTTTGGTTGCCTGGCACCTATTAGCCTTGGCGCTGGCGTTTGTCGACGGCTAGCGCAGCTTCGCGGATAACTTCGGTCATGGTGGGGTGGGAGTGGAAGCTGCGGGCGACGTCTTCACTGGATCCGCCGAACTCCATGGTAACAATTAACTCGCCCAGCATTTCGGAAGCACCGGCACCGACAATATGTGCACCAAGAATTTTATCTGATTCTTTATCCGCAATAATTTTTACAAAACCCTCAGTGGCGCCGCGAGCTTTAGCTCGGGCATTAGCTGAGAATGGAAATTTTCCTACGTTAATTTCATGACCGTTGGCTTTACATTCAGCTTCCGTCAGACCCACACTGGCCACTTCAGGAAAGGTGTAAATTACTGACGGGCAAGTTGTATAATTCACATGTCCATATCCAGTTTTAATAAATTCCGCAACAGCGACGCCTTCTTCTTCGGCTTTGTGGGCTAGCATCGGGCCTACGATGACATCACCAACAGCGAAAATGTTGGGAACATTAGTTTGCAAGTGCTTGTTCGTGACTACGCGGCCACGCTCATCTTTAGCAATATTCACATTTTCTAATCCCAGCCCCTCGGTGTAGGGTTTACGTCCGGTAGAAACTAAAACAACATCGCCTTGAATCGATGCCTTTTTATTGTCTTTTAAATTTTCATACTCTAGCTCAACACGCCCACCAGAAGAGCGAGAGCCTGTCACTTTTGTTGAGGTCATAAATGTTACGCCCATTTTTTTCATCGATCGGACCAGAACATTAATGCAATCTTGGTCCATCATGGAGCAAATGGTGTCGGCATATTCAATTACAGTCACTTTTGACCCTAGACGCGCCCACACCGATCCCATTTCAAGACCAATAACTCCGCCGCCGACCACTAGAAATTCTTTGGGAACATAATCTAAGGCAAGCGCACCGGTTGAAGATAATATTTTCTTTTCATCAAACTTAAGAAATGGAAGCTCCACCGGAGTCGATCCTGTTGCAATGGTGATATATTGAGTTTCGACTTTGGACTTAGTGCCATCAGCAGCTGAAATTTCAACAGTGTTCGCCGTTAAAATTTTTCCAGTGCCTTTAAGCCATGTGATTTTGTTTTTTTTAAATAGAAATTCAATTCCACCGGTCAATTCGCCCACGACTTTAGTTTTCCGTGACATCATCGCATCCAGATTTAATTTTAAATCTGAAAATATAATTCCGTGTTTATCAAAATCATGCTTAGCTTCATGATAGTATTCAGAACTTTGCAGTAAAGCTTTTGAAGGGATGCAACCTACGTTTAAACAAGTTCCACCTAAAGTTTTATCTTTTTCAACCACAGCGACTTTCATGCCTAATTGCGCCGCGCGAATAGCTCCGACGTAACTGCCAGGACCAGCTCCGATAATAACTAAATCAAATGATTCCATTTAAAGACCTTTCTTAGAGGTACCAGTTCCCTTTTGGTATCGCGACGCGATACCAAAAGGGAACTGGTACCTAACGTTTCTTTTGTATCATCATTACAAGGTTTCGTATAGTCGAGCGCGGTGTGAAACGTTGCGAGAAAATAAGCATACGATTCATAAAACCATGCACGGCTACCGCCTGCTTTCGCATTGCACTTCGATATCCATAAACGGCTACGTCCTTAGACGTTGGAAGCTTTACTTTACTAATAAAGTTATTTGTAAAGTTAGCAGTTTCTTGAAAGCCCGAGATAGTTGGTCCTGGGCACAACGCCGTGACCGAAACATTTTTGTCTTTAAGCTCTTCATATAGTCCTTCAGAAAAAGACAGTACATAGGCCTTAGTGGCGTAGTACACACTCATCAGTGGGCCAGCTTGAAAAGCCGCCGTGCTGGCCACGTTTAAAATATGTGATGGAGTATGAGTTTTTAAATCTTTTATAAAAAGGTGAGTTAGTTCAGTTAACGTCGTGATATTTAACTGAATCATCTCTAAAGTTTTATTTAAATCTGACTTTTCAAACTCTACGTGATCGCCAAAGCCCGCATTATTAACTAAACCATTAATTTTAAGACCCCGAGACTGAACTTCATCAAAAAGTTTTTTGGCTGATCGCGAGACCGACAAATCACAGGAAATAACAACAACTTTAATGGAGAATTCTTTTTCTAATTTTGATTTAAGCTCTTCAAGCTTAGCCGTCGATCGCGCAGAAAGAATAAGATTATGTTTGTGTTTAGCATATTCAGAAGCAAGTTCATAACCAATGCCTGAGCTTGCGCCTGTAATTAATGTATAATATGTATTGTCTGACAAACTAAACCTCGATCAATAGACGCTCAGGATCCTCAATACCTTCTTTGACTTTAACTAAGAAGCTAACGGCTTCTTTGCCATCAATAATGCGATGATCATAAGACAAAGCTAGATACATCATCGAACGAACTTCTACTTTTCCATTAACCGCTACTGGGCGCTCTTCGATTTTATGCAGTCCTAAAATTGCACTTTGAGGTGCATTTAAAATTGGAGTCGAAAGCAAAGATCCAAAAACACCGCCATTAGTGATTGAAAAAGTTCCACCACTTAAATCATCCGGCATAATTTTTCCATCGCGCCCTTTTGTGGCCAAGTCGCGAATGGCTAATTCAATACCAGCAACAGAAAGCATATCTGCATCACGCATCACTGGAACCATTAAGCCACGCTCAGTTGAAACCGCGATTCCGATATTGTAGTAATTATGATATTCAACTTCAGTTCCATCAATCCAAGCGTTAACTACGGGAAACGCTTTTAAGGCTTCAACTACAGCCTTAACAAAAAATCCGTTGAAGCCTAAATTTACGCCGTATTTTTCTTTAAACTTATCTTTGTATTTAGCGCGAAGCTCAATAATTTTTGTCATGTCAACTTCGTTAAAAGTTGTCAGTATTGCCGCATTATGTTGGGCTTGCACTAAACGCTCTGCAATTTTTTTGCGAATATTAGTCATCGGTACGCGCTTAATATCGCCTTGTTTTGAAGGTCCAATTGGAGCAGGAGCTTGGTAAGTCGTAGTCGCTGGCGCTTTGGCGGCTGGTGGTTGTGCTGTCGGGGTAGCTTTCACCGCATCTTCTTTAGTTATCCGTCCACCAAGTCCCGTTCCTTGAATGGATGCAGCATCTAGTCCACGCTCATGAACAACTCGTTGAGCCGACGGGGGTAAGTGATTTTTTAAATCCGGATGAATTTCTTTTGAATTTGCAGGAGTCGCTGGTGTTGCGGTCGCAGCTTTTTTTTCTGGCGCCAAAGTACTTGCAGTTGCTTTGCCTTCCGTATCGATTGATCCCACAGTGGCTCCGATCTGAACCGTTTCACCGGCTTGTGATTTAATTGTTAAGACACCATCTTTTTCAGCGACGACTTCTACCGAAGCTTTATCTGTTTCTAACGACATAATGACATCATTCATTTTTACAAACTCACCGGATTTTTTAGACCAACTGCCGATAACGGCTTCAGTGATCGATTCTCCTACTGCGGGCACTTTGACATCTATTTTCATTTTCAATCCTTTTCTAACTTATGCTTTAAAAACTTTTTCTATAATTTCCGCTTGTTCAATTTTATGTTTGTAAATAGAGCCTGTCGCGGGGCTCGCTTTTTCAGAACGTCCAATGTAACTAAATGAAGCTTTTGATCCACTGCTGACAAGAAGGTCGGCAATTTTAAAATAAACGTAAGTAAAGGCACCCATATTTTGCGGTTCCTCCTGGGCCCATATAACTTTTTTTGCATTTTTATAGCTATCTAAAATAGGCTTAAGTTTCCAATCTGGGAAAGGTGCGATTTGTTCTATGCGAACCAAAGCCGTTTTCGTGTCGTTTATTTTTTCACGTTGTTCTAGAAGTTCGTAATAAAGTTTTCCGCTGACCAATATAACTTTTTCAACTTTGTTATTATCTGGCAATAAAGTATCCGCTAAAACCTCTTGAAAGCTGCCTTTCGCTATTTCGGAGATCATATTTGTTGCACGAGGGTGGCGCAGTAACCATTTCGGCGTCATAACTACCAGTGGTTTTCTAAAATTACGTTTTACTTGGCGACGTAACGCATGAAAAATCTGCGACGGCGTCGTTAAATTAACAACGCTCATATTTCCTTGCGCTGACAGTTGTAAAAATCTTTCCAGTCGTGCAGAAGAATGTTCCGGCCCTTGTCCTTCATAACCATGGGGCAACAGAAGCACTAAGCCATTCATTTGTTGCCACTTAGATTCACCAGCAGCAATAAACTGATCAACCATAATTTGCGCACCGTTGACGAAATCTCCAAATTGCGCTTCCCAAATCGTTAGAAAACTTGGATCAGTGATGGCATTACCATATTCAAAACCCATCACCGCAAACTCTGACAAAATGGAATCATAGATGCAGTGATCGACACGGCCCTGTGAAGTGTCGCTATCTAATTTTTTTAAAGGAAAGTAGGCATCACCAGTTTTCGTGTCATAAAATGCAGAGTGACGATGGGTGAATGTCCCGCGTACAGAGTCTTGGCCAGTAAGACGTATCGATGTGCCTTCAATGAGCAAGCTGCCATAAGCCAGCATCTCAGCCATACCCCAATCACAGGGTTCTTTGCCTAAGGCCATATTTTTTCGCATCTCAACTAACTTTTTTAACTTAGGATGAAGATTAAATCCTGAAGGTGTTTCAGCTGTTAACAAGCCTACCTCTTGTAGCTTTTTCTCATCAATAGAGGTTTTAACGTCAACTTTCATATCAGCCAAAGTTCCTTTTTTCAAATTTGACCATAAACCTTCAAATTTAAAATTTTTCGCCTTGGGGATATTTGTCTTAGCTTCTTCGTATATTTTCTGAAGCTCATTCATACGGTCAGTCATCAAACCATCGGCGCCAGCTTGGTCAAGCACGCCAGCGGAAACAATTTGCTTAGCATAGACTTCTCGCGGAGTCGGGTGCTTACGAATAATATCATACATTAACGGTTGAGTATAAGCGGGCTCGTCGCCTTCGTTATGGCCATAACGACGATAGCACATCAAGTTAATGACGATGTCTCGTCCCCATTCTTGACGGTAACGAACCGCTATATCCATAGCTTTTACACAAGCCTCTGCATCGTCCCCGTTGCAGTGAAGTACTGGAACATCGGTGATCTTTGCCACATCTGATGAGTAGTGAGATGAGCGACCATTTTCTGGATTGGTGGTAAAGCCCACTTGATTATCGATCACAATATGAATAGTTCCGCCCACCGAGTATCCGCGCACGTGCGCCATCTGGAAAACCTCCATGACCACGCCTTGTCCCGCGAAAGCAGCGTCGCCATGAATTAATATGGGTAAAACTTTTTTACGATCTTTCGTGTCTTTATGGCGTCGCTGAAGCGCGCGGGCCTGTCCTAAAACCACAGGGTTTACCGCTTCTAAGTGGGATGGATTAAAAGCTAAATGACATTCAATATTTCCGTGAACAGACTTTTTGGTTTTGTTGTAACCTAAATGATATTTTACATCACCATCAAAGTCTTCAAGCGGTGTTTCAAGTTGTAGCGGTCCATTAAAATCTGCAAAAATATCGATGACATTTTTTTCCATGAAGTTAGCCAGAACATTCACTCGGCCTCGATGGGCCATGCCAACGCAGATTTCATCAATTTTTTGGTTTCCCGCTAAATGAACTACGCGATCAAGCATGGGGATCGTCGCGTCTGCACCTTCAATAGAAAAGCGTTTGGTTCCGACGTAACGAGTATGAATAAATTTTTCTAAAGCATCGGCCTTAGTCAGTGATGTCAAAATTTCTTTTTTCTGAGTCGCTTCTAAAACAAAAGGTGTTTTTTCGAATTCTTTTATAAACCAATTTTGAATTTCTGGTAACACATAGCCGCACTGTACGGAAAGCTTTCCGCAATAAACTGAACGCAAATACGAAATCAACTCTTTTAAAGTAACGTCCGGCTTTCCAACTAAACCAGATACTTGAAATTTTTTATCCAAATCAGCTTCGGATAAATTAAATTTAGCTAAGCGCAATTGATCGCTGGGCGCCGGCGTATTGCTTAAAGGATCAAGGTCAGCCTCGAAGTGTCCATAGTGCCGATATGCATTGATAAGATTATAAACGTCGATTTCTTTTTCCGATAAGCCTAACGTTCCCTCTTGTCCGAACTCAAGACCATCAAAAAAATATTTCCACTCAGTTTGAAGTGAGTCCGGTGCTTTTTTGTACTGGGAATAAAGGCTTTCAATATAATCTAAATTGTAATGATTAATTTTGCTCATAGCTTCCTTAAAAAATAATGCAAATTCGCTCTTGATCGTCTCATAAAAACCAAGCAAGATGAAACAAATTTTTAACGCTAAAACTGTAACGGAGAAGTTATGAAAAAAGGACCCTTTCAGCTAGTGATCGTTCGCCATGGAGAATCGGTTTGGAATAAAGAAAATCGTTTTACAGGATGGAAAGACGTGGACCTATCCCCAAAAGGTATTGTGGAAGCACAAAAAGCTGGCAAAAGCCTTTCGGAACTACACTTGCAGTTCGATTTAGCCTTCACCAGCTGTTTGACACGAGCAATCAAAACTTTGAATTACATTTTGGACGAAATGCACTTGAACTGGCTTCCCGTGATGAAAGATTGGCGTTTGAATGAACGTCACTATGGGGGGCTGACCGGTTTAGACAAGGCGGAAACTGCGGCGAAACATGGAGAAGCCCAAGTCAAAATTTGGCGTCGCAGTTTTGATACTCCACCACCTCAAATAGAAAAAAACCATCCTGATCATCCAGTCAACGATCCAAGATACAAAAATGTACCAAAAGATTTATTGCCCTCAGGAGAATCATTAAAAGATACGGCAGCGCGGTTTATGCCGATGTGGAATGAGGTGATTTCTAAAGAAATTTTAAATGGCAAAAAAGTTCTGATTGTGGCCCATGGAAATTCATTAAGAGCTTTGATTCAACACTTAGAAAATTTGTCTCCAGAGCAAATCATGGAAGTGAACATGCCCACGGGCATTCCGTTGATGTACACCTTAGATGAAAATTTAAAAGTTTTAGAAAAACAATTTGTTGGTGATGAAGCAGCAGTGAAAGCGGCTATGGACACCGTCGCAAGTCAGGGGAAAAAGAAGTAGTGGAGCACCGAAAGTTTCCTGAAGTCATTAACACCGAGCGACTGATTTTAAAAAGACATGCTGAAGATCTGTCGCAAACTATGTTTGATTACGTCGATCAGGATCGCGAAAGATTGCGTCGGTTTTTACCTTGGGTAGACCACACAAAAACTGTAGATGATGAATTGGACTTCATTAGAATGACCCGTGCAAAATGGGATAAGCATGAGCTTTTTGATTTTGGAATTCATCGAAAATCGGACAATTTGTATTTGGGTAACTTAGGCGTGCATACGATCTCTTGGGAGCATCAACGTTGCGAGTTAGGGTATTGGATTTTGGGTCAGTTTGAAGGCCAAGGGTATATGTCAGAGTCCGTACAGGCACTTCATAATGCGGCTTTTGAAGTGGGGTTTCATCGAGTAGAAATTCGCTGCTCATCATCGAATTTAAAGTCAGCATCGGTTCCTGAAAGATTAGGTTATCACTTAGATGGAGTTCTTCGACAACAGGCCATCGAGCAAGGCCAGTACCGCGATACTATGGTGTTTTCAAAGTTGAGAAACGAACGTTAGATAAATACTCCGCTCTTACGGCACCTGTATAATTCTGAGACAGAATAAGTCGCTAGAAATCAATATATAAGAGATAAGTCTGGAATGTGTTTGGCACTGTTACCGCTGAACATAACAAAGGAGATTTCAGGTGAAATCAAAAATATTTACTTTTGCCCTGTCTATAGTTTTAGTGGTGACAAATACTCATGTAGCGGCGGCTCAAAGCCAAGATATTAAAAAAATTCGGGTGCAAATTCTGCAAATGCAGCAGTCAATCACGCAACGTGAAAATGCAGCCTTAGGTCTGCAAGCCAATCTTGATAAAATGCGAAATGAGCTGAATGATTTTGACCGTATTAAAAGAAATAAGCAGTTAGGATTAACAGCTGGAACTATTGTTGGTTTAACCGTTAGTATTTTGCTTTTCAGAAGCGTGTCGAAATCTGGACGAGGCAGTGTTGATCATCTAGTAGATGGTCTATTTAAGGTTCTTCCAGCTACGGCCTTATTCATTGGAGGCCTTGCGAGCGGCGGTGGTTTAGTTTATGTCAGCCTTGATACCGCAGAAAAATTGGGTCAACGTATTAATGATGCTCAAGCTTCTTTAGATGAAGTCATGGCGAAAGTACAACAAGACAAAGCTGAACTCTGTGGTTTGAAAACGCAAATCGGCGAAGCTTGTCAGTAATTATATATTAAAAAATCGTAAAAACTGAATCATCGCCATTTCGGCAAAGTACTGGCGTTTTCTCTCACTCAGTGAAAGAAAACGCGCAGGAATTTCAACGGTAGTTGAAAATTTTCTTCCTTCAAGGTCCGCCATCATCTGACAGGTTTTTTCGTCTTTATTCCATAGTGCAATAAAGTTTTCTTCTTCTGCAAAAAAATCTGAATCCATGGATTCTTCGGACTGTTTCCATAGCCAATCGGGGTGCTTTTTAAGATAAGGCGAAAGCGATTGGTGAAGCGCGCCTTGGGTGCAGAAATCATAAAAGGCAAAAGTTTCACCCTCAATAGATTGAACAAAAAGCTGTGCGGCTTTTTGCTGATTGCGAAGTACGGTGTGCTTTTGCAATACCTTTTCAACGTTTTGAACGTAAATGTTAGCGGTGTACTCAATAGATTGCGGATATGAAAGTTTAACCTCCACATAAGGAAGATGCACACGATAGCCCACGCTCAGTGGAAAATCTTTTTTTCTTTCACCTAAAGTCGTCTCGGTCAAGATCGCAATTTCTGACTCTGGAAGACCAAGGGTATCCCATGTTTTTGTAACGATTTTATCTATGTGTAAGGTTTTTCGCTTTAACCAGGCGCTGATATGGTCATTCCAGATAGCCTCAAGCTCGATGGGTGGGCCCGGAAGCACAAATAAAGTCACCAATTTATCGTAGACTTTGGTTTCAACTGAAAATCCGTTGGCGGTGCCTTTGCTGTTTTTTAAAACTGTGGCTTTTTTAGGGAAGTAGCATTGCTGTTTTTGATTTTCTTTAACAAGAACGCCCCGCTGTTCAAGAATTTGCCTCATATGTTGAAATGACTCTTCGTGAAACTCAAGCGGAAGCTTTGTCCAATCAGAAATGACGTCACGAGTGAAATCGTCGGTGGTTGGCCCCAGTCCGCCGGTAATAAAAATGACTTCGCTTTGTTGATGGCAAAAATCTAAAGATTTTAGAATAAGTTCTCTATCATCAGGT
>JALHMX010000017.1 GCA_022843825.1 Pseudobdellovibrionaceae bacterium
ACTTTTCGGGACTCAGCGCGTTCCGAAAAGTAGCCTGACCCCTTTTAGGAAGCTGGGCCTTGGTCTTAAAATGAGATTTGGTTACAAAAATAAGGCTCCGGTTTAAATTATGTCGATATAATAATAAGAGTTATGAAGAGCATAAATAAAATTATAAATACTTTACTGGTTATTGCATCTTTAGTAGTCGGTGGAATTTTTATTTATGGCTCGTTTAATCAATCGGCAGACCAGGCAATTGATCAAAGTTCTGTGGGTACGGAGGCCTCAGTAGAGGATCTACATAGTGATCGTGATGAATTAACAAACCGGTATATGAAAGAGATTCAATCAAAATTGAGAAATGAAAAACTACAGTCTGCTAAAGATCTTAAGCGGGCGCAACTCAACCAGCCCCCTCGAAAAATTAAAGACGAAGATTGGACGCACATTCCACTTGAGCAGCAAATTACAAAGGACTATTCTAATGATGACCGTCAGGAAATTACTCGATCTACGGCTGGTAATCAGTCCGATGGAGTAAAATTAAATAAACATACAGCGAAAGAATTTATTCAAGCCGCGCGCCGCAATGGTTATCACGTTATTCTTTCGGAAACCTTTGAGGTGATCAGCATCACACCAATCCGCAATACCACCGGAGAATACGATAGCTACGAAAGTCATGAGTCGAATTAATAATTTCTAGATATAGGTCCAGTGATTTTTTTAGCAGAGTGCTATATTTTCTTCATAGGAGGAATCATGACCAAAATATTACTTTTTACTTTAACTTTATCACTCTTAGTGGGATGTCAGAAAAAAGAAGAACCAGCAACTGAGAATATAGCTTCTGGAGTTGTTTCCAATTTATCGAATGTCAGCGCAAACTATACGCCGACGTCGTTAGACTCAGTCAATTCGTCAAGCGTGCATCAAGCATCAGATCCCTGTGCTGGCGTCAATGACTTCGCTGTCTGTCAATCGAACCTAATTCGTGAATATCTAAGAATAGGGAAAAATACGGTGGATACTTTAGCTCAACTAGCTAACTCAATCGGAGGTTCACTCGGGCAAGTACCAGATGGCAATAGTGGGACGAGCAATGACGGTAAGGTCAGCTGGAATCGAACGACCTCAACAGTGTGGTCAGTGCTAGCACGAGGACTTTCTGGGAACCCGCTGGCTCACTTTTCTATTAATGGAAATGTGTACAGTTTAAAAATGGATGCCAACCAAGATGAAAATAATCCTCGGGCACAACAATTTGAAGCGACTGTCACGTATAGTGATGCCAACAATTGGACTGTAGATATATTTTCTAGTAATTTAGTTTGTGACCCTAATGACGTAGGGGCGCCTTCGAAAGCCAGAGTGGTTTTAACTAAAGCGAATGGTTTGTGGTCAGGTAAAGCTATGCTATATATGCCACGTTGGCAGTCTCCAGGTACAACATTAACTTGTGCTACGGCCTATGGGTTGCCCGGATCTGAAATCACTCTTTATACGGATTTCGTAGGAAATGATACTTCAACTAAAGCTGCACTGTATCTGATTCCTGCGACAGAAAATACGGCAGGATTGCCTGGCATTGCAGGTTTTGATCTTCCTGATTTTTGCACGAACTTCGCAACATCTTGTGACGGCCCTGGAGAACCAACGGCCCTGATGCTAGCAGCTTACCCGAATAATTGGTGCACAACTGGCGCAGGAACTTCACCGACATGGGGTAATAATTGTAATACGAATGCCCCAGTTAATGCCGCAGCATTTTCAAGCGCTGCCCTTTGGACGACGCCCAGCCAACTTAAAGCTAGAACAGTAACCGTACCACCGACTTTATAAATAAAAAAAACCCCTCGTATTTCTACGAGGGGCTAAAGATATCAGAGCTTGAGAGATCAGATCTACATCATTCCGTCCATTCCACCCATTCCGCCCATTCCAGGTCCACCTGGCATCTGAGGGGAATCTTTTTTCGGTGCTTCAGCAATCATAGTCTCAGTCGTTAACATTAACGAAGCAACAGAAGCTGCATTCGTTAAAGCACAGCGAACAACTTTAACTGGATCAATAACACCGTCTTTTAATAAATCTACATACTCGTCACTGTAAGCATTGTAACCCCAGTTCGGAGATTTTTCTTGAAGAATACGATCAACGACGATCGCGCCATCAAGTCCTGCGTTAGCAGCGATTTGACGAACAGGCTCTTCGCAAGCACGTTTGATGATATTAGCACCGAAACGCTCATCTTCAGAAAATTTAGCTTTAGTGATTTGTTGAGAAGCACGCAATAAAGCACTTCCGCCACCAGCTACGATACCTTCTTCAACTGCTGCGCGAGTTGCGTTTAATGCATCTTCAACACGAGCTTTTTTCTCTTTCATTTCGACTTCTGAAGGGGCGCCTACGTGAATAACTGCAACACCGCCAGCTAGTTTAGCTAAGCGCTCTTTTAGTTTTTCTTTATCGTAGTCTGAAGTTGTTTCTTCAATTTGAGCTTTGATCTGAGAAACACGAGCTGCGATATCCGCTTTTTTTCCAGCGCCATCGATAATAGTTGTATTGTCTTTATCGATAACAACTCGTTTAGCAATACCTAATTGGTCTGCGGTAGTTTGTTCTAACTTCATGCCTAATTCGTCTGAAATTAATTGGCCCTTAGTTAAAACTGCGATGTCTTCTAACATAGCTTTTCTTCTGTCGCCAAAGCCCGGAGCTTTAACTGCACAAACTTGAAGAGTACCACGAAGTTTATTAACAACTAAAGTTGCTAAAGCTTCACCATCAACATCTTCAGCGATGATCAAAAGTGGTCGACCTTGTTTAGCCACAGCTTCAAGCACTGTGATCATATCTTTCATTGCAGAGATTTTTTTATCATAAATAAGAACGTAAGCGTTTTCTAATACTGTTTCCATTTTTTCTGCATTTGTTACGAAGTATGGAGATAAATATCCACGGTCAAATTGCATACCTTCAACAGTTATTACTTCTGTTTTAGCGGTTTTTGAATCTTCGATCGTGATAACACCTTCGCGACCTACTTTATCCATAGCATCAGCTAACATTTGTCCAATTTCTTTATCGTTGTTAGCTGAAATTGCTCCAACTTGAGCTACTTCATTTGATCCTTTAACAGGCTTAGCCATATTTTTTAAATCATCGATAATCATAGTTACGGCTTTGTCGATACCACGTTTGATCGACATAGGGTTGTGACCAGCTGTTACTAATTTAGCACCTTCGCGGTAAATAGCTTGTGCTAAAACAGTTGCCGTTGTTGTTCCGTCACCGGCTTCGTCATTAGTTTTAGAAGCAACTTCTTTAACCATTTGCGCGCCCATGTTTTCGAATTTATTTTCTAATTCGATTTCTTTTGCCACAGTCACACCATCTTTAGTGATAAGTGGTGAACCAAACGATTTGTCGATAACGACGTTACGACCTTTAGGTCCTAGTGTAACTTTAACTGCATTAGCCAAAGTGTTAACGCCCTTTAAGATATGTGTTCTAGCGTCTTCAGAAAAAGTGATAATTTTACTCATTGAAATGTCTCCTTAATAATTTAATTTATTTATTTTTTCAGTCTTAAGTTCAATTACTGAACTATTCCTAAAACATCTTCTTCACGCATCATAATATAGTCTTCACCTGAAAATTTGATTTCAGTTCCTGCATATTTAGCGAAAAGCACCTTATCGCCCACTTTTACATCTAAAGGCATAACTTTTCCTTCTTCAGTGATGCGGCCTTTTCCTGCGGCTACGATTTGACCACGCTGTGGTTTTTCTTTAGCTGTGTCTGGAATAAATAATCCTCCAGCTGTTTTTGTTTCTTCTTCCATACGACGAACAAGAATACGATCATGTAACGGGCGAACGCCTAGTTCTTTAGTCATTTTTCCTCCAAGAAAATTTATCCCTAATAGGGGGTTAAAAATATTGTGTTAATTCGATTTTAAGTGCCAGATCAATATGGATTGCCCTTAAAGGAAGTCAAGTCTACGGACTTTAAAATAGTCAATTTTGTCTCATTTTATATATATTGCATGCCTAAACCTTGGGCTGAGGTTCAAAACTCGACAAGTGACCAAGTTTTTAGGATTACAAGGTATTATATTGATCGACAGCTAACCCTTTGATCTGATGAAAGAGTCCTACAAATACGTATGGAAACGGCCATGGATGGGCTGTCCAGATAGATTTGCTGAGCACGGAGGCACGGCATGAAGCGGGTTTTAGAAACCTTTTCTCAACACTCAAAAATAGAAGTCGATGTCATCGAGACAGAACTTTTTGCTGCATTCAAAGCTTTAGAGACGGATGCGAATAACTTAACAGTCGATGAGCTTCGTCAATCTTTGCTTCTATATCTAGATGAAATTTTTTATGGTACTTCGCCGGATAAAGTTCAATAACTAGTGAACAAACGTAAAGTTCAGTAGTTAGACAGTTTACGTGCTCTCAGACTGGGTTGATTTTTTTTCAAACATTCCTACAAGAAAAACGGAAAGTTCATACATAAGTATTAGAGGAACCATAAGCAAAATCATACTTATAGCGTCTGGCGGAGCAGCTACAGCAGACAGAGCGGTCATAGAGACTATAGCGTAACGGCGGTATTTTTTTAAGAAGGCCTGCGAGACAACACCCATAGCCCCCAAGAACGTAATAATGACCGGCATTTGAAAAGTCAGTCCAAACAAAATAGCTGTATGAGTGAAAAAACCTAAATAACTGTTTATGGTGATCATGGGCTTGTCGATGTCACCTCCAAATGTCATCAAAAATTTAAAGGCCATTGGAAAAACGATGAAGTAACAAAACAGTATTCCCAGTGCAAATTGCAGAGTTCCAAATAAAATAAAACCGGCTGCAAATTTTTTTTCATTTTTATATAAGGCTGGCGAAATAAATTTCCAAATCTGATAAAGCCAAAATGGGGCCGAGATCATAGCTCCTGTAATGAATGAAATTTTAATATGCGCTATAAATTTGTCCAAAGGACCAGTAAATACTAATCCGCCTTGAGGCAGATAGTGGGCTATAGGGTGTCTTATGATATCAAAAATATGTTCACTCACTCCCCAGCAAATAAGCATACCCACGAAGATAGACAAAGCGATTCGGAAAATTCTAATGCGAAGTTCTGTGATATGTTGAATAAGATTCATTTCGCCAGTGTCAGATGGGTTCATTTTTTTTATCTTTATCTTCGTTAACAAGATCAACATCTGAATTTTTATCAGCTATTTTTTTTCTCATATCATCTGGGGTCAGTTTTACATCTGATGTAATTTGTGATTTAACATCCTTTAGTTCGTCAGAGACTTCGGAAAATATTCCACTTGTTTGACGTTTAAAGTCATTAACTAGTCGCCCCAAATTGCGCATAATTTCTGGTAATTTATCAGGAGGAACGACAAGAAGAATGACAATTCCTAAAATGATCAAATGACTTATACTCATGCCCAAGAAAGTATATTAGATTTTTTTAACTTTCAATTGTTCTTTTGGTACAGTGACGACGCCCAGTTCAATCAGCTTTTCACGCGCCAGATCGGAACCTGTACGCATATAGCGCTCATAAAGCTTAAGAATATCCTGTTCAGACTGCAGAGCGGATTTATCACTAATGTAGCTAAGCAAATCTGCAAAATCGATAAACTTTTTTGAGAATGTTGAGTATATGTTGGCCGTGGTGCCTTCTTTAGTCCAAGCTGCTAAATTAGAATAAGCCGAAGCTCCGATACCCATATAGTAATCAATATCAACAGATTTTCTTTGAAGCGAATCCCCAAAAAAGCCTGAAAGATAAAGCGCCTTATCTGCTAAGATCTTCATATAGGCTTTGTTTTTTGGGTCGCTAGCACTTAGCGCAGTTAAATAAAGTTCTGCAAAAGTTTCTGGCGGCTTTTCGATAGACTCATCCATGAAAGGCGAGAAAAGATTTCGCGAATCAATGTAGTGACTGAGTAAATTAAGAATATAGGCTTCGGTAGGGGGCAAAATTTTAAAATTGCGATATTCACAAGCTTCCTTAAGAAGCTCAGAGAAATGTTGTTCTGGAGAAATAAAAATAACGTTACTCATAATATTTTTCAAACATCATTTGTGCTAACGCCGATGATTTAACAGTCCATTTCTTAACATTAACGGTTATTGCCGCTACTGCTATTTTTGAGTTGCCATCTGTCGCATACCCCACAAACCAATCTGTTTTCCCTTTAGGATTTCGTCCCGTAAAGTGTCCAGTTTTTCCACCCATTTCAATGGCCTTAAATTTTTTGGTGCGGACCATTTGCCGGAATGTTTTTCGAGATGTCCCTGTAAGAACCGTTTGCTCCATCATATCTTTTATTTTTGCTGCAGACGCCTTAGTCATGACGGGAGCATTAAAAACGGACTGTCCTTTATATACGACTTCGTCTGCGTCATTCAAAACGCGATCAACGATGTAAGGAGTTACCATTCGTCCTTCATTTATAATAGCAGCTGCTATCATAGCTCCATGAACAGGGCTTAAAGTATTGCGATTATTGTAGCCAGCAGCCACTTGAGTAAGCTCAAATCCTTTTTTACTTGGAACATTAGCCACACTTCGCTCGATACTAAAATCAGTCATTATTTTGTTATTAAACATAAATTTATCTGCATAATCAGATATAATTTCGGGGCTTAAATTTTCTAATGTTAAGCGACCAAACGCAGTATTAATAGATCGCGCAAAGGCATCTTTAAGGGTAATAAAGCGAGTCCACTTATTAATTTTATCTGACAGAACATTACTTTTATGTAAGGTATAGTTTGCTCCGTTAAAAGCAATTCGATGTTTAGGGTCAACTTTGGCATGATCTACAGCGGCGGTAGCTGTTACGACTTTAAAAACACTTGCTGCAGGAAAAGAGGCGCGCAAATTTAAATTTTCCGCATTGGGATGACCTTTTTGCTGACTAGCCATGGCTAATATTTTTCCGGTCTCGGCGTTAATCATTACGATAGCGCCATAGTCTGGCTTATATCGTCGAAGCATCATTTCAGCACGTCGCTGTAAAGCTTTGTCTATTGTGTATTTGACTTCGTAAGTGTCTTTATGGTTATCCAGTTCAATAAAAGCTGAAGCTGGAAATCTGTTTTTACGAATTTCACTGCTAATGGCCTGCGAGATATTTTTCTTTGCTTCAAAAAATTTTTCCGGAGAGGTCTCTGCTAGAGCTGATTGCTTTGTGATTGAAAACAAAGCGATTGCTCCTAATGTAATAAATGCTGAAGATAAAGTTAGCCGTACCATAGTCGAGTTTCACATCCTTGTGCATACCAGTTAATTAGACTTACATTTAATGATAACTGAAGAAAAATAATTTTTCAAGCTTGCTAAGCGTTGTCTAGATCCCAAGCTCGAGTTACAGTTCTATATTATGAAAACAAAAGATAGAATTTTACTGGTGTCTTTGGAGCTTTTTAATAAAGATGGAGCCACTGAAGTCACCACAAACGATATAGCTAAAGCATTGAAGATGAGTCCAGGTAATTTATATTTTCACTACAAGAATAAAGAGCAAATTATTCGCGAGATTTTTAAAAAGATGATGGTTGACGCGCAGACGATATGGCGTCCCCAAACTAAAATTGCTAAACGCAAGGAGCGTTTTCAGTTGGAAGATTTTGTAGATAAAAATTTGCTATTGTACTGGAAATACAGATTTTTTCACCGAGAGATGTATATACTTCGAAAAAAAGATGCTGATTTATCTAAGTTATGGCATCGGCATCTTAAAAAAATCAGTGTGCTTATGGTTATCCTTTACAAACACTGGGTTAAGTCCGGCTATATGATAAAAATTCAGTCTCGAAGTGAAATGGAATTTTTAGCAGAATTGTTATTTGTTATTTCGAACAGTTTTATGCAGTTCTTTGAAACTCGCGACAGAGGTGCGGTTCCAAGTCCTCGCACGATTGAAAAAGCTAAGCGGCATATAATGCGAATGTTGATTCCCTATTTGAGCGAAGAGACTAAAAAAGAGGTTTGTTTATGAAAATATTTTTCGTTTTAATTTTTGGTATTAGTTTACATATCCCAACAGTCAGCAATAGCGCAAAAACGACCCGGAAAACGGCCAACGATTCATGTGCCAGCTTTATAAGCGATTTTAAACAAATGAGACAAGCTCAGGACTCAATTCAGCAGTCGTTGATTTCAAATCACGACATGATGGCCGATAGTCTGAAAACTTATGCGGATGCTTTAAAAGAGACCAGCGGTAAAGCCTACAAGCAGGTTACTGAAAACATGCATAAAGCTAGTGAATCAGTAAGAAAAAGAAAAACAAAGGCAGAGGATATAGCTAAAGAATTCGCGAAAAAGTCCTTAGAACTGCAAAAAACAGCTGAAAAGTGCATAAAAAAATAATATTATACAACATAACGCGCCCGAGCATTAGGCGCATATTATTAAAATACTATATAATTCGAATATTTGAGGAATTTCACTTACTTTAAGATTTTTATTGCAAAAGTTACAAAATTCCTTTTTCATATCTGCAGTTCCAATTTGGAACTTAAGTTATTGGAAAAGGTTTCCGATAAGCAGCATCCAGGACCTAAGTCGAGCATTGGTCTAGTCTTTAAAGACTGATTAACCGCTTCAAAAGACAAAGTGTTCTAAGGTGCATTAACAAGGAGGATTCGTGGCAAAGTTAACAGCTGTTAAAGAAAAACCAGCAAAAGCATCTAAGGCGTCTTCAGTTGCTTCCGTAAAAGAAATTAAAGTGACGGCTAAGCCTGTCGCGAAACCTCAAGGTTTATCTGAAGGCTTAATCTCTGAGTGTCGTGAAAAACTTTTACTTATTAAATCTGATTTACTTAATCGCGTAAAAGAAGCCCGCGGCAAGCTTGATCAATTCGAGCGCGGTGGAGACGAAGCTGACCAAACCATGAGATTATTGGCTGAACAAGAAATGTTGACCTTAACAGATCGACTAAGATCACAACTTTTAGAAATTGAAAGCGCCTTAGGCCGCATTGAAAACGGTCATTTTGGATACTGTGAAGAAACAGATGAGATGATCGAAGTGGAGCGCTTGCGGGCTATTCCATGGACACGATTGAGCATCGAAGGCGCAGAAATTCGTGAATCCGTTAATAAGCGATACGCGCGATAAAGTATTGATCCTCTGATAGAGTAGTGGCAGTATCGGGTGATGAAATTCACTCCTATTATATTAAGCGGTGGTAGTGGTACGCGTTTATGGCCCGTCTCTAGAAAACAATATCCTAAGCAATTCTGTGACTTATTAGATAAATCGTTACAAACCCTAACAATAGAGCGTCTGCAAAAATATGGCGCTGGTGTGATTGTAACTTCCGCGACCTTAAAAACCTTAACTGAAAAAAATATTCTTCAAAATAATTTAAAAATATCCAAAGTCTTGTATGAACCCGTTGGAAAAAACACTGCACCGGCGGTGGCTTTAGCCTGTCGTTACTTAGAGTTTCAAGGAAAGTCTGAAGAAATTATTGCAGTATTCCCATCGGATGCGCAAATTTTGAAGCCTGAAGTTTTAGATACTGTTTTAAAGACAGCTATAGATCAGGCCCAATCAGGTTCCGTAGTGACTTTGGGAATTCAGCCAAAAGCCCCAGAAACTGGTTTTGGCTACATTCAGGTTAAGCACGGAGCTACTTTGAATCAAGTTGCAGAGGTTTTAAAGTTTCATGAAAAGCCAAATTTAGATAAAGCTAAAGAATTTTTGGCTGATGGCAATTTTTTTTGGAATGCCGGCATTTTTATTTTTAAAGTTTCAAAGATGATCGAACATTTTAAAAAATATGAGCCTGAGTTATGGCAAAAAATAGCTGTGTTAAAAAATGATTTATCTAACTTAGAAGAAATTTATGGGTCGTTGAAAAGCATTTCCTTGGATTATGCTGTTATGGAAAAGCTTAACTCTAACGAACTTAAGTGTATCCCCTGTGAAATGGGTTGGAGTGATTTAGGTTCGTGGGATGTCGTGGTAGAAAACGCAACGGGTAATGTGAATCCCACCCAGGTTGGCGCTAAAGGTAATGCTGTGTTTTCCAGAGAAAATAAAAAATATGGTCTGGTCGGATGTGATGATCTTATTGTGGTGGATACCGCCGATGCACTTATGATCTGTAAAAAAGGCGAATCACAAAAGGTTAAGGATTTAGTCGAAAGCTTTGAGAAAACCGATGCCAAAATTGTTACACAGCATACCGTTGAGCACCGCCCCTGGGGAAAATTTGAAATTTTACGTGATGAGGCTTATTTTAAATCAAAAATTATCACTGTGGAGCCAGGCCAGCAAATTTCTTATCAATCGCACGCAAAGCGCTCTGAACATTGGGTGATTGTGCAGGGTGAAGCATTTGTTATTTTGAACGATGAAGAAATAAAAAGAAAAGCGGGCGAATATATTTTTATTCCAGTAGGGGCTAAGCACAGAATTATTAATCGTTCACAGTATTCTGTGGAGTTTGTAGAAGTTCAAACGGGAACATATTTCGGCGAGGATGATATCGTAAGATATCAAGATGACTATGGTCGAGCATAATGACTTTATGGAGCTAATTTGAAAAAAGCATTTATTACAGGAATAACAGGACAAGATGGATCTTATTTAGCAGAGTTTTTATTAAACAAAGGCTACGAAGTTCATGCTATATTAAGACGTTCTTCTGTATTTACGACTGCTCGCATAGAGCATATTTTTAGAAATCCGCAGCTTAAAACGTATCATGGTGATTTAACGGACTCGAGCAACTTACATACCCTTTTGGCTAAAATACAGCCTGATGAGGTTTATAATCTAGGAGCACAATCGCATGTCGCAGTATCTTTTGAAGTTCCAGAGTACACAGCTGAAGTCGATGCAGTAGGTACTATTCGGTTGCTTAACGCTATTAAAGATCTCGGAATTAAGACAAGATTTTATCAAGCTTCAACTTCAGAATTATTTGGCGGCTTACCCAATACTGCTCCGCAAAGTGAAATCACTCCGTTTTATCCAAAATCGCCATATGGAGCTGCGAAACTTTATGCTTACTGGATTACGGTGAACTATCGTGAAGCCTATGATCTTTATGCGTGTAATGGAATTCTATTTAACCATGAGTCTCCTCGACGTGGAGAGACTTTTGTCACTAAAAAAATTACTCGCGCTGTCGCCAAAATTAAAAAAGGCCAGCAAAAAAAAATAAGTTTAGGAAATTTAGATGCCCAACGTGACTGGGGCTACGCCAAAGAGTACGTCGAGGCGATGTGGCTCATGTTACAACAAGAAAAACCTAAAGATTACGTCGTTGCAACAGGGAAAGTTTATACAGTTAGACAATTTGTGGAATATGCTTTTGAAGAAGTAGGTATCAACTTAAAATGGCAGGGTGTCGGCGTTAATGAAAAAGGCTACGATGCTAAAACAAATGAAGTTTTGGTCGAGGTAGATACAAAGTATTATCGCCCAGCAGAAGTTCAATTGCTGTGGGGAGACGCTCGACTGATTGAAGAAGAGTTAGGCTGGAAACCTAAAGTTCAATTAAAAGAGCTTGTCAGCTTAATGGTTAAGTATGATTTAGAAAATGACGGATACGGTGGTCAAGAATGATCATTGTTACAGGTGCTACAGGATTTTTAGGTAAGCGGGTTTGCAAGTTATTAGACACTAAAAATATTTCTTATCAAAAGACCTCCCTATCTATGGGTCTAGATCTTCGTGAACAAAAAAAGACCGTAGATTTTTTTTCCAATTTTAAATCTGCGGTGGTTTTAAACTGTGCTTCTTTTGTGGGAGGCATTCAATATGGTTACAAGTATCCTGCTGATTTATTTAAAAACAATTGTGAAATAATAAACAATTTGTTTTTTGCATGTCATAAAGCTGGAGTAAAAAAAATTATCAACCCTATTTCTAACTGCGTATATCCGGCCAAGGCAATGTTGTTTAAAGAAGATGAAATATGGAATGGACCTATGCATGATTCAGTGCTCGTCTATGGAATGGTCCGTAAAGCGTCTTGGGTTGCATCGTGGGCCTATGCTAAACAGCACAACTTAGACACTATTAACTTGGTCATGTCGAACATGTACGGCCCCGAAGACCACTTTGAAGAAGATCGTTCCCATGCTTTAGGCGCACTTATTATGAAGTTTGTTAAAGCAAAAACGGAAAATGCACCTTATGTCACCGTTTGGGGAACCGGTACGCCAGTCCGAGAATGGTTGCATGTTGATGACGGTGCAGAAGCTATGGTTCGTGCTATGGATGCTAAACCAACAATTGATTTTGTGAATGTAGGAATAGGAACCGGTATATCCATTAAAGATTTGGCTTTAAAGATTAAAAATGCAGTGGGTTTCAATGGCGAACTCGTATTTGACACAACGAAGCCTGATGGTGCTTATTATAAAACTGTTGAAGGATCTAGGGGCATCGCTTTGTTAAATTGGAAGCCTTCGCGCGAGTTGGATGCAGAAATTGTTAAAACAGTAGAATGGTATAAAAGACATGTCGGATAATATTTTTTTTGATATCAAAAAAATTAAAAAAATGGGCCAAAATGTTATTATTGGAAAAACAGTTCGCATTCGTTACCCTGAATTGGTGGAAATTGGAGATAATGTAATCATTGATGATTTTACTTATATTTCAACGGCGCTTAAAATCGAAAATTATGTGCATATTGCTTCTGGTGCAAAAATTATTGGAGGACGTGAAGCCACCGTTACATTTAAATCTTTTTCAACTTTAGCTCCGCAGGTGGTTTTAGCTGCCGGAAGTGACGATTATATTGCAGGACTAGCCACTCCATTGGTACCGAGAGAGTTTAAAGGAAATGTCGACATAGGAGATATTATTATTGGTCGCCATAGTATTGTTGGTTCTGGTTCCGTTATTTTACCAGGAGTTGAATTCGGAGAAGGAGCCTCAGTGGGAGCACTCTCTTTAGTTAAAAAGAATTTAGAGCCTTGGTATTTATATGCAGGAATTCCTGCAAAAAAAATGAAAAAAAGAGATAACGTTAAGATTTCAAACTTAGAAAAAGAATTTTTAAACTCTTTTAATCAAAAATAATGCTGAATGAATATAAAATAGCCATTATTGGAAGTTCAGGATTTCTTGCAAAAGAATTATTTAGTGCAATTGCTGATAAAAAACCAGTGCTGTCTTTAGGGCGACATCGTCCAGCATCCGTAAGTGATAATAATTTTATTTATTTAGATTTAAGTAAACCCCTAATAAAAAGCCCTTCATCTCAGGCAATCAAAATTGATACAGTAATATTCAATGCGGCCTTTAAAGGCCGATTCAAGGAGCCCTCGCCAGAGTGGTCTTCTCAAGGACAGATCTGTGCCCCTGATTTTGATTTGTTATTTAAAACTTTAAATTTTGAAGTCTCGCGTTTAATCACCATAGGATCCTCTGAAGAATATGGTGCCCGTGATACCGATCAATTGATTAAAGAAGATGAGCAGCTAAATCCACAATCTTCCTATGGTTATTGGAAAGTCAAACTTTATGAACAAGGATTAAAATGGTCAATGCAGAACAGTAAAGATTTTATTCATCTCAGACCGTTCAATATCTATGGTGTAGACGCAGATAAAAATATGTTTTTAAGATCATTGATAGAAACTTTATTAAAAGATGAAAAGTTCACCATGACTTTGGGACAGCAATACAGAAGTTTTGTTCACATCAGTGTTATTGTTGAAACCATTTTAACACTGGTAGATGAGCTTAGATGGGAACAGTTTTGCAGAAAGAATTCCTTGAATGTCAGCAGTCCATTTTATTTTCAGCTGCAAGAGGTGGCGCATATAGTTCATTCACTTATAAATAAAGGCTCCTTAAATATTGGAGCCTTACCTTACAGGGATGAAGAGGTGTGGCACCAGAAGCCAGACCTTACTCTTTTAAATAAGCTTATTAAACGAGATTTGAATCTCGATTTTAAAAAAGAAATGCAAGAACTTATTAACGCATTTTCACAGTGATAAGGCGAAAAAGTTTAGAGACCACACGAACTATAAGGTATTTCGGACAACACACAAAAAATTTAAAAGCATTCCAAAAAATAACTTTCGAAGTAAAACCCATAAGTCGACGTTGTGGGTGTCTAAGTAAGTATTTTATCCAGATTGTATATTTGTAACTCAACAACAAGTTCAAGTCTTCCGGTGCGTTTGCTGATAGATATTTAACAAGTTTGTTAATGTGATAAATATTAATTTGAGATGACATGTTTTTGCCATGCATTCGATACTTAGCAATAATTGAAGTTGAAATGTATATAGGTCCATTATTGACGGCCTCAAAAAGAAATGAGGTGTCTGAATAGCCTCCTCCTTTAAAGGGCGCTAGCTTTATGCTTTGCACACAATTCGATCGGTATAAAAAAGTGGGAAAAGCGGGATGAGAGCTTGTATGCAACAAATAATTTCTAAAAAAGTCACGTGAATTTTTCATCATCGAGTCTTGTGCATTTCTCATAAATAAAATGTTGGTGTGCATTTTATCTTTAATGATATACGAATTACCACCTACAGCTGACAGATCTGAATTCGAGTTCATTATTTTAATATAATCAGATAAACAGTTAGGCAAAAGAATATCATCATCATGAAACATCATAAAATATGTGGCCGCAACTTCACTTAAAATAAGATTAGTGTGATCGGTATAACTTAGATTATTTCTATAAACTACTTTCAGTTTATCATTTTTAGCAAATTTTTCTAAAAAATTTTTAATTTCAGGCTCAGTCGAATTATCTGAAACAATGACTTCATAGTTTTCATAGTGTTGAACTAAGCAAGATTGCAGGGACTCTTTAAGATAGTCTAATCGATTTCTAGATAATATGAAAATTTGAACAAAAGGTTGATTCACGTTAAATTATCTTTCCTGATATTCAGAAATTTGTCGTAAGGTATTATCTACGACTGATTCACCTTGCAGACGCCTTTTGTGCCAGTCTACCGTGGCTTCTAATGCTATATCTAAATTCCAACGAGGTTTCCAACTAAGACTTGTCTTGGCCTTAGAGCAATCTAAGGCTAGTAAATGGGCTTCGTGTGGATTATTATCTGAATGTACAACTTCATACTTAATAGCATTATTCCAAAACCGATTCATTGCTTGCAGAATATATTCGACGGTGCGGTGATCTGAATCCTCAGGTCCAAAATTAAACGCTGAAGCACAAGCTAGATCCTGCTCGTAAAGTTTTTGAGCTAATTGTAAGTAGCCATATACAGGTTCCAGTACATGTTGCCATGGGCGGACTGCAGAGGGATTTCTTATGCTTAAGACATTTTTGTTGATCACTGATCGAACAGTGTCTGGTATTAGTCGATCTTGCGCCCAGTCGCCGCCACCAATTACATTTCCTGCGCGACCGCTAGCCAGAAGCACACCCGACTGGTTAAAGAAAGAATTGCGATATGCTGAAGTAACCAGTTCAGAGCAGCCTTTACTGTTGCTATAGGGATCGTAGCCCCCCATGGGCTCGTGCTCTTTATAGCCAGCCTTACGCTCATGATTTTCATAACACTTGTCACTTGTTACGTTAACTATTGATCGAACAGAAGATGTTGATCTAATAGCCTCAAACAAATTAACCGTTCCAATAACATTAGTCATGTAGGTTTCTAATGGCTCTTGATAAGAATAGCGCACGAGAGGTTGCGCAGCCATATGAATCACTATTTCAGGTTGAGCTTCTTTTATAGATTTTTTAAGTTGGTCTAAGTGTCGAACATCGCCAAGAATCGAATTCATATCTTGGGAAATTCTGAGTTCATCGAAAAGACTGGGTTGAGTAGGTGGCTGAAGCGCATACCCAGTGACATGGGCCCCCATTTTCAATAGCCATAGACTTGTCCAAGAGCCCTTAAAGCCTGTATGCCCAGTTAAGAAAACTTTTTTATTTTTCCAAAAACCAAAATCTACCATATTTTCCAAGGCGCTTGGCTTGTGTTCCAAAGCTGTTCAAGATAATTTTTGTCTCGCAAGGTATCCATAGGTTGCCAGAAACCGTTATGTTTATAGGTGTGCAGTTGCTTCGAGCTTGCCAATTGTTCTAAAGGCTCTCGCTCCCAAGAAGTCTCATCACTACCGATTAAATTAAGAGTTTCTGGCTTAAGTACGAAAAATCCGCCGTTAATCCAATGCCCATCACCCACAGGCTTCTCATTAAATTTCTTAACTAAAGATCCTTCGATAGATAAAGCTCCAAAGCGACCCGGCGCTTGAGTCGCAGTCACGGTGGCCATGCCTTTGTGCGAATCGTGAAATTTAATCAGCTCTTTAATATTGATATCTGCTACGCCGTCTCCGTAGGTCATGCAAAAATCTTCATTATTTAGATATGACTTTATTCTTTTAAGTCGACCACCTGTCATAGTATCTAAGCCAGTATCAACCAGCGTAACTTTCCAGGATTCAGAATTATTCTGATGAATTTCCATTTTATTATTTTTTAGATCAAACGTAATATCAGATGTATGTAAAAAATAATTCGCAAAATATTCTTTGATGACATAACTTTTATAGCCACAACAAATAATGAAATCGTTTAGCCCATGTGAAGAGTATATTTTCATGATGTGCCAAAGAAGTGGTCGACCACCAATCTCAATCATGGGTTTAGGTTTAAGATGGCTTTCCTCGCTGATACGGGTGCCAAGGCCCCCCGCAAGTATGACAACTTTCATAGTTAAACTCCTGAAGCTACTATAGCTAAATTTTTGCTGCTTTGAACAGCTTAAAATACACCAGCAATGAAAAAACTACCCCAGTAATACATAAAGCCAGATTGGCGGCCAAAAATGTGTAGGCTCCTCCCATGGCTTGATAGTTTTCAACAAGATAGAAAGCCGAGGAAAAGAAAGTGATTGTGCCTATCGCATAACTAAACAGGACCATGTGCGGATATCCTAAAGAGTTTAAGTAAGTTTCTGTTAAGCCAAAGACCATGTAAGCAATAGCAGCTAATGAGAAAATACGAATAAGAACATATGTGTCGGCAGATAAATTTTTATCAACAAAGAAAGTAACAATCTCTGAAGAAAAAAAGGATAAGGGTAGATAATAAAAAATGCTAATAGAAAAAATACTTACTAATCCAAATAATAAAATTCTTCCGACATTTTCCTGTGTAGCATGCTTTTTTATAAGAACAGGATAAATCGTAGAATAAACAGCATAAATTAGAAAATAAGCGCGAACATTAAGATCAAATGCAAACGAGTACGATCCAAAATTGTCTTTAGAAAGTTTCTGAATCACAAGTAACTTATCTCCGGCAAATAAAAGTAATGATAATACAGAGATGATCATCGACATCCAACCCAGCTGAAAATTGTTTTTTAACTCTTGATAGTCAAAGGTCGGATTAAAATCAGTGATCTTTGAAAAACTTTTATAATCCAGATAAAGCTTAAGGACCGATCCGGTAAACACAAAGTAGATGTAGTTATGTGAATTCAGGCTTAGAAAAAGCACAAACAACAGCCCTGCTGATTTTACGGCATCCAATATAAATCGGTGAAGATTAATTCTAGAAATTTTTTCTTGGGCCTGCAAAACAACGACAAAGTAAGAACTCATAACTAAAAAACTAATCGATAATCCATAAAGAATCATTTCAACGGCATGATCAGGTGATAAGAAAAAATAGTTAGACATCGATTTTGAGTAAATTATAGAAAGCAGAAAAATTATTCCCGCGATGCTGAGATAAAAACTAAATCCACGATCAATAATATATTTTGCAATAGAATTTTTAGTGGCTATGGCGCGCATGTACCGAAGCCCTAATGCATAAGAAAATCCAGCATCAATCAAAGCAACAAAACCGTGAATTAATAAAAATATGGCAATGATACTATACTCTTTTTCGCCGCGAGCACGAATAAATAGTGGGATTGCTATGAGATACATTAAAGTTGTGGTTATTTTATAGAATACGGAAAAAATAATATTATCTCGGCGGTCACTTTTTTTCAGATAGGGTTGTAAGAATTCTATTACCATTTTGGCCAAATTTTATTCCTTATAAAGCGCGACAAAGAAATTAATAAATTTTGCAATTTGGGTGGAGCATAAATATAAGCTAATCCTCGGATTTTACGTAGACCACTTAACAAGTCCTCTTTGCGCGACATTTGAGGTCGGTAGTTAAGATCTGGATAAACATTATTTTTATTCAAAAATTGTACTGCTGATCTGAACCACTTACCTTTTTCTACTCCGTGTATATAATTAAAAAACGTATAGCTAGTTCCCATAAATTTATTAAACTGAGTAGAGCGGGGTACGCTTTGAGTCTCAAATTCCCATGCTGATTCACCAGGTTTTAAAATTTGCATAAGAACGTCTTTCTTCCATACGGCATACAAGGCCGTTCTATAGGCCTCATTATTTTTAAAATACCCAATTTCTTTGTCAATCCAATCTGTAGGTTGGGGGTAGGGGCGAAATCTAAAGTAGTCAGGTTGATGCACTTCGATAATTGAGATAAGCTTTTGCTCCGCCTCAGCTTGCACTGGTTTAGAAAAGAAGACATCGTCAAAAAATAGAATGATATATGTTTCAGGTATTTGCGCAAGACAGTTTAAAAAACTGCTGGTCCAATCCTTATCAGGTCCAGAAAGTACATTAGTGAAGTCTTTTAGTAAGGCGGGCTTTTCATTTGAAAATAAATACTTCTTAAAAGGACAGGTGGGCCAGTTTTTTTCTAGCATAAGTGCAAATGGCTGCCAGAGATCCGAATATTTATCACAGGAAAGCACAACAAGGGCAATATCAGCTTTCATGAGGCTAGCCTTTGTAAAACTGAACTATATGGGAAGTGATATAATTAACTTCTTCATTAGTTAGTTGAGTAGCTGATGGCAACCATAACCCCTTTTCTCCAACAAGGTTTGATACAGGATGTTCTCCAGGTTGAAGATAGGCCTTTTGTTTGTTAATAGGCGGATACATTATGCGCGTTCCGATGTTTTTAGATTTTAAATAATCTTGAAGTTCACTGCGATTCTCGCATATTGAATCAAAAAACCATGGCGCCGTAATTTTTAGATTATTTTTAAATAGTCGTATACCATCTACACCTTTAAGATTTTCTTCATAAATACGAGCAATTTCTTTTTTACGCTCAACGCGCGATGAAAGTTTTTTCATTTGTTCGATGCCAAGGCAGGCCTGAAGCTCGGTGAACTTAAAATTAAAGCCAATCGAATCATGAACATCATTTCCACCTGTGGAGCGACCAAAATCTTTTAAGCGTCTCAACTTAAAAGCCAAATCATCATTGTTGGTAATCAGACAGCCGCCTTGACCGGTAGAAATAATTTTGGGTGCAGAAAAAGAAAAACTTCCAACATCACCAAAGGTACCAACGTGTGCTCCACTAACCTCAAAGGATCCTAGGGACTGTGCTGCATCTTCGATAAGAGTGAGTCCTTTTTCTTTACATAGTGTGACAAAAGATTGAATCTTAGAGGCTGGATAGCGTCCATTAGCAGAAACCAGCATAATTGCTTTAGTTTTTGAAGTTATAGCTTGTTTTGTAAGTTCTAAGTCTAAACATAATGTCTCAGGCTCTACATCAACAAAAATGGGATTTGCCCCAATCATTTTAACTGAATTTGGTGATGCAATCATCGTGTAATTAGGAATAATAACTTCATCGCCATAGCCGATATTTAAAGCTAAGGCAGCCAAGGTTAAACTAATGGTTCCGTTATTGACAACAATGCAATGTTTAGCGCCAGTGTATTGCGCTATCATATTTTCAAATTCAGTTGTCCTTTTAAATTCTGTCATAAAGCCGTTTTCGTCTAAGTAGCTTATGATAGATTTTTTTTCTTCGTCACCAAACCAAGGTTGCATTTGCATGATGAACTGACTTCCAACAGCGCTCATGGCTTTATCTCAAATCGACGGCGATCCTTATCGGCGCCTACATAAGGTCCATTTTTTATTTCAAGCACTTGAGTATCATCTTGCATGATCGTATATCCATGGCCACCGCGTAGTAAAATAATAACATCACCTGCGCTAACCTCTATATCTGTTATTTTTTTTTCATCAGTTCCAAAAATGTGAGCTTGTATTTTACCTTGTTTGACGAAAATGACCTCTTGAGTCCATAGCACTTGTCGAGGCACCTCATTATGAATATGAGGAAGAAGATGTTTTTCCTTATCGTAACCCCAACTTCCTACCTGGATAAAATCTTGGTCCTGCGAGAAAAAAGACAGACCTTTTTTCCAAACGTCTTCGCTTTTAATCAGTCGCGCCAGTACGATACCCTTTTCTTTAATTTCAGTCATAAAACCCTTATTTTAGTGGTCAGTTTATATGACTTAAAATGGCCTACGAAAATACAGAAGGCAAGATATTTGCTTGTCGAAATTGCACAAAAGGGATAGCGTAATTCAATGTTTAAAGTATCAACAAAGGCCAGACGTAAAATTCATTATTTGGCGAGCTTTCTTAGGTCAGTTTTTTCGCGAAATGTTCGAGCTAAAAGTTACTATAAGTGGCTTAAAGATGACGCAGAGAAAATTCGTTATCAATACGATGGGATACTTAACGAAGATTCTATTGTATTTGATGTAGGCGGCTTTGAAGGCGAATTCGCCGAACAAATATATGAAAAATATAAATGTACTGTTTATGTCTTTGAACCAGTGCCTGACCACTGGAGCATTTGTGTAGATAAATTTAAAAATAATTCTAAAATAAAGGTCTACAAATTTGGCTTATCGGATAAAAACCAGCAGATGAGATTTTCAGTTGCATCAAATGCCTCATCTTCCAATCATAGTGAAAACCAACAAACTATAGAAGTTGAACTTAAATCTATGATTGAGTTCATGCGTAATGCGAATATAAAAAAAATTGACCTACTCAAATTAAATATTGAGGGTGGAGAGTATGATTTGTTACCTCCTCTTATTTCAAGCGAAGAAATTAAGAAAATTTCTTTTTTGCAAATTCAATTTCATGATTTTACAGAAGATATGCGTCGGAATAAATCAGTTATAACTAACGATTTACAAAAAACTCACCAAAGAACATACAATTATGAATTTGTATGGGAAGGCTGGAAGCGACTTGAAAACTGATTTAGTGGTTTTTCTGTTTAAGTAATTTTGCATAAAGTGAATAAAGAAGGTTATGCAAATGCTGGCTATCATAGTTAGAAACCACATTATGTAAAGCATTAGATGAAAGCTTTTGATATAAAGCTTTATCATCGTGGATACGCCTCATAGCTTGGACTAGGGCTGAAATATTCTGAGGGGGAACAAGTAATCCAGTCACTTGATCGCTGACAGAGTCAGTTAATCCTGGAATTGTCGTCCCTATCGTAGGTAAACCTAGCGCTCCCGCTTCTATCACAGTAGAGCCGAAGCCTTCGCGGTAACTCGGAAGACAAAAAACATCAGCTAATGCAAAATACTTTTCAGGCTCCTGAGTGGATGGAATAATAATAATGTGAGGGTGTGCAGCTACAAAACGATCGATATCGCTTTCAGTTTCATCAGGCCCCACCAAAAGTAGCCAAATATTTTTAACTTCTTTATTGAGTTCTTTAAAAGCACTAACAAGTTCATAGATTCCTTTGTCTCTACATTTTCTTCCCAAGAAAACAAAAATAAATCCGGTTGAATCAATACTTAGTTCTTGTCTAAAGGCAGAACGCTTTTTGGACAACATCGCATAATCGTATTTTTTTAGATCCACTCCCGTTAAGGAGCCTTTGCCTAAAACGGATAAGGGCTGACGCTTGTTATGAATACCATGTTCTAGTAGAAAATGAGATTGAGAAGGACTATCTGTTAAACAAATGCTGCTGAGTTTAACAATCAGTCGATCACACATAATTAAAAGAAATCTCATAGGATTACTTAAGTGAGTCCAAGTTTGTCCGGTAAATGTATGTATGCGAATGGGAACGCGCGCGATCCACCCCGCTAACGCAGATATCAACCCCGCCTTAGGCATGATGGAGTGAATAATATCGGGTCGGGTTTGGCGGATGAGCTTAATGAGTTGTATAAGGGCTATAAAATCATTAATTAACGAGATTTGTCGCGGAATTTTTAAGTCAATAAGTTCTAATTCAGGAAAGATGGATCTGAGTTTAGAGACCTGGTCGCCCACTAAGATAATATGGTATTTTTGGTAATCATTATGTTTAAAGGTGTTCTGTAAATGAAAAACCGCAGCGCTGGAAACGGTCACCACTCTCATTATTTTATATCTACGGTTAGAATTTTCCATCTTGCTTAGTCTAATTTAGAGGCGTGTCAAAAACGAGGTTTTTTTTGCTAAGAAGCTCAATTTTTATACAAAAAATACTGATGTAAGCGTGGCGAAATTGGGTTAGTCTAAGCTCTTTCAAAAATGGACTTAAGAAGATGTGCGGAATATTCGGATATTTAAATACCACAGGGCAAAGCTTAGACGCTGATCAAATTCATCAGATGGGTTCTGTGTTAAAACATCGTGGCCCTGATGATCAAGGCATTCATTTTTTCCAAAATGGTGCATTAGGTAATCAACGTCTTTCAATTATCGATATTCAAGGTGGCCATCAACCTTTCGTTTCAAAAGATGGACAAATTGTTGTTGTACAAAATGGAGAAATCTTTAATCACATAGAGTTAGCAGAGGAGCTTAAAAAATCTGGAGTTCAATTTGATACTCAATCAGATACAGAAGTTATTCTAAGACTGTACGAAAAATATGGAATAGATTTTGTTTCCCGGCTAAATGGAATGTTCAGCATCGCTATCTATGATGGGCGAATTAAATCGACATTTATCATACGTGATCGTATCGGCGTTAAGCCGCTGTATTTGTTTCGCGATGGAGCAAATATTTTTTTCGCATCCGAAATAAAAGCTTTTTTCTCAGTAGGGCTAAGAAAAAAAATATCGCTTCAGGCCTTGGATTTATTTTTAAGTTTTAATTACATCCCACTGCCGTATACTATTTATAATGATGTTCAGCATGTTATGCCAGGACACTATTTGAAAATATCATCACAAGGAATCTCTGAAGTGCAGTGGTGGGATTTGGCTGCTCGTGAAACATCTCAGCGAAGCGAAGCAAGTTGGATTGAAGAGCTGCAGTATCTTTTAAGTGATGCGGTACGATTGAGACTTCGAGCAGACGTTAGATTCGGTGCTTTTCTTTCGGGTGGTCTAGATTCATCAGCCATTGTGGCTTTAATGGCAAAGCATCTTCAAAGTCCGGTAAGGACTTTTTGTATAGGCTTTGATGATCCTAAGTATGACGAAAGCCCCTACGCTGAGGAAGTAGCTAAAAAATTTAAGACTCAACATATTTTAGATATTGTCTCTCCTAACATGTTAAGTATATGGCAAAAAGTCATGTATCACTGTGATCAACCGCATGGAGATATGTCTTTTTTGCCTACGTACAGAGTCAGTGAATTAGCAGCGGGACATGTAAAAATGGTTCTGACCGGTGATGGCGGAGACGAGCTATTTGGTGGCTATGAAAAATATATGAATTTCTTTAATGGTCCTTTAGCTGTAGAGCCCGAGCAGCAGTTTCAGCAAAAATATTTTAATAATATATCTTTAATGGACACATCGTTTAAAAATTACCTTTACAGTAGCAATATCATTTCAAAAATAAATATGAATGCGTCATTTGATTTAGCCAAAAATCTTTATGCTAAGTCTTCGCATTGGGATCGTATTAATCAGGCTTTATATATTGATACGATGCAATTGTTACCAGGTAATAATTTACCTAAGGCTGATCGCATGGGCATGGCGGTTTCGCTGGAGGCTCGCACACCATTTTTGGATTATCGAATTACTGAATTAGCCTTCAGTATGCCGGGCCGAATGAAAGTCGGCGAAACACAAACCAAGTATTTGTTGAAAAAAGCAGTAAGCCCTTTAATCGGAGATACTTTAGCTTATCGAAAAAAGCAGATGTTTACTGTACCTGTAGGTGATTGGTTTCGCACAACATTGTCAGAGTATTGTTATGAACATCTTATAAAAAAGAATTCGGTGAGCAAAATATTATTTAAAGAAGAAAGCATTAATCAGATGCTTAAAGCACATATTAATGGTTCAGCTAATTATACACGTGAAATCAGAGCTATGTTAGCCATTGAGCACTGGGCTCATGCTTTTGATATTAAATCCGATGAAATTCTTTGAGCAACTTTTGCAACTTGAGTATTAAATAATTTTTGATCGTGTAAAACTTCTTTTTCACTTCGCGCAAGAGCCTTATTATAAACTTCGCGAATAAGTTTTACTTCATTAGCAAAATCCATATTTTTAATATGATTTATATCATTTGAATTTCCAGTAAATGCACGGGACAGAATAACACGCTTCGATTTAAGTCGAGCATGTTCTTTAATAATAAGTTCAGGGGCAACGTCTGAACTTTTGGAAATAGAACCTACGCCGCCAATGCCGTAAGAAAGATTATTTTTTTCAGCGACTTGGCAAAGAAAGTCGATAATTCCACCACTGACTGATTCGTATAGAAAGTCCAATTTAAACGTTAACTTCAAATCATTAAGTCCAAAATGAACTTCGTCAATCGGCAAGCTCAAGATAGATTCAGCTCGGGCCACCGCTGTTGCAGTTTCTAAAAGCAGGTTTGTTTTACAACGACCATTAACTGCTTTAAGAAAAGCCTCAACTTCCTCAACGCGATTAAAATACGGAAGCATGATACAATCAGCGCCGGCATCAATGGATTTTGATACCTCATCGGCAGTTGTTATGTTTGGAGGATTAATCCGAACCATAACGTCAGCCTTTTTAACAACTTTTTTTACGTTTTCGATGTCTTTATAGGTATGACTATTAATCGGCAGGTTATGATTTTTTTGTCGCTCTTCTTTACCTAAAACTTCAAGATCAATAAATATGCGATTGACCCCGCACTCTTCAACATAAAGAGCTAAACTTGGATCTGGGGTAATAAGCATCAATTGAAATTCATTCATTAAATCTATTGTCCTAATAGATTAGCGAGAATATCACTTATTTTATGAGTTGCAACAGGTACGGCTGAATTGATTATTGTTTGGGGGCTATGCCGTTGCTCAGCCACATTTTTTATTATAGAGGGCAGCTCATCCAGAGTTTCAACTCCCTGAGCTCCATAGACAGAAACAAGATTAAAACTGAGAAAAGTGGTCGTATTGGTGTGCTGTAAAACTTTTTTGCCAATTAAACAGGCTTCGACGCCTACTGTTGAATATAGAGTGTATAAAATGTCAGTGGCATGCAAAACCGTGTATAAATCTTCATCTTTATTAGAGAAATAGACATTAATAGGCAGGTTTTCAGGAATTACTAAAATATCATTCGGATGAGGACGGATGACCACAGCAAACTCGGGATTGGAAGAAGCAAACTCAATCAGCTTAGCTTCAATAGAATTTGAAAGAGTTTTGTCCTGTGGCAAAGCTGAACGTGCCCAGAGCAGCATTGTTTTTTTCACGATGCCCTTAGACTTACGATAGGCTTGGGCTTTTTCTATATATACCGGATCATAGATATGATCAAAAGCAGGGTTGCCAGTTTGGATAATTCCATTAACACGGCCTAATTTTGCAAACAAATTTTGTGTAAACTCATTGAGTACACAAACAGTGGTTCCTAAATTTAAATCCACAATGGGCTGCATGTCTTTAACATCAAAAGCATCCACTAGACATATAGATTTAATTTCAAGATCTCGTGCAGCCACTAAGGCAGCACGTTCAGAGCGCGGTGAACTGGTGGATACGACGATGTCCGGGTGAACTTCTTGTAGAATTTTAGTCATACTTTTAACAGGAAAAAAAATAAATCGGCCGCTTTTTTGATAGAGCTCCCACGCCGGCAGCTCACCATGTTCTTGAACTAGTTCATAGAAGTTTGTACCAAGATAAGCATAAGTTTCCTCAATAGGTAGATCGACACTGTTTTGCTGCAATTGACTAAGGTTTTTTCCATATTCAGTTGATTGAGGAAATAAGTGAGAAAAATTTTTGTAAGAAATGAAAGGGATGTTTTTTTGTTTTAATTTAATTTGTGCTGCGGTCAAACCAAACACAATTAACTCATAGCTTGGATTTGTTTTTAGATGTTCATACAATGGTATGATCATATTTACGTGGCCACCGCCATATGCAATAAAAAAAATCTTTTTCTTTTTAATTTTGAACACCACGCTTAAATAAAATTTTAAAAGTCCGCATCAAAATATAAATATCAAGATACATGCTAACATGTTTGACGTAAAAAAAGTCAAGTTGCTTTCTTTGCTTCTCAGTACACTCAGAGCGCTTTATGGCCTGTGCAAGCCCACTGATGCCAGGCTTAACTTGATGTCTCATCTGCCATTGATTTTCTGTATACAGATTTCTTTGAACGGGCAAATCAGGTCTTGGGCCAATCAAACTCATATTTCCTAAAAGCAAATTCCAAAACTGGGGAAGCTCATCCAAGCTGAATTTACGAAGAAAGCCTCCGACCCTTGTAATTCTACTGTCGCCTGTGTCGGTAAAGTAATTACCGCTATTTTTTGGACTATAAGTCATAGTTCTTAACTTATAAATTACAAAGGGCTTAGTTCTATATCCGATTCGTGTTTGTTTGAAAATTGCGGGCCCTTTAGACTCTAGTTTAATTAAAAGGGAACATAACAAAATTATCGGAAGACTAACTAAAGCACCAACGAAGCCTATTAGCCGGTCTATAAAATTTTTTAAAAAAAGCTTATACATTCAATTCTTTCAAGGCGCCTTTAAGATTTTTTTCAAAATATAAAGCGCTGAGTAAATAAATCAGTACAGGAATAACTCCTAAGAATACTGAGCGACCAATCAAACCACCAACCATAAATCCAATAAGACAGAGCCAAAGTGGCTGATATAAAAATTGTCTGCACTTGTAAGCAACTATCAGCATAATCAGGATAACTAACAAAAGCACACTCAATCCAAAGTTATTTTCAACAATTGCACTTAGCCAGCCGTGCTGGAGATAGCCACGAATTGTATCCGCAAAATTATCTTTTTTAAAGTGGAGATAATTTTTTATAACACCGGAACTAACAAGATAAGCTTGTAAGAAAGTAAAAAATAAAAGACCACCTATTTTGATGTAACTAGGCTGTCTACTTTTGAATATTTCATATAAAAGATGTGAAATCACCAAACCTAAGAATACAAAATTAACGCCGCTGCTGATATGGCTAAGAGTAAGACATAAAAACATAAGGGCTAAATATTTTAAAGTATTTGAGGCACTAGAAGCTTTTACTAACAGAATCTTGCTTAAATAAATGTAAATACTTACAGCTAAAAACAAAAAAAGCAGTCGTCCATTCATCAAAAATCCAAGACTTGAAAAAATGAATACACTGGCAAAAAAACTAAAATTAAAATATTCAGAACTCTTGAAAGATTTAGAAATAAGTAAACTGCAGATGAGAATGATAACAAGAGCCAATATCGAAAAAAAGTAATGTGGGTTAATATTAAAGTTTAACCAAGCAGCTATTGCCGGATAAAGCAGGAGGGCTCGGATGGTATGACTTTTCTGAGACAGTAACGTGTAGATAGTACTTTTTTCGCCGACGGCTAATAAACTTTGTTCTACTTTTTCTTTTAATAGAGTTAAAGTTTCCGCCGAATTACAAGTTTCTTCATTTTGAGTAGATGCTCGTTGGCTGACCAGCATTTTATTTGTATAGATTTTCTGTTGTTGTATAATTTTACAGTATTCAAAGGTGTTGTGGGCAGCCATTTCTCCACGATAGTGATCAGTCACCTGTGACCAGACTACAAACTGCTTGTGCTTAGTAAGAACACTTAACAGGAGTAGTACAAATAGACCAATAGATAACACCTTGAATAGCTTCACTAAAATCCTTCCGATTCTCTAGTCATGTCAAAATAAAATATACACCAGTGCAGAGAAAATAAAAGCTCCAATAACTGTGAATACATTTCTTTTGTTAAAATATAAATCCTTGAATTTGATGTCCAGATACTTTTGCATGAAATATATGTTAAAGCCTAGGACTAGAGTATAGAAAATATTAAGCCCTAAAAAAGCACCGATTACGCCATGGCTAGATGAAAAGGATACTATAGCGACGAAGCCAAAAGGGGCCGCTATAAAGCTGGATTTAAGCGGCGTTTTTACATCATTTTGGGAGTTCATCAAAACAATATAATATTCATTAAGGGCGCGAATGCCTAAAAACGCTATAGTTAAAGCGCAGGCAATAGCTAGCGTCGGAATTTGAAGATGATCGAGTATTTTAAGCTGATTAAAATAGGGTAAAGTTTTAATTATTAAAGTTGGACCTATTATGCAAAGAGGTAAAGTTGCCAACAGAATCAACTCGTGCGTTTTTCTATTCAACCTAAGGTAGTCATCTTTATTTTCAACATACAATTTGCTCAGCTTTGGGAAAACAACCGCTGCTATGATAGAGCTTCCTAAGGCTAATGGAAATTCAGTAAATTTATACACATAATTGAAAATAGATAATCCCCCAGCGCCCGAAAAATAACTGCTCATGCTGCGGGCAAATATGGGGATAACCTGTATAATTAAACCAGTCGAAAGAGCTTGAGTAAATCGATAAAAATCATTCCTTTGTAAACTAAGATGATCATTGGATGAAAGTGGGTTTTGCTGGCGGTAAATTTTAAAAATCTGCAGGGCTTGAACAAGCCACCGCAGAACTGAGCCGCTAATGACTGCGGCTGTTACGTAGTGCATTGATTCAGGTCCGGCAATAAACTGAATTGCAAAGATAATTAATACATTAAAGATAACATTTTCTAGACCGATAAGACCAAATTTATTTTCATTCTGTAAAAATAATCTAGACACACTATTAAGTGCTAAAAAGGGAATGGCAAAAAGTGTCCATTTTAATTGAGAAACAAAAATATCTGAAGACTGCTGAGCAGGGAGAATGGCATTAGCCAGTAAATCTATATTTAAAAACAGTAGCAAGCTCAGCAAACTAAAGCTTATTAAAAAAGTAGAGCTTAGCTTTAAAAAATAACGAAATTTTACGTCGTTACTTTTCCTTTGAATTTTTGGAATAAAAACAGCGGCCGTGGCATTACCTATAAAAATGTTTATGATGATGTCAGGCAGGGTAATCAAGGCTATAGCTATATCTGCAGTAGAGCTGGCCCCTAGGTGTCCGGCTAATGTTAACTCGCGCACAATTCCTAATATGCGGCCTAAAAATAAGCCCAAAAACAAGAAAAGTCCTGATTGAACAAGTGAGTCTTTGTTTAACTTTATAGAGCTTAAGGAGATTCCCAAATCGGCTTTCTAAGCTTCCAGGTGCCACCTTCATTTTTCCAAAGGTGTGGTGAGCGACCTTTATCGCATAATTCATGAAAATGCTCAGGCTTCATTTCAATATAATCCATGATTTCGTTGAAGTATTTATCAGGAAACTCACCATCAAATTTTTTGACTAAGGCAACGCCCTCTTCACGCGTAAGATGCTTGTTCCTAATTTCCTGAGAAGCATCATAGGTAGCGCGGCCAATACCAAACTTAACGTAAGTTGTATAATAGTGAAGATCATCAATTTTATCATCAATACTGTTGTATTTGGAGTATGTCCCTTGGGTTCTGAATGGTCGGGCTTTAAATCCAGTGTTGTCCACAGCATAGTAGTAAACCTCTTGCGGAGTCCACTTCAGATAGTATCCAAGGTAGTGGACTTCGATTTTAGATTTTTCTAACTCATCAGCATTAAGGGGTAAAAATGACATCAAATCTGAAAGTCTAACTTGATATTTTTCTTTAAGTTCCTTAATAGATACGCCACCCAAATATATTTCATCTAAGTGTTTGAAACTAAAATAAGACTTATCACGTAATGAAACTGCGTTGTCTGCAATTGGATTTCCGTATTCGACTTCATTTTCACCGTAAAAAATTAAGGGAATACCATATTTAGCAGCAATCTTCGGCGCTAAGTTCTTCTGTCCCAAAATAAAGGTTTGGAATGGATGTAAAAGATTTTCAATAGACAGACGAGTTAATAATTTCATAACTGCGCCGTTACGATTAAAACTGATATTGTCGAACCCGCCGACATCAATCCAATTTTTGAAATTTTGGTAGCCATACTGGGTATACAAAATTGGCGGCCAAGTTACTGTCAGTGGATTCATACCATATTTATATTTTAAAACATGAGCTTGATAGGCGCTATCTTTCCCACCGCTGCCGGGAACTAAACAATCATAACTGCCGTCATTTTTTCGGTGTTTATCTAGAAGCTTAAGAAGTTGCTCTTCCCTGTTTTTCCAATCGATTTTTTCCTTTTCTTCGGCCACTTTGCAGGCATCACAAACACCTTCAGAATCGATGTGTAAAGTTACTTTTTTTGATTGTGCTGTATGTTTAAATTCTTGAGTTGAGGCAGGGCGTTGATTCGACATCACACATTTTACACAGTATGTGATATCTGTTGGTAGTCCGTACTTTGTTTCTAACTTTTCCATAATCGTCCTATATACTATTAAGCCAATTTTTATAAAATAATAAACCTTGTTCCGCACTTTTCTCTGGGTGTCCTTGTATTCCACAGATGTTATTTTTTTGAACAATGGCAGGGTAATTGTATTCTAAGTAATTGCAAGATGCAATTACGCAGGTTTCATCATAGGGTTTGGCATGATAAGAATGAACAAAATAAAACTTATCAGTCTCAGTGAGTCCCTTTATTAAGGGGTTATCAAGTTGAGAAGCGTTAATATGAAGTTTATTCCAGCCTATAAATGGAGTATTTAGCTTTGCACCGGCGAATGTCTCCGGAAACTTAATCACTTCGCCCTCAATAAGTCCTAAACCTAAATGTTCACCAAACTCATGGCTTTTGCTAAAAAGCAGCTGCAATCCTAAACACACTCCCAACAAGGGTTTACCTTTTTGAGATTGTTCGATTAAAACCTGGTCAAGTTGAGTGCTTTTAAGGCGCTTCATGGCTTCGTTAAAGGCTCCTACCCCAGGAAGTAAGATACCGTCACTTTGACTGATTTCACGGGCAGACTCTGTAACCAGAGGTTCAACCCCACAATTCTTCAAAGCTTGCTTTATACTGAAAATATTGCCCAAGCCGTAATCAACAATAGCTATCTTTTTCATACTGACCTACAGACAATATTGTATTTTTTAAGCTCTTCGACAACAGCCGATAGAGATACTGGTTTTATTTTTTGAAAAGCCCGATTCTCTTGAAGAAAGCGCGTATTACCCTCAGACTTTGTTTGCTGTAAAGTATTTATTTTGGTGATCAAATCATAATGAAAAATCGATGCAACGGCCACTCCATTAACATTGGTCTGTTGAACCAGCTGTACTATATCATCAACGGAAGAGGCTCCGCCATGAGCAACGACCGGTACTTTAACAAGATCTGATACTCGTCCGACCAGCTCGACATCAAAGCCGCTTCCAGAGCCCTCTCGATCAACAGCAGTAATGACGATTTCACCTGCACCTAAATTTTCAGCTTCTTTAGCCCATTGGAATACATCGACGCCGGTGTGTTCACGTCCATTATCTATAAACGCTAAATATTTTCCATCAGGTTGCCTAATAGCCTCTATGCAAACGACGATCGTAGACGATCCAAATTTATTGGAAGCCTCTGAAATTAATTGGGGACGACGAATAACTGCGGTATTCAGGGCCACTTTGTCTGCACCATTGTTAAGAACCTTTTGAATATCTTCAAGGCTGCGCAGCCCGCCCCCTACGGTTATGGGAATAAAAATATCTTGAGCAATATTAGAGATCATACTGACGAGGCTATTGCGCTCATACAGACTGGCGACGACATCCATGTAAAATAGTTCACACGCTCCAGCGCGGTAGTATTCTTTAGCAAAAAGATCTGGATTACCTAATACACGCAAACCTTCAAGCTGAATACCTTTAACAAGATTTGGTCCCTTGATATCCAATCTAGGTATAAGTCGAATAAATCGGTTCATTTAGAAACCTTTTCTGTGATATTTACTAGGGTAATACCCTATCAGACGCCAGACCGATTATCCAACTAAAAAATGGTCATGCTTGCTAACTGTTTGGCCTATAGCTTAGCTGCCTGATTGCGCACCTTCAGTATTGGTGTTATATGTTAGAATAGATGTTAAAAGAAGATATTAAGAAGCTCATTGTAGACGGAAATACTCCCATAATACAGGCGATGAAAGTTATTGATGAAAATACGGCTAAGGTGGCTTTGGTCGTCGACAGTCATGATAAGTTAATCGGTACAGTTACAGATGGAGATATTCGTAGAGGTTTAATTCAAAACAAGTCTACTAATGACACGGTTCAGTTGATTATGAATCCAAACCCTACTGTATTTCAGTATGGAGAGTCTAAAGAGCTAATAGATCAATTAATGAAAGCTAAGAAGATTTATCAGATTCCATTAGTAGATCCGCAAGGTAAAATTGTTGATCTTATTTTGTCGGAGCAATTGTTTGATCCTGAAGAGAAACCAAATATCGTTGTATTGATGGCTGGTGGGTTAGGTTCTCGATTAGGCGAATTAACAGAAAATTGCCCTAAGCCTATGTTGAATGTGGGTGACAAACCCATTTTACATGGAGTTATCGAAAATTTGAAAGCTCATGGATTTAATCATTTTATAATTTCGGTCAACTACAAAGCAGAAATCATCGAGGAATATTTTAAAGATGGTAGCGCCTATGGAGTTCATATTTCTTATATTAAAGAAAAACAGAAAATGGGTACGGCTGGGTCTTTAAGTTTATTGAAAAAGGAAAATAAGTACCCATTTTTAGTTATGAATGGTGATGTTTTAACTAAAGTTGATTTTACACAGTTTCTTTCACAGCATGTTCAATCAAATAATCTAGCAAGTATGTGTGTGCACAAATATGAAAGCCAGATTCCATTCGGAGTAGTCCATGTTTCAGGCGACAAGATTGTTAGTATTGAAGAAAAACCAATATATGATCATTTAGTTAGTGCTGGTATTTATGCTCTTGATCCCGAAATATTAAGCTTGATACCTGAAAACTCGTTTTTTGATATGCCCACTTTATTTAGAAAAATTATTAGTTTGCACCCAGGTCGCGCGGGAGTTTTCCCTGTATATGAATATTGGATTGATGTTGGTCGCAAAGACGATTTTAATAGAGCTCAAAAAGACTATAAAAAGGTTTTTTAATGAAGAAAATTTTAATTGTAGGCTATGGATCTATAGGGAAGAGACATAAAGAAAATTTTGAAACGCTCAAATGCGACGTTGCTTTGGTCTCAAGAAGAACTATTGATATTAAGCAGTGCTACCCAAGCATTAAAGAAGGTATTAGTAATTTTAATCCAGATATTGTTTTTATTTGTACTGAAACTGAATCACACTTTAAAGATTTAGTTCAAATACAGAAGTCAGGTTTCCGCAAATTAATTTTGATTGAAAAACCGGTTTTCGATGACAAACCTATTGAATACAAACAATTTAGTGATTTAAATATACGAGTAACCTATAATCTAAGATTCAATCACTTGCTCCTAGCTTTAAAAGCTGAGTTAACTTCTGAGAAAGTTATCAGTGCAGTAGTTTATGTGGGTCAGTATTTGCCGAACTGGCGTAAAGATGTCGATTATCGTAAAACTTATTCAGCCTACGCTCAAAAGGGCGGTGGAGTTTTATTGGATTTAAGCCATGAACTTGACTACTGTAATTGGCTTTTTGGTAAGGCTACTGGGGTATTTTGTCAACAGGGTAAATGGAGCTCCTTAGAAATTGACTCTGTAGATACAAGTAGTTTGCTCATTCAGTATGAGAATTGTAAATCGGCCATTCTCCATTTAAATTATATAGATCGCGCGACCCAAAGATTTATTGTCGTTAATACTGATCGTGCAACATATAAACTAGACTTGATTAGTTCAACATTTTGTAAAGATGGTGTCGAAATAAAAATAGTTCATGACCTGAAGGACTCCTATATGAGAATGAGTGAAAATATTTTGTTTGATAGCGCTAATCAGTTAACTACCTACGCAGAGTCGATTGATGTTGTGAATACTATACAACAAGCTTCCGTATCAAATAGCGAGAAGGCCTGGAAACATTTATGAAAAGAATCTGTACCATATGTGCTCGGGGTGGATCTAAAGGTGTAACAAGTAAAAATATTAGATTAGTCGCTGGACTACCCTTGATAGCACATAGTATTTTGGCAGCTGAAGAATCAGCGCTTTTTGATAAAATTAGTGTAAGCTCGGATTCAGATGAAATTCTGGCAGTCGCTCAAAAATATGGAGCAGATATAATTATACGGCGCCCTGCTGATTTGGCAACAGACATGGCGGCCAAACTTCCCGTTATTCAACACTGTTTTCTTGAGTCTGAAAAAATGGCCAATCAACAGTTTGATCTTCTGGTCGATTTGGACTGCACATCTCCACTAAGAAATGTTCACGATATTATAAATAGTGTAAAGTATTTAGAGTCAAATTTGGAAGCCTCTAACCTTATTACCGGCGCTAAGGCTCGTCGATCTCCCTATTTTAATCTGGTGCAACTCAATGATGATGGATATGTTAGGTTGGCAGCTGCTTCAGAAAAGACTATAGTTAGGCGGCAGGATGCGCCATTATGTTATGATATGAATGCATCGATATATATTTGGCGGCGACAGCAATTATTGGATTCAAAAAATGTACTTCAAGATAAAACGATCATATATGAAATGCCCGAAGAGAGATCGTTGGACATAGATAGTTTATTTGATTTTGAAATAGTATCATTTTTAATGGAGCGTCGTAATGAAACTAAAGGATAAAGTTATTGTCGTCACGGGTGGAGCAGGTTTGATTGGTGCGGCTTTTTGCCGAGCTATATCTGCTGAGGGCGGCATAGTAGTCATTGCTGATGTAGATGTTGATAGCGCCCAAAATATAAGTGATTTAATTCCAAATTCCACAGCAATTCAGTTGGACATTAACTCCAAATCTTCTATAGAAGCAGTCATTGTAAACTTACATAAAAAGTATAAAAAAATTGACGCTGTGGTAAACAATGCATATCCGCGAAACAAAAATTACGGCAAGCATTTTTTTGACGTCACCTACGAAGATTTTTGTGAGAATTTAAATATAAATTTGGGTGGATACTTTCTGACGTCGCAGCTTTTTGCAAAATTTTTTAAACAACAAAATTATGGAAATATTATTAATATTTCATCAATATACGGTGTGATTCCGCCACGTTTTGATATTTATGTAGATACAAAAATGACAATGCCGGTTGAATACGCTGTTATTAAGTCAGGGTTAATTCATCTTACAAAATACATGGCAAGCTACTTCAAGAGTGACAAAATTCGTGTTAATAGCATAAGTCCTGGAGGGGTAGCAAACGGTCAGCCGGAGTCATTTTTGAAAAAATATGCAAACTATTGCAACAGCAAAGGGATGCTTGATCCGCAAGATTTAGTTGGAGCATTAATTTTTCTATTGTCTGATGATTCTAAATATATTCATGGGCAGAACATTATCATAGATGATGGTTTTACTTTATAATTTGAACGTCGAAAAATTTTTTAAATGTAAACTCGCGATTATCATGTGTGATTTGATCAATTCGATCAGCAATAAGGCCAGAAGTTCGACCATTTCCAAAAGTACTAGGTGTATTAGTTTCAGTCAGGTTATTTTTCATTCTAACAACAGTGTCGAAATTAAATCTCATGCAATCCGAAACAGATCCTAAATCAATAACACTTGTTTCTCTTTCTCTTCCCTCTTGTCTGTTGCCTATGTTCAGTGTTGGTGTTTTTAAGCTATACGCCTCTAAAATGCCACTAGATGAGTTTCCCAGGACAGCAGTGGCTATTTTCATGACTGACAAATAGCGAGTTAATCCCAATGACTCCTTCATGTAAACATACTGAGAACCTAGCTGAGCTTGAAAGTCGTTCAAGATATTTCTTATAGCTTGTGCTCCGGGATCACTGTTTACACCAGTTATAATAACGAAAGCATTGTGAGACTTTAAGCGATCTGCAACTTTCATTAAAAAACTTTTTAAAATTTCAGCGCCATAGTCCGCGGAATTCGTTTCAGGATGGAAAGTAAATAAGTAGGTTTCTGCTGGAATTTTAATACCCAGATCGTTCTGTAGCTCTTCGCGGGACATCAATTTGTGGTGTAAAGCGTTTTCGACTCCGAGTGCGCCGACATTGAAAACGTCGGCAGGATTTTCCCCCATTTGAATAACTCTTTGGCGATAAATTTCGCAGGCGGTAAAATGCCAGTTCGACAGTTTAGTTAAGCAATGACGGAATTTATCATCTAGAGCTCCGTAGGTCAGCTCGCCACCATGGAGGTGGGCTAAAGGAATATTCAAAGACGAGCATGCTAATCCAAAGCAGAGTGCTTCGTGGCGGTCCCCCAGTACGATCGCAAAATCAGGAGGGTCTTTTTGTAAGTACTGACTGTACAGTAAAAGTGACTCACTCATAACTCGAATATTTCTAAGTTGCGGATCCTCATTCATGTTTTGATGGATTTTATAAAAGACATGCTGAGGAAACGCGACTTCAATCTCCTCAATTGTGTTTCCAAAATTTTTATCAAAGTGAGTTCCTGCAGCGAATATACGAACTTCTAATTTTTTATTGGAAATTAGCTGATTGATTAAAGGCTTAAGTAGTCCAAAGTCAGCACGAGTACTGGTGTAAATCGCAATACTTTTCATATCAAGTCACCGGCGACATAATTTTTTTTAGCTTGAGTTCCTAAAACCTCATACCACTTCATCGGAGAGATTCCTGTACCTGGACGACGAGTGGTTATGTTTTCCTTGGAAAAAATTTCTCCAGCTTTAATTGACGTGGCAGCAACGATGGATTTTCGTGCTATCGCACGGTTTTTAAGTTCGCTTGTTGAAGGAGACTTTGTTGACGAACCTAAAGCTTTTTCGATTTCTCGAATGCTTCGGATCATATGTTTAAGTTCATTAGGTTCTAATGAGGCGGCATGATCAGGGCCAGGTAAATTGCGATCCAAGGTAAAATGTTTTTCAATAACCGTAGCTCCTAAGCTTACAGCTGCAATGGGAATTGCAATACCTAGCGTGTGATCCGAATAGCCGTAGGCTAAGCCTAAGTCTTTTCCTAAGGTAAGCATAGCTAGTAAGTTTACATCTTCCATTTTAGCAGGATAATCAGTAGTGCAATGAAGCACAGTTAAGGAATCTTTCGGCGTTCCATTTTTAATAAGAACATTGACGGCTTGCTGAACTTCGCTAAATTCGCACATACCTGTTGAAACAATAACGGGTGCTTTGGTTTGTCCAATTTTTTCAAGGTACGGCAGATTAGTGATTTCACCGCTGGGAATTTTCCAAAGCTTTAAATTAAGAGATTGCAAAAAATCCAAACTTTCGAAATCGAAAGCAGTTGATAGAAAACCAATGCCTAGTTTTTTACATTCTTGGATTAGAACATGATGATCATCATAAGAAAGTTCAAGCTTCTTTAGCATTTCATACTGAGTGTCGGCGGATTGATTTGATTTACCTAAATTTTCTTTTTGATAATCAGCGGTCGGGGTGGATGTCGTGGTTAGTAGGGAGGCTTTAAAAGTCTGAAACTTGACAATATCAGCTTTCGCCTCTGCAGCAATACGAACTAATTTAAGTGCTTGCTCTAAAGAGCCATTATGATTTACGCCGGCTTCAGCAATTATTAAAGTTTTTTTCATTTGTGAAAAACTCCGGCTGTTAAAACAGATCGTGGAGGACAAGAAAATCCTTCCTTTGTAACGGCTAAACTTCCAAGAAAAGATTCCCTTTGTAAGTACGCATTTCCATTAAGAACAGCCCCAGTAGAGACATGGCAAAAATCTTCGACAGTGGCCTCGTGCTCGATCAATGCCTTAGTGTTAATAATGCAATGAAGGCCCACACTCGCATAACTATTGACGAGGGCATCATGCATAATGATAGTGCCTGCTTTAATAAGCGCAGTGGGGGATACGTAAGCTCGCGGTGAAATTACGGTGGCGACTTTGGCGTTAAGTTGCGTAAGAAGTACGGCAATTTTCATGCGAACCTCTGGAGTTTTAATTTGTCCTAAAGTAATTAAAAATTCATTATCTGAGTTTACATAGTCCTTAATATTTTGATCTGTTCCGATTATAGTATAAGGCCCAATTTTCTTACCTACATTGTCAGCCAAATCAAAAAGACCTTCAATTTGAAACTGCTTTGTAGACTCGATGACATCTATACAAGATTTGCAGTGGCCACCGGCTCCGATAAGATAAATTTTCTTCATTTAATCCTCACGCTACTAGGTATATTTACTAAGCGATCTGCAATAGATTGCGCATGGCTTAAATCCGTTGCCTGACAATCTTTGTACATAGGAAGCTCTGGCATTAATCTCCATACTGGACGGCAGATCACATTGTTTGCGTTAGCTTCTTCAAGGAATTTATTGCGTTGCTCTTGATTATCTAGAAAAATGGCGTTGAGCCAATAATTAGATCGAGCCCCTTCAGGCTCATTCAAAAATTGAATTCCTTTTTTATTAAAATATTCGGAATAGACTTGAGCCGTCTGACGCTTATTTAAAACGAATTCTTCTACTCGTTCAAGCTGCGCACAAGCTAAAGCGGCGTTTAAATTTGGCATACGGTAGTTAAAACCTACCTCATCATGATAAAAATCCCATTTATGAGGGACTTTGGCGGTGGTCGTTATATGTTTTGCTCTTTTCGCTATATCGGCATCGTTAGTAACAATCATGCCGCCGCCACCAGAAGTGACTATTTTATTTCCATTAAAACTAAATACACCTAGTTTTCCAAATAGGCCGGTATGCTGACCTTTGTAAAGGCTTCCCAGTGACTCTGCCGCATCTTCGACAACGGGAATTTTGTATTTGTCACAAACAGCAATAATTTCATTTATTTTTACAGGATGGCCAAACACATGCATGGGAATACAAGCTCTGATTGTCCGTCGCGTTTTTTTGTTTATACATTTGGATCCTTCGACGACACAGTTGGTTTCTAAAAAATTTTGCAAAGACTCAACAGACATGCCTAAATTTTTAGGGTCGCTATCAACAAAAATAGGCTGCGCGAAACAATGTTTAATCGCATTTGCAGTGGCGGCAAAAGTTAAAGCTTGTGTAATAACCTCATCACCCGGCTGTATGCCAAGTAGCCATAATGTAGTATGAATTGCGCTAGTTCCATTAGAAGTAACAATTGAGTACGGCGCCTTGGTATAGGCGGAAAAACTTTTTTCAAAGTTATTAACATAGGCGCCCACGGTGGATACAAATGTGGAATCTATCGCATCCATGACATACTTGCGTTCATTCCCTGAAAAAATGGGCTCATGTAAGCCTATGCAGTTTTTATCTGGATACAATGATTTAATAAAATCTAGAGTGTCTTTAAACATTATAAATATTGGCCTTGTATTTTTTAAGATTGTCCTGGTTCATAAACCACTCAACAGTTTTCTTTAGACCCTCTTCAATATTAACTTGAGGTTGATAGTTCGTCAGTTGCTTGATCAGCGAATTATCACACCACAAACGATGAACCTCTGAATTTTCAGGACGAATGCGAACCTCATCTAAAATGACTTCGGCTTCAACATTCATAATTTTTTTAATTAAACTAAATGTGTCACCAATGCTGATCTCATGATTAGATCCGATATTCACTGTTTGGCCTATAGTTTTTTCAGATTCAGCTAATGCTAAAAATCCATGGCACGTATCAACGACATAATTAAAATCTCGTGTAGGCCGCAAATCACCAAGTTTTATCGCCTTTGCTCCTTGAGCCAACTGGGTGATGATCGTAGGTATGACTGCACGTGCAGACTGACGTGGACCATAAGTATTAAAGGGGCGCGCGGTGGTTAAGGGCAACTGAAAGGAATTGTAAAAACTCATGGCCATCATGTCGGCTGAAATTTTCGAAGCGCTATAAGGAGACTGCGGTTGGAGCGGATGTTTTTCATCGATAGGGACATATTGAGCGGTGCCGTATACCTCGCTAGTTGAGGTATGTATAACTCGGCTGACGTTATTTCTGAGAGCGGCCTTGCAAATGTTGAGCGTGCCGTTAACGTTGGTTTCTACATAGCTCTGAGGGGCGGTGTAGGAATACGGAATCGCAATTAGTGCAGCCAAATGATAAACAGTATCTATACCTTTAGTGATATCATCACAGAAGAAAGGATCGCGCACATCTCCAGTTACAACGTCGATATCTTTAAGAATCGAACTTTGCTCAAGCCAACCCCAATTATTAAATGAGTTGTACTGAGCCAAAGCCGTTACATTATATCCTTTTGAAACTAATAGTTCAGTCAAATGAGATCCAATAAAACCATCAGCGCCAGTGATAAGTACTTTTTTAGACAACTTTGTCTCCTCTGCTTAATGGTTATTTTTATGACAGCCTGAACGTTATTTCAAAGACTTTATCGCATGACGAAGATATAAGCATCAAGATTTTATTTTGACCATGTTAGTAACGCCAGTTTCAGAGGAAAAAGGAGCAGCGTAGTTTAAAACATCATTGGACACTTTTGAATCAAAATAGAAATTATAGAAAAGTTTTTTTGCGATATGTTTTTTAGAGTAAAAAAGTAATGTTTTCATAAAGGCTGGCAATCTTATAAACCACCGTCGTTTTCCTATCGCCTTCATGATCATTATCATGAGTGACTCTAGGCTTAAGGGCTCACTATCTTGAGGTATCAAAACGCCTTGCGGCTTTTTTTGCACAACGAGATCTAAAAAATGAACAAGGTTTCCAATATAAATAAAACTTTTTAGATTTTTTTCTCCTTTGAACGGAGTTATAGGCAATGTGTTAACAAGTCGAACGAGTGATAGCATATTACCCTTACAGTGCTCGCCATAAACCATCGGCGAACGAATAATGCTGACAGTGAAGTTGGGACTTTGGAGACTTTTTAGCTCTTCTTCGGCCTTAAGTTTACTGATCCCATAGGGGGAATTAGGTCGGCAGGGACTGTTTTCAGTCAGTGCACAGTTTTCAGTATCATCGTCTGATAACCCGTAAACGAGCGAAGAACTCATAAAAATAAAGTGTTTTACTCCAGCTGTCTTTGCTGCTTGAGCTAAAGCGAATGTCTGTTTAACGTTAATTTTAAAATAAATTTCAACAGGAATTCCTATTTTATCGTGAACAACACCTGAGGTGTGTAGAATACAATCATAGGAAGTAAGATTTAAGTTATGAATGTCTGTTTTGGATAGACTTATTCCTTGTATAGAATATTTATGCTGATAGCTATTGGTAAAAGCAGTGCCTATAAAGCCGGTGTGACCGGTAACTAAGATATTCATTAAAAGCTCCCTGATCACTACACTAACACGACACAACGCAACACATCAAGGTGGAGTTAAAAGGGTTCTGTGATAATACTACGTCATGACATTACTTATAACAGGTGCGGCAGGTTTTATTGGAAGTTCGTTTTTAAGGGTGGCTTTAAAACATAACCTGCATAATAAAATTGTGATTGTTGATAGTCTGACCTACGCCGGCCGCTTAGAAAATTTTGAAGACCTTGTCGATAGTAAAAATGTTTTTTTTGAGAAATGCGATATTCGTCAGTTCGATCAGTTACAACAAATTTTTCATAAATATCAACCTACAGCTATTGTTCATTTAGCCGCCGAATCCCATGTAGACAATTCGATTTCAGGGCCACGTGTATTTATAGAAACAAATGTTTTAGGAACATTCAACATGCTTGAATGTTCACGTCAGATTTTTACAACACTGAATGATATAGAAAAGAGTAAATTTAAATTTGTGCATATATCTACCGATGAAGTCTTCGGACAACTGGGTGAGACGGGGCGTTTTAGTGAAACTACGCCTTATGACCCAAGCTCCCCGTATTCGTCGTCTAAAGCTGGAAGCGATCATTTAGTGCGAGCGTGGCATCACACTTATAAAGTTCCAACGATAGTTACTAACTGTTCCAATAATTATGGTCCTAGACAATTTCCTGAAAAACTAATTCCACGCATGATTTTGAATGCATTACGTGAAGAAAAACTTCCTGTGTATGGCCAGGGTATGAACGTGCGTGACTGGATATACGTTGATGATCACGCCGAAGGCGTATGGCTGGCGCTAACATGTGGCCGAGCAGGGGATACATATTGCTTCGGCGGAAACTCTGAAAGAAAAAATATAGATGTAGTTAAAGCTATCTGTAAAATTTTGGATCGTAAAAAACCAAGAAGTAATGGTCGTAGTTACGATGATCTTATCGAATTTGTCGAAGATCGCATAGGTCATGATTTTCGTTATGCTATCGACGATACATATGCTCAGAAAGTTTTAGGGTACAACAGACGTTTTAAAACTTTTGAAGAGGGACTTGAACATACTATAGATTGGTATTTAGAATATAACACCAAAGGTAAAGGATAAATATGAAGGCTATTGTTTTGGCTGGAGGGTCAGGTTCGCGTTTATATCCGTCGACGAAGTCATTAAGTAAACAGCTGCTTCCGGTCTATGATAAGCCCACTATTTATTATCCGATATCAGTTATGATGCTTTCAGGACTGCGGGAGATACTTATTATTTCTACTCCACGTGACATACCTATGATTCAAGATTTATTGGGCGACGGCTCTGAATTAGGAGTCAGTTTTAGTTATGCGGTACAGCCGGAGCCTAAAGGAATTTCTCAAGCCTTTTTAATTGGAGAAAAGTTTATTAATAATGATTCTTGCGCTTTGATTTTGGGGGACAATTTATTTTATGGAACTGAATTGGCCGCCACTACTCAGCAGGCCGCTCGGCAAAAAAGCGGCGCTACAGTATTTGCCTATCATGTTAATGATCCAGAAAGATATGGAGTCGTTGAATTTGACAAGTCAGGTAAAGCTATAAGTATCGAGGAAAAACCGACGCATCCTAAATCTAATTGGGCGGTGACAGGACTTTATTTTTACGACTCAAATGTCGTTGAATATGCGAAGACATTGAAGCCCTCGAAGAGAGGTGAACTAGAAATTACCGATCTTAATAAAATTTATTTAGAAAAAAATGCACTTTCAGTAAAAACTTTTGGACGTGGTACGGCGTGGTTAGATACCGGGACTCATGAGTCTTTGCTAAGTTCATCGGTATTTGTGCAAACAATTGAACTAAGACAAGGGCTTAAAATTGCCTGTTTAGAAGAGATCGCCTATTTTATGAATTATATCACGCTAGATGATCTGGCACAGATTGCTGAAAAGTACCCCTCCAGCACATATGGGTTATATTTAAAAAATCTTGTTAAACAAGCGCAGAAGTAAAAATATGTCGAATGTTAAAACTTTTTCTATCGAAGGGCCAAAGCTTCTTACATTAAATAAATATTCAGATTCTCGCGGATTTTTTACTGAGCGGTATAAAGAATCTTATAAATCTTTGTTGGGAATTTCTTCGCATTTTGTTCAAGATAATTTTTCTAGGTCACATAAAAATGTTGTTCGTGGTCTTCACATGCAGCATTCGCCGGGTCAGGGAAAATTGGTGACCTGTTTAAGTGGTGAAATTTTAGATGTGGTCGTAGATATTCGTAAAAATAGTCCTAGTTTTGGCCAACATATCGCTATTCCGCTAAAAGGTGATGAACCTGCGCTTCTTTGGATACCTGCAGGTTTTGCTCACGGGTTTTCTACATTATCAGAAATCGCCGATGTGCTTTACAAAGTAGACTGCATTTATGCCGCCGATAAAGAAGCCAGCATTAAATGGAATGATCCCGATTTAAAAATAGATTGGAAGGTCTTATCAGCCATCGTCAGCGATAAGGATAATAGGTGTTCTAGTTTTGCGGATTATAAAAGGAATCCGATTTTTTGATGAAAACACTCGTCATTGGTCTTAGTGGACAGCTGGCCTCTAGTTTTAAAAAAGTAGATCTAAAGAATAAATTTGTTTTTGTTGGTCAAAATCAGTTCGATTATCAAAATAGCGCTTCGATCTATCAAATACTAAAACGTGAAAAGCCAGAGGTTGTTATAAACTGTGCAGCATATACTTTGGTGGACTTAGCCGAGTCTGAAAAAGAGAAGTGTGAAAAATTGAACGTCGAATTTGTAAAATATATTATTGATTGGTGTGTTGAATACAATAGTAAGCTTATTCACTTTTCCACAGATTACGTTTTTGATGGAATCAAGCAAGGTGAATATACTGAGCAGG
>JALHMX010000018.1 GCA_022843825.1 Pseudobdellovibrionaceae bacterium
CAATTTTCCATGTTAGCGGTTTGAAAATATAATTTCCGCGCATTTCAATATCGCTGGGTATAATGTTCGGAATACTTGGGTCAGCCCCTCCAAACATCACGTTCTCGCCCGCGCCTTCCAGATAGTTATTATTGATTTTTAAAACTCGGCCATGAAAACTGCGAATGGCTTGGGTATCCTGACCAATCCCTTTAAACGCCGAAAGATAAGAGTCAATTACAGCTAAATGTGCACCTTCCATACTAAGTCCATACTTAATGTGAGTGTTAGATTTTCCGTGAATGTAACAACGATCAAAAATAATATGGTGAGGTTGATGAGCTAGCGTCGTATCACGACCCAAACGCCCTAGATCAATGAGGCCTTGGTTGAAGCCACCTTTTCCGCCGCCAGGAAGATCAGGTCCGTAAGGAGAGGGGTCGCCACTATCAGTAACTTCTATTCCAATAAAACGATAATAGTTAGCACCTTGATCAGCGATAATAACTTGACCAGCTCCTTCAGCAATTATTTTTGGCATTAAGTTCGCTTGTGCTGGCGTTACTCTTTTTCCTTCAGCGGGTAAACTTGCTGTTTGCGAACTTTTAATAACAATCCATTTATTTTGCGGATTATTTTTTTTCGGTAAAGTGAACTCACCTTTAAATGTGGCTCCGGCAGCGAGCACGATGGTGTCACCAGGAACCGCATTGTTAATAGCTGTTTGTAAATTACCACCAGCACCAACGTTAATAGTAGCCCCAGTTTGTATCGGCATTGTGGTATCCACATAGGCCCGTGGCAATTCTGCGATTCCGTTTGTTGGTGGCACATTGGTGGGCGGTGGGGGATTGTTAGATCCAGTATTTGTTTGGTCACTAGTACTTGTTGCCGATTGTTGCGGGGCACAGTTTTGAAATAATAATGATGTGGGTACAAAGATTAATCCTACGATATACAAAAGCGCTTTGTTTTTTTTGGAATAATAGGCGTTAGACAAAGGCCCCTCCCTTTTTCTTACTCATACAGGATATCTAAAAATCAGTTCTTATTATATAGAATAGGAAATTTCTGTTGATAGTGTCTCACCCTGAGACGATAAGTGTCCCAAAGTCTAGATTAAGTATAAAAATAGGTTTTTTTTGAGTCACACCTAAAGGTTTTTCATTTCAATCCGATACATTCATTGTGAGTCGTTTGATTCATTATTAACAGTTCGGAGATACCGCTAACAGGAGGAGACCCAATGGCTCGATCATTTGTGTACATTGTCTCAGAAAATCCTGAAGTCGTCGAAAAAGTAAAACTATCTTGCGAAGGGCAGGACGTTGGATTTTTCACTTATTCAGGGTCGCAATGGAAGGAAGGAATGGAGAACCCATTTTTTCGATCACAGCTGGTAAATGGCATACCGTCTTTATCGACGGGAAATCAACCAGTTCAAACCCCACAGTCGCAAGGAAATACGTTCACGTCTAACGTTGTGAATTTTCCATTTCCTCAGCAAACTGACAAAGTCCAAAGAATGGAAGACATGGAAGCCAAAGCTATTGAAGCCGCTATCCATCAGTATAAAGGCAATCTGACCGAGGCTGCAAAAGCTCTTGGTATTGGACGTGCAACTTTGTATCGTAAAGTAAAACAATTTCACATCGACCCCTCCCAGGCTCGACGTCGTAAACTAGTAGCAGCTTAATTCTTTAAGCTGACTTCTGTTGCGACTTTAGTATTGAATCTGTTTAACTAAAGTACTTTAAAGTAGGTTTTATGATTGAAAAAACAATCGTAAAACCTATTTTTTTATGTCATAATTTAAGTATGAAAATAATTTTATCTTTTGTGGTCGTCATAGCATCCGCTTTTTTAACGCATCATTTTTTTATATCCAAGTTAAGTGAATCTCAGAATCGTGATGTCGCGAATTTTGGGGAAAGAAACAGTGCGCATCAGATTCAATGGGAACATCAAATGGCAGATGAGTTGGCGCAGAACAGATCGGGCGTACAAGTAGCTGTTCGACCGAATTGGCAAGATCAGTTGGCCTATGAGTTTTTTATGGGACAATATGATATTAGCTTGAGTGGTGGAGCGATTCAAAAAATCACGCTCCAAAAAGAAATGCGCGGAGTTCCGCTCTCAACGGATCAGTTTATAAAAAAATACGGCCATCAATTAAAAGAGTTTACAAGTTTTAAAAGACAGCAGGTTAATTCTCAAACTGAAATGGTGGATCTTTTCAATAAGTCCGGCCACCCCGCAGGCCATTTCCAGATTATACGTAACGACGAAGGTCGAGTTGTTGAGTTAGTCGTACAATAACTTAAGCTTCAGGCTTTAAGAAGTCCCATACAATTCCGATATATCCCTTATATGTCTTTCTTAGCGAGAGCAGGCTTTTTTATACTTTTTTTTATTGGAAACTCATTTTCCTTGGCGTCGTCTATTCACGGCCAGCACACCATTATGTGTAAAACAAAAGACGGGTGTTTTAAACAAGTGAATTTTTTCACTGCAGAAAAAGCCGCACAATATGTAGAAAAACACAAGAACTGTGTAGATCCCACGAAACAACCTGAAGATCCAAAACCTGCGCCTTCAAAAAGTGGGAATCGCAATGTACGTTAGTTACATTATTACTGTAATTCTTTTATTTGGAATTCTTTTGTCTCCTGGAAAGTCCTACGCCTGTGTAATTAATCTTAAAGAACGGTGTGATGGCCCTGGGAATTCGGTTACATGTGTAGATAAAGCATACTGTCAAACAGCGAAAAATTGGTGCTTTGCCTATACCCAACAGACAGGTAAAAAATTTAATAGTGAAGCTGAAATCAGACAGCATTACAGCCGCTTCCCTGCACAATGGCAAAAGGGTACAAATCTTAATAAATTTATTAATGACTGGAATAGATGTAGAACTGGAGTATGGCGCAAAGCTTATGATAAAACTGATAAAAAGCCTACGCCTGAAAAAGCCAAATCGACAGGGTCTACAAGCGTGCGCGGATCGAATACAGGTACAGGCACTGGATCGTCGGATAAAATAAGTATGTGTTCTGGTTCGAATCAAGGTTCGGGGATTGGTACAGTAACTGATCCTTTCGCGGCGCCATTTTGTTTAAACAGTTTAATGGAAAGAAAAAGTCTAAGGCCTGAAGGCGCTGGTCCGGGATTACTTGGTATCACCGAAGATCCGCAAACTTTACTGGATGAAAGCGTTGATCCAACTAATTCTCAGGTGTCAAAAAGCGATCGAAAATATGAGGATCAAGTTAGACGCGTTAGAGATAATTCTTTTAATGCTAGTACTGAAGTTGACCAACCTCAGCGCTTAAAAGCAATGAAGGAGTTGGCATATCAAAGGTTTAAAGATCTATCAGGCTTTGATATGGGATTTTTAGAAAAATGCACGGGCGAAAAAATAAATCCTGAAGAATTATTTCAAATGCGCTTTGAAGATCAAGATGATCCTATTAACTCTAAAAGTTTCGGGTCTACATTTAATCGTAAAGTTCAAGATCAGTGTTTAAAAATTGAAATGACGCCGAAGGCAGCTCATTTAGCATCTATCATGCGTTTAGCGACCAGAGGAAATGAGTTCAGAGTTAAGATTGATGAAAGTAAACCGTTAAGTGAAGAAAATTCTAGAGTCTTAAAATGTGCCAACATTTCGGATGCAGGCTACTGTGGAACTACAAGGTGGGATGGAAAAGTAAAAGAGATGTTAATGCCAGGTTGTGTAACAAATATTAACACGGTATCTGCTGGCGTGGCAGGAGCCACTTTTGGTTTTGGTGATCCAAGGGACAAAACATTCATAGCTGATTCTCATCGCCAGCAAATTTGTAATCAAGTTAAACAAACAGTATCACAAGATAATTCTCAGCAATCTCGTCAAGCGGCCTACAAAAAAGCTGAAGAAATGTATTTACAGCAGTGTGAATCCTTAGATTACATTTACAGTTGGGCAGAGACTGGATTTAGATTTAGCAGTAATATAGCGATTATTGCAGGAAGTATGGTTATCGCGGGCCCAGCTGGTCCGATAATAATGATAGGAACTTCTGCAGCGACAACGGCGGCACAAACATATAACGATTGCTACAGAAGAATACCAGAAGATCTTATATACTCTGGCAAATCAGATGCACAGACGGTAGCCGCAATAAACTCAGCAAAAAATGCCTGCTATACACAAGCAGCCCAAGACGGCGCTTTAGATGGTGTTATTAACTCATTAACAGCGGGTTTTGGTGCGGTCATTAGAAAAGGTGCAACAAACATAGCTGGAAATGCATTAAAGGACTTAGGTGAAGAGGCTGCAGAAAAAGCTTCTAGAGAAATTGTCGAAAAAACATTTAAAAATGGATTAGATATTAGTTCAGAGATTTTGAAAAACCCGCGCGTGGCTAATTTATTGACTCAAGCTGGGGTCAATGCAGCTGAATTGCCATTTGATATTGCCGCTGAATATACCCGATGCCATTTACAAAATGAATATATCGGAATGCAAGCGGAATGTACTGCTGAACAAATACTGACGAACGTCGTACAGGGACGTATTATCGGTAGTTCTGTCAATAAAGTTGTAACTACGTCGGCCTTTCGTAAAGCGGATAATACAGCAAAGAAAGTTATGCTTGAGCAAGAGCAATCTTTGGCCAAAAAATCTAGTGAATTTCAAAAAGTAGTTAAGGATGTTAAGGCCGTAAAATTGAATGATGAGTTTTGGGGATACAAATTTACACCAGAAGACAAAGTTAGAATGCGAGAAAATGAGCGCATAATCAAAAGTGCGGAAAACGGTCAAATCGTTAAAATGGATGATAAGACATATAAAGTGACTCTTAGTCCAGATGGCAGCAAAAAATTTTCCAGTATGAGTAATGGAATAGTTGATGGAAAAGAGTGGTTTAACACGTACCCAAATGCGGCTGATGCAAAAAAATTTAAAGAGACTCAATCAGAATCGGTCATACCAGCTAAGGAAGTTAAGACAATGGATAGAACTGAAGCTTCTCAGCCTGTAGATCCAGAAGCCTTTAAAAAATTCCAAGAACAGAATATTCCTCGAAAGACAAATATTTATAATTTTGACGATTTACCAGAGTCTGTAAGAAATAAAACTAACACTATCGAAGAAACCCCAGACGTACTTCGTATGCGAGCCGAGCTTGCCAAACCAAATCCGACAGCTCCTGAAGGAGCTAATATTATGATGATTAATCCCGATGGATCAATGACGCGTGTAACTTCATCAAATTCGGCGGCAAAATCTCGTGTTAGAACGACTGATGCAGCAGATTTGTCAGGTACATCCCGATCCACAGAGCGTGTTTTGACTGTTCGTGAAGTAAAAGACATAGGCATAGAAGTACAGCCGAAGCGTCAACCCACTTTGATATCGACTCAAGTTAAAAATGTAACGAGTGATCCGAAAATGGCACAATTTTTACAAAGAATTTTGGATAACCCTAAACACAAGTTAAAAAGTGACCCTGACTTTCAAAGAATAATAAAAGGGTGTAAATAATGTATTTAAAAAAATTATTTATATTTTTATTTATGCTTTCTTACTCAACTTTCGCCGTGTCGGCGAGCGGTGAATGTAGTATTGAAGCTAAACAAAATTTAGAAAAAGAAGTTCAAGCGTTTATTGAAAAAGTTAAAACGGAACAAACTACAATATTAAATAATTATTTAAAAAGCCAAAATCCAGATTCGGCACGCGTGCTTGATATTATTAAAAAATATGAAGCAGATTTCTTGGAATTGCCATTAATATACGATACAAATGGGCCTACGGGTCGCAGATTGATGGGCATTAACGAGAAGGGACAATGGATCATTGCAGAGCCGAGTGGGAGTTTTTCTATTTCTCCGAATGGTAACAAGTATTCATTAGTTTCTATGAGTGCAGTAAATAATAAACCTGTAATAGTAACTAATGCTGATGAAGCTTTGTCTAAAAGCAGTGGCGTCTACGAAGTTGTTGGAGATAACAAAAAGATAACGCTTTATCATGAGAACATAGATGTTTCACGAGACTTGCGTGGACAAACTGAATCAGTAAGTGTTCTTAGAGTTAATCAGAATAGCAAAGAAGTTACATATATGCGGACTCGTCGTAATGCGAGCACAGGCAATATAGAAAGCAGCATTGACACTATTTCTCTGGAGAAGTTTAATCAGCGCCGCGATCCTTTTGCGAAAGTTAAAAAAGATAATTCTAATCTAAACACTGAGAAAATAGGCTATCAGCCACAATACGAATATAAATCAGATTATATAAGTCCTTCAGGCAAAAAAGCTAAAATTGATCCCAAGGAAATGGCTATTATTACTAAAGATGCATCAGAACAAATGGCAAAAGCTGGCTTCCCTCGAAATGCAGAAACCATAAGTAAAATGAATACAGATCCAATATATCGTGAAAATTTTTTTAGACAACTCGGAGAAACTTTTCAGGATTATAATGATCAATCACGAGGTGGTCCCTTTAACAAGCAGTACGGTGAACGAGGCGCTGAAGTTTATAAAAAGGGAGGAGATGTTTGTCAAATATTGGCAACTGGTAAAGGAGTTTGCCGTGAAACATCCATTGGAATGAGTGCTGTGTTAGCTGACTATGGATATACAAGTACTGTGAGAACCGGAAATACAAAGAAAAAACCGTATGACGGACGACATGCATGGATAGAAGTCATTCTTCCTGACGGTAAAAAAGCAGTCATGAACGGCAATTGGGGTAAGGACGGATTTTATAGATCTGCTGAGGACTACTATAAGGAAACAGGATATGTGCCTGATAGTAATCAAACTTTATTTAAACCAAAATAACACCTCCACTTAAGGCCAGCATGTCAAAACTCGACTTATAAAATATCAAAATGAGCCGATAAGTGGCTATGGTATTTCCTGATCTAAACGATGCTATTTTTTCTCATGATAAACATGTAAAAAACTATGCGGGTCCATTTAGTCGATTTTTGTCTGCACTATTGGATTATTTTATATTTTTTCCGGTGGTGTCTTTTGTGATGACGATTTTATTCAGAGATAGCGTAGCTGTCATATCTGATATTTTAGTTACAGGAGAGTTCACGTCTGTAATAGTTCACATATTTATTTTTTATATTCTGGCTTTTACTTTATTGCAGACCTTGTTTATTTATTATTATGGAGCTACCCCGGGGCAGAGCTTCTTTAAAATATATATTCATTTTGAAGAAGTGCATTCTAATTTATTTATTCAAGTATGGTTAAGACAAATTGGTTTTGTTGTATCTTTGTTTTTATTGGGAATGCCTTATCTGTCTGTGCTTTATCATAGTCAGCGCAGAACGTTTTATGACCGTTTAAGTGAATGTGACGTGTTAACACGAGCCTCCTCTAATGAATTTTACTTACGTGAAATTGATAAAAGATATATCGCCGCTGGAGTTTCTACCGCTATATGTTTTTTTTCAACTGTCGCGGTGATTTCATTAATTCAATCCCATTTTATCACCGTTAATCAGTTTTATGCGTCCTCTTCGCGAATACCGAGCATCAAGAAATGCTTTGACTTAGAAAATCAGACGACTGAGCAAAGAATGAAAACCGCTTTGGCGCTGAATGTCTTGGACATTATTCCTGACGAGTGTGTCATCAGCGAAGCTGATGCTTTATTTGGAAAAAACATAAGAAAAAATCAGCAGATAAATTCTTTGGCCTACTATGCTAAGTATTTATTAGCTGAAAAATCAGTGGTTTCTGAGTTAGCAGGGGACAAAGAGAAGTATCTGGAAAAAGCCTGCCAATCGGATGTCAAATCGGAGTTTTGTGAAAAGGGTGCGCGTGATGTCGCCTCCGAGATTAAGGTTGATACTTCAGAGTTTAAACTTAATTTTTTAAAGAAGTTGTTAGCAAAATGATTTTTCCAGGAAACATTTTTTTTAAAAAAGAGGATTTTACTGATGAGGCTTTAAAAAAAATCTTTTTTCAACCTGCCTTTTTTCTCGTTTTTTTAAATCTGATTATATATCTTGGGATTTCCTTTTCTTATACGACTACGTCAAACTTAAACTCTGATATTAAAATAATTAAGCGTCAATCAAACCTAAGCCTTATGCATCAAATGCATATCCAGGCGCAAGATCCAATTATTAAGGACAGTATAGCCTATCGATCGCAACTTGATCCTTATTTATTTGTTAAAGACACGGCGTTTTGGAAAAAAGCTCAAACAATGAATTTCGTTGGCGATCAGATTCAAATTGATAACAATAAAAAAGTTCTTTCCAATTTAAACATTGCCTACGAATCGTCCGCACAGAAAGTCTATGGCCTAGGGCATCAACAGAGCAGTGTTTTTAATTGGATGACTTATCAATTTACTCATCTTAGTTTTTTTCACTTTTTATCAAATGTAGTGTTCTTATTTTTAGTTGTTGGAATACTGCAAAAATTTGTGTCTGCCTATTGGATAGTTGGAGTATATATTTTCAGTGGTATAGCTGCAGGTGTTGGATATTTTCTGTTTAGCGATCAACTGAGCCTTCCACTAATAGGTGCCAGTGGATCAGTCAGTGGTTTAATGGTTTTTTTATGTGTTATAAAGGCTCAGCAAAATGTGACTTGGTCCTATTTTGTATCTCCATTGCCATCTGGTCATGGAAATCTGCTTATGCCAGCCTATCTGATTTTTCCAATTTATATATTAACTGACTTTACTAAAGTTTTGTTGGATGTAAATGGTGTTACAGGATCCGTGGCACATAGTGCTCATATCGGTGGAGCTTTATCTGGCTTTGCCTTAGGGCTGGGCTTTTTGGGTTATCGTCACTTTATGTCTAAATATTTGACAACATAAACCGGACTCAAGTGCCGGTGTTTAGCACCGATAAACATAAAATGAAAAATAATTATTTATTCAAGTATGCGAAACTCAGTGTCGTTGCGGTTCTTATGAGTAATTTACTCTTTTCGTGCGCACCAATGGAAAGTATTCCAGCGATTGAGGAAACGACTCACTCAGAAGATGGCTTATCGCAAATTCCTCTCGATCAAGACATTGTTTCAAAAAATGTACAGCTTCAAGGCGATATGAACATACGCAAGTTAAGAAATAATATTTTAGAACTTGTTTCAGAATTGCCAATGGGTACACGAATTAAGATTGATGATAATTATCAAGTTTTTCATAATGATTATAGAAACACATCGGGTGGTCTCAGTCGATCGAGTACTGGGTTTGTATCTCCGGTCAAAATTATTGAAGTGCCACCTGCGTATCGGGGAACTTTTACCGAACAATACATTAGTCAGTTAAATAGGACTCCGGGAGGACTATTTATTTCAGCTTCTGCGGTAGCGGCTAATGAAGGTGCTGCAGGAAACTTTGCAGTGATAAAGGCATCAACACCCGGAACAGGGTTTTTAAAATCATATAATTCTAACGGCCGACCTAAATTTAATTACACAACCTCAATAAAAAAACGTTTTTCAGCTCGTCTTAATTTGCCAGTATCGCCACTTAATCAAAGTGCGCAAGAGAAAGCAAAATGGACGGCGATATATAACGAGCTTAAGCGTGCTGCAGAGCGAACGGAAGCGGCACCAAAATCTCTTTTGTACATGGACAAAGCGGCTGCAAAAGTGGCTGTAAATAAGTTTGAAACGCTTGGTATTTTCTCTAAAGTGGGTGCATGGACGATGGCGACGCAGGTGACGGCTGTTAAGCATGGATTTGCCAATGTGCCCTGTGCTGAATTTCAGTCGGAGTTATTACGTCAAGCTTATGCTCGCGCCGGAGCAAACTTACTGAATGATTTTAGTAGAACTAAAGGAAATCAACTTGTTTGGAGTAGCACAGCATCAGTGACAGGTTTTTCAAATGCCTTATACAAAGCTGGCTGGGTTCCTTGGACAGCAGATAAGTATAAGCCAATGACCGGTGCATTTATGTTTCATTCGGCAGGGTTATCACCTGGGCATACTTATATATCTGGCGGACACAACGGACAAATCGTAGTTGATAATGGAGCTCCTCAGGGGCGCGACTTAAGAAAAACCTCAGAGTCTTCAATCAACATCCAATATAAAACCGGCTTTTTCTTTTTACCACCCGGAATTAATCCTCAGGCTTGGTAGGTGGTAGGTACCAGTTCCCTTTTCGTACTGCGGAACGTAATGGGGGTCTAATGCAACTCTGTTTAGGTACAAGTTGAGTTTAGTATTTGCAGGCTTGGTAGACAATGCCGCGAAAAACTTTAACAAAAACTTCAGCATATCCTTATCAAATTACAAATCGGTCAAATAATAAAGATTTCTTTTATTTACACATGAACGATCTATGGGAAATTTGTACGTCGTGCTTATACAGCCTTCAAGAGCAATACTCTATTAATGTTCATATGTTTGTATTAATGTCGAATCATTACCATTTAATTATTGATACGCCCAAAGAAAATATCAGCGAGGCCATGAGATATTTTCATTGTGAAGTGGCACGAGCAGCCAATAAGAAAGCTTTTCGTACAAATCACTTTTTTGGTGGTCGTTATAAATGGTGTTTGATTGATAATGAAAATTATTATTGGAACGCCATAAAATATAATTTTCGTAATCCTGTTGAGGCGGGCTTGAGTTGTAATGTTGAGAGTTACACGTACTCATCCTTAAATACTCAATCTAAAGTGCGATATAGGCTAACGGATTTTTTTAATGATCCAAATAAAAACATTCAACTTGATCTAGATTGGCTAAATGAGAAATTTGATTCGAGTAAAAGCGAAGCCATAAAGTGCGGGCTTCGCCGTCGGAATTTTCGATTACCTAAAATATCAAAAAAACAAGTTACTTTGGAAACGCCGCGATACAAAAAGGGAACTGGTACCTAAATTTCCGGGGCAAAGCCACGACGAATGGTGTTTTCAGTGACGACGATAGGCTCGGTGAATTGTTTTAAGTAATCGGGACCACCGGTTTTTGATCCGATACCAGACATTTTAAAGCCGCCGAAGGGATGTCGATCCACCATCGCGCCAGTGATGGCTCTGTTGATATAAAGATTTCCAACTTCTAATTCATGCTTAACTTTTTCAATGTTTGCGGGTGATCGACTAAACAAACCACCTGTTAAGGCGTACTCCGTTGAGTTTGCAAATTTGATGGCTTCATCTAAATTATTCGCTTCAATTAAAGCGATGATAGGCCCGAAGAATTCCTTTTGAGCCATATCATCATCTGCTCTGACATTACTGAAGATGGCTGTGGGTACAAAATATCCTCCTGCCGGCACATCACTTTTAAACAGCAGATTGTGTTTTTGTTGAAGCTGTTCAATTTCAGAAAGTAAACGCTGATGCGCTTCTTCATCGACGACAGGGCCATAGTATCCTTTAGGATTTTCAGATGCAGTGATTTCGATTGATCGAGCCGCTTCAACCAGTCTTTGCGAGAATTTTTCAAAAACTTCTTTTAAAACAATAACGCGTGAGGCCGCCGAGCATTTTTGTCCAGAAAAACCCACAGCAGAGTATAAAACGGCGTCTACGGCCTCATCTAAATCCGCATCAGTATCTATAATCAAAGCGTTTTTGCCGCCCATTTCAATAATACATCTTTTAACGTGAACTTGTCCGGGCTGCACAATCGCTGCATTTTTTTGAATAAGTAAGCCCACAGTTTTTGAACCAGTGAAAGCGATTGTGGTAGTGTGTCTATGTTTAACTAAGTGGTCACCAACAGTTTCACCGTATCCAGGAACAAATTGCAGAACATTTTCAGGTAAACCGGCTTCTTTAAAAATTTCAAATAACTCTTGCGCCACCAAACAGCTTTGCTCTGCGGGTTTCATGACTACAGTATTTCCTGTAACTAATGCGGCGGAAACCTGTCCTGCTAAAATAGCCAATGGAAAATTCCACGGAGAAATAACAACAGCTACTCCACGGGGTTTGTAAATGTATTGGCTGACTTCCCCTGGTGCGTGACCTACGGTCATGGGCTGGGACAACTGACGTTGATGGCGGGCATAGTAACGTAAAAAATCAATGGCTTCAGTGATATCGCCATCGGCCTCAGCCCAAGGTTTTCCGACTTCTAAAATTTGTGTGGCCATTAATTTATAACGATCGCGCAACATAATGTTTGCCGCTTTATCTAAAATATCAGCGCGTTGAGACGACGGAACTTTTTTCCATCGCGCGAACTCACTGTGAGCGGACTCCATGGCTTTATCGGCAAGGCTGATGTCAGCCATGTGCACTCTCGCAACTGTTTCCGAATTGTTGGACGGGTTAGGGCGATTAAATAAAGTTTGAGTGGATTGGATTTTATTATCAATGACTGGTTGAACGGTGTAGGGCATTTTGGCTTTAAAGTTTTTTAAAGCAGCCATAGTTTTTTCTCTGACGTCCGAAACAGCAAAATCCAACAGAGGTTCATTAAAAAATAAATTTTTATGAGAAGGAAGCGAGCTTGGATTTGTTTTAATCAGGTCGATCGATGGATCTTTTAATAGCTGGGCAGAAGTTTTTCCGTCGGCAAACTTACCGCGTAACCAAGATTCATTTGAAGTGTTTTCTAAAAGACGACGAACTAAATAAGCCATGCCCGGCAGTAATTCCCCGACAGGAGCATATTCACGAACTCGATAGCCCATTTCAGCTAAGGATTTTTTAATCGGATCGGCCATTCCGTACAGCATTTGAATTTCAAAAGCATTTTTAGGAATATTTAAAGACTCTGCTTTAACTAAAGCGGCAGCGATTGAGCGCACATTGTGAGATGCAATAGCTATGCGTATATGATGATAATGATCAAAGATGGTATTGATGCAGTTTTCATAGTTGGCATCACTTTCTGCTTTATTAAGATAAACCGGGATATCCCATCCTTTTTGTTGAGCTTCAATTGTTTCAGAATCCCAATAAGCTCCTTTAACTAGACGAATTGTAAATGGAGTTCCCCGTTGCTTCGCAAAAGCGATCAGCTCTTTAGTGTCATCTAATGAGTCACGTAAATAAGCTTGTATTACGCATCCAAAGAAGCGGTAATTTTTAAAGGCATCTTCCATCATCAATTCTTTAAATATTTCCAGAGTTAAATGCTTAACCGCATAGTGTTCCATATCAAGATTTATAAAGACGCCGGCATCTATTCCCTTTTGAAATATAGGCCGCAAACGATTTTTAAGATTGTCCTTCGTGTTATCCCAGTCTTTATCATTAATCTGAGAATAAAGCGCTGTCATTTTAACTGACACATTAATTTTAGGAATGGCTCCGTCGGCATCGCGATCCAAAAGCGGAATCTCTTTCCACTCAGTGGAATCTTTTGCAAGCCAGTCGATAAGTTCTAAATATTTTCGCTGATAATCCAAGGCTTCTTTTTCTGATAGGGTTGCTTCCCCCAAAATATCAACGGTGAACGTTAAATTATTTTTACGCGCTTTCTTAAGAACATCGAGAGCATCTTTTGGCGTTTCCCCAGTGATGAACATTTTTGCCATCGAGGTCACATTTTTTTTGATAGCACCAGCCATGATACTTGGCATAAGTGATCCTAAGCCTAATCCTACATTGAAAACTGGTGGGAGTTCAGATTTTCCATTTTCAGAAAAATACTCTTTTAAATGTGAAGAAACTTCATCGGCGGAATGCAAGGATGGAAGCACGTCAACGAAGCGAAACATGTTGGTTTTGAATTTTTCATTCTTCATGCTCCAGTCCATAATAGATCCATACCAAAAATCTTTGGAGAAAAGTGAAATCTTCGACTGAGATTCCATCCGTTTAAGAATTTCTTCACCAGTAGAAATAATTTTGTCTTGAGTATTTTGCATGGAGGAAAATATCTCGCTTTAGTAGGATTTAGACAAGATAAATAATGCCTTCATAATACGCCCTTTTTCCGGTAATGGTAAATATGATCCTGAAGTTCAAATAATGCGAATTGGCCCGGAGCCCAGCTGCTTAATTCGTAAGAATGAGCATCTGAACCCAGTTGAATCATTGTAAGGGCTTCCTCAATCCAGTCATAATGCGTGCAAATAAAGTGAACCTCATTGGGCGTGGATCGGGCATGAAGTTCATTGAAGAATTTTTGAATACGATTTTTAAAGCTTTTATGGGTCTCATCGTGCTCACGAGTGTTGAGTTCATTTTTTTCAAAAGTAATAATCGATGAGTTTTTAAAACACACCTCAAGAGTTTGGCGGGTGCGTATTTTAGGAGAATACCAACAGTGGGTGGGTACTGGTAGCGCTTCAGAGCCAATAAGCTGAGCTAAGTTTTTTGCCTGTTCAAATCCTCTTTCGCTAAGAGAAGGATTTTCATCAGCCGAAAATTGTTTGTGTCCATGTCTAAAAATAACGATAACCATGTGTCTTTTTACCTAAATACTTGTGAATAATATATCTATTTGATAGTTTGTGTATTATGTCAAAAATTCATCGTTTTTCCTCTAATGACTTCACAATACGTATTGCGGCCGTGGATGCCACAGAAGTGATTCAGGAACTGCAAACGTTACAGAAGATGTTTCCTATTCCTGTCATTGGGGTGGGGCAGGCGATGATCGGTGCCGTATTATTGGCTAGTCAGCTTAAAGATGATCAGCAAGTGGGTTTACTTTTTCGCGGCAACGGTTCCATTAAAAGTATATATGCGGAGGCTAATTTTAATGGCCATGTTCGAGCGTATACGCCTTACCCACAGTATGAACCGCCTCACTATCATGACGGCTTTAAATTTAAGGATGCTTTAGGTCGGGGGACTTTGACAGTGGCTCGGCATCAGCCTTTTCAAAAACAACCCTTTCATGGAACTGTTGAAATGATTTCTGGTGAAATTGCTGAAAATATTGCGCACTATCTGCATCAATCACATCAAATTCGCTCCGTCGTCGCTTTAGGAATTTATTTAGATGAATACGGTAAAGTTCAAAAAGCTGGGGGGATAGTTTTAGAAATTATGCCCGGGGTGGATGAGCTTGTCGTTGATAAAATACAAGCTAACGTTGAAAAAAACCAACCAAGTATTTCACAGATTTTAAAGGATGGCGGAAGGGTGATTGACCTGGTTAAGCCCTACATGGAGGGGATCGATTTTACTGAGTTAGATCATCCTTATGATGTTAAATATTTTTGTCCCTGTACTAAAGATCGTGTATCCGCGGCTTTAGAAGTTCTAGGTGAAGCTGATTTGCAAGATATGATTGAGAAAGAGGAACAGCCCGAAATTACATGTCAGATGTGCGGAAAGCCCTATCATTTTAATGTCGACGAAATTAAAGAAATCCGAGAAAGGATTCATCGCAATTCAATGCACTAAAGCAGTAAATGGCGCGCGAGCTGGAGGCCTGGGTTGTTTCCCATTCCAGCGAAGGAAGTTTTAGGCGGGTTGAGTTTCACTTTATATGGCTCCACGATCGTGGTTAAAGCGAAGGTCTGTCTTAACAAGAGAATAAAGCAAAGACCTTGCCAGATTGGGACACATCTAAAAAACATAATAAATTCAGATATTTAAACCGAATAGTGTCATTTTGGTTTTTTATATTTTTAAATTGGGGCCATTAAGCATTAAGTCCAGAACTTAGCTGGCCGATGTAATTATGATGGGTAAACAATTAAAGGTCACTTTAATCGCTATTATAGTATTCGCAATTCCATATTTAGCCTTGGCTTCAGGTGCACCTTTAGTTAAAGCCAACGAATATATTGTTAAAATGAAGTCGCCCTCTCAGGCAGGAGAGAATCGCAGCCAGAAAGCGTCTAACGCCCGCAATGCTACCCAAAAGGGTTTTAGACTTATGGGTACCCTTGGAAAAACAGTACGAGTCGTACGACAAATTCCTGAAACGGGTATGTTACATATCAACGCCACTCAACAAGACCAATTAAATTATTTAAAGTCTCATCCTGATGTCGAATTCGTAGAGCCGAATTATATTCTTTCAAGTATTCCAATAGAAGTGGGATCAATGGGTGCGCCTCCAGAGCCAGGAGATTCATACTCTCAATCTTATTCAGCCGTGAAGGTCACCGAATCTTGGGGCATTGCTAAGCCCTATAACGATGCTACCGAAAAAACCATTGTAGCGGTAATCGATACTGGCGTAGATATCAATCATAGTGTTCTTAAAGATTCTGGTTCTATTTGGGTTAACGACGCTGAAAAATTTGGGCTTCCCGGCGTGGACGATGATGGAAATGGGTTTGTAGATGACATCCACGGGTGGAACTTTCATGGGAAAAATTCTAATGTTTTAGATGACAACGAACATGGAACGCATGTCGCAGGAATTGTTTTGGGGTTAGGGCAAGACATACTTGAAAATCCTGTTCGCGAATCTCGAATTAGAATTATGCCGTTAAAGTTTTTAGATCACTCAGGGTCAGGATCGACCAGCGATGCCATAGCTGCAATTATGTATGCGGTTAATAATGGCGCGCGAGTGATCAATAATTCTTGGGGCGGTGGTAACTACTCGAAGGCACTTCATGATGCTTACGCTCACGCTTACAATAACAATGTTGTGATTGTTTCCGCAGCGGGAAACTCTCAAGATAATATCGACGTGATTCCGACATATCCGGCCGCTTTAGATACTCCTAGTAATATAACAGTAGCTTCCACCACTGATGCTGATAACCTTTCAAGTTTTTCAAACTACAGCGGGCAAGGTTTGGTTCACATCGCGGCACCTGGATCGGGAATTTTAAGTACTGTTCCTGGAACATGCCCTATGTCACCTTTAGGTTGTTTCCGCTACATGTCAGGAACTTCCATGGCCACACCTTTTATTGCAGGGCTTGCCGCACTCGTTATTCGCGAGGTCCCAGAGGCCTCAGCTTATCAAGTTAAGGGAATGATCTTAGGGGCTATAGATTATAAAGCGAACTTAAATAACAAGGTACAGGTTTCCGGAAGAACCAATGCACTCAAAGCGGTGCAATCAGCAATAACTAATGCAGGATCAATCACCTACTGGTTACCTGCTTATCAGCCGTCGTACAAAGTGGAGACTCGTTCGGTGGCTTCTGAACCTGACAGTGGTGGTGCAGGTTGCGGCATGGTTAAAGTCGTGCGTTCCACACTGGGAACCGGTGGCCACGTGAGTGATGGGTTTACTGCAGTTGAGGCTTTAAATCTTTTAAGTTTATTATTCTTAATGTCGATACCGGTGTTTTTAGCGTTTAAACTTCGTTCGGAACAACCTGCCTATGTTCGACGTCATACGCGTTTCAATTTAGCGAAGGCTCTGCAAATTAAAATTAATGATGAAGTTGTTAACTTAGTTTCAAGCAGTGTTTCGGTGGGTGGGTTTTCATTTTCAAAAGATTTAAGCATTGATAAAGGGCAAAAAATTAAAGTCAAAATTCAGGATCAAGAAGTAGATGCTGAAATTGTTTGGAATCGCGAGAATAAAGTATACGGTGTTAAATTCGCAGAAATTACTGATGCGATTAAACGAGAAGTTGAGTCTTGGACAGCCGGTTTAGCACCAAACTAAGCTTAAAGTAATAGGCCACTTAAAATAAGATTAGCCATGGTGAAATAGATGATCACTCCTGTCACATCTACGATTGTGGCTACGGCAGGGGCGGACGCAGACGCCGGGTCAAGATTTAGACGTCGCAAGATAAAAGGAAGCATTGATCCTGAGATTGTTCCCCACAACACACAACCTAAAACCGAGCAGGCTACTGTTAAGGCGATGTAGGCGTAATATTCGCCATACATCTCTTGCTTCCAGGGCCAGAATAAAATTCGAAGGGCCCCAATGGCTCCAAGAAAGGCTCCTAAAAGCAAACCCGCAGCGGCCTCTCGAACAAATACACGCCACCAATCGCGGATTCTCACTTCACCTAAAGCCATAGCACGAATAATTAATGTTGAGGCCTGTGAACCTGAATTTCCGCCGGAACTGATAATCAACGGAAGGAACATAGCCAGTACCACAGCTCGCTGTAGCTCATGTTCAAAATAACCTAAAGCGGTGGCTGTGAACATTTCCCCTACAAAAAGAACCATCAGCCATCCCGCGCGTTTTTTTAACATCTCTGTAAAGGATATTTGTAAATAGGGAGCATCAAGTGATTCCACACCACCGATTTTATGAATATCTTCAGTAGCTTCTTCTTCGGCGACGGTAGCCACGTCATCAAAGGTAACAATACCGACCATGCGTTGTTCAGAATCCACAACAGGAATAGCCATAAGGTCGTTTTTAGAAAATATCTGAGCAATATGCTCTTGATCGAGGTCCACCGGAATTTGGATGACATCAGTATGCATGATATCTTGAATTTTTTTATCCGAAGATGCCGAAAATAATTCGCGAAAAGAAACGACGCCCAGAACTTTTTGGTCAGGACTGAGTACGTAGGCGTAGTAAATCGTTTCAACTTGCGTTTTGGCTTGAACACGAATGTAACTAATCGCTTCATCCACGCTCATGTAGGGTCGAAGACGAATGAAGCGCGAATTCATGATACCGCCGGCGATATCTTCGGCATAGGCCAACAGGGCATTCACCTCGCGTTTAGTCTGAGGATCGAGCAATGAAAGCAAATCTTCTTTTTCTTTGTCGTCAGCAGCAGCCTGAATTATATCGGCAGCATCATCGGGCGCTAATAATCTAACCCACGAGCGTTGCTCTAAGGCTGGATAGTTTGAAATTAAATCATACTGATCACTGGGGCCTAAATTTAAAAAAAACTCTTCCGCATCTGTGCGGCTAAGCAAAGAGAACTCTTCTTTTTTTTGATCCAAGCTAAGATGAGCCCAACGATCGGATAAATCAAATGACTTATCTTGGAGTTCAGCATGAGCTTGGCTCTCAATAGTGTTATTTTTATCTTCAGACATGCTTTCAAATTAACCTGATGTTTTGAAAGCCTCAAGCCTTATTTCGTAACCCTATATTATCTTTAGAAATGACAGCTGACGGAGACCATATAAAGACCTTCAATGCCTGGGCCGTAGCATGTTGTTTGAACTCCGGAGTAAATATTTTTAGAGTTAAAAAGCAAGTCGCTATTGCATGCAGAGTCCTCAAAACCAGATATGGTGATATACTCTATGGTGTTATCTGGATTAACGGCTACGGATCTCAGTGTAAAGTCGATCTGAGCATGAAGTAGCTCGGCAGATGTTGTTTCTTCGAAGTTCGTAAGCACGACAGTTTGTAAAGTCGCTTTTGGGTTATGAATAAAACGACCTGAAACTTCACAAGTGGCGGCATAAGCGCCTAGTGATAACGACAGCGTAATAAATAAAGCAAATATATTTTTTTTCATAAGGACTCCTTTAACGGGGAACTTATACTAGTCAGGATTACGGAGCAAGTTGTTCATTTTATTCCGGTTAAAATGAATTGGCCTTAAAGACTTTAAGCACCTCATCTACGGGTCCCATCATTTTAATTTGGCCACGATCTATCCAAACTAGGCGGTCGCATTTTTCAATAGTCACTAAGCGATGAGCTACAATAATTTGAGTCTTATTTTTTAAGGCTGTTTCTAATGTTTCAGTTAGAATTTGCTCGGATTGGGGGTCAATATTGGCTGTGGCTTCGTCCAAAATAACTATTGGGCTGTCTTTAAGCAGACAGCGAGCCAAGCTAATCAGCTGTTTTTCTCCAAAAGAAAGATTGTTGCCCTTTTCTTCTATGTGATGATTTAAAGGCAAATGAATACGTACCTGGTTTAATGCTCTACTTAAGACGTCTTCAGGATACTTTCCTGCTAAGTCTAGATTATCTTTAAGTGATCCCTGCAGAAAAAAAGTATCTTGGGAAACGACAGCAAAATGTTGTCGGTAAAAATCCAGACTCATTGATTGGCTGTTATCAATATATACGTTGCCTTGATTAAAAGGGTAAAGCTTCATAATCGAGGAAATAAGACTGGATTTTCCTGAGCCAGTCGCACCAATGATTCCAATTTTATCACCGGGCTGAATTTGTAAAGATATATTTTTTAAAGTAGGGTCTTTTTGTGTGTGATATTTTAATGTAATATTTTCAAGACTAAGCACTCCGTTGACAGCTTTTTTAGCTTCTTGTGTATTTGCAAAATCCCGAGATAATTTGTGACCTGTTTCAAAGGTGGCTTTTTGCGGTAAAATAGCATCAGGCTCCAGCGGGCTTCTCAAGTACTCATCAAGACGATGCACGCCAATAAGGGCTTCATCAAATTGCGAAAACCACTCAAAAAACATTTGAAGAGAATGAGTCGACAGGATGGTGTAACCCAGGATTATAGAAACTTGTCCAATTCCAAGGATATTTTTTCCCATAAGGTGAATTGATAGCCAGCCATTTAGAATAAAGAGAATAAATGACATTATGTTAAGCTGGGTGGAAAAAACAAAGACACGCTTAAAAACTAATTTACGTGCAGAAAGATAAATTTGATCGAGCCATTCAAAACGCTCTGTAAACTTATCATTTGCATGCGCCAGTTTGATATTAGTGGCCCCTTGCACTGTTTCAGAAAAATGAGCCACTGACGGCGCACGAAGTTGCGCCACTTCCGATCGTGAGTAGCGCAATTTTTCCTGATTGTACTTTAAGATTCCGTAGAAAATAATTAATGAAAATCCCATGGGCAAAATAAATAAAGGGTGAATCAGTGCAGCTATAAGGGCTATGCTAATAATATCAAAAACAATACAGAAAAATTCGGCCAGTGGGCCTCCGAAAAGTCTAAAAATGTTTCCGTAGTCACTAGAAAATCGCGCCGTTATTTTTCCTACAGGTTGAGTATCAAAAAAACTTAATGGAAATCGCGATACACGGTAAGTCGTTTCGTCGTAGATTCTTGAAACAGCATAAGCGCAAAGCGCAGAAAAAACCACACGGAAAATACCCGTAATTATAAATGAAACTAATAAGATCCAAAATAACTTATAAACCAGTTCTTGCAACAGTTCCGCTGTGATATAAGGGCTTTGATCTAAGGCCTCGGCTATTATACGAGAATTATAGAGCAGCAAGAAGCGGCCTAAAAATCCTAAAATAATTAAAAATGTCACACGAACAAGATATGGCCTGAAAGCTTGAAATAGGGTATTGTAGACCGTTGTGCTTGAATTGAACGGAAGAGTTTTATTTTTCATATGGACTCTGTTTAAACTCATCGTAAGTTCCATTAAAAATAATTCGGCCGTTTTCCATATAAATAACCCGATCGACATGTTGTAAGAAACTGTGTCGTTGAGTAGAGATAAGAAAGGCATGGTTTTTCATTCTCATCGTTTTAATGCTTTCAATCAGCGCCATTTCTGTTTTAATATCTACAGCGCTAAAAGGATCATCCAATAAAAATAAGGGCTGCGGTTGGTGAAATAACCGACTTATGTGTAGTCGCTGCTTTTGACCGCCAGAAAGATTGATGCCTCTTTCCCCAACGACCATTTCAAGTAAGCCCTTGCCCGTTTTAGAGGCTTCGTCAAAGCGGCCCATTTCTATAGAATTCAAAGCAGCGTTTTCATCATAAAATTCATCATAGGAAAAGGATAAATTATTATGAACTGTGGAGCTAAAAATAAAGGGATCCTGTGGAAGATAGGAGATTTTTTCTATAGAAAAGTAATCTGCAGTAAATGGGGTTTCTTCGATAAGTGATTTGAGCAGCAAGGATTTTCCAGATCCAACCGGGCCTATAAGAGCAACAATTTCTGCAGGTTTAATTTCTAGATAGATAGACTTAAGTAAATGGTGATTTTCCAAAGTAAGATTCAAATTTTTAATTTTAACAAGTGTATTTTTATCTTTAATATCGAAGTGCCCAATGGGATATATGGGGAGAGTGTTTTTCAGCGATAAAATTTTATGAAGTCGTCGGACAGAAGTAAGGCCGTCAAAGAAGATAGTTAACAGCCACGGAAGTTGTCTTAAGGGGCGAGAAAGAAATACGCCAACCACCCAAATCAACACAAGAATATCTTCTTTTTTAAGAGATTCGATGGTGGTCGTCAGAAAATATATAATAATGAGAACATTCAGCCAATACGTAATATTCGAAGAGAAGGCATTCATTGTTTGACCGTTGGTGACCATCGCTACACGGTTCTCAGTTTCCAAGACTCGCTTTTGATAAATTTTTTCCTCAAATGCAGGAATCCAACCGAGTGTGCGCAAGTTTTTAATGTTTTGGATCCATTCATTGACAATCGTCATACGCTCTGCGGCCAGTTTTTTAAAAGTAAAGAAAAACAAGGACTGGCGATGGGCCATAAGGTAATTGAAGGTTAAGATAACTATGATGCAAATCAAAGAGTAAGAGAGTGGGACTTGATAAGTTAATTTTAGAAAAATAGGCGTAAATATTAACGGCAAAAAGGTTGTTAAGATATAGGGTAGTGTTTGCTCAAGCCACATAGTGGCACTGGGTACGTCGGAGGTGTAGTGATTAACTAATTCTCCTGTAGACTTATTCATTTTGGCAAACGAGTTTAAAGTCAGAATATGTTTGTAAAGCATTTTCGATAGGCTTCTTTGGGCAATCACTGATTCATTTTGGCTAAAGTACAGAGTCAATTGATAAGCCAAAAATGAAATCAGCATTAAAACAGCAGCAAACATTAAATCATAAAAGGATTGGCGTAGCAGAAAATTTTTCTGATAATACGGGGTGAGCAACCCAGATAAGCCAGCGACTACGGCCAAAAGAATGATTGTCGTTTTCCAAGCCCATCGATTTAAGAAGACATTTTTAATAATAGGATTCATCAAGCTGTTCTAAAGTTAAGCGGTTTGTACCCAAAGTGACCAAAATGATGTTAGCACTGTTGACGATTAAAGAAAAATACTTTTAATCGCTTTTTGACTAGTGTAGATAACAGGTATGGCAAAAACACAAAAATCCCAAGTTAAAAAGAAACTCACCGCTATCGAAATGATAAATAGCACCATATTGTCTAAGGTTCGATCTTCACCGGTGGTACAAAATAGGTTGTCGGTAGATCAAAAGGTTCAAAAAATTGAGATTCATTTCACAGAAATAATGAAAATATTGGGGTTAGATTTAAACGACGACAGTCTTCGTGATACGCCTAGACGTGTAGCTAAAATGTATGTCAACGAAATTTTTGGCGGCCTACGCGATGATAATTTTCCAAAAATCACTATTCTTGAAAATACCATGGACTACGATCAGATGGTTTGTGTCCAAGATATTGAAGTCATCTCAACTTGTGAGCATCACTTTCAACCTATTGATGGATTTGCAACGGTAGCTTATATCCCTGATAAAAAAGTGATCGGGTTGTCGAAAATTAATCGAATTGTCGAGTATTTTTCACGTCGTCCACAAGTGCAAGAGCGTTTAACAAAACAAATTGCCGATTGTTTGCAATATATTTTAGGCACAGATAATGTGGCGGTCCATATCAACGCTAAACATTATTGTGTTATATCCCGTGGGATACAAGACACTCATAGTACCACTACGACTTCAGACCTACGCGGTGATTTTAAAGTTCGTACAGAAACTCGGACTGAGTTTCTCAAGCAGTGCCGGGTCAGATTTAACAACAACTAGACTACAAGGTTGCAGTCATAAAAAAATATGTCATAGTATTATAAGATGACCTATTTATCGAAAATAAGAACTAGCTTACAGTGGACCATAGGACTTTTAGTCGTCTTGGGTATTTGCTTGATTCCACTTGTATGGAGTCGACAAGTTAATGCTAACTATGTAACCACAAAAAGCACCCTTTTATTTTTCACTGGTGGCTTATGTTTTCTTTATTTGGCTTTATCCTCTTTAAAAACTCAGTGGAACAGGACCACGCATATTTTGGGTCTATTTGGGGTAGCGATGGTGGCGTGGCATGTGGCTTACGCCTTTATTTTTAACTACCCAATCAGTCTTTTTTTGCTTCCTAAACTTTTTGCACTGGTCGGTATTTTTGTTTTTTTAGTCATAAAAGACTTTCAGTGGGATATATTCTATAAGAAATACGAGTGGCTGTATTTAGTTGTTTTTTCCGCAGTAATAGGTTTGGCCTTTCACAGCTTAATAATATCTTCCAGCGAACTTGGTTATTATGAACGCAGTCATTTCATGGCGCCGTTTGGAAATGTCAATATGATGGCCGAGTTTTACCTATTAACTATTCCATTTCATTACTACTGGGTAAAAAATAAATTTAAGGTGCCAACCTGGGCCAAGTGGACCATTTTTATACTGGCTAATTTAGTTATAATTATAGCTAATTCTCGGTCTACTCACATGGGCTTGTGTTTGTGGTGGATGTGGTATTTTTATAAAGTAATAGACGGCCACAAGAAGTATATTTTTATTATTTTAACTCCGTTCTTTTTTATTGGAACAATAAAAGTGCACACTTTAGTATCCATGGAAATTTCAGTTGATAAAACCAAGTCTAATTCAGAGAGGTCTAATTTTTATTTAGCCACTAAGGATATGATTATCGCAAATCCGTTGGGAATCGGACTCAAATTTTCTAATGAAGTCGTGCCGTACAGATTAAGCTACCCTGCGGGCCCTCTAGAAACTGAATATCCTGACCAGCCACATTCGGAAATTCTTAAGTGGGGAGCACAGTTTGGTTGGCCTGGATTAGTTGTATGTTTAACTCTGTTATTATGGATAACGTATATTGTATTTTTAAAAAGTCGTTCATTTTTTCTACAGGGCGCGCTGCTGGCGTTGTCCCCTCAAGTGTTATTTCAGTTTCCTTTTGAAAATCCAGCTACGATTATGGTTTTGGCATTTTTGCTTTACGGATTTTATCAGGTGCTGCCTTCGAAAAAAACCAGTATTCATATTTCGATGAATATTGCAGGATTGGTTTTGTCCGTGTTTTTAGTGTGGCAGGCGTGGGCCTATTGGACTGCGGTCTATAAAACCTCTCAATACCCATCAAGCTTATCCGAAACGACTAAAGCTTGCGAAGCCAATCCGGCTTACTTGCCGGGTTGTATTATGAAAAATTATAACATAATCCAATCCAAAGATTTTGTAAAAGCTAAGGAAAATTTTATAAAAGATTCATCGGATAACTACTACCATGTTGATTTTTTAAAAATTTTAATCAGCTATCTTTTTGAAACGGGAAAAGTATTGCCCCCGCCGCAACAAGAAGTTCAATTTAGAAAACTTTGTGAAGCCCTTCATATTTATGCGATTATTTTTAAAGACCAGAAGAATTACTCTGCACAGGACACTCGTAATTGTTTGCAAGTCCCTAAGCCCTTTGAATTTAATAATCCTCAGCAGTTTTCGACAGACTTTAAAGCCTGGTTCTCTCGGGTGCTTCAATAGGAGCACTATTTGTCGACTTTATTGGCACCAGAATATCTTGACCTAAATTCTTGTTTTTACTACTGTAAGCGAAATTAAAATTTGAGATTTATTAAAAGGAGTTCTAATGTTCGATATTCCTACCTACTTCCTTCTTTCGCCGATTATTGCTGGAGTAATTGGTTTAGTGATTGCGGTGATTCTTTATTTCCGTGTTAAGGCGCAGCCTTCCGGTAATGAGACTATGAATCGTATTGCAGGATACATTCGTGAAGGTGCTATGGCCTTTTTAGTACGAGAATATAAAGTCCTTTCTGTATACTGTGTTGTCGTAGGGATAGTTCTATATTTTGCTTTAGGTGTTGTCGCGGCTATATGGTTTGTTGTAGGTGCGGTTTTATCATTACTTGCGGGCTTTGTGGGAATGAAGGCAGCAACATTCGCTAATGTCAGAACAACTCAAGCTGCTGCAACCTCCACTAAAGGTAATGCCTTATTAGTCGCTTTGGATGGCGGAGCGGTAATGGGTCTTTGTGTTGGCGGCTTAGGAGTTCTTGGCTTAGGAGCTGTATATTACTGCTATAATGAAAGTGCCCACTTAGGAACTATTCTTCACTCATTTGCGGTGGGAGCTTCTTCAATTGCACTTTTTGCTCGTATTGGTGGTGGTATTTATACTAAAGCGGCTGATGTCGGCGCTGATATTGCGGGTAAAGTGATTGAAAATATTCCTGAAGATGATCCGCGTAACCCAGGTGTTATTGCTGATAACGTCGGTGATAATGTGGGTGACGTCGCCGGAATGGGTGCTGATATTTACGAATCTATGGTTGCGGCCATTGTATCGGCTATGGCCATAGCTTTAACTATTGAAGCTCAATTTTTACCAGCGTTATTAACTGGCGAAGCAGCTACTGCAGAGGCCGCACGTTGGATCGCTATTTCTTTACCGCTTGTTCTATCTGCGGTTGGATTATTTATTTCTATTATTGTTATTTTTATGGCGCGGGCTTTGAAAAATTCAAAACCTGCGAATGTTTTACGTTTATCACTTATGCTGCCTCCGATATTATTAACACTCGTCTGCTTTATTGCTTTACCTCTTTTTGGTATTTCTCAAAACGTAACGTGGGCCTTAGCTGCCGGAGCATTTGGTGGAGCACTCATTGGTTTGGTTACAGAATTTTACACAGCGATGAGACCTATTCGCTTAGTCGCTGAGGCTGCGATAACAGGGGCGGGCACTGCGGTTATTCGTGGATTAGCTGTGGGTATGGAGTCAGTTGCTGTTCCCATGGTTATTGTGGTGATCGCTGCTTATATTGCTGATCATATGTTAGGTCTTTACGGAATTGCCTTGGCCGCCGTGGGGATGTTAGCGGGTACAGCTGTAGTTATGACGGTAGATGCTTATGGGCCTATTGCAGATAATGCCGGAGGAATTTCTGAAATGTCAGGACTTCCGCCTCACGTGCGCGAAATCACCGATGAGTTAGATGCCGTTGGAAATACCACTGCAGCTATTGGAAAAGGTTTTGCCATTGGGTCTGCAACGTTAACAGTTCTGGCTTTATTCTCCGCGTTCAACATGGAAGTGAATCATGTGCGCTTGGCTGCAGGCATGGCAAAAATTCAACTGGATTTAACAGCTTCTGGAGTATTGATTGGTATTTTATTGGGATCGATTCTTCCCTTTTTAGTTGGCTCAACCACCATGACCGCCGTAGGAAAAGCCGCTGGTAAAATTGTGCAAGAAATTGCTCGTCAATTTAAAGAAATTCCAGGATTACGTGAAGGTAAAGCTGAACCGGAGCCTGCTCGAATCGTTGATATTGCAACCAGTGCAGCTTTATACGAAATGATTTTACCAGGAATGATTGCCGTCGTAGCTCCGGTCGCGATCGGATTTATTCTTGGTCCACAAGCTTTAGCGGGTATGTTAGCTGGAAGTTTAGCAGTTGGTGCAACCATGAGTTTATTTATGGCGAACGCTGGTGGAGCTTGGGATAACGCCAAAAAGTTTATTGAAAAAGGTGGCCTTCCTGGACACAAAAAAGGTTCTGATGCTCATAAAGCCGCCGTTGTCGGCGACACTGTTGGTGATCCCTTCAAGGATACTTCCGGTCCGGGTATTGCGATTTTAATTAAAGTGATGTCTGTCGTGTCGTTGTTAATCGCTCAACTCATCGCACTTAAATAGTTAAGAAGCTTTATTAAAATTTGAAATATCGGAAGCCTGAGGTTGAAAACTCAGGCTTTTGTTTTTTTGAAAAGGAAGCACGCAAAGAAATCGTATTATTCCTGCAAAAATAAAAACAGTGGTGTAGTTATACTGAAAAACATATTTAATCATTAAGGCGCCGATACCGGTTCCAATCATTTGGGTAGCAATTCCGACGGAATTATACAATGTGATGGTTTCAATTTTATCTTTTGCAGGAATATTTTTGAAAAAAATTAGGGATAATCCAATTTCCCATAGTGCCCACGACATGCCCGAAGTAAAGTTTAACACATACATAGATTCAATAGTGGTGCAGAAAGGCCATAATAACGGAAGTGGGGCTCCAAACATTCCACCGACAGCCATCAAGCGCATAGGGCTGAGTGGAAACTTTTTAAGATTGATCAAGTAAGTGGTCATTATTTTTCCTGCAAATAATGCGGCCGTGATCAACATAAATTGAAAGTAACTGGTGTGACGGATCGTCAGAAGATATCCAGTTACATAAGGCGTAGATAAAAACAACGATCCATTAAATAGTCCATAAGTACTGAAAAATATTTTATTCTGAGAGAATATCTTTCTCATTTTTTGTAAAGAGAAAGCCACCACCGAGGTGGAGTTTTGGTGTTTGTGAAAAGAGTAGTATTTTAATAGTAACCCTAAAAGGGCTGTTACGAAAATAAGACCGAATAAATGAGAGTGATTTAAAGTTGGCGGATTCCACTGTAAGATGGCCCCGCCGCAAACTAAACCAGTGATAACACCGAGCTGTATCATCCGTGTTCGCAGTGTGAAGTAGTCATGTCCGCGATCAGTTTTTAAAAGTTCGGATATCCATAAATTCCAAGCTGGAAGTGATGAAAAGTGTCCGTACCAGTACAATGAATACAAGCCCATTAACGTCCAAAATGAAAAAGACGCGTTCGTTAATAGCGTGGCTGAAAAAGCAATCAGACCAAGCATGGAAAATATTTGCAACAAGACATTTCGCTTAACTTTTTGTGAGACCGAGGTTCGCTGCATATGGGAATTAATTAATAGGTTCATAATGATGGCCACAATGGGCGGCATCGAAAGCAATAGACCCGATTGGATGGTGCTCATCCCTTTTTCAATAGCAAAGGCTGCAAAAAAACTTTCGGCAATACCGATAATAAAACTAGATAAAAAGGCTTCGAAGTAACTGTATTTTAGTTCTGATTTTAAAGAATAGTAATCGCTTTTCCACTGATGAGTAATCCGCTTCTGGATTATGAGTAACTGCCGATTCATATTTTCCTGTATAAGTCGCTGAGGTAAAAGCGTCTTAATAATAGCTTATCTGAATCCTATCCGGCAGGAAGACCAGTCTTTTTTAGGCCTATTAAAGGCTAGGTCGTGATAGGGCGTATTATAATGAGATGCGGCTGACTTTGCGTCTTGGCTTTTTTGTAGAATTTTTGCTCGATAACCTTTAGAATGATACAAGGAGCTTAATTTATGAAAATCCAAAACTTGAGTATCTTTGCGGTATTAGCTATTTTGAGCACATCATTTTATGTCCTAGCGCAGGACGGGGATCGAGTGCCCCCTTGTATGCAAATCAAGAAAGCCTGTGAAAAAGCTGGCTTACATAAAAAGAAGGCCCGTGACTGTATGAAGCAGGTCATTGCAGGTGAAAAAGTTTCGGGAGTTGTCATCGATCCTAAGGTCGTAAACAACTGCAAAGAAAAGCATGAAAAGTAGTTTGTATCTAGTTACTGGGGGATCCCAAGGTCTAGGTCGTTCAATTGTACTTCAATTATTAAAACAAAATCACAAGGTCATATCCCTGGCCCGCACCAGCATACCAAAGCGTGATCTAAGCGATAACGTTAAGAATTTAATTCAGCTGAAAATTGATTTCTCGCAAAATTTTCAAAAAAAATTAACCAGCACTTTAAAAAAAATTCCCTCAACAAAGCTAGAAGAGGTTTTTCTCATTAATAATGCCGGCATTATCGAGCCCGTTGATCGCATAGAAAACTTAAAGACAGATCAGGTCGAAAGACATTTAAAAATAAATTTGCTTGCGCCCATTATAATGAGTCAAATCTTTCTAAGTGTATTTGCTAAAGTTCCCCAAAAAACTATCGTCCAAATCACCTCCGGAGCGGCCACCAGACCCGTTGAAGGATGGGCTGTGTATTGTTCGGGTAAAGCGGGGCTTGATATGTTTAATGAAGTGTTGGCCTTGCAACATCAAAACGACAATAACTTTAAAGCTATTGGATACAGTCCGGGAATTATGGATACGGCCATGCAAACTAAAATTCGATCTACAACAGCCAAGCAGTTTCCCGACGTGGCCGAGTTTAAAAAATATAAAACTGAAAAGCAATTGCGCTCGACTGATTATGTGGCGGCCGACCTGCTGAGTATTATAAACGACCCGACGAATTTAAAATCGGGACAAGTTTATCGCGTAAAATAGGCTCCAGAACTGGAACCTATTTACTTTTTAAAGTTTTAACTTCTATTTTAAGGGCATCGATTTCTTTTTGCTGCTGTTTAATAGCTTCAATCAAAAGACCGACCATATTTTGGTAAGCTACAGTTTTTACACCGTTTTCCATTGGATAAATAAGTTCCGGCGCAACTTTTTCAACATCCTGAGCAATCACGCCCATTTGTTTACGCGCACTAGGCACAGAATCATTCCAGTTAAAAGTTACTCCACGAATTTGTAATACTTTTTGTAAAGCATCCGGAATCAATTTGATATTATGTTTAAGGCGGCGATCTGATGTCGCAGTGATCGTTCCGCTAGCGGTGATATTACCATTAGATTGAAGGTTCCCCGTGGTTGTGTCACCGCTAACAACAAGACCAGCCCGCAAATCTGTAAGCCCCTGAACAATCATCTGTTGCCCGACTTGGACTGTTCCGCTGGCGACGATACTTGTGGTGGTAATTCCCGCACTCGCAGTTAAGGCCCCTGCCGCAGTGATTGGCCCGGCACTGTTTATACCTTGTTGCACATATAATCCCGTCGTACCTCCACCACCAGGATAAGTAGGAGCTTGTCCTACGTCCGCAACAGGAAGAGCAGTAAATCGACAGGTCTCTGGCGGTCCGGCTGCGTATTCACCTCCGAGCATGATACAAGAATCTTCAGGGCTGCTGCCACCACCACCAACACCGGCAGCCGAGCAGGATATTATTTCATTTGCAGCATTAACCTGGGCCCAAATTTCAACTATTCCAGGAGCTAAAGTTTCTACGCTTGTACCAGCGTCTTCGTCGATTACAGTACCAGTGGGTCCTGTTACATTACCTGTTTTTTGATAATTTAAGCGCAGCTGCATTCGAGCAGCTCCAGGTGAAGGATGTGGCTCCATAGTTTGAAGGACCATACTTGTTATGATAACGCCATCGACGTTGGCACCCACTGCGGCTAATACAGTTGTATCGCCAGTGTCAGGGTTAACCCTGACAAGTTGAGACAGAGTTTGAGGTGATCCCACAGCAGGTATCACTACCGGTGGGGAAGCATTAAGTATTTCTCCGCAGGCGTTACTTAACGCAGCAGTTAAACGAGAGTTAATACTATTAATTTCTTGGCTTTGAGCTGCGGACCTGCCGGATTTAACAGAGGTATTTACGATATCCATAACCCCTACTGATATAATACCCAGTAATGCCACGGCCACCAGAATTTCGATTAACCCGAACCCACGATTATTTTGATATAGATTTCTTCCCATACTAATATGGTGAAATGATTAAGGTTAAGAGTCAATAAGGATAAAAAGTTGTTTAATTTAGCATTAAATAGGCTGCTATACATTTTATAGTCGAAAACAAACGAAATCTCATAGTGAATGTCTCAATGTGAATGGCTTAAAGTTTTCTGACGTATTTCGAGGTTCTTAGTTTTTCACATTGGATAGAGTCTAATTTTGGCAGGGGGTCAAAGCCTATAATTTTAGAGCCGTCTAAAGAGGTATAGTAGGCATCGTTGTTGCCACCAGTACTCATTAAATAGCCTTTTTCGCAATGAGTTTCAGCCTCTGGGCACCAATGATCTCCATAAAAACCTGTGTCGGGATTGTAATTTTCAAAAATAAGGTGCCCCAGTTCGTGGGCCATCAAGCTGTAAGATCGGGGTTTACTGATCATCTGTGGATATTTTAAAAAAGAGTTTCTTTGAAGAGCAACCGTACCGATAGCCATAAAAACTCGGTTACCGGCAAGATCGGCCAAAGACGGATTTTGCTGATGTAAAGGCCGAGGGTCATTAAAGTACACATTCAACAGGGTCGGATTAAACGCTTGTCCGTAGGTGGTGGCTCCGTTTAGTTTTTTTGTTTTTCTTATTTCCGTGTTCATATATTCGGTCATATGCACATCAATAACTTCAGACTGACGCTGGTTTGAAAAAGGAGTTACAAATTTTAAAAAATCTTTTGTAAAGTAGGACTTCGAGCCTTTGAAGTCTGTCATTTTTTCTTGAGTCGTGCTGGACTTTAAAGCTTGATATTCTAGCGGTGTAATCTTAACAGCGATGCCAGGGCATTGAGCGAAAATAGTTTCAGTATGTCTTAACTGCTCAGCAATTAATTTTTCTTGTCCTTTTAATCCGTGCTGAAATAGCCGAATTTGAATTTCATGGGTGGGTTTAGCGATAGATTTTGTGTAAGGATCTGTAAGGATAAAATTTTCTGAAGCCTGGATATTGAATGGTAATAGTACAAGTAACAAAAGCAAAGCCATATGTCCCCCCAAGCGCTGAGGTTATTTTAAGTGAATCGCTTTGTAAACTGTTTATGTAATGACTTATCGTTGTATTTATCCTCAACGTCAGACAGATCATCTTTGCTGTAGCCTGAGTGCAGCGATAATATAGAAATATTTTTATCGGTGATCACAAAACTTACTCTCCAGGTGCGATAGCTGAGTTGATGAATATTATCCTGCGAAGTGACTCTTTTTTTATCAGTATTCAGGGGGTCATATTCAAGTTGTCGTTGAATAAAAGCGCGCACTTCGCGCAGATCATGGAGTTCTAAAAAATCCAGCTGATCTGCAGCATAGGGGGAGAAACTAACCTTATATTTAAGCTTTGGAGCTGAAGCTAGCCACTTAATTTCAGCATCTTTTATTTTATCACTTTCAGGGTGATAGGGTTTTATATCCAGAATAGGTGTTCCATCCAAAATATCATTGGGTCCAACATGAAGATGTAGTCCGTCGATTTTAAGCAACTTAACGACAGACATACCGATTGGATTAGGACGATAAGGCGCCCGGGTCGCGAAAACCCCAATCTTTTTATCCGAGCGCGGAGTTTGAACCAAGGGCTTCCAGTTTTCATTATGATGAAAATGATAAATAATCCATATATGCGAACACCCATCAAGATCAGTGAGTGCTTGTTCGAAATTATTTTTAGGATTCAAAATAATTTCACCAGGCTGCGAGTTTTCATCCGGTTGCCGAGGCGCTTGATAAGGCTCTATTTGAGGGGACTTAAAGTAACCGATCGGGTGAAAAATAATTTCAGAGGACATGTTGAACTTCGGCCAGTTGCTTACGCCACTCATAACCTGCAATGGCCGCGGCCACCGCAGCATTTAAAGAGTTTTTTACTCCATAGGTTGGTATTCGACGGATTTCATCGGCTAACTCCAGTTGATCCTTATCTAACCCGAAACGTTCGTTGCCAATTAAAAATGCTGTGGGTGATTCAACATCAAAATCGAGGGAAATATCTTTAGCGTTAGTGGATGTTTCGAGCGCAATAATTTTAAAGTTTTTACTTTTAAGTTCTCGGATACAATCTTGAAAAGTTTTATTTTCCCACTCCATAACTAAAGTGGAACCAAGGGCAGCTTTTTCTACCTGAATTTGGTGCGGAGTTGGCGTATATCCCGTCAGCCAAATTTTTTGGGCGCCTAAGGTGTCAGCGGTCCGAAAAATAGATCCGACATTGAAAGCCGATCGCATATTGTCGATAATAAAATGTAAGTGTGTTCGCGGAGTCACCAAGTGATCGCGATCTGTACTGGAAATTAGAAAGTCATCATCGGTTAAAGATTTTTTCAGGTAACGCTCAAACGGAACTGCAATGGTGGAAAAATGCTTTAATGTCATTGTTGGAGTTAATGAATCTTTGTATCTTGAAAGTTTTTTTAAAATGGGATCTTCAGTTTTTTCTAATGAGGCGATCAGATTGATCAACTCCTCTAGCAGTTGACCATCAAAACCGCCGTCTTTTGAGTCCTTTTCTAATCCTACAAAAAGTTTATGAATCTCTTCTAAAGTTTTACTTAACTTTACTTCCAACAGCGGCTCCTTCATCGGCCGATAAAATAAATAAATCGCTTCCACCTTCACCAGCGGCCAAGACCATGCCTTCGCTGATTCCAAATTTCATTTTACGGGGTTTAAGATTAACACAAACTAAAACTTTGCGGCCTAAAACTTTTTCAGCAGGGTAAGCGCTTTTAATTCCCGCTATGATTTGTTTAGTGATACCATTTCCAATATCGACTTTAAGTCGCAACAGCTTGTCTGCCTCTTTGATTTCTTCAGCTTCAACAATATGCCCTATGCGCAAATCAATTTTAGCAAAGTCTTCGAAGTCTATTTCAGTAGGACCTGTGGACAGAGTTTTTTTATTCGCAACTGGCGGCGCCGTTTTTTCATAGATTGCTTTTTGCTCATCGATCATGGCCTGAACATTTACGGGATCCACACGCTGAGCAAGATGAACGTAATCATTAATTTTCTGATGAGAAACAATTTTCTGTGCATCCGTCCAAACGTAGGGGGTCTCGTTAAGAAGAGTGGATACGGCCGCAGACATTTTTGGCATAATCGGAGTCAGATAAATGGCTAAAATGCGAAATGCATTAATGGTTGTCGTTAAAATTTTTTGTGTTTCTTCTGGATTTTGTTCTACTAATTTCCATGGAGCTTTTTCATCAAAGTATTTGTTTGTTAACTCTGCAAGTTCACGAATTCTCGTCGTCGCCTTACCAAATTCACGATTATTATAATAATTAGAAATTTCATCGGAACTTGCTTGCAGTGTTTTAAGCAGTTTCAATCCGTCATCATCACAAATTGCTGTTTGACTGTTAAATTTTTTATTCAGCATCTGTGCGCCACGGGAAGCTAAGTTGACAATTTTTCCCACTAGATCAGAATTAATACGGTTGGTGAAATCAGGAAAATTTAAATCTAAATCATCCACATTGGCATTCAACTTCGTAGCATAGTAATAACGTAAAAATTCAGGTTCTAAATGTTTTGCGTAAACGCTAGCTGAAATAAATGTTCCTTTAGACTTACTCATTTTTTCGCCGTTGACCATGACATGGCCATGAACGAAAATTCGGGTCGGCGATCGAAAGTCTGCACTTTTTAATAATGCTGGCCAAAACAAAGTGTGAAAGTACACGATGTCTTTTCCAATGAAGTGATAAATTTCTGCGTTCGAGTTAGAACCCCAGTATTCATCAATAGTGCGACCTTGCTTTTTAAAATACTGATCTGCCGTAGAGATATAGCCCATGGGTGCATCGACCCACACATAAAAATATTTATTATCTTCGCCCGGGATTTGAATTCCAAAATAGGGTGCATCGCGCGAAATATCCCAATCGCGCAAGTCCTCACTGAACCACTCTGACATTTTTTTCGCGATTTCTGGTGCGGTATGAGCTGGCAACCACTCTTTTAAATAATCTTTAAAAGCATTCAGTTTAAAAAAGATATGATCGCTGGCTTTCATCACGGGCGCTGTTCCACATAATGAACAGGCCGGCTTTTTTAAATCACTGGGTGAATACGTGGCGCCACATGAATCGCAAGAATCGCCATACTGATCTGCGGTGGAGCATTTGGGGCAAATCCCTTTAACAAAACGATCTGGTAAAAACATTTTATCGTGTGAACAGTACAGTTGGTCGATGGATTTTTTATGAACATGACCGGCTTTTTTCATTCGAGTATAGAATAACTCGCACAAGGCTTTGTTCTCTGCCGAGTGGGTGGACCCATAGTGATCAAATTGAATATTAAAAGTTTTAAAATCTTTTACATGCTCCTCGTGATATTTTTGAATAAACTCTTCTGGAGTTTTCCCCGCTTTTTGCGAGGCAATCATAATCGGAGTACCGTGGGTGTCATCCGCACAAAGAAAAATACACTCATGACCATTCATTTTTTGAAAGCGCGAAAAAATATCGGCTTCGATGTGCTCCAGCATGTGACCCAGGTGAATAGAGCCATTAGCGTAGGGAAGTGCACAGGTCATTAATATTTTTCGTCGCACAGGTGTCGGTGGGGTCATGTGTAAACCTCTTTAAACTTCAAGCTGAATTTTATCTAACAGTTCGGGATCAGACAGCAGCATCTGCCCGCCACGCGCAATTGCTGTCAGCGGGTCATCCGCAATATGAACTGGAAGTCGGATCTCTGCTTCCAGTTTGCCGCGAATATCACGTATCAAAGCACCGCCGCCGGCCAAGGTTATTCCTGAATCAATAATGTCAGAGACTAATTCCGGTGGAGTATTTTCTAAAGCGTTGAGCACTCCGTGAACAATAAGCTGAATAGAATCAGACAAAGCCATTCCAATCTCTTCAGAAGAGATACTGACTTTTTTTTGAAAACCTGTGTCGGCATCGCGGGCCTCAATTTCAACGGTTTCAATATTTTTCTTTGGCATTGCCGTGCCTAAGCGAACTTTAAGATCTTCAGCTTGAGCCTCGGTGACAATAATTTTTTTTGTGTCTTTAAGATAGCGTATGATCACTTCATCAAATTTATGACCACCTAATCTCATGGGCTCGCAGTAAACAATGTCAGCTAAAGCAATAACGGCGATTTCAGTGGATCCTCCACCGATGTCGATGATCATTTGGCCGCGGGCTTCGCGAACATTCAAGCCGGCGCCGATAGCCGCAGCCATGGGCTCATCAATTAAATAGGTGCGACTGGCGCCGGCGGATCGACAGGCTTCAATAACGGCTTTTTTCTCGACATCAGTGACACCATAAGGCAAAGACACGATAACTTTTGGCCGTGAAAAAGAAAGATTTTTTATTACTTTAGAAAGAAAGTGTTTAAGCATATAACCAGTGGCTTCGAAATCAGCAATGACTCCATCTTTAATAGGCTTAATAATTGTGATATATCCAGGATTTTTTAAGTAGATCTCGCGACCCTCTAGGCCGACCCCTAAAACTTTTCTTTTTTTCGGGTCAATATCAGAAATCATAACTTCTGAAGGCTCATTCAAAACTAAACCTCTATCTCGGGCAGAAATAAGGGTGTTGGCTGTGCCTAGATCGACATAGATATCGGCTATGCTGGCTCCGGACATTATTGGTTGTGATGGACTTTTATCTCCCCATAGCCATTTGAGCATACTAGTATTTTTTATATCCCGTTCCAGATTCAAAGGGGAACATAAAGAAAACGGAAGCACTTGAGACTGAATCTTTTAGGTCCAAATTAAACTCGGCTCCAATCTGACCATTTTGCCATGGAAAAAACAACGCTCCTAAGGCGATCTGAGAAGCGACAAAGTTGCTTCCCTTTTCAGAGATAAAAGTTATCGGAAGGCCCGCGTAGGAGATCATGTCGAGCTTCAATGAGTTTGATTTTTTACTGATGATTGGAGCAACCTGAATATGAACAAAGTTTTCACTTTGATCGCGAACATAACCTAAAGCTCCACGCAGGCCCATGGCTGGCTGGTTGCCGACATCTGGAAACGGAACCCATTTCAAAGACCCTTGTGTCCAAAAATCGATTTCTCCGCCACCAATGGTGATACGACCATCAACATCATCCCAAAGGTGCGCATCAGCAAAGACGCTGATATCAAAACCTCCACCATCAGAAAGATAGGCTTGAGGGGCAAATCCTAGATTGAAATAATTCGCAGGAAGAATTTCTGCGGTTTCATTCAATGAAAGATAGGCGTAAGAAGGAATTGTTAATAAAACAGAAACAAAAAAGATATGAAGTGGTTGTGTTATTTTTTTCATAGAAATATCGTATATCGCCGCAGTCGATTTTGACAACTATAGTTTGACAATAATATTGAAAGACTGTGACATCAAAATAATGAGTAAAATTTCTGTCGTCATCATAGCTAAAAATGAAGAGTCGAACATTCGGCGTTGTATAGAGTCGGCACGGTGGGCTGATGAAATTATAGTGTATGATTCCGGATCAACCGATCAAACTGTTCAGATTGCTAGCAATCTTGGCGCAAAAGTGTCCTCTGGGGCATGGCTGGGTTTCGGTCCCACTAAATCTCATGCCACGGGGTTGGCCTCAAACGATTGGATACTGTCATTAGACGCTGATGAGGTGATCACTGAGTCACTTAAAACTGAAATCGTTCAAAAGATAAATAGCTTGAATCCTGAGGTAGGGTATTTGTTGCCGCGCCTTTCCTTCTATTTGGGACGATGGATTCGTTACGGGGGATGGTACCCGGATTATCAGCTTAGACTTTTTCACCGAAAACATTCCAGCTGGAGCACTGAACTGATTCATGAAAAAGTTAAATCAAAACTTACGGAAAAATTATCAAATAACTTAAATCACTATGTTTTTAAAGACATTGAGCATCAGGTAAACACCAATAACCGTTATTCTACATTGCTTGCGGCTGAGATGATCAGACAGGGACGTCGACCTAACTTATTTCATCTTATAACTAAACCATGGGTTAAGTTTGTAGAGTGTTATTTTTGGAAAAGGGGCTTGATGGATGGATGGCCGGGCTTTGTCGTGGCCGTCAATGCAGCGTATTCGGTATTTTTGAAATGGTGCAAACTGAAGGAAATGTATGATCAACGTTCATAAAATCTATCAACATATTAAAAAACTGCCACAAGGACTGCTTTACGGAATAGTGGTGATTAATTTTTCAGGACAACCAGAAGTCGAATTAAAAGAGGGGAATGTCAGACCTCAGTTGAAAGAAAACTTTGAAATCAAGGGTGACATGGTGGTTAGCACAAAAGCTAATGAGTTCGCCATTCTTAAGATTAATAACTTGTATTCTATAGCAGTATTGCCAGGATCCTCAGTTGTATTTGAGGGTGTTAAGGAAAAAACCTACTATGAGGTCCGAACTGTGCGAATGCTGAGAGGTCAAAGTCATATAGAGTATGTTGGTGGTCCATCGAAACCTAAAAACTACTTTAAAGGTTCTGATGAAAAAGATAAGTTAGAAACATTTGAACCCATGAGGATTGAATCTGATTTCTTTTCATTTTTAACGCAAGAAGATCAAAAGCTTTCTTTGTACATCAACCTTAATCTCAAAACAGCATTACTGTCTGTTTGTAATTTGGGCGAAGAATTTAAATTAAACTTATTTAATCATGAAGTTTCGCCCATCTTAAAACCTAATGAGGGGATTAAATTTCAAGGGGTCTTGGATGATTCGGGGAAGGTGGCCTACGATCTTCTTTTAGAAAAGCGCAAGGCGCCCCAGGGCAAATGGATGGAAAAAGAAACCTGTCGCAATACTATGGTTAAAGATATTCAGACCCAGGCCGAAAAAAACCAACTTTCTGAAAAACGAAAAAACGAAAAAAAACAAGCTGCTGTGCGAGCTCAAAAAAAGAGGGATGATGCTAAGTACCTGTGTCATAAGCCCTACGGGCAACTGAATCAGTGCCGGTATATTTTAAAACAAAATAAGTGTTTTCGAGAGCGTTGCAACGCCGAAGGCAAATGGGCCGGCAGCGAAGAGGTCAGCCGCGACAAATACACCTGCACCCCCGCCGGCCAAGTTCAAGACTGTTAAAAAGGTGCCAGGCTACTTTTAGGAATGCGATGCAGTACTAAAAGTAGCCTGGCACCTTTTTGTCTCACTCTGAGACGATGGCAGTGACACTTCCTGCTGATTTGTTTACGAGTGTTAACAAAATTTGTCCAATTACATCGAGCAACGCCCCATAAAGCGTATTCTTATGAGATAGTATTTTAAAATAGACTGTCAGTTCAATCAGTTATGCCAAAAATTAAAAGTCGGCACAGCCTTTGTATATATCTACTGTATAAGTTTAATGAACTTTGGAGGATATATGAAAACGTACACTAAATACTGCAAGATAGTTTCATCGGTTCTGTTGGTATCAACAGTGTTGATGGCCGTAGGTTGTGGTAAGTCAGCTTCATCTGACTCAGTGGTGAACAACAACGGAAACCCAGTTGTTCCGCCGATTCATGTGCAACCACCAATAGGTGGAGGCGGTACTCCAACATTTTCTTCGGGAAGTACTTCTGATTTTACTCCGGTAAGTTTGCAGGCCATGAATGACTATGTAGGAACTCGTCCATTAAATAACCCATCAAATATTAAGATAAATGTGAATTTGGCTCAGGTTGAGGCCGGTCGTTACGGTGGAACAATTTCTATATCATATATAGATAATGGCATCCAATACAATGGACAGTTAAAATCTGGTCTTGGTCGTAACCAATCGGCACCAGGCATGTATGATAATGATCGTTTAGAGTCGGACTACAACTATTGGTTTCGATTAAACAACCAAACTATATTTTCAGGCTTCTTTGAAGACAATATCGGTGCGATCACATTGACTTTAGTTCCTATAAACAACAATCAACCTGGTGGTAATGACGGTGAACCGATTGGAACCGCTCAATATAAAGGATATGTGTATTTTAAGAACTTTACAGTCGCAATGGTTCCGCATTCTCCATACCGCTCTTGTTGGTTCAAATACATCGGGCCTTATGATTGCCGATCGAATATTATTCAAACGAAGCATGATTTATTCCCAGGTGCTGGTGCGGGCTATAAATTACTAGGAACTTTCGAGAATATTTCAATAAACTCGGCGTTTAATTTAACACAATAATTAATAAATGAAAAAAGAGGATAATAACATGAAAACAACAAACCAAAAACTAGCTCTAAAATCCATAGCCCTTTTTGTGGGCCTTGTCGGATTGACATTGATTTTGTTCTCGTGCGGAAAAGCAGGGGATGATAACAATGCAAATCAACATAACGTCTATCCCGGTTGTGTAAACTGCGGAAACATTGGCCCCAATGGCCAAGTTATTTTCCAGTCAAATTCAACGGATTTGAATAACCAACTGAGCCTTTCACTGAGCTTTACCGGCGCGATGAATCAGTACCCACAACAATACCCGCAACAGTACCCTGGACAATATCCGACGCAATACCCAGGTCAGTATCCAACGCAGTATCCAGGATATGGATCACCGGTGACTTCATACTCAGGCCCGGTCTATGCGCAAGGACAAATGCAAATCACTCAAGGGTTAACATCTTATTACGGATGTGTAATCCCGGCAGGAACATACACAGTTCAAGCGGTGCAAGCAGGTCAATGGCAACAGGCGATGGTATCAAACTTAGTATTGCAAGCTAACGGACCGATCAGTTTAATGATTCACATTAATCAAGCACAGGTTTCTGCAGGAACAAATCAACCGGGACAAACTTGGAGTGAAGTGCAACCAGTGGGTCGATTGTTTGGTAATATTTCTATTCAAGCTTTGAACGGAATGAATTGTCAGTACTCTAACTTGATCCGATAATTAAAATTCTTTTTAGTCCATATTTTAACCTCAAGATGAACTCTTGAGGTTTTTTTATTTTCATTGCAATTTTTTTTGAACTAGACTTAAATCATAAGTGTAAGCACTTTATCTACAACAGCATGATGACAACAACAGGGATATACAGATATGGCTCACGTACCGAACGCAACACCTCAAAGCAGTGATAATACTAATGATCAAATACAGGCCGGCTTGCCTTTGTGGATTGATTTTTTTGATGATCTTCAAAATGTGCGCGGACGATCGCAAAACACTGTAATGGCCTACCGGCGCGATCTTGAGCTGTATATTAAGTTTAAAGAAGGTCGCCAAAGACTTATTGAATTTTACGAATTTATGAAAAAAGAGGGGCTGTCTCCGCGGTCTCAAGCTCGAATTATCAGTAGCTTAAGAACTTACTTTAAGTTTTGTGAAACTAAAGGGATGAAGTCCGATGAACTTCGCGAGCTCCGTCCACCTAAAATAAAAGCCTCTTTACCTAAAGTGTTAACCCAGGAAGAGTTTGAAAAATTATTCAAAGCGGCAGAAGTTCATGACCCAGCGAAGCATTTGCGTAACCAGGCGACCTTGTTATTTCTTTATGGATCCGGTTGCCGTGTCACTGAAATGATCAATTTAAATCTGAACGACTTTTCACCGACAGAAAAATGGGTGAAAGTTTTAGGAAAAGGTCAAAAAGAGCGTCTTATTCCAATGACGGAAGCTTTATATACGGTTTTAGAAAGATATATTTCGACCGCACGCTCATCGATTTTATCAAACAGCGATGACAATAACTCTTTATTTTTAAATGATCGCGGTCATCGGCCATCGCGAATAGATATTTGGCGTTGGTTGGCGGCTTGGTCAGCGAAAGCAGGATTTAAAGAGCCCGTGCATCCGCATCGCTTTCGTCATGGTTGTGCCACCGCTTTGCTTGAAGGCGGAGCTGATTTGCGCTCTATTCAAATGCTTTTAGGGCATTCAAGTATCCAAACCACTCAGATATACACATCGGTTACGACTAATGCTTTAGCTAAAGAAGTGGAAGATCATCATCCCTTGTCGAAGATGGAATCAAATATCGGAAAAAAGGATAAAGAGATCGGGATTTAATTCCGATGATCGTATCAATTTAAGCTTATCATTTATAAAATGATAAGCTCCATGGCGATGAAACTTGCATGATCAACATGGATGAAATTATTAACACTAATTGAAAACCAAAGAAAGCTTGAAAAAGCTGAAGTCGAAATTCAAATGATTCCCGGGATTCCACAGATTCATTTTTTAGGATTGCCCGATCAAGCGATTAAGGAAAGTTTTTTAAGAATTAAATCGGCCTTAAAAGTCAGCGGCTTCAAGTTTCCGATGTCCCAGCAAGTGATCGTCAATATTAAGCCCAATCATTTAAAAAAATCCTCTAAAGGGGTAGAGCTGGCCGTGGCCTTGGGGATTTTGCATATGACTGGCCAGAAAATTCTGGCAGATTCAATTTTCAAAAGCATTATTTACGGAGAGCTCAGTTTAAATGGAGAGGTTAACGAGCCCACAGATTTGCACGCCTATCAGTCTATAGATATTCATGATGTGATCTTATCTGGTCGCTCCGAAAAAGTAACATCGAAGTATCTTTGTTTTCGTATTCCCCATTTGAAGGAAGATATTGAAATCGTCGAACAAAATGAACAAATGCCTGAACTCATACGTCCGCAGCATGGATTGGATTTACTTTACACCCCTGATGAAGCTGAGCTTTTGTTTTTACTGGCCACCACTAAAATGCATCTATTGCTTTCGGGGCCCGCGGGATTCGGAAAAACCACCTTGGCCAAAAACAGTATTAGTTTTGTATTG
>JALHMX010000019.1 GCA_022843825.1 Pseudobdellovibrionaceae bacterium
GCACCACAAAGAAAGTTGAAAATCTTCAGCTTCATCTAGATCTTTTTTTAATCAGTCAGTTTATTTAATCCAATAGAAGTCATGCGATCCGTAAATCCAATATCTTAAGGAGTGATTAGGGGTAGCTTTGCACCTTGTAAGAGATCAGTTTCTGAATTTCTAAAACGGGTCCTGAGATGACTCTGCTCCTGAGTCCGCCTTAAACATCTGATTCAGCAACGGAATAACTTTTGGAGTGACAAAAATCATTAACTCAGTTTTTTGCGATGCTCTTTTATCCCCTTTAAAAAGGGTACCTAAAATAGGAATGTCTTTTAATCCCGGCACGCCGTTTATATTATGAGAAACATCAGACTGGAATACGCCGCCCACCACTGATGTGTCTCCGCTTTTGACAATAATTTCTGTCACCACGTTGCGATCAGTTGTCTCGCCAGGCTGACCCGTTGGTGTAGGCGCCGTTCGACTGACGTCAAGTTTTAGCCGAACTGTTCCTATATTTGATACCTGTGGTGTTACTTTCAACGTTACCCCGACTTTAACAGAAGTAAAGGTATCCGTCGAGGCTCCTGTCGTAACAGCTCCTGTAGTTGTCGAAGCTCTCGATAGTATTGTAGCTCCTTGATTAATAGTCGCAGTGGTATTTGTTAATACAGCAACTCTGGGTGAAGATAAAATCTTAACACGACCTTCTGATTCATCTAATGCCAACTGTGCATCTAGATTACCAAAAGCACCCAAGGTACCAAAAAAGATTTGCCCCAGGAACGACCCACTTTGAGCTTCAGTAGGTGTAATGTTTAATGAGGGACTTACATAGTTCGGTCCTTGCGGGGTTGTAATACGATTTGGCAAAAATGTAGGAGAAGTCGTACCAGGTGCCAACACGCCAGGACTATGAAATGGTTGACGATTCAAACCAATATTTCCCCCAATCGTGCGTGCATAAGTATCTGAAGCTTCTACAATGCGCGCTTCGATCATCACTTGTTGGGGCTGAGTATCTAGCGCACGAATAAGTTGCGCAATTTGATCCAACTTAGTTGCCGTCTCAGTAATAATTAAAGTGTTCGTGCGACTATCCGTTGTAACACGCCCACGCGTAGCAGCTCCGGCCTTGCTTTCAGCAATGAAATCTTTAATTTTTGATTCCAACTTATCCACTTCGGCGTAATTGATCATAAAATTTCGTACGATTAAAGGCTCGACTGTGGCTTTAGACTCTTTAAGTTTAACTGCATCTGTATCTTCCTTAACTAACGTATCAATCTTTGCAATACGCAAGACTGAACCCTGTCGACGAAATCCTAGTTTTTTAGATCTCAGTAACGTTATTAAGGCTTGATCCCAAGGAACTTTTCGAAGCTTCAAAGTCGAACGTCCCGAGACATCATCATCGAAAACCATGTTGACGCCACTTTCTTCTGAAATCAGTTTTAAAATATCTCGTATATCCATATCAGTTGTTTCAATGGAAATGGGTTTTCCATAAAATTTATTATTGCTGGCTAAAAAAGCCTCCAGATCATCTGAACTCATTAGGCCTTCACCAGAAGCAGAAGTGCTTTGCGCCATAGTATCTGATGCAAATCCGCTATCTTCAGAAGCGCCGTCAGCAATCATATCGTTACGACTCGGACTTGGCCCAGAGCCATCAATGGCACTTCCGATGATTAACAATGAATTCCCCTCCGGTTGCACTAAGGGTTCAGGAGAGTTGGGTCGCAACTGCACCACAAAACGTGCGATATTAGAATCACTCTTTTGATAGACGTCTACATGTCCTATGGACGACGACATATCCTTTGTATTCAGAGGTCTTTTTAATCGATCTGCCACAACGACATCCTGCACTTCGACAATCACTTGATTCGTCGTTGAATTTATTCGTGTTGTGTAGTTAAGCGGCTGATCTGAACTAATAATAACTGTACCGCCACTGTCATTTCCTTTATATTGAATATTATTAACACGTGACAACACGACGGCTGGCGCTTCTTCCACTGGAGTAACATCTGCTAAAACAGGTTCTTCTGTTATCGGAGCCTCTACCAACGGTGGAGTTTCAACTGGCGGATCTACTTCAACAATTTCAGGTGCTGGAATATTCTCTACCTCAGCTTCAGGAGCAACATCAGGGCTAACTTCTGCCTCAGCAATCTCAGACTCCATCGACTCGTCAGAAATATTATTCAACTCGTCCTCAATACTGAGAGCTGTTTCTTCGCCATCTTCAGTACCGTCAAGCTCTAGATCAAGTTCGTTAAAGTCATCCGTCCCCTCAGCGATATCGACAGACTCATCAGGCTCTCCGTCTAAAACTAAATCCTCTTCACTAAAACCTGCTTCAGCGCTATCGACTGCGAAATCATCGTCAATCACCTTTTTCTTGCTCGTGCAAGAAACAGAAAAACTAAGTGTCACTACTAAAATAAATACACTTACCCATTTTATACTTTTTATACCTTGAGATTTCACAAATCCTCCTGATCAGTGTCTTATTTTGTCGTGCCTTTATCTATTTTAATAACATGAGGCACGTTATTTTCATTCACGACGATTTCGCCTTCATTAATTTCAGTAACAATTCCATTTTGATTCCCAATGCGATAATTTTTCTTCAGCAGATGCATTACGTTATTCGCATCAAGTACCATTACTTTAGGATCCGACACATCCCAAATGACAGCAATAGGTTTATACACTTGCAGCGGCCACCTTCGTATCGCTTCAATACTTTCGTCAGTAATTTTATCATTTACTGGTGGTTTTTGCGTATCTTCAATGTATGCAGGCGGCCTAAATGGATCACGCTCCCCTAGCACTAGTCCCTCGTCCTCTTGAGCCACTAAAAAAGGGCTGAATACTATGATTAGAAAAAATAAAAAAAGTTTTTTTACTAATTTTTCCATCATCTTACCTTTTCTGACTTCCTCTACCTTTAGGCTTTGCTTTCAATTCCTGTTCTTTTATTACGTCTGGTGGCGTTTGCTTATACCCAATAATATTTGCTCTAAAAATTAAATCTCTGGTTCGCACTTTTCCTAGACCAGGATTTTTAGAAATTATCATATTAAAATCTCCAACTTTGATTATCTTTTCTAATCGAGAAATCTCAGTAACAAATTGAGAGATATTTGCGTAAGTACCTTCAAGTTCATAGGACAACATGACCTGTTGAACCAAGTTTTCTCCTGCATCAATCATCACTTGAGTAAATTGCCGCGGATTCTGTGGACGTCTTTCAGTTTTAACTGTTTTTAAATTGTATTTAGTTACATGTTGATGAACAGTGTCTCTTAACTCGGATTCTAAAAATTCGAGTGGAATTTTTGAACGTACTTCTTCAAACTTTGTCGCAAGTAATTCAACGTCCGCCTTCATTTGTTGTTCTTTTTTTAAAACTTTTTGTGTTTCTATCTTTTTTTTATTTTCATTAGCTAATGAGGTTTTGGCCGTTTGAATTTTGGCCAGCAATGCCTTGCCATCATCATATACAAAACTATAATAAAGCCCCGTAATCACAACAGCCACTATAGCCACTCTTCCCAGTGACATAATCGCAACAGTTTCTATAAATCGACTTAAACCTGAAGATGACTCATTCACTGTGTCTCTCCTGGCTCTACAGGTGGCGGTGCTGGCGCATCAACGCCCTGCTGTGAATCCATATTTGCCATCTGCGCAATATCAGCATAACTAGCCTTAATATTAAATGTCTGAAGTGGCGTTTTATTTACCATTTTTAGAACACTTGAAACGATAACAACATCTTTTAAATAGCTCTCGCTAGCTAAGCGAGCATTGAACTCATTAACATCATTTGTACTTTCTGCCTCACCTTTAACGTCAATAGAAGTACCGGAAGCCTGGATAGAGGTAAGCCAAACACGTTCGGGAACGGCGAATCTTATTCGATTAATTAGCTCTACTGAAAGTGCGCGCTCTTTTTGAACGCGATTTAAAAACTCCATTTGAGTATTTAAACGATTTAAATCTTTCTCGTATTTTTCGATCTCTTTTTTAAGTGGCCCCATTCTTTGATTGAATCGGGTGGCCTCACCAATCTCCGCAGTAACACCTTTAAGTTGCTTCGTTAGTTCAGGTATATTAATCGACTCGTGTATAAATAAAGCCACTACGCCTAATAACATTACTGCTACGTGTTTTAAAAAGGCTGCTGTTTGCCCTGGATTCTCTTCGGCAACTTGCAAGGCCTCTGCAGCACTTCCTGTATATGATTTTAGTAGATTCACTTTTATCATGAATCACCAACTGCTCGAAGTGCTAATCCTAATGAAACCGCAAGAAATGGCGAAATTTGCTGAAGATAACCAGGTGTTATTTTTTTATTGTTAGATCTTACTTTAATCAATGGATTTAAAACTTCAAATTTAATTTTGAGTTGTTCTGATACGTGGTCAATGAGTCCCTCTGTTAAGCTAGCACCACCGGTATAAAAAGCCTTAGATATTTGAAAATCTCCTCCGGAGGCCGAGTAAAAATCAATACTGTTTCTTAATTCTTCTGTCACGTTATCTAAAGCCATATTCATAAATGTTTTGGTGCTTTCTGGAACCTCTCCCGATTGTCCAGAAAGCTTTAATGACTCTGCCTCTTCTAAAGTGATACCCATGTTTTTAGAAATCTCATTGGTAAATGTAAACCCTCCAACAGGAATATCTCGAGCGAAAAGAATTTCTCCCTGAAAAACCACTACAAACTGCGTTGAAATAGAGCCAAAGTTAAATATCCCGACGGGCTCATTAAGCTTTCCATAATTAAATTCGAAAATATTAGATAAAGCTAGGCTGCTGACATCAATGATCGAAGTTTTCAGACCCCCATGGGCCATGACTTCGATATATTTAGCAATCAAATCGTTCTGACCTGCAACGATAAGGATATCCATTTGGTCAGGACTAGATGAAAATGGCAAAATATGATGCTCTAAGGTAACTTGAGAAATATCAAAGGGCAGATATTGCTGAGCCTCATATTTAATTTGTTCTTTTAAAGCTTTGCTATCTACTTTTGGCATAGTAATTTTTTTTACTATCGAAGTGGCTCCCCACATACCTATGCATGCGTTCTTACTTGAAAACCTCTGCTCTTTATGAATCATTTTAATGGCTTCACCAAGCAGGTAGGTATCAATGATATCGCCGTTGTTTATGGTTTGCATTGGCGTTTGAGTCAGGGCAAAATTTTCCAGCAAGGCACTGCCCTTAGATTTGGAAACTTGAGCGAGTTTTATCGAACTTGATCCTAAATCAATTCCGACGACTTTTTTAGATGAGAAAATCATGCTGCTTACGTACCTCTGCAGCTTTAATTATCTGACCTAACGCTGGGTCCTGTCAAAAGAGAACACTACTCAAGAGTTGGAAAGAACAGATCTACGTACCAAAGACCAGCTGACTTAAGTCCTAAAATATACAATATGGCTCCCAGAGCGATAAATGGACCAAACGGAATTACTGCTTTAAGTTTGTCTTCACTGTTACGTGAAATATACAAACCAACAAGTGCACCTAAAACGGATGACGACAAAATAATAAATGGAACTGCCTTCCACCCCAACAGTGTTCCCAACCAAGCCAGCAACTTAATATCGCCGCCACCAAGTCCCTCGCGGCCAGTAAATACAAAATACACATAGGCAACCAACCATAGAACTCCGCCCCCAAAAAGGAAACCCAAAAAAGCATCTAAGAACGATCGTTCAGGGTTTAAATAAGCGCCGATGAAGCCCACTACAATACCTCCCAATGTAAAGACATCGGGAAGTATCATGTGCTCTAAATCGATAAAACTACAAACTACAAGTGCCCAAACTAAAATGAAATACTCCAAACTTGTCCAGGTAAAACCGTAGTAAAAATAAATTGCCGCAAATAAACCGGCAGTAATCAACTCCACCAACGGATAGCGAATTGAAAACGGCGCTGAGCATTGAGAGCACTTACCTTTCAAAATAAAAAAAGAAAATAATGGTATATTATTCCAGGCGGAGATTTTTGACTTACATTGTATGCAGAAACTACGACCTAAAATTGAAATGCCTCTTGGCAGTCGATATATTATCGCATTTCCAAAACTGCCCAGGCACGCACCTAAAAGAAAAATAAACACGATGTAGACCAACTCTAGTTCAGACATGCTTTATTGTGTACTCAAGCCCCGGAACTAGACAATATCTTTTTTGCGTATGAACACCGAGGCCAGAAACATCAGCAGGAAAACCCAACCAAAACAATGCAAGCTGGCCCATACCACATCATTCACGATGAAGCCCGCCTCCACATCGCGATAGCTTTTCCAATTAAATAAATAAAACTGTGGAAAAATATAATCAAACACTATACTCGCGCGCTCTAGTGATGATGACTGTATTTTTTGAATAAAATAACGAATATCTGGTACGGAGTAAGCCATCGCCCAATAACTAAATACCATCACGAGTCCAAACATCGGACGCGCTAAGGTGCTTAACATTAGGCCAAATGCGCCTACGACCACTGACTTTAAAAGTAAAGAATAGGACACAACAATTACATTCAATAAATCAACTTGAAGACCAAAAAAAATGACCATAACCAATGTCATAAAGAATACTAGGATCGCGTTCAGAAAGAAAATACTGCCCAGGTATCCAATTAATAAGTGCCAACGAGCAATCGGCCTAGCCAAGATCACTTGAAAAGTTTTTCGCTCAATATCACGATCCAAGGCATGCGTTGATATGAAAGCTGCCACTAGGACCGTGGCTAACTCTAAACCTGTAAAACCTAAATTAAATTTAATTCTGAGTTGATCGGTGAAACTTAGAGTGGCCAATAAATAACTTAAGCAGACATAGGCAAATGCTAAAAAGAATACAACTTGTAAAAACTTAAGTCGCAACCATTCTTGGGTGTTAATATATATTAAGTTAATCATGCGTTGTAATTATACCCTATTTGGCGTTTAAAGGCCGCGTAAGCAACTTCGAGTGAATCAAAATTCTTTTTAAAATCAATTGTTGGGCCGTTAAATAATGTTTCTCCCTGATGAAGAATAATAAGCTCTTCACAGAGCTCCTCTAAGTCTTCTAAAAGATGACTACTCATTAAAACTGTTATGTTTCTTTCTTTGAGCTTTTTTAAAATGTCTTTTATCAAAATCCGACCATCCGGATCTAATCCAGACATAGGTTCATCTAAAATTAGAAAATCGGGACTTGCCAACAGAGCTTGAGCAATTCCTATTCTTTGTAGCATTCCTTTAGAATAATTTTTAAGTTTCAAATTTTTTGCATGAGTCAGTTTAACTTGAGCTAAAATTGTTTCCGCGTTTTCAGCGAATTTATTTCTAGGTAGCCCCGATAAATTCCAGTGAAACTTAAGAAACTCTATCCCCGTTAGAAATTCTTGAAAATACGGACGTTCGGGCAAAAATCCAATTCTTTTTTTAGCACTTTGAATATCCATGTGGTCAAAATATTGAATGGTTCCAGATTCTGGAAAAATGAATTGCATCATACACTTGATCGTCGTGGTTTTTCCAGCGCCGTTCGGTCCAATAAAACCTACAAATTGGCCTTCTTCAATTTTAAAACTTATATTTTTCAAAATATGAATAGGCTTTTTATAAAAGTCAGTTCGAAATGACTTTGACAGGTTATCAACTTTACAGATGACCGACATCAATTTGCCCCGTTTTAGAATTTTCTAAAGCCTTTACAAACGCTTCCGCAGCATCGCTTTCAGTTAAACAGGGAATGCTATAATCAGTACAGGCGCGACGAATTGCAAAACTGGCCTCGATGGCATGCTTGCCCGCAGTGGTATTAATAACAAACTGAACATGTCCTGATCTTAAGTGGTCTACACAATGAGGACGTCCTTCGTGAACCTTATTTAAACTGAGACAATCTAAGCCCTGCTGTTTTAAATAATCCGCCGTTCCCTTCGTTGCTGAAAAGGTATATCCCATTGTCTTCAATTGTTTTAAATAAGGCAGTAATGGCTCTTTATCTTTGTCTCGCAAAGAAAGGAAGGCCTCTCCCGCTTGTGGCAAAGATATATGAGTTGAAACGAAGGCTTTAACCAAAGCTTCTGAATATGTTTCAGCGCGGCCCATCGTTTCTCCTGTGGATTTCATTTCAGGCCCCAGAATAGAATCGCTCTCAGAAAATTTCTTAAATGGAAAAACTACACCTTTAACACAAACATTTTTAATCGAACGCCATTGATATTTTTCTAACTCCGCTGCATCTGGAGTTAAACCCATCTGCGCCATAATACCGATATCAACTAGCGGAATTCCCGTTGCTTTTGCTAAAAAAGGAACCGATCGTGAACTTCGCGGGTTGGCTTCAAGAACATAAACCTCATCATTTTTAATAGCTAACTGTAAATTGAGATGACCTTCTATTTGCATTCGATCCGCCAAAGCTCCACACATTTTTTCGATATGAGCCAAAGCTTCTTCTTTTAACCGTTGAGGCGGCACGACACCCATACTGTCTCCGGAATGAACACCAGCGGCTTCGATATGTTCTATAATTCCACCATGCAAAATCCAACCTTTGCCACGCACTAAATCGACGTCAACTTCTAGAGCCCCGGAAAGAAACTGATCCATCAAACATGGATTCTTATTACTAATAAATTCTTTATGACGCTCAAAATAAGATTCTAGCTCCTGACGATTTTCAATCACTTCCATCCGACGCCCGCCCAAAACATAGCTTGGACGACATATCATTGGGTAACCCACTTTGCCTTCATTCATTAAGGCTTCTGTTAAATTTGCCACCATACTTGAAACAGGAATCAATAAGTTAAGTTCGCGACAAATTTCTGCAAACTTTTTTCGATCTTCTGCCAAATCAATTGAGTTCAGCGAAGATCCTAGTAATTTATATCCATTATCAACTAAATTTTTAGCTAAATTAATTGGAGTTTGTCCCCCAAGCTGAGCAATAAATCCCACCGGCTTGATGACACTAAAAGTCTCTTGAATAGATTCGGCTGTTAAGGGTTCAAAAAAGAGACTGTCAGAAGTATCATAGTCCGTTGAAACAGTTTCGGGATTGGAATTCAACATCGCCACACTATAACCCAGTTTCTGTAACGCTTTAACTCCTCGCACACAAGAGTAATCGAATTCAATACCTTGACCGATACGATTTGGACCGCTTCCAATCACGGCCACAACTTTTTTATCACTGAGGGGAAGAACCTGACCTTGCGGCTTACTCCAGTAGGTCGAATAAAAGTAAGGAGTACTCGAGGCAAACTCTGCCGCACACGTATCAACCTGAAAAAAGGCCGGTCGAACTCCAAATTTGTTTCTTAGTGCTTTAATATTTTGGGTAGAAAAAGATTTTAAATGTGCTAATCGCGCATCGGTAAATCCAAATCGCTTAGCTTTTTGTAATAACTCAACTGTAAGTTCAGAATTTTTAAATACTGTTTCAAAATTAACGATGGCTTCAATTTGCTCTAAAAACCATGGCGTGATTTGAGTCATTTGCTGAAGCATATCAATACCTACTCCATGTCTAAAAGCCTGAAAGACATGCCATATGCGGTCGCTATTAGGATAAGATATTTTTTCCATATCAAATTCCACATGGGGAATGGCCTCAGCATTTTTCTCTAAAGAAGCCAGCGCCTTCATCAAAGACTCTTGAAAAGTCCGACCTATGGCCATAACTTCTCCGACACTTTTCATCTGCGTAGTTAACAAATCTTTCGATCCACTAAATTTTTCGAAAGCAAATCGAGGAATTTTTGTCACGACGTAATCCAGCGAAGGCTCATAACAAGTTGGTGTCACTTTTGTAATATCATTTTTGATCTCATCCAGCTGATACCCTATCGCCAGTAGCGCTGCAATCTTTGCGATCGGAAAACCGGTTGCCTTACTGGCTAACGCCGAAGATCGAGATACGCGTGGATTCATTTCAATAACCACACGCTCACTTGTTTCAGGGTGAACAGCGAACTGAATATTTGCTCCGCCTGTTTGAATACCTACTCTGTTGACGATACGACAAGCCTCATCGCGCATCTCTTGATATTCGCGATCTGTTAGTGTTTGCTGAGGTGCTACAGTAATACTGTCACCCGTATGCACACCGCACGGATCAAAATTTTCTATCGAGCAGACGATGACGAAAGTACCTGATGAATCGCGCATCACCTCAAGTTCAAATTCCTTCCACCCTAAAATACTTTCCTCAACTAAAACTTCTTTAGTAGGGCTTTCATGTAGGGCTTGCGCTAACATTTTTTGATAATCTTCGGGAGAATACGCTACCCCGCCGCCGCCACCGCCTAAAGTGTAGTTAGGTCTTAAAATAAGCGGGTATCCCAAAGTATCTGCTACTTTTAAACCTTGCTCAAAGTTTTTGACCATTTCACTTTTGGGATACTTAGCACCTAAAGTGTCTAAAATAGCTCTGAATTTTTCACGATCTTCAGCGGCTTCAATCACTTCGGCAGTAGCACCCAACATTTCCACATTATGTTTTTTAAGAAAACCGCTTTTATCTAACTCTAAAGCCAAATTTAATGCGGTTTGACCACCTAAAGTAGGGATAATCGCATCGGGCTTTTCTTTTTCGATTATTTTTTCTAAGTAAGCCGCTTTTAGGGGCTCTACGTATGTACGCGTGGCTATTTCTGGATCCGTCATAATCGTAGCGGGATTAGAGTTAACCAATATAACTTCTAATCCTTCAGCCATTAATGCTTTGCAGGCCTGAGTGCCCGAATAATCGAACTCGCACGCTTGTCCTATTTGTATAGGACCGCTGCCAATAATTAAAACTCTTTTTAAATGTGGTAACTTAGCCATTTCATTCCTTCACAGTCTTAATTTATTTTCATTAGTATAAATCATTTCTGGCTTAATGTGAGAGTACTGTTCTAATTTGTATCTCATTTTATTTAAGCGAATTAAAAAATCTTTAAAATTCAAATCTGGGTTTTTACGATAAAGCTTAAGCTCTTCTGTAATATACTTAAGAGCCGACTGGGGATGAAAACAAAATCCTTTTAAAAAATAATTCTTTCCACCCACTCCGATCACGCGGGCTTCGAAGGTTTCCTTATCCTCAAAACTGAAGATTAAGCCTTCCGAATGAACATCCATTTTTTTTCCTGCAAACAAATCCCTGATCGTCAGAACACCATTTTTATTTTTCAGAACTTCATACAAAGAATGTTCGTGTCTATTTAAAACATCAATAGTTTCTATATCTTCAGCTGATAAACGCAAATCTCGCTGTGAGGCCGCAACGGCAAGCGGTGTTTTCATATGACTTGATAGCTTGCGAGTCAAAAAATACCAATCAAAAAACTGAGTCATTCGCAGTGCATAGTTGGCTCTGTTTTCATCCAATATACCCGTGTTGCTAAAAAAATCCTTTTTGGCAGTCAACATTTCATCTTGATAAATACCTGCGGTGAAATATCCAACTAGTTTTCTGTAAGACTCTTCAAACTGACTTAATGTTAACATGTCTGCTCTTTAAGTAATGATGGGTTTGCGTTCACTTTTTTTTTATTCATAACAGTTACAAAATAATTGAACAGCTCAACGGCCTCATGCGGCCCCGGATGACTTTCAGGGTGATACTGTATACCCAAGCAGTTATATTTTTCCGAATAAACTCCAGCGACAGTCTGATCATTTAAGTTTACATGAGTAACTTGTATGTGCTCAGGTAAGGTTTTTTCATCAATAGCATAACCATGATTTTGGCTAGACATATAAATACGATTTAATAGCATATCTTTGATCGGGTGATTCACTCCGCGGTGACCAAATTTTAATTTGTAAGTTTTTGCTCCTAAAGCTCGTCCTAAAATCTGATGACCCATGCAAATTCCAAAAATGGGCTTTTTACCCAAAAAATGTTTAACAGTTTCTACAGCGTCTTGGACTTCTGCTGGGTCTCCAGGCCCATTTGTTAACATAATAGCATCTGGATTCCATCGTTCAATTTCACTGACAGTAGCGCGCGATGGATAAATATTTATTTCAGAACATCTCGATTTTAATTCGCGCAAAATATTTTCTTTAGTACCAAAATCCATAACTGCGACGCGTGGTCCCTGCGAATTAGAGCCTTTTATGTTTTCAATCTCTTTGCGGGAGACTAACCATGCCCAGTCGGAATCAATTTTTTGAGTTTCTGTAATCAAAACTTTAGCTTTAGCTAAAGCCTCTTTTTCACTTGCCGCACAAACAACGGCGCCCCAAGGAGTGCCTTGACTCCGCAAAGAAATAGTAAGCAATCTGGTATCAACTTCAGTTAAAATAGGCACCTTGTGATCAACCAATCTTTGCATCCAAGAAGAATTTCTTTTGGTGTTTTGTAACTGTAAACAAATAAATCCATGGATCCACAACCGTGAGGATTCCCAGTCGTTTTGAGTCGATCCGTAATTTCCCTGCATGGGCGCTGTCATCACCACAATTTGATGGAAATAAGATGGATCCGTTGCTACTTCTTCGTAACCAGAGTGAGCTGTATTAAAAACAACTTCACCAGCTTTTTCAGGAAATGCCGAAGCCATTTGCTGATCGACAGCAGCTCCTTTATAAATTTCACCGTTCTCTAAGGCTAAATAATAGTTCATCATAATTCCCCAAACATCATTTTATGTATTACAGCTTCTCGAACAAACACACCATTTTCAACCATAGTCATAACCACGCTGCGCGGGTCTTTTAACACATCACTATCAATCTCAACCCCATAATTAATTGGACCTGGATGCAAAATTAGACCACTAGGCTTTAATAGTTTTGTGCGCTCGATATTTAAACCGTACTTATCATTGTAGTTAGTAGCCAATGATAATCCTTCAGAGTGCCTTTCCTTTTGTACGCGCAAGGTCACAATCGCATCAGCCCAGTCCAAACCTTGCTCTAAACTAGAATGGCTTTGAATATCTAATGTTTTAGGCACTGAAAATTCAGCAGGCGCACAGTATCCTATGCTGTATCCTAAAATTTTTGAAAGCTCTTGGTGAGAGGTAAAAACACGCGAGTGCTTAATATCCCCAACAAATAAAATTTTCTTGCCACGAAGATCTTTCCAGGACTCAAACATTGTCGCCACATCCAACAAAGCTTGAGTGGGATGTCCCTGTATTCCCCACCCAGCATTGATGATTGGCACCTTCAATTGAGAGGATATCGCTGCTAAATCTACACTATTTGGACAGCGGATGACAAAAAAAAGAGGCCTCATGGCCTCTAAATTAAAAATCGTGTCCTCAATGGACTCGCCCTTTGCCAAGCTGGTGCCGTCAGCCCCATCCATGATTAATGGAGAAACGCCGGCACGAACACAGGCGGTTTGAAAACTAAAACGCGTTCGGGTGCTGGCTTCGAAAAATAGTAACGCACCAGTTCCGCGCAAATTTGTATGAAATACTTTGCTGTTATTTTTTTTATTTTCTAGGGCAGTTTCGATAATTGAAAAAATTTGGGATTCAGTAAAGTTTTTAAGGCTGATTAAAGATCGAGGCGCTGTTTTAACCATTCCTCCCAGACTAGGATTCTAAAAAAAAAATGTCAAAATGATTATGGAATTTTCTTGAAAAAGCGCTTAAGTCGAAACGTTTGCGGGTTGCAAATAAAAGGAGCGGATTCCAAGGTCGCATCACAGCTGAGCCAAATATACTGGGCTTTACCTATAAGCAGATTCTCCGGCACATAGCCCCAAAAGCGTGAATCCTGAGAGTTATAGCGGTTATCGCCCATGACAAAGTATGCTCTCTCAGGAACTACAAAGGTTTTTTCATCTACATCAGTAATTTCAGAATCTGGATAGAAGGCTACGGTGTAAGCTTTATCTCCATTATTTTCTGTGAAAACTCCAGCCTCAAATTGCGGCGTCAGTGAAAGCACCCGGCCATTCACTGTTACCGTCATATCCTGAATGACTATTCGATCTCCAGGAAGGCCAATGAGTCGCTTAATGTAGAACACCTCTCTATTTTCAGGATATCGAAAAACAACCGCATCTCCGCGTTGAGGCTGACGAAATTTTATGATCCAGCCATCACCTATTGGTGAACGCAAGCCATAGGTGTTTTTGTTCACTAAAATATGATCGTGAATCATTAAGTTGGGTAACATGCTTTCTGATGGAATCACAAAGGGTTCAAAGAAAAAACTGCGTATCGCCAAAAAAAGAAAAAAAGGAAGGAAGAACACCAAAAGTGTTTGGGGCCATCGTCCTTGTTTTCCTTTTTTTTTGATCAACATATTATTGATTAACTGAGTGACCGAATCGCGAAAGTCTTAAGGTTAATGGGTTACATATTATCGGCAAAAAGGGCAGCATATTTTCGCAACTGAGCCATACGAAACTAGCTCGACCCAAAATATTTTTCTGCGGCACAAATCCCCAAAACCGAGAATCATGCGAGCTGTATCGATTGTCACCCATAACAAATAATTTATCCGGGGGAACTGTCCACTCACCGTCTCCAGCAAAACCGATGACATCCGTTTTGGGCATCAAAAGGCTGTACTCAATCGACTCATTTTCAGTTCGCTTAAGCCTTTCAAAAAAATGAACGTAATTCGATTTAGAGTCATCGAAAGTTCCATCGTGACTATTAAAATCCTCGTCTCTCAACCAATCAAAGGCCACACTAGAGTTGGGTACGATTTTTTCTTGCAACTGATCGTTAACATACAACGCTCCGTTATCAAATCGAACCTTATCTCCGGGAATTCCTACTACACGCTTAATAAAAAAAGTGCTCATGTCCACGGGATACTTAAAGACTATAATGTCCCCACGCTGCGGTTCTGAAAACTTTACAATCCATTTTTCACTAAACGGCGCGCGCACTCCATAAACCATTTTATTCACAAAAATATGATCATTGATCAATAGAGTAGGAAGCATCGACCCTGACGGAATAACGTAAGCCTCAAGAAACAACCAACGAATAGTCAGTGCTGCTAATATTGCCAGCAACATCGATCCCCAGCCCTCAGTCCAAAATAAGCGGTTGCTTGGATTAAGTCCGTTATACTTCTTATATCCTGGTTCTTTTTTTCCAAAGAAAGCTTTAAAAAAACCTACTTTTTTTCCTGTATTATTGCTGGCGCTTTGAATCTCACTCATTATCCATCCTTGCAGCTGTTATTTTGCCCCTATTTTTCCTTAAAATACAATGACTTAGTTACGCACGCCACATCATGTGAAACAAAAAAAGGAAAGGCTCCCGAGTTATGATTTTTTAAAAAAAGAAGGCCCCAACAACATTCCATCGCTCATATACCCTCTGGGTTAAAGTCCCAACCTTGGTCTTGATTTCAAGTCAAAACAGTGAACGTACCGCAGTAGTTTTCTTTTTTAGGCACTAAATGCTTTGAATTATTGCAATGACTATAAAAATCATCACAATCAGCTTCAAAGACTCTTCAGAAATCTTTAAAAAGCGTCGATAACGTAAATACGTGGGTTTACGCATATCGGACCTCCTTCCGGATGTTCGAAGATATATTCGCATAAAAGCTGTGGGGCCAATAAGCCTTACAGCTTTTTGCATTTTTAGAGCTAATCTTCGACTTTAAGGATGGCCAGGAAGGCCTCTTGCGGTACGTCCACAGATCCGATCTGCTTCATACGCTTCTTGCCCTCTTTTTGTTTTTCTAAAAGTTTTCTTTTACGAGAGATATCACCGCCGTAACACTTGGCTGTAACGTCTTTTTTGATGGCTCCGATGGTTTCACGAGCTATGACTTTTGATCCAATCGCCGCTTGAATAGCAACCTGATATTGCTGACGCGGAATAAGTTCTTTCATTTTTTCAACTAATGAACGTCCGCGAGCTTGAGCTTTCGAGTTGTGAACTATAATGGAAAGCGCATCCACTGGTTCGCCATTTAATAAGATATCCATTTTAACTAAGACCGCCTCTTGAAACTCAAGAAACTCATATTCAAGCGAGGCATAACCCTTAGTGATCGACTTTAAACGGTCATAAAAATCCATCACCATTTCATTCATAGGAAGTTTGTATTCAATAATGACTTTTTTCTCGGTGATGTATTCCATTCTTACTTGAATACCCCGCTTGTCTTCACAAAGTTTTAACAAGGCGCCAATGTATTCTGTCGGCGTATGTAGAGTTACTTTAACATAGGGCTCTTCCATTTTAGCTATTTGTGTTTCCTCTGGCATGCCCGAAGGATTTTCTAACATTAAAACGGTACCATCAGTTTTGGTAATTCGATATACCACCGTGGGAGCTGTGGTGATCAGATTCAAATTGAACTCTCGTTCAAGGCGCTCTTGAACGATCTCCATATGAAGAAGGCCTAAGAAGCCGCAGCGATAGCCAAAGCCAAGAGCCAATGATTTTTCAACTTCAAATGTGAGTGATGAATCGTTTAAGCATAATTTATCTAAAGCATTTTTTAAATTTTGATACTCACTGGCCACCACTGGAAAAATTCCGGCAAAAACCATGGGTTTAACTCGTTGAAATCCTGGAAGTTGTTCTTTTGACGGGTGCTTCGCACTGGTTAAAGTATCGCCGACCTTCACGTCGCGAATATCTTTAATTCCACAAATTATAAATCCCACTTCTCCGGCCTGCAGAATATCCACAAAAACGGGAAATGGAGTGTACTTTCCCATACGTAGAACTTCGTAATCTTTATCGGTGGCCATGAATTTAACGCGATCGCCTTTTTTAATCTCACCATCCACGAGTCGAATCAGAACGACAACCCCTTGATAAGCATCAAACCAAGAATCGAAAATTAATCCACGTGGAGTCAACGAACGATCGGCCTTGGGCGGCGGTATTTTTTCAATAACCGCTTCTAGGATCTCTTTAATCCCCAGCTTTTCTTTTGCTGAGGCATGAATTATGTCTGTGCAATCCAGGCCTACGGTATCTTCGATTTGCTTTTTAACTCCTTCAGGGTCAGCTGTGGGAAGATCAACTTTGTTGAGTACAGGAATAATTTCTAAATTGTTTTCAAGCGCCAAGTAAACGTTAGCCAGCGTTTGAGCTTCAACGCCTTGAGCTGCATCAACGACCAAAATTGCGCCTTCACAAGCGGCTAATGAGCGCGATACCTCATAGGAAAAATCCACGTGCCCTGGGGTATCGATCAGATTGATTTGATACTCTTGCCCGTCTTTTTCAGATTTATATTTAAGACTTACCGTCTGCGCCTTAATGGTGATTCCGCGTTCTCGCTCGAGATCCATGTTATCCAGAAACTGCTCTTTAGACTCGCGATCAGAAAGCGATCCCGTGTACGACAAAAGCGCATCGGCCAGGGTAGATTTACCATGATCAATGTGAGCTATTATCGAAAAGTTTCTGATGTATTTGGGATCCATTAACCAATCGCTGCTTTAAGTTGCTCGATTTTATTTACTTTTTCCCACGTGAAGAATCCTTGATCTAAGTTTTCTTCACGGCCAAAATGCCCATAGGATGAAGTCGGCGCATAAATTGGTTTTAGCAAATCAAACTCTTTAACAATTCGAGCGGGTCGCAAATCCCAAACTTTTTTTACGGCCTCAACAAGTTTTTCAGATCCTACTTTACTTGTCCCATAATCATTAACTGCAATGCTGACAGGCTCTGCTACTCCAATTGCATATGCTAACTGAACTAAACACTTTTCTGCTAACCCAGCGGCCACGATATTTTTAGCCACATGCCGTGCTGCATAGGCGGCCGAACGATCTACTTTAGAGGGGTCTTTTCCAGAAAAAGCACCACCGCCATGAGCCCCATGTCCACCGTACGTATCTACAATAATTTTACGTCCCGTTAATCCCGCATCACCCATGGGACCACCTGTGACAAAGCGACCTGTTGGATTAATATGAAATTTAGTATTTTTATCCATCCACTTTTCAGGAACCGTTTTTTTAATGAGCTCTTCCATAATAAATTCTTTTATTTGAGCTTGTGATGCAGAGTCTGCATGTTGAGTCGATACCACAATTGTATCGATGCGCTTAGCTTGTCCATTTTCATATTGGACTGAAACTTGAGATTTAGCATCGGGCCTTAACCAATTAACCACGTTCATTTTACGCAATGAAGCCAGATCTTTAACCAGCTTGTGGGACAACGATAATGTTAAAGGCATGAACTCTGAAGTTTCATTCGTGGCATATCCGAACATTAAACCCTGATCACCGGCACCTTGATTATCAGAACCTGTTTCTTTAACACCCATAGAAATATCTGCGGACTGTTGACCTACAGAAACCATAACTCCACAGGTTTTATAATCAAAACCTTTATCGGTGTCGTCATATCCAATTTTCTTAACGGTCTCACGAGCAATTTCAGAAAAATTAACTTGTGCCGAGGTTGTAATTTCACCAGCTACGACAATTAAACCTGTAGTTAACAAAGTTTCACAAGCGACTCGGCCTTTATTATCTTGAGCCAAAACTGCATCCAAAACCGCATCACTGATTTGATCCGCCATTTTATCTGGGTGACCTTCAGAAACTGATTCACTAGTAAAAATGTAATTTTTCACGATTAATTACCTCTCGTATAAGCTGTGTTAAATGACATTGAAAAGTACCCCCTCGGGCAGCAAGGGTCAAATAGAATTAAAAAAGCCTTTTGGGTTGGCAATTTGGATAAAAAAAGAGCCCCTCTCAGAGGGCTCTAATAGATCATAAATTGTGATGATATGCAGTAGAACTGCTAAGCAGCTGACTTTTTATGATTAGTATACACTTCCTTAATTTTCAAAAATTGCTTTTCAAGCTTGGAACATACAAGATCCATAGCTACATAAATATCATCAGCGTGTGCTACTGCTTTGAAATATTTTTGTGGGCTATTTACTGTAACTTCGGCGAAAAATTCATGTCTGTCTTTCCAAAAATACACGTTAAACTGACCATCTTTCAGCAAAAATTTGCCAATCTCTATAAAGCGACTATCTGCATACTGCACTAAGGCATCTGAATAATCTAAATGTTTAAACGCGTAATTTGACTTCATATTGGAAGACCTTTCTGGTTAGTAACTGCTGAATCGCAGTTAAAATTTTTATCGGCTGATTAACCGAATCCGTTGATAGATTTTTTAAAAAAATAGGGTGACTTAGCCAGAATTAAATTCCTATGATTTAGTATGACACACAGACTATGTGTTAATTTGATACGGGCATATATTTTACTTTTTTCTCCTCAGCTTTTAGCTCATAACATATGGGTTGAAGGCCTTTTAGTGCCACCTGAAGGTCGCTCCAATATTCTTAATTTAGAATCTGTAACCCATGGCGAATATGTTAAAAATGGAAAAATTCATACTCAAATTTATCCGGTAGAAATCACAGGTGCGCTACCGCCGCTTAGACCATTAGAGCACTTCTTTGAAAATAGATCTTCATCCTTGTTTCAAACAATTCTAAAAATGATAGGAAAAAGTTTTAGCGGTTTTAAATCTATGGATGATGTCACTAAAGCCATGGGACTTCATCCTTATCCGCATCAAAACGATTTAGGAGTCTACAGCGTGCCATTCCCGTTTGATGAAAGACCTGAGCATCGTATGGGATTTGGCGTGATTCCGCGCCAGGGAACAGATGGCTTTAGCTTTAGTTGCGCCTCATGCCACAGTAGTAATCTATTTGGCAAAACAGTGTTGGGACTAACTAACCGCTTTCCACGCGCGAATGAGTTTTTTGTAGAGATGATAGAGTTATCACCAAAGATTAAGCCTCTGATCGGTTCGTGGTTGTTAAATAAGGCGGCCGACATGACAACGCAAGAAAATCAAATGTTAGCAGATACCTTGAATAACCTAGATCGCGTAAACGTAAAAAAACCTTTGATTTTAGGTTTAGATACTTCACTGGCGCAAGTTTCACTTTCTTTAAATAAAAGAGCTGCTGATGAATGGGCTACTCCCGATAAAAATTTACAAAAAAAGCCTCGACCAGATGCTATCTTAGATCATCACCCGGCTGATTCAAAACCCGCAGTGTGGTGGAATCTAAAATACAAAAATCGTTGGCTTAGCGATGGCTCAGTCATCAGTGGAAATCCCGTTATCACCAATCTTTTATGGAACGAAGTTGGGCGCGGTACGGATTTAAAATTACTTAATAACTGGATATTGCAAAACCAAAAAACTATCGATGAAATCACTGTAGCTATTTTTTCTATTGAACCTCCGCGAATAACTGATTTTTTTACCGAGAAAGAAATTAGTTCTAGATTAGATCAGTTAAAAAATGGTGAAGCGCTATTTAACACTCACTGTGCCCGCTGCCACGGAAACTATGAAAAAGCCTGGAATCAACCCACCGCAGAAAAGTTGCCTTTTGAAGATCAAATTAAGACCACCAAAGTTATTTACCATACAAACACTCCGGTAATTGACGTAGGAACTGATCCGCGTCGATATCAAGGGATGAAATCTTTAGAACAACTGAATCGCCTTCAAATTTCAAAAGATCATGGCGTCCAAGTTAAAGCACAGAAAGGTTACGTGCCTCCGCCACTGGTCGGCATCTGGTCACGCTGGCCCTATTTTCATAATAACGCAGCTCCAAGTTTATGTGCAGTACTAACGGCCTCAAAATTTCGTCCTGTGACTTATTATGCCGGCGCTGCCAACGATAAACACCGCGATTTTGACCTTGAATGCAACGGCTACCCCATGGCTGACAATACTCCGCCAGAATGGAAACAACCTGTTCTTTTATTTGATACTCGTCGCGACGGCCTTCGCAACACCGGACACGACGAAGGCATCTTCCTTCGCAACGGCCAAGAAATTTTATCCCTAGATGACAAACGAAATTTAATTAAATTTTTGCAAACTCTTTAGGTTCCAGGTCCTAACTGTATAAGCAGCGCAACACGAAACTCAACCGGGAACCTATTTGGAGTTAGGCTACTAACCAATGGTCGAGGTATTCTGCAATTATTAAAGTAACTAACTAGTGCATCCGATTAAATGTTGTGAAAAGAGGTCTTTATGAAAAAATTAATATTGTTTATTATCTGTTTATTTTCAACACAATATGCATTTTCCCAGTTTACATTACCCAACGGTAAATCATTTTCTTGTACCACCGTAAAGGATAGTAAACGTTACTTTGAAGGAAGTAATGTAACAGATTGCAATATTACTTTTAATGGCATTAAAAAAATTTACAAGTTGAGCACGAAAGAATGTGATAACTATTGTGAGGAAGCTAAAACTTATAATATTAAACTCGCTCATGAAGAAATTGCTAAAGGTAAGGAGCAAGAGCGATTAAATAGCCTGCCTCCAGAGCCATGCTCAATTACCGACGATGAAGCTGTAAATTATTCTTGTAAAGTAAAGGTTTCTTGTCCAGTACGAGGAAGAGAATTCTCTTCTGTTAAACGCTTTAACTGCGATTTCGCTTGTCCTACTAGAAAAAATAAAGACCTAAAAATTAACTTAAGCGATAAGGACTCAGCCTTAGTCAGAGAATCATTTGGATTAGTAGACTCAGAGTCCGTTAATGCTATCAAATCAGTCTGCGCTACATATAAAAAGGAAACTGCACACCCATTAGCACAGGGCAAACCTGACGAACAGAATCAAAAACCTAAAAAAAATCAATTCAATAAGTAAACTATAAATACAAAGTATCTACGCTTTTTGTTGCGCCGCTTACAGTTTGGTTGCCTGGCACCTTTTACCACTTCCCAAGACGGATGACTTCGGTTTTAAGTTGTATGTTGTGCTTTTCCAAAACAGTTTTTTGGACATGTTGGATAACGCTCCAAATATCCGAAGCTTTGGCTTGATCAAGATTTACGATAAAGTTGGCGTGCTTCAGTGACACTTGAGCGTCGCCGATACGAAAGCCTTTTAGGCCGCTTTGATCAATCAGTTGTGCGGCCTTAAAACCTTCGGGATTTTTAAATACAGAACCGCAACTGGGCATATCGAGCGGTTGTTTGGATAATCGTAATCGGTTGGCATCTTTTACTTTTTGTAAAATGGTTTCGTCTATTTCTAAAGGCCATGAAATTTTGACCTTGGTCACAATACCAGGCTGCCAGCCGTCAGTATGACGATAGGTGATTTTAAGATCGTTTTTTTTATGTGTTTTTTTATTTCCATCGAAATCCATCACTTCGATTTCGTCGACAAATTCCATAAATTCGCGCGGAGTAAACATCTCGGCCACACCGGCATTCATCACCACTCCTCCACCGATATCACCAGGAAGACCGGCCAGGAACAAGGCCGGACCTAGTTTATTTTTTAAGAAAATTTTTAAAAGTTCTGATTTTGCTGTGCCAGATAGGGCTTCGATATAAATTTTATTGTTTTCAATTTTGGAACTGATTTGACTGAACTGTCTTAAACAAATCGTTAAACCTTGAATGCCTTGATCAGAAACCAACACATTCGATCCACCGCCAAGTAAAGTTATCGGTAATTGATTTTTATTTGCATGCTGGAGAGCTTGCAACAAATCATCTTCTGTTTTTGGCATACAAAAATGTTCGGCGGGGCCGCCCACTATCCAGGATGTATACTGGGCTAAATTAACATTATTTAAGACGACTAAGGACATCCATACCTAACTTCCAGCCATCGCCAGCACCTAAAGTGATAAATACATCCTTGGGTTTCAATTCTTTTAAAATAAAATCAAGTTGCTCTGTACTTTTCGGACAATAGTAACTTTTTGCATGCTTCATTTCAGACAAAAGTTTTTCCGAACTCACGCCATCAATCGGATTTTCACCTGCGGCATAAATATCCGCTAAAAACAAAACGTCAGCTTCTTTAAAGCAGGTTTTAAAATCCTCCCATGCATGCTGAGTTCGCGAATAGCGATGCGGCTGGAAATAAACCACTAAACGCTGATTTCCAAATTTTTCTTTAAACCCCTGCAGTGCCGCGCGTACTTCGGTGGGGTGATGACCATAATCATCATAAACAACTATATTATTTGCTTCGCCTTTATAATGGAAGCGGCGATCAACACCCTCAAATTTTCTTAGACCCTCGGCACAAGTTTCAAAATCAATCCCTGCGGCCATTCCTACGGCAATCGAGGCTAAGCTATTTAAGGCGTTATGTTTACCGGGAATTCCCAGCTGAAATTCTCCAAGCAGAGATTTCTCGCCGGTTTGAAGATTTTTAAGATGAACTTTGTATTTTCCTTTTTCGCCAGAAAGTATGTAGTTGTTGTCTTCACCAAATCCGTAAAAAATTATTCGCTTATTATAATCTGCAAACAAAGATCTGATTGTCGGGTCATCTCCACAGGCAATGACCATTCCATAAAAAGGCACACGATAAGCAAAATCTAAAAATGCCCGCTTAAGATTGTCATCATTTTTAAAGTGATCCATGTGGTCTGAGTCAATATTCGTGATCACCGCAATTTCTGGAGACAGCCTGTTAAAACTTCCATCACTTTCATCGGCTTCAGCAATTAACCAATCCCCTTTTCCCAATAGTGCTGTGGATTTAATTCGGTCGAAACGTCCGCCAATGACAATCGTTGGGTCTCGGTGACCTTCCAAGAAAATGGATGATATCAAGCTGGTAGTGGTTGTTTTGCCATGGGTCCCCGCTACGGCTACACCTCGGCGAAGTCGCATAATTTCTGCCAAGGCCTCAGCGCGGGGAATTAAAGGAATCTCCCGCAGTCGTGCCTCTCGAATTTCAGGATTCGAAAAAGGAATGGCGCTGGAATAGACCACCACATCTGCAACACCAACATTTTTAGCGTTGTGCCCTTTATAGATTTGTAACCCGAGTTGCTTCAATCGTTCGGTATTTGCATTTTCATTAGCATCTGATCCAGTCACCTGAGCTCCGATATTATGTAGAAGTTCCGCTAATCCACACATGCCGATACCGCCGACCCCAATAAAATGAAATTTCGCTGAATCAAGCTTCATAAAGTACTTTCCTTTTTGGAAGGGCCCACAGAAGCTATAATATCTTCTGCAATTTTTCTAGCCGCTCCCTTTTGAACCATTTGCTTTAAGCGATCTGACATCTCTTGTAAAACTTCTGGATGTTTAATCATCTCTGCAATTTTGTTTTTAAATTGTTCACTATCAAAGGTGTTTTGTAAAAACATAAATCCGGCATTTTGATTAACTAACGCTTCAGCATTCCTTTGTTGATGATCATCTGCTGCAGGCAAAGGCACCACCAGCGGAACTACCCCATAAACTGCCGCCTCAGCCAAAGTGCTCGCTCCGCCACGACAAAAAAGCATGTCTGCCTGACTGTAATATTTAGGCATATTAAAAATATACTCATGCACTTCAACACGAGCATGATTATCATATTTGGTTTTTATTCTTTCAAAATCTTTTGACCCAGTTTGATGAATAATATGCATTTTTTCCACCAACTGAGGATTATTCAAAACAAAATCACTTAAGCAATCATTGAGAAACATAGACCCTTGGCTTCCACCAAAACATAAAAGAGTAAAATTATTTTTAGCAGTTGATAACTCAGCTGAATAATTCTCAATATCATCTCGAAGAGGCATTCCTAAAGTTATATTATTTTTAGATTTCAAAAATTTGACAGCGTCCGCAAAAACCAAATACGTTTTATCCACGTAACGAGACAAAATTCGATTCGCCATACCCGGATGAGCATTGGGCTCCCATATCGCCGTCTTAACTCGTATTAAAGCTGCCGCCAAGGTCATTGGTGCCGAGGCATAACCACCTACTCCTATAACAAAATCAGGCCTTTCTTTTATAAGAATTATTACGGACTGTATTATGCCCAAAGGAATTTTAAATACAGACTTTATTTTCTGAAAAAATTGTCCTTGATAGTTTAATTTGCCACTTTGTATAAGGCGCAAATCATATCCGGCCTGAGGAATTATTTTTTTTTCTAAGCCTTGTGCTGTTCCAACAAAAATAATTTGCGTGGACGGGTTTGATTTCTTTAACGCCTGCGCTATGGAAATAGCTGGATAGATATGACCGCCAGTACCACCACCGGCTATAATTATTTTCATTAATTATTTTCCGACATTTCTATGTTTAATAAAATTCCGAACATAAAACACAACATAACCAAAGAACTTCCACCATAACTTAGAAAGGGCAGTGTTAACCCCTTGGTCGGAAGCAATCCCATAACGACACCCATATTAATAAATACTGACAACGCAAACGTCATACTTAAACCTACAGCCAGTATTTTTTTAAAAGCATCTTCGACTTTTAAAGCTATGCTAAATCCTCGGAATACAACAAAACCATACAATGTTAATACAGCCGCAATGCCTATAAATCCCAACTCTTCACCAAGGACGGCCATCGTAAAATCAGTATGAGCTTCTGGAAGAAAAAACAGTTTCCCTTGCCCTTGCCCTAAACCCTGTCCCGTCAGTCCACCAGAGTGCACTGACAACATACTTTGTATAACCTGGAATCCTTTTTGGGCTGGATCCGACCACGGATCCAGAAATGCTTGAACACGAGCTCGACGATACGGCGAATGCCACACTAACATATAAAATACCGGAAGCATCGTTAACCCTACACCAACAAGCCATTTCAAATTAAGTCCCTGTGCATAAAGCAAACTGACCATCACCAAAAGAATGATCGTAAAACTTCCAAAGTCCGGCTGTTTTATTAACAACGCCAGCGGAGCAATAAAGAATATAAACAGCCATCCCCATTTTATGTTTTTTAAAAAATTCTCATGACGACAGACCAGGCTTGCAAATAAAAAACTAAACGCAATTTTTAAAAATTCCGATGGCTCAAATCGAAATCCCATAGGCAGTTGCAACCATCTCTGAGCGCCTCCAACTTTAACGCCCAAGCCCGGAACAAATGTGGCACACAAAAGTAGAAATCCTAAGAACCAAAAAATCCAACTGTATTTTTTTATTAGAGTAAATGGAATCTGTGTTGCAACCACCAAGACAACAAGACCCAATAAAGTAAATATCATTTGCTTTTTAAAAAAATAAAGACCATCGCTATAGGACTCAATGGCAAAAATATAGCTAGAGCTATAAACCTGGACTAAACCAATACCTAAAAGTGCAAAAACTGAAACAAACAAACTAGATGAAAGAAACCTTGAGTTCATAGGCTAATTTCATCACGCCTGTATTAAAAGCTCACCTAAAAAATGAGCTTATTTAAATTTTTGTATTATTTCACGAAAGTAGTTTCCGCGCTCCATATAGTTATCAAACATATCGAAGCTTGAGCAGGCCGGAGATAACAAGACGACATCAGCAATCCTAGACTTTTGGTAAGCAATTAGAACCGCTTCTTCAAAAGTTCCAATAAGATAAGTCTCACAGTAGTCACCCAAATCACGATTGATACGCTCTTTCGCTTCCCCGACCAAGATCAAGGTTTTTACCTTTTTTCGGATCATATTCGCCAATGGCTCGTAATTAAGATTGGTATCTTTCCCGCCAGCAATCAAAATAACATTCTCGTCAAAACAATCTAAGGCGCGAATAACCGCATGCACATTAGTTGCTTTTGAGTCGTTAAAAAATAAAACCCCACCAACTTTTCTAACATATTCTAAGCGATGACGCAGCCCCGGGAAATTATCTATGCTTTTTTGAATGGCCTCATTCGTTGCACCATGCTCGCGCGCCAAAAGCAAAGCAGCCATCACATTTTCGATGGAGTGCTTACCTCTAAGTTTAATATTTTTAACACTAAATGTTTCTATTTCAGGTCCTGTACGCACGCGAATTTCAGAGCCAATATTGACGGCTCCGCCAATGTTCATAATTTGTGGCTCTAATGCAGGTTTTCTTGAAAAATAAAAAATACGTCCTCGCTGGACTGCGGGATCGCGAGCTAATTCGACCACTGCATTATCGTCTGCATTTAAAATAGATGTGGTTGCTTGATTCGTATTTTTAAAAACTTTTCTTTTAGCATTAACGTAATCTTCCATAGAGCGATAACGATCTAAGTGATTTTCAGCTAAATTACAAAATACAATATTCGCTGGAGCAAAATCCATGCAGTGTTCTAACATAAAACCAGAAACTTCAGCTAATACGACCTTGGCTTTTTTATCTTCCAATAAGTAATTAGTAATAGGATTCTCATTAGAGCCGCCGACCCAGACATCGACTTGGCTTTCCTTAAGCATCATTTCTGCTAAACGTGCAATAGTGGTTTTTCCATTGGTACCAGTTATCGCCACAATGGGTTCTTTAATAAAATTAGCTGAGAACTCAAACTCTCCGGTTATTTTAACTCCTTGTTGGCGTGCATATTCAAAAATTTTCAAGTGTGGCGCTACTCCGGGCGACAAGATGACTAAATCCTGCGACAAAAATGTTTTTGGCGAGTGCGATCCTAGCTCAAATTTAATGTTAGTATAACCATCTAACAAATCCAGCTGAGAAGATAGCTCGGGCTTTGATTTATGATCAGTGACCGTAACCTGCGCTTCATACTTAGTTAGAAACTTAGCTAAAGATACTCCCGTCTTTCCTAATCCCACAATCAATATTTTTTTATCTTTTAACTCAGAAACTTCTTTCCACATAATTTTTCCTACTTTTTTTATTTTTAATTTTTATAAAATATTTTATCGAAGCTTCAGTGATGCTAGGCTTAACATAGCTAGCAAAATTGAAATAATCCAAAACCTGACGATAATTTTATTTTCAGTTAATCCTTTTAATTCATAGTGATGATGTATCGGGGCCATTTTAAAAACTCTTTTTCCCGTCATTTTGAAAGACAGCACCTGAGTTATAACTGACAACGCCTCTAAGACGAAAATTCCCCCCAGAAGCACCATCAAAATTTCATTCTTCGTTAGAACGGCCATAACTCCCAAGAACCCACCCAAACTAAGGCTTCCCACGTCTCCCATAAACAATTGCGCCGGGTACGCATTAAACCACAAAAATCCTAGGCCCGCTCCTACAATAGCTCCAGAGAAAGGGGCTAACTCTCCAGCTCCAGCAACATGAATAATCTGTAAATAGTTTGCAATTGTTAAGTGCCCTGCCACATAAGAAAACAACCCCAAGGTGGCAGCACATACGACAATAGGAACAATCGCTAAGCCATCCAATCCATCCGTAAAATTCACAGCATTAGCTGTGCCCACAATAACTAAAGAACCCGCGACCACATACCAATACCCTAGATCAAAAACTAATTGCTTAATGAAAGGAACGGTAATCACGGTATTAAAATTATAATACTTAATAAGTACAAACAAAGTTATACCTGCAACTAAAAACTCTGCCACCAGTCTTACTTTTCCCGATAGTCCTTTCGAGTTCTTTTTAGAAACCTTCAAATAGTCATCTGCATAGCCTATAAGCCCAAAGCACCAAGTGATAACCACGGCAGCCATAACCAACGGGTTTTTTAAATCCAACCACAGCAAAATAGGCACTAAGCATGTCAAAAGAATCAGCCAGCCTCCCATCGTCGGAGTGCCTGCTTTCTTTTTGTGCTCTTGAGGACCATCATCTCGAATGGACTGACCAAAACTAAGAATCTTAAGCTTCTCAATAAATGCCGGCCCCCAGATAATACACAGAAAAAAACTGGTAAAAAAAGCGATGAAAGTTCGGACTGTGATGTAGCGGAAAACGTTAAAAATAGGAGAATACTCTGACAGTGAATATAGCCATTGATAAAACATCTACACACCCTAGCATAAAGTCTTGCATAAGTTCAAGAGAAACTTTATAAATTGTTGAAATTTAAGGAGTTTATGAAAATGTCTAAAGCTCAAAAAAATCGCGCAGAGGAACTTAAGAAATTTAAACTAGGATCAAAAGAGACAACCTACAGTTTTAAATACTCATTTAATCACCTTGAAGCTTTTGAAAACAAAAATCCTGATCACACAGCATGGACCTCTTTCGTTTGCACCGAGTTCACTTCGCTTTGTCCTAAAACTGGCCAACCTGATTTTGCAAAAATTTTTATAAATTACATCGCTGATAAAAAAATGGTCGAAAGCAAGTCTATGAAACTTTATTTATTTGGTTTTCGCAATCACGGAGATTTTCATGAGGACTGTATTCAAACGATCTGTAATGACTTGGTAAAATTATTAAAACCTAAATACATCGAAGTCATTGGAGAGTTTACTCCTCGCGGTGGGATAGCCATCTTCCCATATGCTTCAGCACATAATGGCACAGCGGAATTTAAAACGTTGCACACACATCGCCTGCTCGGGTACGCACCGGGTAAGTATTCGTGCGATTTAAGTAAAGTTTATTAATATTTCGTCGACCAGTTTAAAGGCTCGCAAAGTTCGACAAAACGTTCAGTTCTAATGCCGCGCGACCCTTTCACGAATATAAAATCTTTAGGTTTAATCAGTTTAAAAAATGATTTCTCCATGGCCTCTGTTAGATCCGCGTCTAAATTATAATTTTTAAAGCCTGCAGCTTTTAATCCGGCTTCGAAATCTTTAAAGTTTTCCCCAATAAAAAACACAAAATCAAATTTTTGCTGGCCGACAAGTTCACCCAGCTCTTTATGTAAAGCTGCAGATTGCGCACCCAATTCCCGCATTTGACCTAAGGCTGCAATTTTTCGTCCCTGCACTGAAAGTGTTTTAATATTTTCTATAAGAGCTTTCATGCTGTCTGGATTGGCGTTATAGCCATCGAACAAAATATCAACTTTTCTATCACTTTGAATAAACTGATTTCTTCCCCAACTGGATTTACAAAAGGGTAAAGAATGCCAAATATCTTCTGGCGGCATGCCTGCAGCGTAACTTAAACAGGCGGCAGCCATAAGGTTAACAATATTGTGTTGACCAAAAACAGGAATCTCCGCTACGCCGGGAACGGCGGCGATACTTCCATGAATTTTTAAACCGCTTTGAGTGAATGACTCAACCTGAAAAAAGACGTCGGCTTCTTTGTTTTTTTCAGAAAAACTGAGCATCCGACCTGCTGGAAATTTTTTAGCAGAGGGGTACATCATATCAAATGTCAGATCCTGATCTTGATTAAAAATTCGAACTGTGTTTTCGCCTGAAGACAAATAAATTTCTTGCTTAGCCTCAGCAATTTTTTCAATGGTCCCAAAATATTCAATATGGGCTCGTCCTACCATGGTGCATACGACATAATCAGGCTGAGCCAATTCCACCAAACGGGAGATTTCTCCCGCATGATTCATTCCCATTTCTATTACTGCAAAGGCCGCATCAGTCGGTGTAGAAAGTAAAGTTAAAGGCACACCCCAGTGATTATTGAAGCTGCCTTGATTAAAATGTGTTTTCTGATAATTATTTAAAATGGCTGCTGTAAATTCTTTAGTGGTCGTCTTACCATTCGATCCAGTGATAGCGATAAACTCTGTAGCTAAACTTTGACGATAATTTTTCGCGAAACTCTGTAGCGCTATCAGCGTATCTTCCACCACAATAACACTGATCTTATCTGACAAAACTTCGAAGCGGTGATCCAAACGATGTATAATAAGCAGACCAGCCCCAGCCATATAGGCTTTACTGAGGTACTCATGGGCATCGTAGGTTTCTCCCACTAGGGCAATGAATATTTTATCTTTAAGATTTTGTCGTGTATCCGTACCAATTTCAGAAAATTCCGTACGTACGCGCGAAATAATTTTTCCATCTGTCCACTGCGCAACCTGTTCAATCGTCCACTTACCCATACTTATTTTTCCATGTACTTTCTAGCTATTGTAAAATCACTAAAATATTTTTTTTCTTCGCCAACAATTTGATAATCTTCGTGTCCTTTACCTGCAATTAAAACCACATCTTCATCTTTAGCTTCTTGGATGGCCCAAGCAATTGCTCGTTCTCGGTCTACTTCAGACTTATATTTTTGATAACCAGCAGGGATACCTGATTCAATATCTCGAATAATTTTCTGCGGTTCTTCCAGTCGTGGATTATCCGAAGTAATAACGACAAAATCACTTAACTCACAGGCTATTTTAGCCATCTGTGGGCGTTTTCCTTTATCTCGATCCCCACCGCAACCGAACACACAAATTACTCGGCCGTCGGCGCGATTCTCTTGCTGAATTCGACGTATTGACTGCAAGGTATTAAGTAAAGCATCTGGTGTATGTGCGTAATCCACAAAAACCACTCTTTGAGAATTACTGGCATCGACTTTTTGCAAACGACCAGGAATGCCTTTAAAATCTAACAGCGCCTCTGCGCACTCCTGTAAAGTAATTCCACAAGTGAGTGCCGCGGCGATACAGGCTACGACATTGTAGACCGTGTGCACGCCGGGAACATAAATTTTAAACTCTTTTATTTCTGTCGCTGTATGCAAATCAAATATAGTCTCTCCAAAATTCATTTTTTTAATTTTAAAATAAAAATCTGACTCCGTTTGCCCGTACGTCCATGTGATAACGTGCTCAGGGATTTTTAGTTTACGCCCGTACTTATCATCTACATTTATAATTGCAAACAAAGGAGACTTCTGCGACTTCCACAATAAGTTGCTAAAAAGTTTTTGCTTGGCTGCAAAATAATTATCCATTGTTTGATGATAATCCAGATGATCTAACGTTAAATTAGTGAAAATAACAGTATTAAAGTGAACACTGTCCGCACGGTTTTGATCTAGCGCGTGTGAGGAAACCTCCATCGCAGCCGCAAAGGCCCCTTGCGCAACAAACTCAAAAAGCCGCGACTGAAGTGTCACAGGATCTGGAGTTGTCATCTGCGAGTCCCAAATATAACTGCCCACACGGTGATTGACAGTACCCATTACGCCAGTCAATTTTTTTTGTGAGTTAAGAATGTGCTCTAAAATGTAAGTGATCGAAGTTTTTCCATTTGTACCGGTCACGCCGATACAAAACAATTTCTGAGAAGGTTGGTGATAATACTTTGAAGCGATGTCGTCTAAGGCCTCGCGAGCACTTTTTACTTTAAAAACGGCTCCAGAAAATTCTTTGGGCACAGCCTTAACGTTTTCAACCACTAAAGCCGAAGCCCCATTTTCAATTGCAATTGATATAAACTGATGACCGTTGCTTTTAGTGCCCACAATTGCAAAATAAACTGACCCAGGTTTAGCTAGTTTTGCATCAAAAAAAAGACCTGTGACTTCTGTGTCTAAATGCCCTGAGGCTGACTCCAAGCTATAGCCTAAAAATAGTTGCTGCAGTTTCACATACAACAGGCTAGTATACTTCACACAACTATGCAAATTAACAAACCTATTCAATTTTTAGATGACATTCAATACTCGCAGCACCCTGATGCCTTTTGGGTGTTTATGTTTCACGGCTTTGGCGCCGATGCTTCGGACTTAAAACCACTGGCCGATGTCCTAACTCCTGAGAATATGAAAATAAATTGGGTTTTTCCCAACGGCATTTTTACTGTGCCGATTGGCCCAATGATGAGCGGGCGCGCATGGTGGCCTCTTACATTATCGCAACTTCCATCTGATTGGTCGCATTATTCCCCGCCTGAATTAACTTCACTAAGACCACAAATTTGGAAAATGATTGAATCTTTTAAAATTCCTTGGAACCGCATTATTCTAGGTGGCTTCTCACAGGGCGCCATGCTGGCGACAGAAGTTTACTTGTCTGCACCCGAGACTCCGGCAGGATTGATTAGTTTTTCAGGCTCGCTAATTCGAAAAAAAGAATGGACCGAGGCACTCGCTCAGAGGAAAAACCAAAAAGTCTTTCTGTCACACGGAGAAATGGATCCTGTTTTGCCATCAAGTGGCACTCAAAAGTTAATGCAAATTTTAAAGGAAAACCAAATTCAATGTGACTTTTGCTCTTTCCGGGGCGGTCACGAAATTCCTACTCAAGCCATAACCAAAGCTAAAATATACCTGCAGTCTATTCAGTCAAAGTTTCTTTCATAAAAACAGTCATGTTTCTGTCTTCATCTAGTGCTTCTCCAGCTTCAGGATGAGTGCGATATACACGACCGGACTTGCCCACGATTTTCAGTTTTATTTCTTTTTCAGAAACTTTGCCTAAAGCTTCTCTCAGCGTAAGACTTTTCAGATCTGGCGCCGAAGTAATGACCGAGGAAATACTGTGAAGTTGTTCGCGAGAATATGTTTCTAGCTTTTTCTCACTATTAATAAAATCGTCAGTATCTTCGTGCTGTTCGTCGTGAGCGTTAGCCAAGCTTCTCTCGTGCTGATTTGGGGCTAAGCCATCTTTTCTGATTGCATAAGAAGCTATACTTGCAAATAGTGGAGAAGCTATTGCAGATCCGTAGTAACCTAATTTTTTAGGGTAATCCACAGCCACATAAATCACATACTGCGGATCATTGGCCGGAATAAAACCTGCAAAACTGGCTATATAGGCTCCTTTTAAGTATCCACGTGCAGACGCATTGATTTTTTGAGCGGTTCCGGTTTTTCCAGCCACTTCATATCCAGGAACACGCGCTGTTAACCCTGTGCCCTTACCTGTTGTTACTCCAACTAACATTTTACGCATTTCTTGAGCTACATTTTCAGAGATAACCCTTCGAGCTTCCCGATCTGGCGCAGAACTTACCTCTCCGGTATCTAAATCAGTTACCCGTTCAACAATATACGGCGTATTTAAGTAACCACCGTTAGCAATTACCGCATAGGCATTGGCCATCTGAAGCGGCGTTGAAGTTATTCCGTGGCCAAAAGAAATATTAGCTAAAAGATGATCCCCCCATGGCAAGCCAAGCATAATTCCTTTAGCTTCTCCTGGTAAATCAACCTGCGAACGTGATCCAAAACCGAATTTTTTAAGTATTTCTTGTACATTACTTGCACCCAGTTGCAATGCTATTTTGCTGGTTCCCACATTGGATGAATAAGCCAAAACTTCATTGACAGTAATAAGTCCCTGATTGTGGCTGCGCTCTGCCTCGCGGATAACTCGCTTGCCAATTTTAAAGTGTCCGTTCTCACAAAATATTTTACTTTCCGGCGTCAAAATATTCTTCTCCAGCGCACCTGCAATAACAAAAGTTTTTAATGTGCTTCCAGGCTCGAAAGTATCAGTTACAGATCTATTTCGACGAACATAGGAATTAAATTTCTGTGGGTTATTAAGATCATAATGAGGAAGGCTTGCGATGGCTCGAAGAGCTGATGTCTTAGCATCAAGTACTATTGCATAAGCCCCATCGGCATCATGTTTTTTTATCGCCTCCATGAGTTCAGTCTCAACAAAATATTGAAGGTCTGCATCGATGGTCAGCTTAACTTCTTTGCCCTGCGGAGTTTCTTTAAAAATCATTCCATCTAGGACCAGCGGACGACCTTTAGCATCTCTACGCATAGACACTTTTTTATTTTCGCCTCGCAGGTCCTGGTCTAAAGCCAGCTCTATGCCTTCAAGACCGTTACCTTCTTTCCCGACAAATCCTAAAGTCGAAGACAGCATATAGTCATTGGGATAGACGCGCTTCCATTCTTCCACAAAACCAATTCCCCGTATTTTGTGTTCCTTAATTTTATTGATGATATCACTACTCACTAACCGTTCAATCCACACAAATCTTTTATCTTTATCGCGCATTTTTGAGTATATTTTAGAATAAGAGTCCGTTAAATATTTCGCTAGCAGCCGCGCTGTTTTTCTACGATCATCTATACTTTTAGGATCGGCGTATACCGAATATGCAGGTGCTGACATAGCTAAATCTTTTCCGTTAATATCAACTATATTTCCGCGACGCGAAGGCAATGTGACTACGGTTTGAAACTGTCGCTCTTGCAGAGTATTTAATCTTTCATGTGGTAAAAACTGAAGATAAGCTGCTCGACCCAATAACACGATCCACAAAGAAACAACGAAGAAAAACAATGAAACTATTTTAATTTTGGATTTTTTTTTCGTCATGAGTTATCCATCACTTAATAGTGCTTACGGTCGCCACTGGATTTAAATGAATAATCTGTTTGTCAGTGGCTCTTTTCAAAGTCAGTTTTCCCTTCGCTATGTGCTCTACGAATTGAGGTCTAGATAACTTAGCCAGCTGAATTTCTTTCTGCTTTTTGATCTCAGTCACAGTTTTGAATTCTCTAGTAAGTTTTAAAACAGCATAGGACATGCGACGCTCTTCCATCTTAAGAAAGACTAAGGTAAATAATGTGAAAATAATAAAACAAACACTAATAAAAGGCTTAAAATGCTTAACATCGGTTTTATTTTGCGATTTAAATGCGGATTGACTTGATCGTGAGTTCATCCTGAATCTCCACTTATATAAGTAAACTATTTCAATAACTGCGCGCGCCTTAAAGCGAACTTATCTGGCTTTTCAGGCTCTTTTCCCTTCTGGAAAATTCGCAACTTAGCACTTCTTGCTCTTGGGTTTAGTTTACACTCTTCCTCTGACGGCACAATGACTTTTTTATTCACTAGAAACCCACTCTTTGTCGATTTGAAAATATTTTTGACTAATCTATCTTCTAGCGAGTGAAACGTAATAATAACAATACGCCCCCCTTCGCTGAGTAAATCAATTAAAAGCGGAATGGCGTCTTCTACGACTTGTAGTTCACGATTTACGACCAGTCTTAAGGCCATAAAATATTGAGTTGCCGGATGAAAACCTTTTTTCTGCCACCCATCGACTCTTTCAATTAAACCAGACAATTGTAAAGTTGTATTGAAGGGGTTTTCTACTCTGTCTTTCACAATTGCACGCACCACACGGTGCGGTTTCAAGACCTCACCGTAATCTTTGAAAACCTTTACCAAATCCTCTTCTGAAAATTCATTTATAACCTTCATCGCCGTTAAATCTGATTTTTGGTTCATCCTCATGTCGAGAGGACCATCTTTATTAAAACTAAATCCTCTCTCGGCCACATCAAGCTGCGGCGAACTTACCCCTAAATCCAGCAAAACCATATCCAATTGAATTTTTTTTTGATTTCGTTGAGAAAATTCTAAAAAATTTTCATGACTGATTTGAATTTCAGGAAACCGGCTTTTAGCATATTCTACTGCGGCAAGATCTTGATCACTGGCATAGACCATTTCAGGTTTATAAAGCTCAAAAATACGACTGGCATGACCACCGCGCCCAAATGTGCCATCAAAATAAATCAACGATTTTTTGTTTTTAAAAATCGAAAATGCATCTATTACTTCATTTAAAAGAACAGGAATGTGTCCTGATATATTGGCTTCAGACATAAGAACCTTACCTCGACCTTAGTTAGATGTTAAGGCCGTAAAAATTGTGCGTCAAGATAGAATGAAATACTATAATATTCAGGAAATAATAATATTTATGTTAATTAATTGTCCACGTTGTGGATTCTCTCAGCCAAAAGATCAGTACTGCGCCAGCTGTGGTATTAATATGGAAACTTTTGTTCCTCAAAAAGTCAGCCTGATCAAAAGGCTTTTATCCAGCACTTTGCTTCAAGTTTTCTTGGTGGTGGGGATTACCTTAGGCGTATCTTACTACGCCTTAAAGAACAGATACGACGACTCATCTTTCACGCCTCGTCGTAAACAATCTATTTCGGGTTTTGTATCTCAGCCCAACTTAACAGCCAATGAAGAAAGCTCAACAGTAGGCACTGAAAACTCAAGTGACACCGATGCAACGAAGAGTACTGAAAACACCAAAAGTGATCGCGTCGAGTTAGCGTTGCAAAATGAGGATCAACAAAACACGCTGGCAGGCTCTGCATCTGTTCAACAGTCAGGTGCCCGCACAGCTCCAGCTAAAGTCGTCACCATTAAATACAGTTTTTACGAAATAGATCGACAACTTTTTAATTATTGGATTCAGTTAAATCCTTCTTCAGCACAATCAGATCAATCTGGAAATTACCGGGCTGGATTAGTGAATGCTGAAATCTTAGAAAAGCAGTTACAAATTGAACCACTCAAAACCGAAACCAAAAAGTCAGGCGTGG
>JALHMX010000020.1 GCA_022843825.1 Pseudobdellovibrionaceae bacterium
ACGAAGTAAACAAGCATGATCAGCTTTATCACACCCACGATCGGCCTGAAATAAGTGATTTTGAGTACGATCAGCTTTTTCAAAGACTGTTGGATTTTGAAAAAGCTCATCCAGAGCTGGATATTAGCCATTCGCCAACCCAAAAAGCCGGTGGAGTTGTCCTGGATGCTTTCCAAAAGCACCCCCATCGTCGCCCTATGCTTTCATTAGCTAACTCCTACAATGAGGAAGAGCTTTTAGATTTTAATGATCGAGTTAAAAAATTCTTACGCACTGAAGAGGTCATTGAATATTTTGCGGAGCTTAAACTTGATGGTCTTTCAATGGAACTCGTCTACGAAGGTGGCCGGCTGATTCGCGCCCTAACTCGTGGAGATGGATTTATAGGTGAAGATGTTACCCACAATATTTTGACGATTAAATCTATTCCTAAAAAAATTTCTCATAAAGGTTTACTTGAGGTTCGAGGCGAAGTCCTCATTTATAAAGAGGATTTTTTACAAATGAATCTTCAGCAGGCCGAACTAGGCTTGCCCGAATTCGCCAATCCGCGAAACGCTGCTGCAGGCGCCATTCGACAGCTTGATTCTAAGATCGCCGCTCAGCGACCCCTCAAGTTTTTTGCCTACGCGCTTGGCGAAGTTGAAAATCTTCAGTTTACAACTCAAGAGCAAATTGAATCCACGCTCAATGATTTTGGTTTTCCAGTATTAGAAAAAGACGTCGTCTGCGTGACCGATAATATGCAAAAACTGATTAAATACTACAAGGACATTGAAAAAAAGCGATCTCAACTTCCCTATGACATTGATGGTATTGTCGTAAAAGTAAATTCTTTAAAATTACAAGACGAACTCGGCATGGTGGCGCGCAGCCCGCGCTGGGCGACCGCAACGAAGTTTAAGCCCGAACAGGCAGAGACCCAGATTGAAAACATTCATATTCAAATTGGTCGCACCGGTGCAATGACACCAGTAGCAGTAATGAAGCCTGTCAAAGTTGGGGGCGTCACAGTTACTAACGCCACTTTACATAATCAGGACGAAATCGATAGAAAAGACGTGCGCATCGGAGATTTTGTTTTTATTCAACGAGCCGGAGATGTTATTCCCGAAGTCGTGTCTGTAAATCTTGCTAAAAGATCGGCAAAGTCTAAGCCTTTTACTATTCCTTTAGAGTGTCCCGTTTGCAAAACAGCTTCGATCAAAGATCCTGAAGAGGCCGTCCGACGTTGTCCTAATATTTTTTGTGAGGCCGTGATTATCGAATCCATAAAACATTTCGTCTCTCGCAGAGCCATGAATATGGAAAAAGTAGGAGATAAATTAATTGAGGCTTTGGTTCAAAAAAAAATAATTCAAAGTTTTTCAGATTTGTATTCGCTTACGGAAGAAAAACTCAATCAACTTGAGCGTCAGGGTGAAAAATCTATTAGCAATATTCTACAAAGTATTGAAAAATCCAAGTCGACTACTTTGGCCCGCTTTATTTATGCATTGGGTATTCGCTTCGTGGGCGAACAAACAGCAAAGCTACTAGCGGATCATTACTTAACCATTGAAAAATTTATTGATAGCACTAAAGAAGATTTGGAGACTATTCCCGAAATTGGACCTAAAGTATCGACCTCGATTTTAAACACATTGTCTAATAAACAGTTTGTTAAAGAGGTTCATAAGCTGTTGAAAGCAGGAGTAATATTTCAAAAATCTCAGCGCAGTCAAAGTGGGGCTTTATCCGGCCTTAGCTTTTTAGTTACGGGAACTTTGCCAGTTAAACGAGACGAAGCCCATGCATTAATTGAGTCACATGGTGGAAAGTTGCTTTCGTCAGTATCCTCAAAACTCAATTACTTAGTTGCAGGAGACGATCCTGGTTCTAAAATAGAAAAAGCTCGTACCCTGAATGTAAAAATCATTTCCTGGGACGAGCTTTTAAAACTAATCTAAAAATCTTATATTATATATGATCGATGATAATATCACGAGCCATAACTGTTTTGCGCCCGTCAGCTTTTGCTGATTCGATACCTTTTAAACAAAGATTTTCGATTGCTTTAGAAAGAATATCGATAGTCTCTGCAGAAGTGTTCATTTGACTTTTTTCTTTGATAAATTTTTTAACTTTGCTTGTTACAACCAATGTATCAGCCATAAATCCTCCAATTAATTTCGTTTACTTAAAAATGCTTACATAAGGTCCAGTTGTTGACAACTCTAATTAGCAGTTTTATTGGTTTTTATCTGCGTCCTATTGGTTTTGATGCAAGCGGCTATTTTCGAAAAGGCAAAGCTCTGCTTTTCTAGTAGGAATATCTGTCTTTTTTTCATCGGCACAAATCCAAACATAATTATTTCTTATCACTGACTCTGTACATTCAACATTGGTAAACCCTGGAGACCACGACCCTGAGTTCAAATGCTCGACTGAACCATAAAACTCGTGCCGAGGAATATGTGTATGCCCATAGACTATGCGATTTACGCCGGTAATTTCAGCTTGCTGACTCATTAAATACTCGTCGGGCTCTTTATATTCTGACACTAAAGATCGAATGGATCGGGCATAAAAAAGAAAGAATGGTAAACACAACATTAAAGGAAGAAAAATCCAATAAAATGAGATTCCGAAGAACTTCTTCATTTGATAAGTTAAAAAAAACACCCCTAATAAAATGCCTGAAAACAAAAAGGCTCTATCCAGCCAAAGTTCTTTAGCTATCATTATAGGGTTTTGAACTGCAGGTACGGCAAAAAGCTCTTGCAAGCGGCGAACAGTGTAAGGATTACTTTTTGAAGCCATAGCGCACTTTTCAACTATAGTTTCCATGTCATGTTTTGGCTTATAAATTTCAGCAAAGCGATCAAGAGTAACATGAAACAAAGTCGCCATAGAGCCCCAAAACCAGGTCCATATAATCAATGGCTGCGTACGTATAAGATACTTAAAGAAAAATTTTAGATATTCAGGCAAAGACATAATATAATTTTTGTCCACGTGCGGATTAAATAGCCCCATGCCATTCATAATATAGCGACAGGCTACATTTCCAAAAGGTAATCGGACGGCTACAGAGTTATAATCAACCAAAAATGGATTCAGTGGGTTTTCACAAAGACAATAGGGATCCTGTTGATGACCATGCTCTATAAACGTATCGTTGTTACTTATGTAAAACCAAGGCGTGAATCGTACTCGCTTTTTATCCATTTCATTTAAATTTAAGGCGTCGACAAACGCTTCCTGCACTTTTTCAAAAGCCAGCTCTACATCGTGATTTCCTGGAATGACAACTATACAGTGTCCTTTTTTTATAAAATCGGCCAATGCATCAATGAATTTTTTATGCTCCTCCAAAATAACATTGATCTTGTAAACTGATTTTTCTTCTTTGGGAAATAGACCACGACGTGTTTCTATCCAGCGAATAGGAAATATCGATTTTTCAGGGTAAGCCATAACGCTGTCAAAGTCGAAAATATCTCCATTTAATATCAACTCAACAGGCTGGCCTTTGGCCTTTTCCTGTATCTCTTCCAAGAAACCACATAAATCATCATCGATAAAAAACTGTTTAGTTTTAAACTTTTTCCACAATCGACTTTTAGGTCGGGTACGCGGACGCGAGGGCTCCGCATCTGTCAAATGCAAATCGCTGATAATCGCTGTATGTAAGATGGGATCCACTGACGAACTCATAATGACATTTCATCACGAGTTTGGTTTAATGTAAATGTATAAGGACAAAGTATGGCGTTAGCATCTCAAGTTCCGTTTGTTATCATAGGCATAGGCAAAAGCGGTCTTGCAGCAAAAAAATTTTTACTGGCGGCCGGACTTTCGCCAAACGATATAATTACCTTTGATGAAAAAAATTCTGATGCGCAGCTTAAGTCGTGGGACGACTTGAAAACATTGTCTATAGGAACACTCGTTGTTTCACCTGGTGTTCCACTAAATTCCAATGCTATCAATCAACTTAAAAACCAGGGCTGGCACATAACCTCAGAAATTAATCTCGCCTGCTCTGCTTTTACCGATGAAATAGTCATCGGAGTTACTGGATCGGTTGGAAAAAGCACTGTGACAAGTTTAATTGGCGAAGCCGTACGTGTAGATGACCCAAAGGCCTTTGTCGGTGGGAATCTTGGTACACCTGTGTGTGAATATGCCTTACAAATTCTTCAAAAAAAACATAAAGCTCAGTATGTCGTCATCGAATTATCAAGCTACCAGTTGGAAAATAGCGATCAGTTGCGTTTGGACTTTTCAGCAATTACCTTTTTATCTTCAAATCACCTTGAACGCTATCCTTCAGCTGATGCTTACTACAAGACAAAATGTAATATTGGTAAGATGACTAAAAATCTTTGCGTTCTCAATGCCAGCTCGGTCGATCTTATGAAATATCAAAACGAAATTTATAGTCCGAAAATAAGCGTTAATTACCATACATCCGAAAAAAAATCAGTTTTGCAAAAAAGTCAGTTGATTGGGGAACACAATTTAGACAACGTGGCCGTTGCGTTTGAGTTAACACAGCAACTTAAGTTATCGGAAAAAGCTATCCAAGCGTTGCTGAATTTTTCTGGATTGCCTCATCGTTTAGAGTCTGTCGGTGTCTTTGACAGTTGTCTTTTTATCAATGACAGCAAAGCGACCGCTATGGACTCAGTGTTAGTGGCTACTCAGGCGGCTTTAAGCAAAGTATCTGCTGGAGGAAATCTGCATTTGTTATTAGGTGGAAAAGATAAAAATCTTCCTTGGGAAGAACTGCAAGTTTTAGTACAGCACTCAAATATAAAATTTACTTTTTTTGGTCAGTGCGGATCGATTGCTCAATCTAAATCCAGATTAGCCGGGACCATTTTTAGCAAAATGACCGAGGCTCTCTCATCGGTGCTTAGCCAAGTAAAATCCGGCGATGTGGTTTTGCTCAGCCCAGGCGGCACGAGCTTGGATGAGTTTAAAAATTTCGAAGAGCGTGGAAATGTTTTTAAAGAACTAGTTTTGTCTTATTACTCAGTAAAGTGAGTTAGGTAGATAAAAGAAGTTTTTGAATAAAATGCCTGAGTTGATACTTGATGCGTATCCATATTATTAATGATGACCTCTTGAGTGCCTAACGGCACATTGAATATCGCAAACCCTCCATTTTCAAATGGAGTTACTGAAAGCTCGCCTGCGGAATTGAAATAAATGATATTTCTTGGATCAAAATTTTCCTCTCCTAGTGAGACTTCGTATTTGTTCATTTTTACAAATCCAATAAACAGTGAGGTCTCCTCAGAAATTTTTCGATTCTGTTGTAAATGAGAAATAAAAATTTCACTCAGTTGAGGCAAATGCATATAATCTTTGGCCTGATTCAGCATGTAAATGTAAGGAACATAGTCAACACTGACCGGCCGATTGATCACCTCGACCAGTCCTGACTGCGTGCCGTCTGAATATTTAGCATTTACTGGCCCTACTGTCAGAATTTCTTCTACGCCAGGCACTTGAACTTCTGTTTTAATGGATTGCCCAGTGAAGGCATCAAAACTTTTAACGGTAGAAATTTTAGCTTTATTGGTCGTTACAATTTCTTGATACGAGACAATCATCGGCTCTACAAAGTATGCCTGACTACCTAAAAAACGATTTTGTATGAACGCCGATATTTGATAAGACCCCGGCTGCACACCTGGAATGATAAAGTAGCCATTGCTACTGGTGGTTGATTGCTGAACCTGTGGGATAAGAAATTGATCTAAATAATACGGCTCTACCCCTGGTTGATTTTCCACCACGACTTGTGCTCCAGCCATAGGCTTACCGTCCACAAGCACCCGTCCAATTATGACCTCTGTATCTGACATATATTGTATTTGAACTTTTTCAGATATGTACTGTCTGGCTCCCTCGACCCAGTTTCTAGAAAATAAAACTATTTCCGAAGAGTCCCGGACAGTGCGAATAGATAAGGTCCTTGCGGTACGATCGTCATTACTTTCAATGAATGCTACTGTTGACGAATGTCGCGCGACATTAGGATAGACGTCAGTAGTTTTTTTTAGCGTATAATTTCCCGAAAAAAGATATGCACTAAATTCTTTATCTTCTACCTTGCGATCATCAACATGACGAAGATTAAGGCCAAAAGAATTAGGCCGTCCTAGTTTTAACTGAGGTCCTTGAAAATAATTCTGCTGTCTAACTAATCCAGCAATTTTTTTACGATCTTCACCAATAACAATGCCACGCTCGTCCTTGATTTCCGCAACTAATTCACCATCGAACGAATTCACAAAAATTTGATACATACCTGCTTTCAAATCAACTTGTCCGACTTCAATGGATTGGCCCTCTTTAACTCGACGTAAAGATATACTTTGATTAACCAAACCAATTCCGTCACTTAATTCAAAGTAACCCTGAATCGATGCTGCATTCGGTACTGTTTGCTTTACGTCAGAAAATGGGTTGGGTTGAATTTTATTAAGCAACAAAGAATCCTGACCGTAATGTACCATTTGAGAAAGTTGTTCATTGGCATGAGCAAGTAATTCTTTTTTACTCAATTTCATTTCAGAAACTGCAGTTACATCATTGAAATTTAGCTTGATCGGATCGACTTCTGCTAAAGACAAATTTTCGATAGGAACTAGTGTTTGCTCTTCGATAGAAGGCATTCGTTGTAAATGAGATTGCGTGACTTGCTGGGCTTGTCTAAAAAGAGCGTAAGCCGGTGTTTTGCGCTCATGTTTAATAGTCATAGTTTTAGTAACATATACTGCGCCAGCTTTTTCAACTGGCGGTGAATATAAAAAACTTATAGGCACGAGCAGTGCTAACAAGTAGACCAAAATAACCCTCACTTCTTATAACAATATAACTATATATAGTTTAGTTAAAAGGGCTTCTCGCCGTCAAATCCCGTTTGACGGTCGAGACTTAAGTTAAGTGCTTTGCGAATTGTGATAGCGCGTTGATAGCTTAGACCTTCGTCTACTTGTCGAGGAACATATGCTCCCGTCTGTGGCTCGTACTGTTCGATCATAACGATAATATTAACTTCGTAGGGTCGTCTTGGACCCAAAATCGAGACCTTAGTCTGGTATCGATCTTTATTTTTTGCCCCCTCTTCTAAGGGCAAAAACTTAGCGTCGTGATATTCTGAAACCATTTCGCGACCATTGATGCTTACTTGCCGTGGTTTTCCAATAACTGCGTTGACTGCTCTTCGAATGTCCGGCAGTTGCAATGGAGAATCAGTAATATAATAGCCCGGCGTTTGACAGCCAAAAAAGAGAAGAATTATAAAAGAAAGAAAAGTTTTTCTAATCATCATCCGCGAATCATTTCTTTGCTTTATTCCAATCGCTTAAAAACATATTTATTCCGTTTGTTGTCAGCGGATGTCCGGTCATCTGCTGCATAACTTTAAAAGGAATTGTGGCAATATCTGCCCCTAACAACGCCGCTTGCTGGATATGCATTGGGCTTCGTACTGAGGCGACTAAAACTTCTGTTTTAAAATCGTAATTTTGATACATCTGCACAATGTCTGCTATTAAGGCCATTCCGTCTGCTCCAATGTCATCCAATCGCCCGACAAACGGAGACACCATCGTAGCTCCAGCTTTTGCAGCAAGCAATGCCTGAACAACGGAAAACACTAGGGTTACATTGGTTTTAATTTTCATTTCACTAAAGGTCTTAACTGCTATCATTCCATCTTCACACATAGGAACTTTAATCACTACATTAGGAGCTATCTTTGCTAGCTCAACGCCCTCTTTAATCATTTCTTCAGCTTTAAGCGAGATCACTTCTGCTGAAACGGGACCCGGTGTTAGTTGCGAAATTTCTTTAATAACATCTACAAAAACGCGACCTGATTTTGCAATTAGTGATGGGTTTGTAGTAACTCCGTCTACCCATCCGCGCTCGATAGCCAATTTAATTTCGCTGATATCAGCTGTGTCTATAAAAAATTTCATAAATCCTCCATCGAGTAAAAACCTTTTTTCTTTTTCACAATCCATTTTGCGGCCTTCAACGCACCTTCCGCAAATACTTCGCGATTTAATGCTGCGTGTTTGAATAAGATAACTTCACTTTGAGAAGTAGCACGAATTTCATGCTCTCCAAAAACTTCACCAATGCGCTTGCCTTTAGGCAAACTTACTTTTTTACTGACTATTTTCTCTAAATCATGACGCAAAGTTTTTGCAGTTCCACTGGGATTATCTTTTTTTTGTGTATGATGAGTTTCTTCAATAATAAAATCAAAATCTTTAACTATTTTTAAGGCCTTAAGTGCTTGGCGCAAAGCCCAGACGCCCTGGCTCATGTTAGATGCCCAAAATACAGGTTTTCTCCGTGCTGCCTTTTTCATGATAGCAAACTGGGCTGATGTAAAGCCTGTCGTTCCCGAAATCACCGCACTTGATCCTGAATACTTTAATAGGTCCATACAGCTTTCAGGGCTAGAAAATTCAATCCACACATTCACCTGTTTTAAAAGATCCGATTCTACTTTCTCTAAAGATGAAACACTGAATGCAAAATCCTCGCAAGATTTAGTGCTGACCGCGATAAAAGGGTTAAAAACTCTGAATTCTTTACGCTTTAAACACGATCGAAGCGCCAAGCCCATTTTTCCTGAAGCTCCTAATAAACCAATATTTATTTTTTTCATAGAATGTGAAGATCTTTCATAAGTTTTTCAGTAGAAGCATGAAATTTTTCATCAAACGTTGCTAAAGGCAGTCGAAGTTCAGGAGATTTTATAATGCCTTTTCGAAACAGCATCCACTTTACAGGAATTGGATTAGCTTCTACATACATTCCCTCGATAAAAGATTTATACAGTTTAAAATCAATTTCTGTCGAAGACATGGCGCCACTCCAAGCCCCTTGGGTCCATTGTGCTGTCTCTTTAGGAATTATATTCGACATGACAGAAATAATGCCGTGCCCACCTAATTTTAAAAAATCAATGTAGGTTCCATCGTCGCCTGATAAAAATAAAAAATTAGAGGGCAATACTATTTTTAGCCTGGTATCAAAATCAATATCTCCACTGGCCTCTTTAATGCCTAAAATATTTTTAACTTCAGATAATTCTTGAATAGTTTCTATACTCATTGCCGTAATTGTTCGGCCAGGAACGTTATACATTACTACGGGCAGCTCTGCATTTTTGGCTATAGTTTTAAAATGTTGAACTAGTCCGCGCTGAGGAGGTTTATTATAATAGGGGACTACTACAAGTGCAGCGTCCGCTCCTAGCTCAACAGCTTGACGATTTTGCTCGATAGTTTTGGCCGTTGCATTACTTCCCGTGCCTAGAATTATTGGAAAATCTACTCCAACGAATGCACGCACCACTGAAAATATTTTTTTCACTTCTGCATTTGTTAATGTGGGGTTCTCTGCAGTTGTCCCGTTAACCACGAAGCCATTTACCCCGCCGCTCACTTGATATTCGATAAGTTTTTCCAGCGAGGCATAATCAACTTGGCCATCTTGGAATGGAGTAATTAGGGCAGAAAATACACCTTTAAATTTTGATATCATATACACAATCCTTTATATAATGAGCGGGCCCAATCATTGTTGGATGCTCTACGTCTTTAATATCTACTGTGACTTGGCCACCTGGCATTTCCACTGTCACTTTGTTAATGTTATATTTTTCACGGTTATATAATGCCGCCGCGACTGCACCAGAGCCGCAGGCTTCTGTAAAATCTTCAACTCCTCGTTCAAATGAAACGCTGTCTATACGAACATCTGTGTGCGTGGATCGTTTAATCAAGGTTACATTTGTGCCTTGAGGAGCAAAATCTTTACTTTGCCGAATCGCACGACACATTTCTTTATGCTGAATAAAATTATCCTGTGTTGCTATTTCAATCACAACATGAGGCACACCTGTATTGCAGTAGAAATGTTTAGGATGGGATAAAACTTTTGCAGGAGTCATGCGGACCTCAAAGCGATCTTCTACTAACGGTTTAATTTCAACGATTCCAGCTGCGGTTTCTAGTTTAATCACAGCAGAATTATCGTTAAGAAAATTTTTAACATAGTATCCTACGCAACGAGTTGCATTTCCGCACATCTCTGCTGTAGATCCATCATTGTTGAAAAAATCCCAGCCATAAAATCCTTGATCATGAGGTTTTAAAAAAACCACTCCATCCGCCGTAAACTGCAAGCACATTTCACGGGCTAACGCCGCCGTTGGCCGGACCTGTGGATCATTGACAATATGAAAAGTGTTCCCTGTTCCCGACAGGTGAACAGATCGCAATGACATTATTTTTCCTTTTGTTGAGAAGGAGCAGTCTGCTCACCAGAAGTAATTACGCTTGGGTTATTTTCTGAAGCTAAGGGCGGTAACGGCGGCCCTTTTATTCCACACGAACTCATTCCCACCATAAAGACAATTAAACTTAAATATTTCATTCTACTTTATACTCCTTGTACATAAATCAATATCATATAAATATTTTCTCGATATCGACGCTGGCAAATCAGCACATTTTTTTCTGTACACTTCATACTGTCTTTCAGCGCTTTTTGGTACTCCCAGTTCCTTGTCCGGCCAAACCAATGACATCTGATACAACATAAAAATTAAATCCGGATAATCACTTGCGTGTTCACTAAAATAATTTACAGCTTCTTTGGCCCTTAAGTAATCCTGAGTCTTTATGGCTAAGTTGTAACTAATGATTTTCAATAATAGAGCTTCTTCTGGATTGCTCGTCTTAGGTTTTAAATTTGAAGGCACCTCGCTGATACGATCCAAAGCGATGTAGAGAGAGTATCGCAAAAGATGACTCTGTTTAAAATCTTTTATCTGATCGATATACAAATTAGCCTGTTCCACAAAACTATCTGCACTATATCGTCTTAGATATTTTAAATTCAGCCACTGACACTGCAAATTAAGGCTTTCCAAAGCAAGACACTTTTGAATATGAATCAAAGAATTTTTACGATTATTCAGCAGCGCTGGAGCAGCTAACTCAAAGGCTTCCTGTGCCGGCAGCGACAAGAACTGGTTCAGTATGTTATATTTTAAGTCCAACAGTTTGTTCTTATAATTTCCATCGGGAGTCTTTAGCTCTTTATTTATAATTTCGATAGCATCTGCTCGTTGGTTTAAAACTACTAAATTCGTTGTTTGATTTTTAATCTTAATAAACTGTATGGACAAATTAGCTGACGTTGCACTTTCTATAAAACAGAAACTAAATACAAAAAGTAGTGCTGACTTAAACATATCTTTTTATAGGCCGGCACAATAAAAATGTAAAGCTACTATTAGCCCGCGTGACTGTTAACTAAAACAGCTCTGGGTTTGCTTCCATTAGCTGGTCCCACAACGCCTTCTTTTTCAAATACTTCAATGAGGCGTGCAGCGCGGGGATAGCCTAATTTAAATCTTCGCTGAATAAGAGATGCGGATATCGCTTTTTGAGTGCCTGCCCATGCTAAGATTTCATCATATTTATCATCATATTCATCTTCTGCACCGAAGTCGCCACTGAAGTCACTTGAGTCTGCTCCAATCCCCGCGAACGATCCCTGCGTAGGGCCACCCTCCAGAGCGCGCATAGCTAAGGCATCATATTCTGGTTCGGCTTGATCCGACCAAAATTTGGCGACGGCATTTATTTCGCTTTCTTTTAAGTATGGACCATGATGACGCACTGATTTTCCAGATCCTGAAATAAACAGCATGTCTCCTTGCGAAAGCAGACGCTCGGCGCCTTGTTCGTCTAAGATAATTCGAGAATCCATTTTAGAAGCTACGCGAAAACTAATGCGTCCTGGAATATTTGTTTTAATAAGACCCGTCACGACTTCTTTGCGCGGAGACTGCATAGCTAGTATCAAATGCATTCCGCAAGCTCTTGCCATCTGTGCTAACCGTACTACATTTTGTTCAACGTTTTGTTTGTCAACCGCCATAAGATCGCCGAACTCTTCGACCGCAATGACGATGTAAGGCTGTGGCGTAAAGTAATATTGCTCAAGCTTCATAATGCCCTGAGATTCATATTCAAGGTTAACTTTTTCATGCTCAGCTATCTCATCTGCGCTCAACTTTTCGACTATTTCATTAAATTGTTCTACGTTACGGGCGCCAAATTTCGACATGGATTTATAACGCTTTTCCATTTCCTTAACCGCCCAGCGTAATGCAAACACTGCTTTTTTAGGGTCACGAATCGGAGGCATAATTAAATGTGGAATATTTCCAAAAGCCGCTAAGTCGACCTGTTTTGGATCTACTAAAATCAGACGTAATGTTTTCGGCGAGTGCTTGAATAAAAATCCTGTTATTGTAGAAACTGTAAATACTGACTTTCCGGATCCTGTTGTACCTGCAATTAACAGATGTGGCATCTTTCGAAGATCGACAATTCGTGGGTCGCCATTGGTTTGTTTTCCTAAAGCAATTGGAAGCTTAAACTCTTCTGACCAAAAAGCCTCATCCTCGAGAAGATCTTTTAAATAAACAGTTTCGCGCTGAGCATTAGATGTTTCAATTCCGATAACGTCTCTACCTGGTATAGGAGCAATGATGCGAAGTGATTCCGCCGAAAGAGCTAAAGACAAATCATCCGCAAGCTCAGTCACTTTATTAACTCGAACATCAGCATTTGGTTTAAACTCAAACATTGTAACAACAGGACCGGGCTTGGCCGCTGTGATTTGTCCATTGACATCGAATTGCTTAAGTTTATCTAAAGTGATTTCTGCTTTTCGACGAATTTCTTTTTCATCGATTTTAATTCTTGAAACAGGAGGATCATCAAGCAAAGATAATTTTGGCATAGTCCAATTCTCAACTCGTCGAGGCGTTTTAACTGGCATAATGACTTTGCGGCGCGCTGGCGGTTCATAGGCTGAAACTTCTACGGCACTATCTCCTTCTTCGATTTCTAATTCAGAGGCGTCAGGCAATGTGTCCATATCTTCTTCGATAAACTGTGGCTGGCGTGCACTGCCGATTTTCATTTCTACCGGAGTTGCATGAGCCTCTTCAGCAGTAGAAACAACTTTTGATTTAAATAAACGCGGAAAAGTCCACCCCGAGACCAGACGGCTCCACAGTGACGGTTGATTTTTTTTTCCACCTTTAAACCACAGTCCTAAACGATGTTGTAATTTTTCCAATGGCGTCTCTAGGGCCTGCTGCAACGAATATTCAAAGCAATACACAAAAAGTACTAAAGTTCCTGTCCATAAAACAACCTGTGCTCCGATCGAATTTAATATTTTTACAAACCCCATGGATAAAGCCATTCCCACTAGTCCCCCGGGGTAGATTTGTCCGTTAAAGAATTTAACCTCTGGAAAATAAATTGTTACTAAGGCCGCCATAAAGGCGACCATCACAAACCCTAGCAAATGACGAATATCTTTTAAGTGGGGCTTTTCTGCTTTAAAGCTATTAAAAGCCATATAAAATAAGGCTGCTATGGCCACCCAGGCGGTCAAACCAAATGCATGATAAATCATATCTGCAAAATAGCTTCCTATTATGCCGCAGTAATTTAAGGTTTTTAGACCCTGCCCAATTGAATTAAACGATGGATCCTGTGGATTATAGCTGGCTAGGGACAGGGCGAAAAATAGACCGGCGCCCAATAAGCTAATCGCTCTAACATCATGTTGGAATCTTTTAAAAAATGAATTCATTCCACTATTTTAGCGCAGTTTTGACTAGGCAGGCAAAACCCTGAAGGTCTGGTCTGGTCCAGAGACACAATCAATGACTAGACCTCGTGACACGCTGACTAGGCTCTGCTACACCAAAATCTTAATTATGGAAATAGACCTTAACTCCGAGCTCAAAATTAACGAGATTTTTTACTCTATACAGGGCGAAAGCACCTATGCTGGCGAGCGCACCGTATTTATTCGTACCACCGGGTGCAATTTGCGCTGTACCTACTGCGACACAAAATACTCTTATTATGAGGGTGAAATGATGTCCCTTGAAAAAATTTTACAGGTAGTCCGCGGTTATAACGCAGATTATGTCTGCCTTACAGGGGGAGAGCCCCTTCTTCAACAGAATATCCACAAACTAATCCACATATTATGTGGTGAAAATTACAAGGTCTCCTTAGAAACCAGTGGGTCAAAGTCGATAGAAAATCTTGACTCCCGGGTCAAAGTCATCTTGGACGTTAAAACGCCGGATAGCGGTGCCAAAGACAGCTTTCTTATGAAAAACATCGGTTTTTCGAGGGAAAATACGGAATATAAGTTCGTTATAACCAGCGAAAAAGATTTGGAATGGTCAGAAAATTTTTGTCGTCAACATGATTTATTAAAAAAATTTACAATTTTATACAGTCCATCACATGGTCAAATAGCTGAATCCTGGTTAGCGGAAAAAATTTTGCAAAAAAAATTAAAAGTTAGGTTGCAATTGCAGCAACATAAGTATATTTGGTTATCCACAACTCGCGGTGTTTGATAAAACAAGCACCCTAATAATAACGAAAAATAAACGTATTACTGGATAACCGGTCGTACGTAGCTAACAACGGTGCATACCCTATATAATATAGGAGCAACCTAATGAAAGAGGAGTTCCATGACGCCAAATCTGAATAGCTCAGAAAATCTTTTTGTCGCTAACCTTCAACAAGTCAGCTTAGAGAAGCTTGTAAAAAGCAAACTTGAAGTGTTGTTCCAACAACAAAAAGAAGCACAAGTTGAATTAAGCGGTTTATACAACATCGTTTTAGAACAAGTTGAAAAACCATTAATCGAACTATCTCTTAAAGCTTTTAACGGAAACCAAGTTAAGACGGCTATTATGTTAGGTATTAACAGAAATACTCTTAAGAAAAAAATCGATAACTACAAATTAAAACCTAAAAAAGGTGCTCAGGCTCAAGCTGTTGCTCCTGTTGCTAGTGCCACGACTACATTAGAATCTTCTACTGTTTTAGCTCAATAATTTAATAATTTTTAAGCTGTTGTTCAAAAAAAAGCCATTAGCAATAGTGGCTTTTTTTGTTTTACTCCTCTTGTTAAAAAGTCTTTAAGACGTGTGTTCCATCGTCTTTTTTGTTACAGTAAGTTTCTATTAACGTAGTTATTTGTTAGTAGGGTGTTGAGGGGCACAAAAGAATGAATCAAAAAATACCACCACAAAGTTTAGAGGCCGAGTATTCAGTTCTGGGCGGCCTGATGTTAGAAAGAGAAGCTTTTGATCTTGTCGCAGATCTTATTGATATCAACGATTTTTACAAGCCAGCTCACCAATTAATTTATAAAGTTATTATTGATCTACACCAAAAATCTCAACCTATCGATTTGGTGACTGTAATGAACTTGCTTCAATCTCGAAATGAACTGGAACAGGTTGGCGGCGCAGAATACTTGCTTACATTACTTGAGAAAGTTGTGTCAGCTGCGAACATTGATTCACATGCTAAAATCATTCGAGAAAAATCTTTACTACGACGACTTATACACACTTCATCTGGTCTCATTGAAAAAGCTTTTAACTCTGACTATGCAGATGTCGAATCTTTGATAGACATGGCTGAAAGCGAAATTCTAAAGGTTGGTGAAAATAAGCTTGGCGCGGGTTTAATTGGAACCATGGACATTGTTAAAGCGTCTATTGAAAAAATCGAAGACCTTTATAAAAGAAAAGCTGATGTTACAGGAACACCAACGGGATTTATTGAACTTGATAAAATGACTTCGGGTCTTCATCCTGGCGAGTTAACAATCGTAGCGGCACGCCCCTCTATGGGAAAAACCGCATTCAGCTTGAACTTAGCGACGCACATGGCCTTGCGGGCTAAGAAGTCTGTTGCTTACTTCTCAGTAGAGATGTCAAAAGAGTCTTTAATGATGAGGCTGCTAGCGGGAGAATCGCGAATCAGCATGGGTGAAATTCGTACTGGTCGTATTCAAGATGCTTCTTGGCCTAAACTGATTCAAGCGGCAGGAGCATTAAGTGAAGCTCCCTTATTTATTGATGATACTGCGGGTATTTCTCCGTTTGAAATTCGAGCTCGTTGTCGTCGGTTGAAAGCCTCACACGGTTTAGATTGTATCATGATCGATTATCTTCAAATGATGGATTTAAAACAAAAGGTAGAAAGTCGAGAGCGCGCTGTATCAGAAATTTCAAAGGCCTTAAAAAGTATCGCCAAGGAACTTCAGGTTCCTATAATAGCCTTAGCGCAGCTTAATCGTGGCGTTGAGGGTCGTTCGGATCGACGACCTATGTTGTCAGATCTGCGCGAGTCCGGATCCATCGAACAAGATGCCGATGTTATTATGATGCTTTACCGCGATGACTACTACGATAAAGAAGATACCGAAAAAGCCGGTCATGCTGAAGTTATTATCGGTAAACAAAGAAATGGTCCTACAGGAACAGTGAAGCTTCGCTTCGATGCTAAAACGAATAAGTTCCGTGATGCTGACCCAGAGTCCATTTCACCACTTCCGCCGCCGCAAGCGCCCCCAAGCATGCCAGGGCAGTTCGGCAAACCACGTAATTTTGCTCCCGGCGCACAGAACTAAAAGATACCAGTTCCCTTTTGGTATCGCAGCGTGTTCCTAAAAGGGAACTGGTACGTTTTAAACTAGAAAATATTTGGCCATTTGCCAGTAGATAGGCAGTCCTAACAGAATATTAAAGGGAAACGTTAAACCCAGCGACATTGATAAGTAAATGCTCGGGGACGCCTCTGGCAAATTTGTTTTCAAAGCGGCCGGCACGGCAATATAGGATGCACTCGCTAAAATAACAATAAATACGAAGCCATCGTTCACGTTTAAACCTAGGAATTTCGCAATAAAAACAGCGATTACAGCGTTAATTAGCGGCACCACAATAGCCATCAGACTTAAAAATACTGCATTTTTTTTAAGTTGTTTTACTTGCCGAGCAGCAGACATACCTAAGTCAAAAAGGAAAAAACATAAAAATCCTTTAAAAATATCATATATAAATGTTTGATAATCATGAGTTTTGGCTGGGTCCATACCATATCCAATAAGTAAACTTCCTATTAAAATAAACACAGACCCATTAAAAAAAGCATCGTGTAATGTTTCCTTGAAATTAAGTCTATTCATGTTTTTCTCATAAGCGGTTTTACCAGAGAAAAATTTTGGCAACATTAAAGCCATTATAATAGCTGGGCTCTCTACTAGGGCCATAAGTGCTACCATATGTCCGCCATAGCTTGCGCCTTGAGTTTCTAACCACGATGTCGCTGTCAAAAATGTAACTGCGCTTACAGATCCATAGCAAGCCGCAGTTGCCGCGGCATCATTTACATTTAAACGACGTCGCAAAACCAAAAATACCCATACTGGTATAATAAATGAGGCCAAGATTCCAAAAAACAGCGTCCAAAAAATTTCAGGAGTAAATTGCGCCTGAGATAAAGAAACTCCGCCTTTAAAGCCAATCGACATCAATAAATAATACGATAAAAACTTAATGGTTCCAGGGGGAATTTCGATATTTGATTTTACCCATACAGCGACTACACCCAGGCAAAAGAACATTATGGTCGGGTCTAAAATCATTTCCATAATTCTTTATAGTACGAAAGATAAAAAAGTGACAATACTAATTTTGAATGACTACGATTATCTCAGTTTAAACTATTCCACCGGCCGCTTTAGAATCAAGTGATAGCCAAACGATGTTCTAATCGGTCTTGAAACTTGGTTTAAAGGAATGGTGTCTAGCCCCTCTTCAAAAGCTGCTACAAAAAGCCCAGGTTTAAAAGCACCCAGCAGCCCCCCAGCCGTCGATGAAGAGCAGGTTGAAAACTTTTTGGCGGCCTGTTCAAAGGCTAAGCCCTCATCCAGCTTTTTAAGTATATCCTGAGCCTCATATTCATATTTAACTAGTATATGAAAAACTAAAAATGCATCTTTCATGAAATTTTAAAATAAATAATCTAAGCCAAGCATATACGACACAAATTTTTCATCAGTGGAGCGTACCGGATTTAGTCGGTTGGCTGCACCACTAAAGCTGGCTCGAGTAATTCCATAATTTATTTCAGGTCTCAGTTGAATATTTGTTGAAATTTGATGGGCTACGTATATTCCAAAGTTATTAAACTGCGTAGCCGCTTTTCCTGAATCTACCGGGGTTTCGCTATATCTTTCAAAAAATACAAACTTAGCTTTAGCTCCTACTGAGGTTTTGTAGTCATCGGTTATTGGAAAGTACCCGCCGACTTGCATATTCCAACCACTTACTTCCGTCGAAGTAAAGGATACCGGAGCTGAGTCAGTCACATGTGTTTGATTTAGAAAATATCCTAATCCAATGTTAAGCTGCGGCCCCCAAAAATTTCCAGTAATTGAGTATCTATATCCAAATAATATATCATATCGATTAAGATCAAATGACAAAGTTCCCGGCGTAGAACCCAGCAAGCCATTATCCGTATTAAAAAGACTTTTTTGAATATCGAATGCTGTATACCATTCTGGTGTCAGCCATAGTTCTGCGCCAATTTTTAATGTGGGCGCAAAACTTTGCGCAGACTCGAAAGAATTTCCTCCGGCTAAATCCACTGATGAAATTCTATAATCACTTATTCCTAAAGCTACGGAAATTTTTCCAAACTGCGGTGACGGTGACGGAACCCATTCTTGTGCGCCGTCTTCTATTCCTGGAATAGATCCCAGCATGTTTGCACCTGGTTGATTGTATTTAATAAATTTTATCGGCAGAAGTTTTGCGTTTCTATCAATGACTCCGGATTCTTTTTCAAAACTAATTTGCGCAAAACTAAGATCCGTATCTACTTTAGTCACTATGATTTGACCAATAACTTCTTTCTCAACGTTAGTCACAAACCGTAATTTTGGATGACGCTTAATTGATAAAATTTGAGCTACGCTTATTTTGTCGTTTACTTTTAATCCGTATTTTTGTCCCAAGTTTATAGTTACAGCATTACCTTTTCGACTCATAATTAAGCCTTCATAGGGCAATTTTTGTTTTAGCTGGTGGTAAAGATTTTCAGCTATTTCATTAACTTTGTTTAACTCGAATGTTTTTTCATCCCTATAGCTGACGACAATGAAGGGAGCTCCGTCTTTAGCATACAGTGTTAAATTTATATTTAATCCGGAAGAGTTTTTGGTGACCACCGCCTGCAGCAGAGCGTCGGCATGCGAGCCTAGGATCGTGTTTTTAGTGTAATCAGAATTATCATCGAACCAGTCAGCGCGATAGGTGGCCTTGCCAGAAGGAAGTTTTAGCTCAGCTAGAGACCAACTGCTATCTTGGCTAATTAACTCCTTAAGTTTGTTATCTACACTATTTTTATAAACTCCGCCCACATTATCGTAGCTTGGGACCACGACAATTGATTTAAAACTTAATAGTCGATCTACTTCGCTATAGTAGCTTGTCGGATGGGGGTTTTTGCTGCTGATGTTTTCTATTGCGGTCTGAGCTTGTGCTAAGAGGTTCAGTCCGAACAGTATTAGTGCTGCACAGATGTAAATTCTAAAGTTGCTTCTCATATATAAATATTTTGTCCTTATTTTAACCAACAAGCAATCCTGCTTCATCACTGAATTGGTTTTTTTACACAACAACCATAAATCCAGACTAGCCCAAATACCTAAACCCATCCTCGGCTGAATACCCTGGAAAGAAGACTGGGAGTTTGTGGGTTTAAATCATACTATTTCAAAAACCATGAGATTCATCCTAGAATAGTCTTATGACATACTCCTGTTTAATAATAGAAGATTGCGCATTTATTCGAGAAGTTTACTATCTGAATCTAAGAAACTCGGACGTTAACATAATTGACGAAGCCACGGATGGAAAAGAAGGCTTAGAGAAAATAGTCCTTCACAGGCCAGATCTAATAATCTTAGATTTAGTACTTCCAAAAATTAACGGTTTTGATATTTTGTCACAAGTGCATCAGCTCAGCCCTAGCTCAAAGGTGCTTGTAATATCGACGATGGAAGATTCTACTTTTAAAAAAAAGGCGCAGTCGCTGGGCGCTGTAGGCTATCTTGAGAAGCCATTTACCAAAGCTGATTTTCTAAACGCAATTCAAGAGGCCACTCAACACTATGATGGAGTTCAAAATGGGTGAATTTAAATTTGTTTTCAAATGCTTATTGTTTTCTTCATTTGTCATCTTTGTCTCTCAGTACAAATGGAATGATGAAACTCTGGAGGCAAAAGCAGAATATGCTTTTGTTAAATCTGAAACAGCTGAAAAATTAAGAGAAGTCGCTGCGGGCGGAGTAAAGTTGATTCGAACAACAACAGAAACTGTCGTGGAATATGTAAAAAATAAAGTGACCCATGCTGAGGGGGGCGTTCAGCATGAGTCTTCAAGGTCTTATTAATTTTATACGATGATCAGTTGCTTGTAGCAGGGCGTGATTACTTACGAGTAATACCAGCTTGAGTATTATTTGTATGAACATTTGATTTTGTTTTCATTCCAGGTTGATAATTCGTCTTAACTACACTGGCAGAATAACGATTCTGTTGTTTAGCAAACTGTTTTAAGCAAAATGCATGAGACGTAGAAGTTAAAAAACCTACTGTTAATACTAATGTTAATGCTGCTTTCATATTTAACTCCTTCGTTCGTGTGTATCTGTTATAGATAGTTATTGCTAAAGTGATGCCAACATCAGTTGCTAAAACAGCCAAAATTTCTTTGTGCATTCGCATAGTTGGATAAGCGTCTCAAATTGATAAGTGACTAAAATTTTTACAGCTGTTAAGCGCCAACGAACAGGTGTTTCAGTCTGAAACACTTTTAGCTCCACAGTATCTGCCAATCAACTAAAGACAGCCCACGGAGCCTTAATTTATTATATTTAATCTGACCTAAAGCCTTTTTTTCATTAAGTTGTATGTAGTTCCTTACATTCCTATACGCCTTATAGCCTTTCACTATTCGTGAAAACGAACGAAACTCCACAGACTTATATGCTTCTCTGGCTTATTGGGGGCATCGGTCAGCTATGTATTAAGATTCTATAGAACGAATACCGGAATTAATTCCAATCCGGTGCAATACTGCGATTGTAGCTATTTATTTTGACCATCGCCTGTAGTGGAGCCTGATGGTCCCGCAGGTGCAGTGGTAGTTGTGGCGTTACTCGGGTTAGTGTTTGCGTATCGACCTACAGGAGAAACGCATATTTTACATTCTCCGTTGCCATTATTTATTTCTGGGCTACCGCCTACGCTGGAAACATTAGCCTCCATAGTGCCGGCCTGGTTTTTACTGTTATTATCATTAGGATCAGCATACGCAAGCAGACCCATCAAAGAAATTATTGTCGCTGTAATGGATACGTTTAAAAAAATTCTCACAAAAACCTCTGCCTTAATGCGGCTTTTAATTTAAAAATCCAGTCTTTACTTTATACGTCTCCAAAATCGGTGACCGATACCCCAAGTGGAAACGTAAAACTTCTTACAAATACAGCTCTTGGGTAGCGGGTGCAATCACATCTAATAAGTTATTGAAAGCGCTAGCTACCTGAGAGGCTACTGTCGGTCCGTCAGCGCTGTCAACTTTGGCGATGTCACCATTCGGCTTGTAGCTTACTTTGATAGAGCCTAAGCCTGGACGAGTGACCACTGCCGGCTTTCCGTAACGTTCTTCATAATCAATTTTAACCACCTTTTGAGCTTGATCTTTTATAGTTTGAATGCGGCCCTTTGTATCATACGTCATGTCTACTTTTTGTCCGTCCGAGTTAGCAGCAGTAATCAAGTTGCCTTTGGAATCATATTTAAAAGTCGTTGTCTTAGTCGCAATAGGCTTGTTTTTGTCGTTCAGCACTGTGGCTTTAACTGAAGAAACTTTTTTGCTGGCATTCTCATATGAATACTCAAGTTTAGTGTTGCCAGCAGATTTAATTTTTACCAATCCATTGGCATAGTATTCGAAATCAACACGATCAGCATTATTTTTAATCGTTACTGGCTTGCCTAGAGTATCATGATAAGTGATGTCTCTGATATTACCGTTGGTCGTTGTTTGAACTCGTGAAAGAACAATAGGACCATTGGGTAATTGTTTATGCCAGAATTCGTAACGGTTATTAGCCACCGTTTCTTTACCACAAACCTTTTTAGCCGTAGACCAGTAGTGAAATTTTGGATTAGTTGCAGAGGCCTCATATTTGTAGCTTTCCACACACTTGTCACGATCTGTAAATGATATAACCCAGTCTTTTACGTTGTCGTATCTGATCGATATTGAAGTTTTATCCGGCCATGTCGCCTTCGTTAGATTGTGAAACTCATTGTATTCATAAGTATAAACATCGGTAGGTTTTTTAGCCCATGCATTTTTATTCCAAACCAAGTCGTCTTGTTGATTGTATTTATACTCTGAAACTAAATTATTCGGGCCCGTAATTTTTTGAACTTTTTTATTGGGAAAATATCTAAAGTTTAATTTTCTTGCATTGTTGTCTTCGATTTGAGTCAGTAATCCACTCTGATATTCAAACTTCAAAAAATTTCCATTTTTATCATACATATGTGTCAGACGTCCATCTGACGAAAACCTTTGAAAACTTCCGTCCGCTAATGTGCGTGTGTATACGCCTTTGGATAAAACAACATTTTCAACTTCCTTACCGTTAGCCATTAATTTTTGACCTTCTTTAACGGGACGAACTAAACCATACTGCCGTGCATAGTTAGATCTCAGATCAGCATCTTCAAAAAGCTGCGACGAAATATTCGACCAAAATTGTTTCGTGCTGCTGCTAAAGCGTTTATCAGCGCGCATCTTTGCTACTACCTGCTTTATTGTATTTTCTACTTCTGCCTTAGAAATTTCCCCTGCGGAGTAAATAATTTCTTGTCCATCGCCACACTCAGATATTTTTATAAAACCTTCCGAAGTCGTTTGCAGTTTAGTTTCAAACTCAGAACACCAACCAAAACCAAACATTCCGTTATATATTGTACGACTTTTATACGCACGCAACACGCGCATATCATAGCCATTACCGGGAACCTCTAAATCAATCCAAGAATTCGAGTATCCTGCATTATTCATATCGACTAAAGCTAAAGAATTAAAACTGAATAATGATACTAAAACTACAAATACAAGTTTGATCTTCATAACACTGATCCTCTCAAAAAAACCCAAATTTCCAAACATCTCTAAGCGTATTTTACACTTTAATTGTAACAATTTTTTTAATCATGACTCCACCTATAATTTGCAGAGCCAGCATTGTGGCCAGTAAGACTAGACCTAGGGTGGTGTTAAACATTGGGCGCATATATGCAGGGTCGACCGCAAAAAAAACTGCTCCTAAAATAAACGGTATCGACGTCACAATTATGCCTTGCATAACGCCTTGTGCAGTCATGGCCGAAATTTTTTTCTCTAGTTTTTGTCGTTCGCGAATAGTTGAAACTATAGTTTCAAAAGTTTCAGCTAAGTTTCCGCCAGTCTCTTTTAAAATATTAATTGCCGTCACAAACATTTGAACATCGGGTCGAGGTATTCTTTCAGCTAAATCCGTTAAAGCTTCTTCAAAACTTTGGCCGAATTGCGTTTGAGTAATAACCTGGGAAAACTCAGCTCGAATTGGGTTTCCCATTATTTCTACAACTCGTTGCATGGACTGCTGTGGGTTTGAACCTGATTTTATGCCATTCCCCATGATTGTTAGTGCATCAACCATTTGATCTACAAACTGACTGCACTTTCTTTCATATAAGATTTTATAAATTATTGGTACTAACTGAAAACCCGCAATGCCTGATGAAACTCCCAGAAAAATTCCCACCGAAACGGCCGGCCATGCGAGAAAGAAAAATAAAGTGCCCACGCCGAAACTTGAAAGCAGTAATATGCGTGTTACCTTTTTTTCATCGACATCCATGCCAAGCAACTTCATGTGCAGCATAACTTGCGCTTTTTTGCTGGTGCTTTTGTTATATAGTCTGTAAAAAATTCGATCCGCCCACATATATACCGCTACACATACTGAAACTCCAAAAAGCGGCAACACGATCCATTCATGACTAAACAAACTCATAAAGTTATCCTACCTTTTTCGGCGGTACTGCGGCTATATTGGGAACCGCTGCAGAGCCTGCGGGTTTCGTTGCTGTCCCAGCTTTGTTTGAATCGTTGGAAAAAATCTCCATTGAAATATGTCCACCCTTGTCTTTTATTTCTTGAACAAACGAAGGCACTGTACCAGTTGCTTGAAACTGGCCTATAATTTTTCGATTTTTATCATAACCTGTTTCTTTAAATCTGAAAATTTCAGCCAAACTAATAATATCACCCTGCATACCAACAACTTCAGTGATGCTAATGATTTTACGACTTCCATCAGACATACGAACAATCTGAACTATTAAGTCAACAGCGCCGGCTATCTGCTCTCGAATAGCGCGCAAAGGCAGATCTAAACCCGCCATCATAACTAAAGTTTCAAGACGGGCGATACATTCTCGCGGCGAATTCGCATGAGTTGTCGTCATTGATCCGTCATGTCCAGTGTTCATGGCTTGTAGCATATCTAAAGCTGCGCCATCACGAGTTTCTCCTACCACAATGCGATCAGGTCTCATGCGAAGTGCATTTCGAATTAAATCGCGAATGGTTATGGCGTTAGTGCCTTCCATAGATGGAGGGCGTGTTTCAAGACGAACCACATGCTCTTGCATAAGCTGAAGCTCTGCCGCATCTTCCACGGTAATCACACGTTCATGTGAGGGAATATATTGTGACACCATATTTAACAACGATGTTTTACCAGATCCTGTACCGCCGCTGATTACAATATTGTAGCCGTACTCTACGCATATTTTTAAAAACTCCAGCATATTGTTTGTGGCGCTGCCGAATTCAATATATTTTTGTGCGGTAATGCCACCCTTCTTAAATTTACGAATGGTCAAGGACGGACCGTCAATAGCCAGAGGCTCGATAACAGCGTTGACGCGACTGCCATCTTTTAGTCGCGCATCAACATAAGGAGACGCATTGTTAATTTGTCGTCCCAACGGAGTTACTATTCTTTCAATAATTCTTCGCAAATGATCATTAGAAGTAAACCTGATACCGCTAAGCTGTACTTTCCCGGCTTTTTCGATAAAAATTTTGCCAGCTCCATTAACCATGATTTCTGTAATATTTGGATCTGCCAACATGTCTTCTAAAGGACCCAACCCCAGGGCTTCTTCTAAGACCTCTTTAACCAGTTTTTGACGCTCTTCTCGTGACTGATCTGGCGCTTCGCGATCAACTATTTGTCCAACGTCACGCTGTGTTTTTGCACGAACCTCTTTTTCTTTGCTTTCGCTATCACCAGCTTCAGCCAAGATTTTTTTAAGATCTACCGTTCTAATCAGCTCTGAGTGAACTCGAAGTTTTAGTAAGGTGCGAGCATCATAGCCGCTCACATTTCCCGACAGAGTTGTAAGTTCAGAAATAGTGCTGCTAGTTGAAGAGCTAACGACAGGTTTCGGTTTTTGCAGAGTTTTTAACTTTTGAAGTGGTCCGCCAGTCAGTTTTCGTACAAAATCAAAATAGGAATTTGAAATTGCACTTTTGGGATTCGTGACTACAAAAGGCTTTGATTGGATCAACGATGCCATAGTTGTGTTTTCATCTGAAGGAATAACTGATAGCGGATTTAAACCTAAATGTTGGGCTATGACTTGCGGCTGCAAACCATTCGAGCCAAATTTATTAATAACAAGCTGAAACATTTCTTTGGGATAAGTATTTGTAAGCAGCTCATTAATCAGACGTTGGGTTTGTTGAACCACTAAAATTTCTGGTGTTGTTACTATAGCAATAGCGGTGGCATCTTGTAAGATAGTGTTTTGCATAGGCCCGATATCGTTTCCGCAATCCACAACAATAAACTTATAACTTTTTGAAAAAAACTCGATCAGCTTAGATAAATTATCAGATCCCACGTTTAAAGTCTCATCAGGTCCTCTGACCGCACCCAAATATGAAAATCCCGCAGGATGCTGAGCAACGATTTGCTGCAGGGGAGTCGAAGTTAAAAACTGTGTCGCGTTTGCTAACTCACGCAAAGTTTTTACTGGCTTTAATCCAGTTATAATATTTTGATCGCCTGCGCTTTTACTATCACAATCTATAAGCAAAGTGGCTGTGCGAAGCTCGGCCGTCATTGCTGCTGCAAGGTTCGCAGCAAATATTGACTTGCCGACGCCGCCTTTTCCACCAACAACTGCGATCAAAGCACAATTTGAATTTAAAGCCATTCCTTCACCTTTAACTATTCTTTCAATCTAAATTTTTTCTTTACTTGCTCAACTCCGGCGCTAGCTGACGTTTTAATAATCGGAGTTACAAACACCACAAAGTTTCCAGAATTTTTCGTGTATTTTTTTCCGGCGCTTAATGTAAAAAGAGCATCTTTTTTTACCGGTACACCGTAATCGTTATTTGTCGCCTTGTTAATAATTCCACCAAAAGCTGCGCTTTGACGATCACGCACAACGATTTTAGTCTTAACATTAGTATTAGACGCTATACTTCCACCACTAGGCGTATTTGATACATTAAGCTCCAATTGGATAAGGCCAGCTCTTGGCTGCGTAATCAGTGGTGTTACTGAAATATTTGTCGTTGCGCCTGCATTTTCTTGCGGAGCTGGCTGGCCGGCACCTACAGCTGCACCTTGAGAAGTTGTATTCGATCCACGGTTGATTGATCCAGGCTCTCCGTCTTGAACTAGAACTGAGGCCGTATCAAGTATTCTTAAAAACCCGTGCGTCTTCGCCCAATTGATTTTAGGCAACAAATTATTTACCAAGCCTGCGATTGAGTCCACGCTATTTTGTCCACCAACTTGCTGAGCTACATTCATTTGCATGGCAGCGCCTGTGGATACCACTGGGGAAAAATCAAACTGAAACCCTTTTAAGTAGCGCTCACTAAATTCCACGAAATGAAAGACGACTTGAATCATTTTAGGCGGCGGCTTTTCTTTTTCTTCCTGCGTACGTACAGTAATTAAATTTAAAATCATAGAGGCCGCGTCGCCTGATAACCGACGCTCAAGTATTGCTACGTTGGTTAATGCTC
>JALHMX010000021.1 GCA_022843825.1 Pseudobdellovibrionaceae bacterium
AACTACGAAGCTTTAGATAATAATTCATCGTTTTGGTGGCTTTCTTTTAGGCCCAGCCTGAACATAAATTCAAATGCTGGTGCTGCTTTAGATGGAGTTAAAGACTTTAAATACGATTGCAAGAGCAACAATTTCTTTTCAGGTATGCACTTTTCTAATGTCCGCAAAATTTCCGGAGCTGCGACCCAACCCGTAGCCATAAATTTTGCATCCAGTTGTTCAAACTGCTGTTCTACATACGCTTTATCTTTTAATGCTAGCCACACCAAAGAGGGAACGCTAGACTGCAATGCTTTTGGAACCAGTTGATGGTCTTTATAAATTTCCATTTCATCTTCAAAAGATATTTCTCCAAAAGCAACTGGGCGTGGAAGTGATCTTAACTTGCTTACAGGAAACTCTTCTACTTTAACTACTCCAGCTGGCGTAGAGTTAGCCTTAATTTTTTCTTTCAAAGATAGCTGTAAAGTTTGCTGGCGAAGCGGGCTTATTTTCGACCACAAAGCAAAATTCTTTTTAACTAATGACGAGAGGGCCTCTTGCGAAGTTTTATTCATAGCCAATGGTTTGTTATAATACGGGTGAAGTAGGTCTTCATTGGCTATCGGTGACGAATTTAAAAAGTGCATAGTGTACCCATACATAAAATCGAGCTGCTCAAGTAAATTTGTCTTCTGAGCTATCGTTATTTTGTTCCATAGATAGTGGGCCTCGCCATCTTTTTCACACCAGTAAAGGTCTGAAAATAATGCACTCAATGATTCAAAAGAGTAATCTGCAAAAACTGATTGATCAGATGAATTTTCCTGAGTCTCAATAGCGTTCGCTTTTGACTGTGTTTCAAATGATTGGGGTACAGACGGTTGACCCATGCCATTTTCCGATATTGCTGAAGCCAAAGTGCCAATTTGCTGTTTTATCATATCTCTGTTTTTACGACCGTTTAAAAACGCAATAGCTCCTATGACTATAAGGACTAATCCGAAAATTAAAGAAAGAGCTATGCTTAAAAACTTTACGGTTTGATTTGCAATTTCACTTAAATCACTAGGCTGTATCCCGGTCGGCACCATTTCATTGGTCGGTATTGTTATAAATAGAATCGATATCTTGTTTTTATCGATTGGAACTAAAGCGTGTATTAACGTCCTTTGTTCGTCTGTAATTTCACTTTGCGTAGAAAAAAACTGCACGTTTACTTTTTTAATATCTGCCACATCTAGTTTATCTGCATAAAAAGATTCTTGATTAAAATTAGTACCCGGTAACGATTCGCCATTTGACTCATATTTGTTAAATTCTATCCGAACTGTAATTTTAGCGGAGTTATCTTTAATTTTAATGGCTTGTTGTATTCGCTCCTTTAACACTTCTTCCACGCTTAAACGACTTAATAAATCTGCTTGAGCCACAGAAATAAAGCTTAAAAAGATAAACAGAGTTTTTATTTTATTCATAAACCTCTTCCATCTTCTGTTGACCTTGCGGCAATGGGCTCTATACGTAACGACAAAGATCTTGAGTTTCGAGTATTTGATGAATTTGCTTGTGCAAACAGTTGCTTCTCAGAAAAGCCTCTTTGCTTTGCCAGCTGTAATGCGTGCGTTGCCCGCAGGCTGCTTAAGACAAAGTTATCCTGAACAATACTATTTTTTCTTCGAAGTATTTGTTTGCTATCAGCATGGCCTTCAAAGTATATATTGATATGATCTTTATACTTTATAATAACATCTAAAACTCTGTTTATTTCTGAGGCCTGATCTTTGTTAATTGTGTAGCGACCCGGTCTAAATAACTCGTTTGAAAAGTTTAGCACAAGATTTTCTTTTTCTTTGACGACAGAAATATTTAAAGATTTTAAGTGGGCTAAATCTGCAAATGCTGCGGCTGTTCCCATTCCGCCTGATCCTGCACCATTTTTAACAACCTGGGGCTCGCTGGCCAATCCGCGCGCCAAATCCAGCAACATATTTTGTCTTTGCTGTCCTGTATCTGTTGAATAGAACAAGATAAAGAAGCTTAAAAGCACCATCAATAAATCAGAATAAGCGACAGCCCAAAGATGAGAGTTTTCATCTTCATAAACTTCTACAACCTCTTCTCTGTCAATTCGAGGCGGTCGCAGTTCTAAGTTAGGGTCAAAAATCTTACGCTGCACGCTGAGACACCTCGGTTTGAATTAAGTGGGCGGCTTCGTTTTGATTAATCATTAACAGCACTTGATACACATGCTGTAAATATTTTTTGTGATTCATATGGCGAATTTGCATCCGGTCTGCCAATGGCATAACCAGTCCATTCGAAAGCATCAACCCAAAAAATGTAGCAGTTAATGCTGTCGCAAATGCGGGACCGATCGAATTTTTGTTTTCATCAAGCGCTCTGAAAAGATTGACGATACCAATAACTGTACCAACCATTCCCAGTGCTGAAGGATATTTGGCTAAATTTTTTAAACATTGAACAGCATCAGTCGATCTTTGTTCTAGCTCTTTGCGTTTCTGAGAAACCAACAAAATAAACGTTTCGTGCGGTAAGCCCTGCGTCCACAAATCTTGTGCGTAGGAAATTAATGGATCCTGCGACTGCAATTTATCAAACTTATTCTGAGAAAGCTTAACCAGATCATCCGTAACAAGAGACAACTTATAATCTTCTTTAAAAAGTCCAGCTAACTCTGTCATTAGATTTTTAAGAACTAAATTAGGATTAGACATAAGCAATATTGTCACGCTACCCCCACAAATAAGTAACAAAGAGTGCGTATTAAAGTAGAACCCTAGGTTCGCTGAACCCATTGTAAAATAAAATATCACCGAACATAAAATAAAGCCGATGGGTAAACTGATCATATTTCCTTCTTTATTTTTTCAAGCAACTTTTTCGCCGAAGAATCTTCAGGGTTAATAATCAAACCGTTTTCTAAATCTTTTATGGCAACTGATTTATTATTGGCCAAGTAGTTCGCAGTTCCGCTTAAAAACAATACGGAAGACAACCCTTTGTGTTTTTCTTTTAAAGCAGTAATGCGGTTTACAGCTTGGGTATAGTCGCGACGGCTTATCAAATATTCCACGCGGCGTAAACCTTCGATAATTTCATTAGTTGTTTTTTCTAAATAAGGCCTAGTTTGCTCTAAGGCCACCATTGAAAGTTGTGAATTCGGAATCGTTATCTTTGAATTTGTCTGGCTGGCAGAAAGTATTAGCAACGGTATGCCTTCATTCATACTTACAAACACTCGATCGCCATTTTCCATAACCAATGGTTCCTGCGTTTTAAGCTCAGCAAACTCAGTGGCTTCGTTTTTCTTATATTTTATATTTGACTCAAAAACGACTTCAGCTGCTTGTATATTTAAGCTGAACACTATACCTGTCAAAAAAATACTTGTAAATTTTAGTGTTTTCACAGTCTCTACATCGGCAATGTATCAATTTTTATCAACACACCATAGGTCGAGTTTTCGACTATCGAGGAATTGTAACTATACGATTATTACGGGTATCTACGACATAGATATAACTCGCATCTCCCCATAATCCAGAAAGTCCGTTGAAGCCACCTAGACTAGTTCCTGGACCAGACAAGCCACCGGTACACCAATCAGGAGTGACCGATCCTGTTACAGGAATGCCAGATAAACATGTCATTCCAGTAGCATCTGCAATATAGCCCTTCCAGCCAATGTACACACCTGTTGCGGCATCGAATTTCATAAGTCTATTGTTTCCATGATCAGCCACAAAGACATGACTGTCGTCAGCCCATATACCACGAGGCGAATTGAACTGGCTATCACCAGTGCCTGTTCCAATATTTAATGCAACACCATTGCCTGTACCGATACACCAACCTGGAGTTCCCGATCCGCCACCCAAGCCAAGACATCCATTCGGAGTCACTAAGGCGTTCACTGTGAAATTGGCACTAACTACATCAACATTTGCTGTATTTGTTAATGCCGCCAAAAATCCAGCCGGCGATCCGGTCACTTTTTCAAAACGAGCCACACGATGACGACCCATGTCTGCAACAAAAATATAATTGGTATTTGCGGCAATACCGGCACCATTATTAATTCCACCATAGTTGTTCGTACTTACGCCTGTAGCGGATGTCGTACACCACTCACTCGCCACATTTCCAGAAATCGTACATCCGCCAGCACCAGCCGATACTCCGCCGGTTACTCCGGTCATAGCGCCAGTCGCTGGATTGATACGAATCAACCGTCCGCTGGAATCATTAGTGTAAATAACTGAAGTTAAAACATCATAATAAACGGCGCGCGGGTTATTAAAACCAGTTTCATTAGATATTGTGCCTGCGGTTCCACCGATACACCATCCCGGAGTGTAAGTACCGACACCTGCTCCGTTACATGTGCTTTCACCATCTGTCGGTGAAGTTGCAATGCGACCTAGCCAACCCATATAGGTTCCATCACTGGCTAAAATACGATCAATTCGACCATTACTGTATGAGGCGACGTAAACATAAGTGCCATCAGCAGCAACTGAGAATGGATTATTATAACCATGAACGCCACCACCACTTTGAGTGCGACCGCCTCCAGTACACCATGTTGGAGTAAATCCGGATGTATACCCGACACACTCTGCAGGCCCCGTTGGTCCAAAATTATTAATCACTCCAACGTAACCTACAATTGATCCATTTAAGAAATTAAACTTTTTAATCCGATGCCAATTATCACCATGATATAAATGTGTTCCTGTTGGGTCTGCGGCTATACCCATATACCAAGAACCGTTGGCATTTTCCATAAATGAGTAATCATCAAAACCAGAGCGTGCTGGAATCGTTCCGGGCTCAAGTTCGCGTGCCCACGTTTGGGCGACCACGCTACCAGCCCCAATCCAACCATCAAATGTTCCAGAAACTTTATTAAATCTTTGAACACGGGCATTGATGCTGTCGACAACATAAATTTTTGTTCCGTTTAAAACAACACTTAAAGGATTATAAAAAGTTCCGTTGGCATTTCCAAAACGACCTGCAGCTCCGCCAGTACACCAACCTGGATTAGTTCCATTAACTGGAGTACTACTACACCCTGGGTTACCACCAGTAGGTGACGCTGAGTTTCGACCAATCCAAGCCATTCCACTGCCATCAACCGTACTTACTTTAGCCACGCGCTGACCATTTTGATCGGCGTAATAAAGCATATTGTCAGCTTCATCGACGTACATGTTTTGAATCCAATTAAATCCCATACCATTGCTGTTTCCAGAGACAACTCCACCGGTTGTCCAAGTTGAAGTGTATTGATTAGCCCCATAAACTGGAACTGTGGGATTCGTTACATTTGAGGCTCGAACCGGACCAATCCATCCCTCAAAAGTTCCTGCTGCTCTGTTAACGCGAACGATTCGATAGTTATTTGCATCAGAAATATAAAGATAGGTAGCATCTGCAGCGGTCCCCGTTGGATTTCTAAATCCTTCTGGCGGAGCCGCTTCAATAACAGGAGTCGTAGCTAACTGATATCTCCGAGAAACTTGCGCTGTTCCGCCGTAACACCATTGAGGCGTCGCTCCACCCACACCAGCGTTGATACAGTTAACTCCACCAACGCCGTCATCAGTCATACCCGCTATTGAGCCGATACGTCCTATCCACCCAGAAAACACTGGCACTGGTCCCGTTACATCTAATCTTTGGATTCGATGATTATCGTAATCAGTAATGTATAAGTATCCATCACGATATGTTAAGCCTGTAATAGAATTAAACTGACCATCGCCGGTTGAAGCATTATTAGTTCCGCCAAAACACCACTGTGGCGTAGTGTTGCCATTTCCCGCATTCCAACATGTACCTACATTCGGAGTCACTCCATCGTCTGACATACCAGCGCGATTATTTATTCGGCCATACCAACCATGATAAGATCCATCTGCTGCTAAATATCTTTGGATTCGATGGGCTGTTGCTACATACAGATATGTGCCATCAGTAGCTAATCTTGTCGGTGTATTTAACAGTGTAGCGCTAATCTGATTTGATTGGCCGCCAGTACACCATTTTGGTGTTAAATCACCGACAGCTAAATTGTCGCATGCGGCGCTGGCATCAAAAGCGGCAATTCCTTCGCTGGAAGAAATGTGCCCTATCCACCCAACGACAGTATTTGTGAGAAGATTATATTTTACGATTCTATTCGCTATGGAATCGGCAACGTACATAAAGTTACCATCGATAACCATATCAGAAGGGCGATCCAACCCTCCGCCGGTATGATCATACACGTTCTGCGTTCCACTTCCACTCATGGTAAATTGGGCAGATGCCCCTATCCACGAAACGACGGGGATATTCGCAAGAGTCACGTCAGTGGATGCAATACTTAAATTCGGAGACAATGTTAATGTGATCGATTGCGGACGATAAGATTTATAATAGAAAGTTTTTGTCGGAGTTGAAACGGGTATCGTTAATTGCGTCGCTGGGGTCGTCACACAATTTGCATCATTAAAAATAGTTCCCACATGTGAACTTACGGGTAATGAGGTTAAGCTAACAGTAACAGGCGACACCGAAAAGGTCGTGTTGTTGTTGGCATCCCGCAAAGTCATAATATATGGACCGTTACAATCAATACTATTCAGCGGACCGGGTGGAATCGTCGTCATGGCAATTTGTGTGGGTGGTCCGGCTGTCACCGTAGCTGTAATACTCATGCCTGTGTTTGTACCATTCACGATTAATGTAACTGTTTGAGCAGTTCCAGTGGTCGTTCCAACATACAGTCCGCTGTAATTACCATTACCGTTATTTGTGATAGCAGAAATATTACCATCACTGACAGCGGCTGTTTTATTAAACGTAATCGCTGTTGCGACATCTGAAATTGCGTTGTTATTTGCATCACGAATGCTGATTGAAAGATCTGCACTTGAGGTCGATTGAACGATAGCGCTTGCACTATTAGAAATGGTAAAGGATGAATTCGCTGGAAAAACGGGACCCGGTATAACAGCCACAGTATCAGTTAGGCCAACAACTTGAATTCCGTCATAAAAAACTCGAATGGTTTGCGCAGTACCGGCTATCACTCCAGGATATGTAGTGCTAAAGTTTCCGCCTCCGCCATTGTTCGTGGCTGCCAGCGTTCCCGTGCTTGATCCCCCAATGGCATCAAATGTAATTGTGTATTGATTGGTGATAGGATTATTTTCAGAGTCTCTAAGTACAGCATTAACATTCACCGCAGAACCTGAAGCAACAGTGGCTGCACTTACACTTAAGCTGGAGTTCGCTAAGTTAGGAACTCCCACAACGACTTGAATACTTTGTGTTGGACCAAAACCCGCCAAGTCCACGTTGGCTTGAACGGTTTGTGCTGTGCCGGCAACATGACCCGTGTAAGTTGCGGTGTAAACGCCATTACCTTGATTTGTTACCGCGCTGTATGTCCCCGTAGATGTTCCACCAAACTTATCAAAACCTACAACAATGCCCGCGCTAATTGGATTTCCACTAGAATCTTTTATCGTTGCCGTCAATGTGGCTGCTGTGCCTGCGGTAATTGTATTTGAACTGACCGTCAAGGTTGAAAGTATGCTAGAGGGTGCTCCTGGCAATACTGTTATGGTTTCCGTCGGTCCCAAGCCAATACTATCAACTAATAAATAAACGGTTTGTGCTGATCCTGCGATTACGCCCGTATAATCAATGGTATATGTACCGTCTAAATTATTAGTCACTCCGCTGAAATTACCTGTCGAAGTTCCGCCAGCTTTGGAAAAACTGATGGTATATCCACTGGCAATTGGATTGTTATTTAAGTCTCGCACTGTGGCCGTAAAAGTAACTGAATTTCCCGATTGAACTGTATTCGCGGTCACCGCCAACGATGAGTTTCCTGGATCAGGGGATGCCGCCAATACAGTTATAGTCTGTGGCCCCAAAAAATTTACCGCACCGATTTGTATATGAATGTTTTGAGCCGTACCTGCAACAATACCCGTGTAACGAATAGTATAAACTCCATTGCCTTGATTAGTTACGGCATTAAAGTTGCCCGTAGATGTGCCGCCGGTTTTTGTAAAATCAACGGTAATACCTGATTCAATAGGATTATGGTTTACATCTTTAATTGTCGCCGTAGCAGTAACGAAATTGCCTGACACGACGGTGGCCGCCGATAAGCTAAAACTTGAATTCCCCACGTGCGGTGTTCCTGGAAGTACTGCAATTGTAGTGGTTGGTGTTAAAGCTTGTCCGTCTACGCTGACAGTCAGTGTTTGCGCTGATCCTGCTAAAATTCCTGTATATGTTGTGGTATAGGTTCCATCACCATTATTGGTCACAGCTCCAAAATTACCGGTGGATGATCCGCCCGTTTTATTAAAAGTAACCAATACTCCACTTGGAATAAGGTTTCCAGCGGCGTCTCTTAAAGTTGCCGTCACAGTCGCGTCGGTACCAGATAATATTGTTGGCGAAGATACTGCGAGCGTAGAAGTGGCTGAAGAAACAACACCCGGAGTCACTGTTACCGGAGTAGAAATAGCTAATGGTGATCCATCAACAAGCACAACAATATCTTTGGCCGTGCCCGCAAGAACTCCGGTATAATTAGCTTTATAGACGCCATTTCCTTGGTTAGTTACTGCGCCAAATGTGCCCGTAGAAGTTCCTGCGCCAGCTGCGCCAAACGTTACAACAACACCAGAAGATATTGGATTATTGTATTGATCACGCAACTGCGACGTAATTTCTACAAAATTTCCAGAAGTGGTTGTATTCGATGACGACGATATTGATGAGTTCGCCGAGTTTGCAGGCCCCGGACGTGCCGATAAAGTAATAGTGTTATTTAAAAAATACGTTGTGGTATTAGTAGCCACAACGATGACCGGATTTGTACCCACTGTCGTCGGAGTAAAAGTAAATGAATAAGTTCCATTGTTATTATCGGTAACAGGTGAAAAATTTCCTGATGTGGTGCCGCTATCTATATGAGTTGTTAATGATAATCCGCCTATTGTTTGGGGGCTGTCATCAGAGTTAAATGTGGTGATGGTAAAGTTGACCGGTGTTCCTGCTGGCGCATCCAACGTATTGGTGCTCATGGTAAACTTAACCAACTCTGTAGTTACAAAAGTTGTAGAAACAGAATTGGTGTCCAAGAACCCTAGCGTATCAACTGCATTCACTCGCACTGTATAGTTCGTATTTGGCGAAAAGCCAGTAGCCGTAGCTCCTGTAGTTGCACCGCCCACAACAGTTTGGTGAAGTTCATACAAGCCTGTTATCGAATTTAAAACAAATATTTGATAAGCGGCCGCATTGGCATTCCCCACCCAATTTAAGCCGGCAGAAATACCGGTGATGGAGTGAACTCCACTGACTCCGCCAAATTTTAATCGAACTCCAATATTAAAAGTTTGAAAAGATTCGCCCGCATCACTGATGCCTGTTATTTTTATTTCGTATTCTCCTAAATTGTCATTATGCTGTGCCGGCGTCCACTCAAGCACACCAGTTGCTGAATTAAAACTAATCGCTGAATGAGGTATCGCAGCACATGGCGTATTCGACAACACCGTTCCGTCAGGCGTTCGATCATAATAACATGTATAGGTCATGTCTTCATCGGTGCCAGGTTCTCCATCGCGAATATTGTTAACGTCAATTTTTAGCAAATCCGTCTGTGAGACGGATTTGCTGGATTGTGCGCTAAGAATCGGGGTGTTTGAGCCAAAAAGCTTATCTATGGAATCGCCGCTGCTACTACAAGAAGAAACCACCGCGGCAATTGTTGTTAAGTACATGACTTTATAAAGTTTTTTTAATGCTTTAACCACATTGTATTATCGGTAAAAAGTTCAACAAACTAAATGACTTTTTTGAGACGCCCTACTTTGATACACAAGACTTTTAGCCAGTCTAGTATCCTATAAACGGGATTTTATGTTAAAGTTGAAACTGTGAAAAACAACAAGGTACGTGTCACTTTACTATTTATTATAACCTTTATAGCCGGGTTATCATTTTTTTATGTTGTTTCAAAAGACATCTTTATTGAACGGGATTTGGCCTCGATTCATGAATCTAAATTGAGCAGCTTAAAGTTTTTAAGTTCTGATAAACTAAAATCTGAGCTAAGCAAGCGAATTAAAATCTATACGATAGCTAATGAAAAAGTAGTAGCGCTTGAGGGTTTTTCTTCACAGATTTGTAAAAACTTTTCCCACGTCGAACTTTTTTTCCAAGCCTACGGAGTTTCCGTATCTGGAGAAGCCTCCACGTTAAAAATAACTTCAACTTGTATTCCAGGCCAAGATCCCGCCGAAATTGCAGTTATTAAAATTCCGTTTGAAAAACTTCTTAAAGAAGAGGCTCGCAACGCTGAATTTAAATTTTCTGGATACAAAGAAGTATTCGAACTCATTAACGGAGACGAATGGTCTAAAACTTGGATATTAAGTCAAATCGTTTTTAAATCTGCAACAGAGTCAAAAATCATAAAAGTCGCCCAAGACAGCCTGAGCAACAACACTCCTATAGTTCTCGAGTTTTAAAAGGGGTCAGGCTCCCTTTAAACGTATTGTTTAACGATTTCTAAAAAGGTGCGAACCATAACTCCGGTAGCTCCTTTAGCGGTACAATAGTTCAAACGATTACCGCAGGCCCATGCCGTTCCCGCAATATCAAAGTGCGCCCAAGGAATATCGGAATCTACAAATTGCTCTAAGAAAGCAGCCGCTGTAGCTGATCCAGCGCCTCCGCTATAAGACATATTTGAAAGATCTGCATAAGTACCCTTCATGTCGCGTGCATGATGATCAACTAAAGGCATGTTCCACACAAGCTCTCCAGACTCTGCGGCGGCTTTTTCAATTTTATTTTTTAAAGCCGAATTTTTAGTGAAATATCCGGTGTGTACATTCCCTAAAGCAACGGCCATCGCTCCGGTTAAAGTCGCTGTGTCGATAATAAACTTTGGTTTTTGTTCGCTGGCATAACAAAGGCCGTCGGCTAAAATAAGTCGGCCTTCAGCATCCGTATTATTTATTTCAAAAGATTTTCCGTTGCGAGCAACATGAACATCGCCTGGCTTAGTCGCGCGTCCGTTAACCATGTTTTCAGTCGCAGGAACATAGGCCACTACATTTACTTTTAATTTTAATCGTGCGATCGCCAACATAGTTCCAATGACTGCGGCGCCTCCGCACATGTCGTATTTCATTTCTTCCATCTTGGCACTTGGCTTAATGCTGACGCCACCGCAATCAAAAGTTAATCCCTTGCCGACAAACGCTAATGGTTTTTCGCTTTTTGCGCCGCCATTATATTCCATAATAATAAAACGTGGTTCTTGATCTGAACCCTGCGATACGCCCAAAAGACCGCCCATTTTTTCTTTTTCAATTCGTTTTTTATCCCACGCTGTAACTTTTAAACCTGTTCCTGCAGCCGCTTTGATGGCTGAGTCCGCTAAGATAGTCGGTGTCATCATATTCCCTGGCATATCACCTAAACGTTTTGCAAAGTTAGTCGCTTCTGCAACTATTACTGCCTGTTGAAAAGCCGAAACTAAACTTTTATCTTTTGCGGATTTGGATACTAAATGAATCTGCAAAGTTTTCTTGTCTTCTTTTTTACCATTTACACTTTTAAGTTCATCAAAAGTATATCCGCTCAAATAAAGACCTTCCACGAAAGCTTGAATATATTTTGCTAAATCTTTTTTGCCCGAAGTAATGTTATCGAAGCCGACAAAAACTTCTTCCATTTTTGAAGCTCTAGCCTCTTTAATTAGCGCTGCAGCACTTTGCCTAAAGGTTTCATGAGTTAACTTCGTTTTTTCTCCTAAACCCAAAATAAAAACATGTCTAAAGTCGTTCAAGTTCGCTTCGCGAAACAAGACCACTTCATTGGCTGTTCCAGTGATCATTTTCTCCGCCACTGAGGCTGCAAATATTTTATTAATTTCTTTTTCAACAATGACCGCGGACTTTTCTTTTTGCCCTACGCTTTGCGAAAAAAAGACGACGGCTTGCCCCTGTAAAGTTGAAACGTCTTTTGCATGAAAATGCACTTGCATTTTTGCTGTCGTAGCTACATTAGTTTTAGCTTTTTTTTGCGCTGCCATAAAATCTCCTGTTTGTTTTAAGTCTTAAAAAAGCATTATTATGTATTATTTTGAGAGGTTTCTGTAGGTTTTTATTACCAGCACAGTTTTTAGACTAGACTCGTCGTAATCATGTGAAACATATTAGCTTAAGGCAGGTCAACTTAAGTCTTGAATTTCAGCTGAAACTTTAAGTATCGAACAACCCCCTCCGATACAAACTGCAGAACTAACCAACAACAGGAGCTCGTGTGCCAACCATACCTTATGTAATTGAACAAACTTCCAAAGGTGAGCGGTCTTATGACATTTACTCAAGATTATTAAAAGATCGTATTATTATTTTAGGTTCTGCGGTTACTGATGAAGTCGCCAATGCAATTATTGCTCAAATTTTATTTCTTGAAGTCGATAACCCTGAAAAAGACATTCAGTTTTATATCAATTCACCAGGTGGCAGCGTCTCTGCGGGTATGGCCATTTACGACATGATGCAATTTGTAAAATGCGATGTCGCGACCTACTGCTTAGGGATGGCAGCCAGCATGGGATCATTGCTGCTGATGGCTGGAACAAAGGGTAAACGCTATTCAATGCCAAATTCTCGCATTATGATTCATCAGCCACTACTAAGTGGAGGAGGGCTTTCGGGTCAGGTTACTGACATTGAAATTCATGCCAAAGAATTAATTAAAACCAAAGAAAAGTTGACTAACCTCTATGTTAAGCACACTGGACAGACTTATGAAAAATTATATCACGCTATGGAGCGTGATAATTATATGGATCCGCAGTTAGCAAAAGAGTTTGGTCTTATTGATCATGTTATTGACTCTAGAAAGATGAATAAAGGGTAACTTAAATTATGAAAGATTCTCAATTGCGTTGTTCCTTTTGTGGCAAAGGTCAAAAAGAAGTTAAGAAATTAATCGCTGGTCCTGGAGTCTATATTTGTGACGAGTGTATTGATCTGTGCATGGATATTATAGATGAAGAGAAAGACAAAGAAAGCACGGTTAAAGGTGCCTTCCGCGTTCCTAAGCCCGCTGAAATTAAAGCCTTTTTAGACGACTACGTCATAGGTCAACTTCAAGCTAAAAAAACCATATCCGTTGCTGTTCACAATCATTACAAAAGAATTAATGCGATCAATAATAAAAAAGTCACTGATGTAGAGCTTCAAAAATCGAATATTCTACTAGTTGGACCGACAGGATCGGGAAAAACATTAATTGCTCAAACAATTGCACGAATTTTAAATGTTCCTTTTGCGATGGCCGATGCCACCACCTTAACTGAGGCTGGATATGTGGGTGAAGATGTAGAAAACGTCGTCTTAAACTTACTTCAGGCCGCAGACTACGACATTGAAAAATGTAAAAAGGGAATTATATATATCGATGAAATTGATAAAATTTCTCGTAAATCTGAAAATCCGTCCATTACTCGTGATGTCAGTGGAGAGGGTGTTCAACAAGCTTTGCTTAAAATTCTTGAAGGCACTGTCGCCAGCCTGCCACCAAAAGGTGGACGCAAACATCCTCAACAGGAATTTATTCAAGTAGATACCACCAATGTGCTTTTTATTTGTGGCGGAGCTTTTGCGGGCATTGATAAAATCATTGAAAACCGTACCACTAATAAATCTATGGGTATTGGCGGGGATGTCGGTGTTAATTCAAAAAATACAGAAGAACTTATCACCAAGATAGAGGCTGATGACTTAGCTAAGTTTGGTTTAATTCCGGAGTTTATTGGTCGCCTACCTGTTATTGCCTCACTAGCTCCTTTGGGAGAGACAGCGTTGATTGATATTTTAACTCGTCCTAAAAATGCGATAGTTAAGCAATACCAAAAATTATTCAGTTTTGAAGGGGTGGACTTACGCTTTACTGACGATGCCATTCGCGCTATCGCGCAAGAGGCCTTAAAACGTAAAACCGGCGCCCGAGGCCTTCGTGGTGTTATTGAGTCCGCGATGCTTGATGTAATGTTTGATGTTCCCGGAATGAAAAATGTTAAAGAAGTAGTCGTTGATGAAAAAGTCATCCGCGAGGCTAACGCACCAAAGCTTGTGTATTATTCTGACGAAGAAATGAAACAAAAGGCCGAGCAGGAAAAAAACAAAAAACAGAGCGAAAGCGCGTAGTCAATAGCGCGCTTTACCAAAATCAGTTCTTTTTTAGAAGCAAGACATTAATGGGTTAATAAATAATAAATTTTTATTGTTTTTATCCCATTTAATTATGCACTGTATGTCATCCGAGCAACTTTTATACAGACCTACATCTAGCTCGTTTTATTTTAGATAAAATGCAAAATTTCTCTTTCCAGCCTCGTCATTTAGAACGTAAAATAAAAGTAAGTAAAATGGCGCCTAAGGATAGGCAAGCCCCTTTACCCGTACTTGAACCTTATGATTCAAGTATTTTTTCAAGGAAGGAGTTCACATGGCCGCTAATACTACTCAACAACTACCTCTGCTTCCTCTCCGTGATCTCATTATATTTCCACATATGATGATGCCACTTTTTGTCGGAAGAGAAAAAAGTATCAGTGCACTCGAAGATGCTATGAGCAAGCAAACAGACATTGTTCTAGCTGCTCAGAAAGATGCCAAAACGAACAACCCTGAAGAAAAAGACATTTACTCGATTGGTACGATAGGTACAATCATTCAGCTGCTTCGCCTTCCTGATGGAACAGTCAAAGTTTTGGTCGAAGGCAAAACGCGGGCAAAAATTAAAAACTTTGTCGCTAATGATAATTTTTTTGTGGTTAACTGCGAAGTAATTGAAGAAGACGTTGAGAATTTGACTGAAGCCTCTGCCCTTGTCAGATCTGTAAAATCCACTTTTGAAACTTATGTGAAACTGAATAAAAGAATTCCGCCAGAAATTCTAATGCGCGTATCTAGCATTGAAAACGCAGGTGAATTGGCTGATATTATCGTCGCGCAGCTAAATTTAAAACTTGAAGACAAACAAGCCGTGCTTGAAATTTTAGACCCAACAAAACGTTTAGAACACTTGTTAAACCTAATGACTGGCGAAATAGAAATTCTAGAGGTTGAAAAGAAAATTCGCACGCGTGTTAAAAAGCAGATGGAAAAGTCTCAGAAAGAATACTATTTGAATGAGCAAATGCAGGCCATTCAAAAAGAACTTGGCGAAAAAGATGATTACCAAGCAGAGCTTGAAGAGCTAAGTGCTCGTTGCCGCGATAAAAAAATGCCTCAAGAAGCCAAAGATAAAGTTAATAAAGAAATTAAAAAATTAAAAATGATGTCACCAATGAGTGCGGAAGCCACCGTAGTCAGAAATTACATCGATTGGGTTCTGTCCCTTCCTTGGCAAGATTACTCTCAGGATCGTCATGATGTAAAAAATGCGAAGAAAATTTTAGACAATGATCACTGGGGATTAGAAAAAGTAAAAGAGCGTATTTTAGAATATCTAGCTGTTTTATCTCTGTCTAAAAATATGCGCGGCCCTATTCTTTGTTTAGCGGGGCCTCCTGGAGTGGGTAAAACATCGTTAGCACGCTCTATTGCAGAATCTTTAAATCGTCCTTTTGCACGTATCAGTTTGGGTGGAGTACGTGATGAGGCTGAGATTCGCGGACATCGTAAAACTTATGTTGGAGCCATGCCGGGTAAAATTCTTCAAGCTTTAAGAAAAGTAGACAAAGGAAATCCAGTTCTGCTTTTAGATGAAATCGATAAAATGGCTAATGATTTTCGCGGGGATCCCGCTTCGGCCATGCTTGAAGTATTGGATCCAGAGCAAAACTCATCGTTCTCGGATCACTATCTAGAGCTTGAATATGATTTATCCAATGTTATGTTCGTGGCCACAGCTAATAACTTAGGGGCGGTGCCTCGTCCGTTGTTAGATCGTATGGAAATTATTTATTTAGATGGTTATATCGAACAAGAAAAATTCCATATCGCCAAAAACTACTTAATCCCCAAACAACTGGCAAATCATGGTTTAAAAGATTACAATATTTTAATTCAAGACAAAGCCGTACGCGACGTCATTCGATACTATACTCGTGAAGCAGGTGTTCGTAACTTAGAGCGAGAGTTCGCAAATGTTTTTAGAAAAGTTGCTAAAGACATTGTTATGTCTAATGAATTGGACAACTTCAGAAAAGCTGGCGTGCCTGCCGAGGCGGGAACTAAAGCTAAGGCTTCAAAAACTTCGGCTAAGAAAAAATCAGCTAAAGGTAAAAAAGAATCGACTTACACCATTACTCCTGAAAAAGTGGTCGCGCTTATTGGTCCTCATAAAAACCGACACGGAGAAATCGAAAAACAAAACGAAATAGGTTTAACTAACGGTATGGCATGGACCGAAGTGGGTGGAGATTTGCTGGCTGTAGAGGTCAGTGCGGTTCCTGGAAAAGGAAAGTTTACTGTCACCGGTCAATTAGGTGACGTGATGAAAGAGTCCTGTGTGGCCGCAATGTCATATACACGATCGCGCGGACCACTTTTTGGATTGGATAAAGAATTCTATGAAAACATTGATATTCATATCCATTTCCCTGACGGAGCAACACCTAAAGATGGACCTTCGGCCGGAATAGCTTTAACCACGTCTATCGTTTCAGCGATGATGAAAATTCCTGTTAAGCGCACGGTCGCGATGACCGGAGAAATTTCACTTCGTGGAAAAGTTTTACCGATTGGTGGTTTAAAAGAAAAAATCTTAGCAGCACATCGTGGTGGAATTAAAACTGTGATCTGTCCTAAAGAAAACGAAAAAGACTTAAAAGATATTCCGAAAGAAATTTTGAAAGAATTAAAAGTCATTTTAGTGGATCACGTTGATCAGGTTCTAATTAATGCCTTAGAAATTAAAAACCCTAAAGAGCTGTTTAAAAACCAAAATGAACGCGGCCTAGGCATCAAACCTAAATATGCTGGTCAGCAAGTTCATACCCACTAAATACAGCGCCAGATAAGCTTTCCAAGCCTGCTTTGCAAACAAAGCAGGCTTTTTTTATTCTCATACCTCTAATATTCTGTAAATTTATAAATACATAATTTTACTACACAAATCTAAGGCCTGAGCCCGTTATTCAATCACACGCAACGTAAAATTATATCTTTGTTTGACGGTCAATTCAGAATCTGTCATGTTGCTTGCTACTAAAAGGACTTATTAATGAATGCCGATCAATCTCTAGAGATGGGTAAACTCTACTGCGACCGTGGAGACTACTCTCAAGCTCTTCCTCATCTCTATCAAAGTGCTGAAATTTTTTTGACGGAAAAAAACTTCACGCAATATTTTAAGGCTGTACAGTATATACTTCGCATATATGCTGAACGCGAAGATTTCGAACAGCTTTCAGCTTTAAAAGAAAAGCTACATGACATCGTCATTCGTGAAAATATTGAAATCACCAGCAGAGCTTATTATGTATTTGGTATTGCCGCTGTTTATAAGCAACAAATTGAATCGGGATTAGAATATTTTAAACTTGCTTTAGAGCAATCTTTAAAACACAACGACAAAGAAGACACGTGCCACGCTATTTTGGGCATCGCTGTTTGCTTACGACACCAAAAGAAGTTTGATGAAGCCCTAAAAGAAATTTACAATTTAAATATTTTTCTTCAGTTTATTGACAACATAGACCTTAAGGCCAGCGTGCTTTCTGCCAATGCTATGATCTTAATGAATCTTAAAAAATATGATCAGGCTTTAGATGTGCTGTGGTCCGCCTACGAACTTACAAAGCACTCTAAGCACCTGAGCGTAGCTAGTATAATACTTGCTAATATAGGTGCTTGTCTTTGCGAACTAGGACAAAAAGATGTTGCCCATGTCTATTTTGATTTGGTTAAAAAAACAAACGATCCTAACAACGCTAAGGCCGTTTATAAAGTTATCCAACAGTACGATCATTTTTTCCTTACTCAAAAAAATCATGATTTTGATCTGTCTTTTGACTTTCAAAACCATCAAATCGTCGAACGTAAAATTGGAAAAATTGACTTTAAAAATCAGTTCATCCTTTTAGATTTGCTTAAATTGTTTATTACCCATCAGGGCGAAGTTTTTTCAAAAGAATATCTGGTGGAACACGTTTGGAAGCAAGTTTACAACCCAGAGGTTCATGACAACAAAATTTATGTCACGATTAAGCGTTTGCGTAAATTAATCGAGCCTGATTTTGATCAGCCTAAATATATTTTTAGATCTAAAAATGGTTATTTTTTAAATAAAGCAGTAAAGGTTCAAAATTTAGTTTCAAATAGAGGGGAAATATAATGAAAAAATTAACTACGAGCTTATTAAGCTTAGGTTTTTTAGTGTTTGTAAGTCTGGGACATGCCCATGCAGAGGTTTTACCGATTAGCGAGGCCGATTATGCTATCGTGACTTGCGATAATTCAATGCCCACGGGAGGTGGTGACGCATTTCCATGGTCTTCAGTTCGTACATTTCCATGGTCTTCAATTCAAGGTCTTTGGATGGCGTCGATCGATCGGTCTCAAGATCTTTACTTTTCATTCCGCGTAACCCGTACCACCAATAAAATCAAACAGCTTTCTGTAGAGGTTTATCAAGCCAACAACTGCAAAAAGCCTTTAATGCGTGGAGTGGGATATCAAAGCAATTACGATAAAAATATTATTCGGTTTAACATGAACAACTATATTCTGAAGATGGGATCTTTCAATAGCTCAGACTTAGATTTGAATCCTGCCACTTGCGGCTACTGGACCCTAGGGGCTAACTTTCAAAGACTCGTTAATGATAACCAGTCTTCAAAAGGTTATTCAACCCAGACAGTAAAAGCTCAAAATGTAATTTTGAAAAAAGTTTCTAGCTCGACATTAGTTAAGTGTAAAAATAACTATTAAAAAGCGATTCTAAAATAAAGTAACACGCGAACGGCTTGGGGATTCATAAAACCTGAGCCGGGAACGCGCAAAGTGGTCTTATCTCCGGCCAAACTAAATCCACTTTTAAATTTTTCACCTGCATATCCAAATCCGGCCCTAATGTTAAAGCTTACGGTTCCATAGCTGCTGCTGGATCTTTCTAGCATATCATTTTCGTAAGTATACAGTCCGTAGGTTCCATACATATCTAATAGTGCTCCAGCAAACCACCGCGAGGTGCTGACCCAGTATTTGCCGGCTCCTGCCCCTAAATGCACAGACGTAACCTGCATTTTTCTTAAGGCTTCAGTCTCTGGATTCGTGCCTACATAATCTTGCTGCATTAATGAAATGTCTGTTTGCATTTCGTGATGTGAGAATCCAGTGACAATATAAATTTTGCCTGCGGTCGTTTTTATATCTTCCGATTGATCCATAAGGCTTGCTACAGAAAACTCACTTTCGTCGATCGCATATCGACCTAAAACTCCGTAATGTTGAAATCGTAAATCAGGAAAAGTTTGTATCTGGGGTGTGTCTTCAGAATAAAAACCTTTATATTCTTGTACAAAAAGATCTGCGCCCCATTTTTTATTATGATAGCCCAGTTGAAAATCAAAGAAGTCTGTCGAACCCTTCAGTGGGTCTGGGTCCTCTGTGCTTCGAATAGAATATCCCACGCCAAACCCATAGGCATTAACGCCTAAGCGGGTAATGCCGGCTATATTTGGTTCATAGTTTATCTTGTCTTTGTTTCCTTTAATTTCGCTTAAACTAAAATTAAACATCTCTTGGCCAAAGCCAATTATGGGAGAAAGTTTGATCGGTTCAGCCCACCCTATGCGAGCATGAAATAAACACAAGGCCACCAAACTTATTAGGCATTTAAACATCCCTATATTTTTAATTTTGACTGCAATTCGGGCAACTAAAATCCCGCTTAAAAGTACTTGAGTCTAGCACAACTCAAAGCTATATCTACCTGACTATCAATAGGGAGTTAGCTCAGTTGGTAGAGCGCCACCCTTACAAGGTGGATGTCGCAGGTTCGAATCCTGTACTCCCTACCAATTTATCTAATACTTGTTATTAAAACTGAATATTCATCCCTGGGTCGCCTTGCAAATGATACCACTCTAAGTTATCAACCACTTGGCTATGATTATTCCACTTAGTCGCTAAATAAAGCTGGCCGGCTAAAAGGGCTTCGCCCAAATGTTTAAAGTTTTTGTCGATATGCTCAAACGCAATCCCTTGAGCCATGACTGCTGGTGGATGCCAAGAAATATCAACCGTCCCACCATAATAAGCGGCTGCTCCATAGGAGTTGCTTTGTGTCGACTGTGTCGACATAAATAAAGCACCTAGGTTACCGGAAATAAGGCGTCCATTTTGGCAGGCAACATCAATTATAATCGGCTTAACTGCGTCTTTATTGTTGGTCGCCGCGATGTCTTTAACAAAATATTCGGAATACATGCTCGGCCAGCTAGTGCCGGATCCATGACCTAAATACGTTAACCAAACAGCGCCCTCAGCTAATTTTGTATTTAACTCTTTGGGGTTTGATTTCGGATCGTTTTCATAAAAATGGGTGGCCGCAATGTTTAATTTATCATTGAAAGCCTTATCAATAGCCAGTACATATTCTTTGTCCGATGGATTGAATCCTTCATTCGAGGCGATACTGATTGAGCTTTTTAGACCTGCATTGTTTATATAAGTTTTTTGTTCAAACTCAATTGCTTTAGCCAACTGTGCAGCTACGTTTGCTGGAGTGGATGCAACTATACGACTAGCAAAAATATCCGGTATATAGTCATTTGCACCGCCCATTGTAAAATACGGTAAATCACTTGGCGTGCTTCCGCCAGAAGTTGACAGTCTGAACATCGGCAACTCTTTTTCTCCTCCGATTAGAATCGCAAAATCGATCCCAAAATCGGTGTAGTATTTTTTAATCAAACTTTGAATGGCAGCAGTAACATTGTTAGGTGAGGAGATCGACTCTATGAATACGTTATATCCTTGTCGGCGTTTATAATCAGCAAACTCATTGACGCCTTCCGCCAAGTTGTCCGGTGCAATGATAAGATAATCTCTGTCGTCGCCAGGATTTAAAGAAAATATGGGTTGATTAATATCTACTTCAACATCAACCATCACCTTAACTTGGTTTAAGTCGGCATCATAAGTGCCCAATCTAACGTCTACGCGACTTATCGGCTGACCGCGGAAATCTCCCAGATAATTAATTTGAACTTGTTGCAAACCCTTTTGATAGATTTCATTATTCATAGTGAATTCAATAGCTTTATCATCGGCACATCGACACAGTTGCTTTTGGGTGGGGTAAGGGCGGGTATTATTCATCACTACAAAAGATTTATTAGTTAATTGAACTTGAATATTTTCAGGGGTTCCTTGAATCAACCAGCTTTTCACCGGCAACTCTGGCGCCCCAACTGTTTTTTCATTTTCGAAACCCTTAACTTTTAGTTGGGTAAAGCTTATTGAGCGCATAACCGAAGCGCTAGTTAAAATATCAGTCGGCTTAATTTGAATTTTTATTCTTTCAGCAGATGCTTGATATCCGATAAGTAAAACAAAAACTGCTAATAGTACTTTTAGTATGCGATTCACATTGCCCCCTCGTGTATATATTTATTACCGGGCCTGTTGCTTCTTCTGTCTAGGTAGAGATAAAAAGTTTGTTAAAACTAGACTATTATCTATATTATCGTATGCTAAAGGTGTCAGACTAACGACCTAACTATGGATAAAGCGATAAGGATTTTTATGACATGTACTTGCGGATCATCATTAAATTTTAGTTCTTGTTGCGAACCAATTATTACGGGCGAAAAAAAGGCCGCCACGGCAGAACAACTTATGCGCGCTCGATACAGCTCTTATGTGGCTGGCAATATTGATTTCTTAGAAAAAAGTTTGGCCCCTGAATCACGTACTGATTTTGATAAGGCTTCCACCAAAAAATGGGCGCAACAAACTGAATGGAAAAGTTTGCAAATTATGTCCGTTGATAAAGGTGGGGAAAACGATTCCAAAGGCACCGTCGAATTTATGGCAACCTACAAAGTTGATGGCGAAGGATTAGAACATCACGAGGTTTCAACTTTTCGCAAAGATAAAGACGGAAATTGGTATTTCATCGACGGCGAATCGCATACGCACAAAGAAGGCGAAGGCCATCACCATCATCACGAAAAACCCGTCACTGTCGTTCGAGAACAACCCAAAATAGGGCGCAATGATCCGTGCACCTGTGGTAGTGGTAAGAAATATAAAAAATGTTGCGGAGCTATTGGTCCTGAGGCTTAGACGACTTTGATAAATTCAGCAATCGTCTGAACATCTTCATCTTTTAAACCATACAAAATTATCGGCGAAAATCTGGAATTTTCTGAAATAAGATGAATAACAGCATTTGCATCGGCATCTTCGCCCGTATGCTTAGGTGGCGTTTGGCGCATATATTTTTTAACCACAAAAGATTCTGCGGTTTCAGAGTCCCGCAGACTGCGCGCTTGAATAAGAAATATTTTTCCCTGACGACTTCCCCCTGTGTATTTGCGAAATAAGCATAAGTCGCCATGATTAATTTTTGGCTGCATAGATTCACCATACACATAAGTGGCAAAATAGTCTTCGCTGGGTGCTTTAAGGTTCAAGTCAATCCATCCCAACGGATGCTCATTAGATTTATCACTGTCGTCTGAAAATTTCCCTGCCGCTACACGAATAGTATAAACAGGTATGTAGCTCTTAGGGGGACGCAATTCTTCGTCATAAGGAATAATCCGCTCGTCTTGTGATATATTCGGTGCATTTTTTAAAAAACCAAATAAATCGACAAGACTTACCCCCAAAGTTTCGGCGTATCTTAGCAAAACCAGTGTCTGTGAATCCGCCGTTCCCTTTTCCAAGCGATCAATGCTGGCCGGCGACAATTGATCAGACTCTTTAGAGAGGCGATCTATAGAGTAGCCTTTCTGCAAACGCATTTTTTTACAGTGATCCCCTAAGGTCTTAAGAAAGGCCTCGTTTTTGTAACGCTTGCGCGTGGGTCCTGTGGATTTTTTACGTTGAGCAACGGCCATGTAAATATATTAACTTAAAAATCAACTTGTCTATTCCTAATAAGGAATATATTATAGTCCTTATTAGGAATATAAATGGATAATCTGGAAACTACTGCTCTTAGAATCTTCATTAGTGATGTTATTCTAAATGCCCGATTAGTCACAAAGCTTTCCCTATATGAAGTGAGCCGCAAACTTAACATAGACCCAATTGTGCTGGCTAATTATGAGCAGGGTAGAGAGCCTGTGCCTTGTTATGTCGTGGCTCAGATAATCAAAGAGTACAACATCCCTGAATATTTATTTTTAAAACGTCTGACCTATTTAACTGTATGTAAAAAAAGTAGTGATCGCTAATTCTGGTTTCGTTAAGGATCCCTACTTCCTCTGTTAAGAATAATTTTATCGCTTAAGAACTTAAAATGAACTAGCAGATAACAATGTGCAACTCTCCCTCAGGGAGAGTTAACAGTGAAAACAAAAAGCATTTTAATTACACTTTTCTTTTTTGTAACTCTCTTAGGTCTTGCAGTTTTTTATAATCACTCAAATCAAGTGCACACGTCGTTACCAAAAACTGAAGAGGTTTGCTTTTTAGATGCGCCAGACTCTAGCGCCTACCCCCACATTATTCTGGGTTCTAAGAAATTTGAAGCCAACACTATGAAGGATTTAAAATGTCTATCGTTAACTTATCCTGAGGCTGCAATACAAGCGCCTGATGGCAGAATTTATATAGCAAATGCACTGGGATTCGCTGTGGAGCGAGTTACTGACACTTCAGTACAGATAATTTTGGGCAACAGAGAGGGCGCGCGCCACCCTAGCTGGTATACCGATTTATTTTATAGTGAAAATAACAAATTACTGGTACTTGATGCAAGCAATAGTGTTTTATTAGAAATCGATACTCTCAACATTGACTTAAAACCGAAAATTCTTTTCTCTGCTCCACCAATTTCAGATTATACAGACAAAAATGGCCACAAGTTAAAAGCTAATTATTGGTTATCTAGATTTGATCAAAGATATGACACGCTTTACTTTGTCGCTCAACCCGTCATATGGAGTGGGCAATCGCAACAAGTCGAAATCGGGCCCGGCGAAATTTTTTTCGTAAAAAAAGGGCATAAATCATGGCAAAGGCTTTCTGTTTCTTCAGCTCTAAATAAAAATCAAAAAATTGTGGATATAATTGTTGTGTCACCTAAAAAATTAGTTGTTCGCTCTAACACTCATTTGTCGCTCATTAATCATACAACCATTTTGAAAAGTATCGATCTTGGTAAGGGCTCGCACCACGGAGCTGGTATCATGCCTTTTAACTATCAAGGCACCCAAGGCTGGTTGGTTGGCTCACATACTGAAGTTTTATTTGTAGACGCGAGTTTTCAAACCGTCGTCCAAATTCCAACGCCAATTTCACACGCCAATATCGTACATATTTCCTCAGCCAATAAAGATAATACTTTTCTTATAACTGACTCCGATCGACAGGCTGTATTTCAACTGGACCTATCACAAAATAGGATCGAACGCACTTTAGGAAATAATAAAAACTCTTATAAAATAACTTATCTAGCTAAGAATGAAGACAAGCTATTAATGTTGGATAATATAACTCCTCGAATTTTTGAATACGATCCAAAAAGAAAAAGTCTCTCGATAATTGCAGGGAGTGGCGAGCAAGGGTATGAGTCTATTGGTCGACGTGCTTTAGATTTTCGATTCCTTTATCCTAATGGAATGGCTGCACACAATGGATTTATTTATGTGTCAGAAGCAAATCATCGAATTGTTCGTATAGCAAGGGGCCAGGCTTCCATTTTTTCAGGAGATATCCACCCTGGTATTCCGCAGGAAGGGCAACATAGACAAGCGGCGCGGTTCAGTTCGTTGCGAGGCTTAGCTATAGACCCTAAAGGTCGATTACTCATTGTGGATCAGGGTAATCACTCGATATGGCGGATCGAAAAAAATGAAACTCTCACTAAAATTATGGGAACAGGAAAACCCGGACTATGGGAGGAGGGACAGCTAGCAAAAAATCAACCTCTGAACACGCCATCTGACATTCACGTTCGGAAAGACGGATCAATTTTAGTCGCGGACACCTATAATCATGCCATTGTAGAAATTGAACCGAATGGAAAAGTTAAAACTTTTGCAGGCACACCACAAATGACTTCTTATCAAGGGTTAGGCGGAAGCGGAGGAGACGACAGCAGCGCAGTTAAGGCCCGACTAAACACGCCTCGTTTTATTTCGGAAGACAAAAGTGGAAATGTATATGTTGCAGACGAGTTTAATCATGCGATCCGCAAGGTCACGCCGGAGGGTCTCATTTATACGGCCGCCGGAGGTAAGTTTGGTTCTGCGCCCGATGGTTCACATTTTAATATGCCTGGCTGCGCACTGCCGTTAGAAGATATTCTATATGTTTGTGATACAGGAAACTCCTTAGTATGGGCTTTCTTGCAATCAGAAATACAATAACTAGTCCGTCTAAATAATAAATATGCTTGCATTATCTTTACATAAAAAATAGGCTATTCCTAATAAGGAATAAAATGTCCCTAAAGATTAAATGCTCCTCTTATAAGAACTTTTTAATCCGTAGGGATTTATAAGTGAATCGCGAAATAATATGACCGATATTAAATCTATGATAATTTTAAGCAAACAGCTTAAGCTGCTGTGCAAGAAAAAGGACATAACAATTTCGCAGCTCTCGCGCGCGACTAAAATTCCATTGCCTACGCTCAATCATATAGTCAATGGCCGTCCTCCCAGAAAACTTGAACACATCAAAACATTGTGTAGCTATTTTTCTTGTTCGGCAGACTATCTTTTATTTGGAGAAGAGCCCGTTATTCATCCCGCTTCGCTTCCAGAGCATATGCAGTCTATAGGACAATTTGAAGTCTATTTAAAAAAAATTCTTCGTTAGTTCTTATTAATTCACCAGTCGTCTTAAAACAAAGTAGTAGTGGTGTTTCATAAGTTGGCCTGAATGGGATGCGCACATCAATGAATGGCGTAAGCAATGCTGTTCGCTGGTTAGGGTTTCGTAC
>JALHMX010000022.1:0-12202 GCA_022843825.1 Pseudobdellovibrionaceae bacterium
TTATCCACAAATGATGTTCCCTTGGTGTCGTCCACAGTCTCTTCTGCGATGGCTGAGAAACTAAAATTAGTATTGGTTTTTAAGCCTTCTTTGCTTTTAAGCATCATGTAATATAAAGCACTGGATAAAAAAGCATCCTTGTTAATTTTTTTGTCAACCTTACGAGGTTTGCCATCTTCGATAATCATGGCATTAAGTTTACTGTTTTTAATCGTAGCATCGATCGTCTTGGTTTTTTTACCGTCTGTGGCCACATAAGAATACTTTAAAGGAACCAGCTCTGCCGATGATGTGGCTTGCAGGGACTCTGTCATGTCAAAACCATTTTTAGCCAATTTCAAAAAGCTAGTGGTTTTAAACTCTTTCGTTTTTGGATCCAGTTCATTGCGCTGAACCACGAAGCCCACGTGCTTACCAAACTGGGTCACCTTATAGTAGCCCTCAAACAAAATTTCGGCCTGCGCCGCTGCAGATACCAATAAAAATGCGACAGCAACCATGCCTTTTATGAAACCTAACTTCATCTCAAACTCCGCTTCTGAATGATCTTAAAAGATAACATCATTTTGCTCTAAATTTTATAATTAGTCTTCGATTTTAATCATTTCTTCGCCGTACCAAAGTCCAGTCCAAGGCAATAGTTGCGCGACCAAAAAATACGCCATAAAATAATCTTTCATGATTCAACAGTGGAAAATATCTTTGAAAAAACATTTTAATAGCTTCATCGGCCGAGTGCACAAAAACATAAAAGGCCAAGTCGCTATCTTTGTGGCTTTAGTCTTCCAAGTTATTTTTATTTTGTTTGCGTTGATGATCAACGTCGGCCTTCTAATTCACCACAAAATTAATCTGCAACAATCCACCGACCTAGCCGCCTACTACGGCGCCATGAAACAAGCCGAGATTTTAAATGTTGTCTCCCACGTCAACTTTCAGATTCGCCAAGCCTACAAACTGATGGCCTGGAGATATCGGATCTTGGGAACTTTTGGAATGCAGAATGATAACTCTCCTGCTGCCTCTAGTGGGCAGCCTATTATTTTTCCGATTAAACATAACCCTGTACCGGCTCCTAATCCCTTTCAATATCAGCAAAGCAGTGAAAACGATGAATGCATATTTGATAATGTACGCATAAGTGCGCTTAGAATCCCTTTTATGTGCGTAAATCATTACGGATTCAAAGAGTACAATCCTACTTCCGAAACAGAAACTTTTTGTAAAGCGAACTGTCTACGATATAAGGGTGACGCACTTACAATACCGCGTATTGGCGACGCGCCACCAGGCGGCGCAGGTAACTATGACACAGGCATTATCGGTGCAATTAACACAGCAATAGCCCAGGCGAATCAAAGAATAACTAATGCGTGTCATGGCACAGGTCCGATAAACGCTTTAATGCTTTCAAAATTTTACGCTAGCTATTTACAAGAAGTTAAAAACAGAATGTTATTTATAAAAATGTTAATGGCAAATTTAAGTACAGGAGAAACTGAAACATTGGATATTGAAGGCAATAAAGTCTTTGATGGCGTTAAAAATACATTAATTAATAATTTAACTGAAGCAAACAATACAAGCTTCGAAAAAGATGGAAATATTTTTGAGACCTATAACAGCGTTTCTGCGGCACGGGGATCTGAATGTGGATATGCAAATATCGACGAAACAAAATCTGAATCCGGAATAGCTAATCTATTTGCAGATATTAATTTCAAATATATAAAATATTTTATAGTTTTGTGTGAAGGCTCTATTAACTCTACAAAAAATTTCAGAGCGCTGCCAATCTTAAATGATTTAACACGAGACCTAGATGCAATGCTCTTTAATCAAATCGAGGCACAATTAAGAGATCGTCAACTTGCTGAGAATATCAAGCGTATCATGGCTACTAATAATTTTGATCACACTATTGGAATCGAAAAAAATCCTTGGTGTAGTATATACTATGGAGTAAAAGCGACTACTTCTCCAGTTATACCCTTTTTGCCAATATCAAAAGTCACGCTGCACGCAACTTCGTTTGCTAAACCATTCGGTGGATCTATAGGCCCTAGGCAATATCAAAATTGGCCTTCGTCAGATCGCAGATCCAGTCCTGCAGGCGGACCCTCTACACAAACAGATCTAAATTTGCCGATTCAAAATCCAATACCATCAGATCTGACAACACCTAAAGATAACGAAAAACTTCTTTTAAACTATGCGAACTATGTTGGCGATTCAAACGGGTTAGCAGACGCTAAAATAGTTGGCCTTTATCATGATATGTTGCTTAATCGCAGTGTTACATTTAATTCAAATAATCATCAAGTATCACGAAGTAAAATTCCAGAATCCCCGACAACTATAGGCAGAGACAATGTTAACCCAACGCAGTGGCCAGCTTATTCTGAATGGAATTATATCGCAGAAACTATGGACTCACCTAGTTACGATCCACTAGCAATAGCCACTAAGCAGGGCGCAATCAATAGTGAAACGAACATTTATAGAAATTCATTCATGCGTGATATTGAAATTTCAGTCGTTGCACCTAATCAGTTTGAAATGACCTACTATTCTATAGAGCCTGACTTTTATAACGTATACATAAAAGATAAATTAGGAAAACCCGGAGTTTTGGATAAATTTAAGGAACGAGCTGGCCTCAGTCCAAGCGCGAAAATATTTATTCCAAAAGATTTTGGACACAACGACCGGCTAGCTCAACAAGGTGATATTCCACAATTTTATTCTGTCAGAAATCAAATGGAAGTCGTTCACCATATCATGCGCAACGCTCAGCAAAGCGCACCTCCAACATTGACTACCTATAACTTTGGCGGACAACCTCGCTCTCTAAACATAGAACAAGTAGCGTCGATGTACTTCACCTACATTCCCTACCTTCCTGGGTCGCTTTTAACGTCGTGGACGATGAAAGATTTAATCTCAGATGATTTTTCAGTTATTCCGAACGCCAATGATACGAAGACACCGTTCGCGGCTTGTTTAGATGAAGATCTGCATGGCAACAATGGTTATGGAAGCATCGCCGATGTAGATAATCCTCAGGGCGGAACTGACAAACTACCCCCCGCCCCGGGCAACTGCATCACCGGTGGACGCACAGGCTATTCAGTAAAAATTGTCAGCCCCGAAGGCTTAATGACGGAGACTGTTGGAAATCAACAGGGACCTATTCGCAATCCGCCGACCGGCTTTATCGTGTTTTAATTATCAAAGCCGATAAAACTTAGAACAAAAGCTTATAAACAGTTTTATTATTTAGTTTCTCATATTGAGACACTTTCTTAAAAAACCTTAAAGTAACCTCGACTTTGTGCCGATATAAACCGTATCCAGGGGGATCAATGTCTAAGAACATTATTATTGTTTTATTACTAATAATTGGTTTTACATTTGATTCTTATGGTCAGACCCCCACTACACCTCCCACTCCTGATACATCACAAGTCGAAAGCAAAGCAGCACAAGAGATGGCTGCAGTAAGTGCAAAACTTCAGGAATTGCAATCTAAGCTTTCATCTTTAGAAACTACTTCTCAGTCAACAGCCGTCAAAGTTAATTGCGAGTCTATTAAGTCTTTGTGTGCACCAAGTATTGCGTGTACTCCTCCGAATGTCACCGCTTGCCAATCGCAAGCTACAATTTGCTCGAATGCCGAAACTTTGATTACTACAAACAGCGGTTCAATTGGAACGGCCCTTAGGAATGCAATAGCAATTTTTGAAAAAATAAGCACTCCAGATAAATATCAACTAAAATGTACACAATCCCACGCTAAAGGCGATCTTCTATGTGCCCTTACAACCAGCCCTTATGCGCAAGTGGGTACTGCTTTAATGAATCAGCTAACAAGTCAATTAGGACAAAATACTTCAGCAAAAACGACCTGTGATTCAACGAATAATTTTGCTTCAATGGCGCAGACAGCCTTATCTGCTGGCGGTGTCGCCTGCGGTCTTCAGAAACAAGCTTGTATTTCATCATGCGGTGATACAGTCACAGAGCTTCAACTTTTGCAATCAGAGTTACGCAAAATTGAGTCTTATGCTAGAACTATCGAAACAAATGCAGCACAGGCTATAACATCAGCACAAGCTGCAGGAGCTGCTTGTATAACTGCACAAGGAGCAGCGCAAACTGCAGCACAGGCTGCTTCAAACATTCAGAGAGCTTCAAATCAAATCATTTTAATAGCGGACTCAACAGACGAAAGTATCGTAGCACCGTTGTATGCGACAGACGCCGGATACCATGAAAAATGCCAAAATGCTTTTTCAACTGGGCTTTCTCAAATAATGGGAACTGCTAGTAATCTAATACAACGGGCGGCCGAAGCCAAAGCCTGCTCCGAACAACTCGCAGGTAATTCAACAGCCTCCGTAGAACAAATGTGTGCGATCGCGGCGAATGCGAATTCGACGATGTGTAAATGTCGTAATAATAATAATGCTGAAGGATGCCCGGGAGCGATTGCGAAGATGGCTGGTGGAAACTTGAAGGCGTTGAATGCTGGAGGCGCATCAAACATGGCGGGCCTCAGCTATGGCTCTAAAATTGGTGGAGCTGGCGGCGACTTTGATTTGGGTGATTTGGGCGATGATGCAAAAAAAGAATTAGAAAAACATAATCAAGAGGCTTCGGCTTCAATGTTTGGCGCTGCTGGTGGAGCCTCTGCCGGAGGAGCCGGTGGAACTGGGCCTGCGACGCCCGCTGCTGGCGGAGAAGCTGGCGCTGAAGAAGGATCGTCAATCGGCAGTCGCTTTGCGAATGCGGTGGGATCTGCGATGCGAAGTATGGGCTTTGGTGGCGGCGGCGGTGGAGCTCGTCCTGGTGGAAAAAGCAAAATTGAGCCCGATCAGTATAAAAAGATTCAAAGAAAACTGGCTGCTGAACAGTTCGGTAAAGAAGTCAGCAATGCTTCGGGCTTAACTAATTTTGAAAAAATTAATCGACGATACACAACAAATATACCAACGTTTTTGACCGGTGAATAATTGGGGGCGCATTTGAAAAATTATAAAATTGTTCTTTTTATTTTCAGTTTTATATTTTCAGCTTTTATTTCCGATTCGGCTTTTGCTGACGTCATCGAAGATGGTTGCGCGCAATCAACGGGGTATACCCCAGGAATGCCAAACACTATTCCTAATGCTGGAGTGATCGCCGCTTACAACCACTGTGTGTCGGAAGCACGGCGCATGCAAACAGAACAGCAAAATGCTCCGCCCGCTCCAGGTCCCGCACCTGTTTATAATTGTACCGGCAGATCAGGAAGCGAATTAACCCAGTGTCGTGCGCTTTATGATGCGGCGATGGCTTCATACCGAGCCCAAGTAGAGCTTTACAATCAATATCTAGCTAATCACCCGAATATGAACACGGCCCAAGCTTTTTCAGCGACAGAAGTCTTAGAAGACGTCGCAGCAAAACAACAGGCAGCTGCAGATAAACTTAAAAAAACCTCTCAATATTTGATGATCACAGGAACAGCCTTGATCGCCATTGGTACTGCATTAGTAGCAACAGGATTTGGCGCAGCTGCAGGATGGGCGATGATTGCGGCTGGCGGCATCTTAGTGGTTTTTAGTATGGTGACAAACAGCAAGGCCAATAGACTTTTACAAGACAAAATCACAGCCTGTGAACAATATAATAAAATAGCTACCAAACCGATAGACTGTCCGAATGCTCAACAGATCGGATCTTCGGGTGATGGAACAATTAGGATTTCAACCAGTACTAACGGAAATAACATTCCTGATTTTATAGATCCTGTAACGGGACTTTGTCGCCCAGGCGCGCCGGTCGAATGTACAACGATTACCAAGAATTTACCTGCAGGTTGTTTTCAAAAGAATGGAGCTTGTATGGCTGGAGGAAAAACTCCGGTAACAATTACGACTAAAGATGGAAAAGTAACGATGAATTTAAATGGTAAACAACGTACGTTTGGCTTGGACGACTTTCAAAGTGAAGCCTCTATGGTCGCTGCGGGATTTACGCCGTCGCAAGCAAAGCAATTCTTTAGTGATATGCAAAATGAAAATGGAATCCTCTCCAAAAATGGCTTAAATCCTAAGGGTGATCTTAAAGGCAGTATTACTAGCAGCGCATTAAGCAGCGGATCTGGTCCAGTCAGCAGCAGTTCCGGCACACCCGCAGTCGAATCTAAACTTCAAAAAGATGAATATAGTCCAGCTGCTGATGCGCGCGAGCCAGCCTCAGCAGAAGGTCTTGTTAAGGACTATCACGGTGATACCATCGGAGTGGATCGCGATGATCTTTTTAAAATGATTAATCGGCGCTACATTCTAAAAACTCATCAAAATATTTTTATTGGGGATTAGGTAACAGTTCCCTATTAGCCTTTTTTCTACTACACTTTTACTATGAGTAAAATAAGTGTGTTAGGAATTATGAGTGGCACCAGTTTAGATGGCGCTGATTTTGTTAAAATCAAAGTTTCTAAAAAAAATCTAAAATGCGAATACGTAGGGATGCAGTCTTTCCATTTTCCTAGTGATTTGAAAAAAAAATTGTTAGCTTGTGCTCAAAATGAAAAAACCGTTTATTCGTTGTCTGCTATTGATCATGAGCTTGGACGATTTTATGCTGACTGCTACCATGGGCTTAAAGGTAAATTGAAAAAAATAGATTTAATTGGTTTGCACGGACAAACAGTTTTTCACGAAGGCAAAAAGGCCACCTTACAAATTGGAGAGCCCAGCTATCTAGCGCTGGCTGCTAAAAAGCCAGTGGTCAGCCAGTTCCGTGTGGGTGACATAGCGGCGGGAGGACATGGGGCCCCGTTAGCACCTTTTTTTCATCAAGTGGTCTTCGGTAAAAAAAACAAAACAGTAAGTATTCACAACTTAGGTGGTATTAGTAATCTTAGCTTAATTAAAAATGGAAAGCTTGGATTGGCTTTTGATACAGGACCAGCCAATATGCTAATGGATGAAGAGATTCGACAGTCTACTAAAAAAAGATTTGATGATAATGGCCGAATGGCCCGAGGTGGTAAAGTAAACACTGAACTTTTGATTCGAATGTTGGGCTTTAAATACTTTGCGGAGGTCCCGCCTAAAAGCTGCGGACGCGAACAATTTGGTAAAGATTTTTACGCTCAGTTTAAAAATGAACTTAACCGACTTCCCTTAAATGATCGCTTGGCCACCTTAACTGAATTAACCGTCCAAAGCATTGCAAAAAGCTATCAAAAATTTTGTAAACCCTATCCGTCTGAAATTATCTTCTGCGGAGGCGGAGCCAAAAATGATTATCTTGTTAAGCGTCTATCAGATGAATTATCTAGTAGCAAGGTAACGACAATTGAAAATTTAGGTTGGCCCACGGAAAGTATCGAAGGGGGTGCCTTCGCTTTACTAGCCGCCTGTCGCCTGTGGAATATTCCTAGCAATTTAACTCAATCTACAGGAGCACTACAAAAAGTTGTGTTAGGCCAAATCACTGATCTTTTGCCCAGATAACTTGGCAAATTGCTTTAGTTGTTCAAACTGCTTTTGATAAGTCGAATCAACTTCTAATTTTTGCGAAATTTGTTTTTTAGCTTCGCTATAATCAGCGATATTTCCTGTTTCGTACCAATCGCAGTCGATAGGATAAGTTTCTATCTGTTTTTCTTCCAACAAATGAACAAGAACATCGTAAAAAATATTAGTTTCAATCGTAGGCATAATGAAATCGATCACACGATTTGAAAGAATTTGAACTCCGACATAATGCCAAGGTGTTGCTCCGTGACGTGGCGAAGTCTTTCCAATTCCAATAACTTTTCCTTGATCATCGACCCAAATGGCACCGAATTTTGTGCCTGCTAATGGGTTTTTAGTAACAACCAACGTCGCAAAAGACTTTTTATCTATGTGCTCTTGAAGGGCTTTTAATATAAAATTATCGTCTTTTGTAAAAAGAACTTCATCGGCATTACACGCCACTATCGGCAAATCACCTTGCAATAAATCTTCTGCTTGCTTCAATCCGCCGGCACTGCCTTTTATATAATTAGCTTCATCTGAAAAAGACAATTTATCTGCAAAGCCTAAGCTCGGTTGGCAGTCCTTATAAAGTTGATGAATCTGTTCTGGCAAATGAAATGTATTAATAACTAATTGTGACGCCGACAATTTTTGAAGGTACGGCAATAAGTAATAGCCTATTGGAACTTGCAAAAGTGATATGACTGGTTTAGCCGTTGTGCTGGTATAGGGAAGAAGTCGAATTCCCTGCCCAGCAGCAAAAATCATAATATTACATTCTGGCATAATCTTTTTCCAATGCACCAGCATCAACTAAAACATTTTTTAACAATTTATACTCCGGAAAGTGTTCTAAAGAACTTATGACGTTTTCTAAAGTATGTGGCAAGTATTTAAGATAACGCTTGTCGTCCCTGGTATTTGCAAAACTGGCAAAACTTCCGCAAGCTTTAAAGCATCTTTGTATAGACTGCAATTCATAGATTCTATAAAAATGGTCAAGCGAAGATTTGTTTTGTGCTACAAAATTTGTACTATCAAAATAGTATTGTAATATTTTTGCTGCGTAAGATTCAGGAATGTGAACATAAGAGTCTTTAACCAGGCTGACTAAATCATATTGAATAGGCCCCATGCGCGCGTCCTGAAAATCAATCACATAAATTTTATTCAACTTCATCATTAAGTTGCGAGAGTGATAATCCCGATGGCAAATGACTTTGGGCTCTAGATGAAGCTTCGTGCAAAAATCATTAAAAACTTTATCTAACTCATGCGCCACTGAACTGTTCATTTTAAACTGCAGCAGACCTTCAATCAGGTGCGTTTTTGCATAGTTCATTTCCCACATAAACTTGGCCACGTCAAATTCGACTTCTTTAGCTAATTTTTTTTTCAGCTGAGGGAAACTTCCTGTAGTCGCTGTTGTATGAATTTTAACAATCTCGTCGACTGCCTTTTGATAGAACTCCCAAGAACTTTCAGGATCTGTCGTCTCCCAAAATTTTCTTTCCAAAGTTAAATCACCCAAATCTTCAAGCAGAACTACTCCCAAGGACGGTTCAATTTCGACTATCTTAGGAACTTGGACGCCAGCGGCTTCAAAATGCCTAAGAATATTTATAAATGGGTAAGTTGTTTCGTCAAAGGGCTCCCATACCATAAGCACATAGGTTTTTTCATTATGAATAATTCGATAATATTTTCTGGCTGATGCGTCTCCTGCTAATTGATAAACTTCGCAATTAGACGCATTAATAGATTGATTTACAAATACATTTACCGGGTCACTAATGGGTACCATTAAGAAATCATATCATCATCATTAAAAAAGAGTAAATCTAAAATTTCTTGGCTTGCCTGTTGAGTAACCGGAACTCGATCTGCATCGTAAGCTAGACCCAATAAATCATTTTTCATAGCTTGAGAACAGTCTAAATGGTGAATTTGATCGTCATTAAGTCCTGATCCTACAATAACTGCACAGTTAATTTTTGAATCTGACAAATTTCGACGAGCTAGACGCTCGAGCAAATCCATCTGATGAGGATTAAGAGCCGTTAAATCTTCGATAAATAAGGTCGTATCTGAAAGATCCATTTCATGTGTCACGGGTTGTGAGCCATCTGCGATGTCTTGTAACCTTATAAATACAATCGTACCAATCATCTCATGAATTTTTAATGCTATCTTGTGTCGGACTGTTGCTGATTTGGATTTCACATGAATAAATGGAGATACCAATCTGCGCTTTTTTTCTTGCTCATCATTAATAACAATGACTTCCTCTTGATCAACATAATCGGTGCGACCAAATAAACGAATAACATTACTTTCTTGTTCTGGCTGTGTCGATGAACTCAGTTTAAGCTCTAGCATGCGATTGTAGGCTTGAGGCTCAATCAAAAACCGAATTAAGTCTTCAGTCTCTTGCTGCTGTTCAAAAGGTAGCGTTGCCCCCCGGCAAACGACGACGTTTCCTAACTCTGCGTTTTTATATTTTAAAGGAACGACTAAGTCGTCGCCTTGAACATAAGAACGTTGGCTTGAAGAAGACTCAAGGCCATCCCCATTATTATTGGAAGTTACGGATAAAAATTGAAACTCAATTTTTTTTCCATACTTCTCTTTAATAAACTGACTGGTCTTCTTCCACGCCGACTCTGATGTAATATCATGTTTAACGTTTTTCATTTTATTCCCCATGGCCGTTATCTTTTCCCCGCCGCCACAAGTATATTCAATCGCTGTACCAAAAAGGCCGAAAATTGACACTTTTTAAAGGACACAAATTTGGGTGTTAACCTATTGTAATTAATGGATAATTCGAGCATGAAAAAATTATCTGTAAGCCAAGTTTACAAAACGTCATACCTGGCCACCCAAAAGGGGCGACGTTTATTTTATCAATGCTGTAAAGATTACTTAAAAGAAAAACCCTATCTGATGAAGATAGGGTATTATGCTTTGCGTTCCGAAAAGTAGCCTGGCACCTATTTAAGAAGTGCGGGCGATTTTACGTTTATCCAGTTCGTACTTTTCAACTTTCATAATTAAACCCGCGCGGCTTATTCCAAGCTCCTTCGCAAGCTTTGATTTATTCCAACCAGTACGACGTAAACCTTCTTTAATCATTTCGCGTTCTAAATCTTCTAAAGCGTCTTTAAGTTTACCTTGTAAACGAGCACCTTGAACTTTAGTTTTTTCCGTCGATTCTAAAATTTTGCCTGATAAAACTTCGTGACCGACTTTTAATTCGTCACCAATAAGTACACAGGCGCGTTCAATTTCATTTTGCAATTCACGCACATTGCCTGGCCAAGCGTAGTCATATAATTTTTCAATAGCACGAGCCATAAGTTGCTTTTTAGGCTTACCCGATGTTTCCGAGGCTTTAGTTAAAAAATAGTCGACTAAAACCGGAATATCTTCTTTACGTTCACGTAGTGGAGGAACGCGGATATTAATAACATTTAAACGATAAAATAAATCTTCACGGAAAGTTCCGTTTTCAACCATCTCGCGCAAATTTTTGTTGGTCGCTGCAATAATACGAACGTCAACTTTTCTCATTTCCGTCGAACCTACCGGAGTAAAAGTTCCTTCCTGTATTACTCGAAGTAACTTTACTTGCATTTGCGGCGAAGTATCACCGATCTCATCAAGAAAGAACGTTCCCTTGTCTGCAATTTCAAAAAGACCTTTTTTATCTTTTAAGGCACCAGTAAAAGATCCCTTAACGTGACCAAACAATTCTGACTCTAATAAATTATCATTAAAGGCCGAGCAGTTTTGAATAACAAAGTTTTTGTCTTTGCGATGAGAATTATAGTGAATTGATTTTGCGATCAACTCTTTACCGGTACCGTTTTCACCTTGAATCATGACTGTAGAATCTGCGTACTTAATTTTATCTAGCAGCGCGTACAATGATTGCATCGGCTTTGATTTACCAATCATATTGTCATACTTATAACGATTGCCTAATTCTTTGTTTAGTTCATTAATTTTATTTTCCCGACTAGAAATTTCTACGTGTAAAGTAACGATCTCCTGAGAAACTAATTCTACTAATTCACAAAAGTGCTGCTTGTTCGATTCGTCTAAATATTTAAATTTTTTGATCGACTTTTCTATAAGCTCCGAAGAACAACCTAATGCGTTTAGCTTGCTTTGCACATCACCCAAAAGAGTTTCGAAGTTTCTGTCTTGAAAGAAGCCTAATGCTGTAACTGATCCCACGAAATCGTTTTCAATAACGATAGGAAATACACACATGTCAAATCCGCCAAGCTCCCATCTTTGCATATCATATTTTCCACCCTGACGAAGTTTTTCGATAGATGTAGAAATTATACTTGCTAAATTTTGCTGAGATTGCTCTTTGTGAACTAGATAATTAATTGCGGGGTTTGCAAAGCTAACTCTATCGTTATCTAATCCTTTTAGATAGCCGCGCTCATCTGTAAAAACGATGTCAATATTCCACCAAGCTTGTAAAACTTGTTTTAGTTTTTTGATCACATGAATATGTTCAAAGTCATTCCAATTAATCATTTTGTACCTCTTTATATAATTTTTTCGATCCTCCTTTCGAAGGATCTGTCAAAATTCTTGTCGACAAAATGTTCTACAAACTTAAGATGATTTGAAAAGAAACTAGACACTTCTAGACTTCCGTC
>JALHMX010000022.1:12302-23502 GCA_022843825.1 Pseudobdellovibrionaceae bacterium
ACGATGCGGTCGGCATCCTTTACGGTGGACAGGCGATGGGCGATGATGAATGTGGTTCGACCTTTCATCAGATGCTCCAGTCCACTTTGCACTTGCTCTTCGCTGACGGAGTCTAAGGCACTAGTCGCTTCATCTAATATAAGAATAGGACTATCTTTGTAAAAAGCACGCGCGATGGCGATGCGCTGCTTTTCTCCGCCGGATAACAAATTACCACGCTCTCCCACATTCGTTTGATATCCCATTGGAGTTTTTTGAATAAACTGATGGGCTGATGCTGCTAAAGCACATCTCACTATTCGATCTGGATTATATTCCGCCGCACCGGCCTGAATGTTTTTTTCAATGGTGTCTGAAAATAAAAACACATCCTGAGACACCAGAGAGATATTTTGTCTTAACGATGCCAACGTAAATTTGTTAATATTTTTGTTATCTACGGTAATTTCACCAAGTTGCGGGTCGTAGAATCGTGCCAGCAAATTGGCGACTGTGGATTTTCCGCTGCCGCTTTCTCCGACGAAAGCGATTGATTCGCCCTTTTGAACTTTCAAATTGAAATTTTTAAGCAAAACTTGGTCCTCTGCATAGGCAAAGGAAACATCTTTATATTCTATTGATGTCCACTGTTCAGGAAAGCTCTCTGCGTTAACATTATCTTCTATTATGGTTTTTTCTTCGATCATTGATCGAATTCTTTTAGCGGAAACCCGCATTTCTTGAACGCGTACATAGGCCTCTTGAAACTTTTTAACCGGCTCATTTATTTGAAGCATGGCCGTCACAAATCCAATTAAGTTTCCAGCAGTGGCATTTCCTGATGAAATTTGCGACGAAAAATAAAAGAAAATCATCAATACTATGATAGTCGCTAAAAACTCAGTAAACGGGCCCATGGACTCTACCCGGCTGTGAATTTTGGCGCGCATACTGATGTAATCTTGTCCTTCTTTTTGAAGTTTACCTTTTAAAATATTCTGCAATGAAAAAGACTGAATCGTTCGTACTCCGTCCAAAGATTCCTTAATTGTAGAAGTGATTCTTTCAACCTGTTCAACACCCATTAAAGAGTACTTACGTATGCTGCGTGAGAGTCGACCTAAGACAAAGGCTAAAAGCGGAGCTACCAGTAGAATATAAAATGTCAGCATGTGATCTAATCTAAAAAGTGCGAACAAAAGAAAAATAAAAGTTAACGGGGCACTGAAAAGATCCGCAAACAATCTTAAACCATCGTGAATAATTCTAACATCTGTAAATGTACGACTAAGCATTCCGCCCGAGCCCGTTACGTAATTATTATAGAATTTCAAATCTAAATTAATAAATTTATTTTGCAGCTGCTCCCTTAAATCTTGTGATACATTTTCTGAAGCCATATTCATGGTAAAAATGTGAAAATATCGACCTACAGTCATCACTAAGGCTATAGCTAATCCAATCCAGGCTAAACCCATTAGTCTTTCGCTTGAGTCGCTAGCATCAAAAAGTTCTTTGACCAAAATGGATAAACTACCCTTACTAATAGCAACCAATATGCCCGTTATTGCGACAACAATCAGTTTCGTTTTTTGTTTGAGAAGATTTTTTAAAACAAATTTAATTTCCGGTGATATCATTCATTCCCTAAGTACTTTCTTAAATACTGTCCTGTTAAACTTTTTTTTGACTTTGTCATATTTATAGGAGTTCCAGTAAAAACAACTTCGCCTCCGGCCTCGCCGGCATCTGGCCCCATATCAATAACGTAGTCAGCATTTTTAATAACATCCATATTGTGTTCGACGACGACCACCGATCCGCCAGCGTCTATTAATTTATGAAGAACATTCATTAATAGCTCGATCTCTTTAAAATGCAGACCTGTTGTAGGTTCATCTAAAATATATAAAGTCGATTTTTGTGAAACCTGTGAAAGCTCTTTTGCTATTTTAAGACGTTGTGATTCCCCACCACTTAAAGTGCTGGCTGGCTGACCTAATGTTAAGTAATCTAGGCCAACTTCCTTAAGAACAGCTAAGGGTTTTCTGATATTAGGATGGGCTACAAAAAAATTCATGGCCTCAGCCACTGTCATAGATAAAATATCGTGAATATTTTTTCCATTCACTATGATTTCCAAAATTTCAGGACGATATTTTTTTGAATCACAGACGTCGCAGGGAATAATAACATTATCCATAAATTGCATGTCTATTTCTTCAAAACCAGTTCCCCGACAGGACGGGCATCTTCCGCCGTCAACATTCAGACTAAATGTCCCCGCGGTGTAACCGCGCTGCTTTGACTCCGGCAGGCCTGCCATAAGCGTACGAATATTATCAAAAGCTTTTAAATAAGTAACAGGAGAACTTCGCGCCGACTTCCCAATAGCGGATTGATCAACAAGAAGTACATTTTTTATAGCTTCATCGCCATAAAGCTTTGAATATTTTTGAATAGGTAAAAATTCAATTTCTAGTTTTTTAGCCAGTGCCGGATACAAAGTTTTAGTGATTAATGTCGACTTTCCAGAGCCGCTTACGCCTGTTACCACAACTAATCGATTTAGTGGAATCATCACATCGATGTTTTTTAAGTTATTGCCACTACATCCGGTAAGTTCAATTTTATATTTATATTTATCAATATCTACGGGCTTGGCATTGATGACTTTATGATGTGATGTTTTTAAATACTGAGCGGTATTAGACTCTTTCGCATTAAAAAAATCTAGGGCCTTACCGGCAAACATGACTTTACCACCTAAATAGCCAGAACCCGGTCCCATTTCAATAATATTTTCCGCGCTTTTAATAACGTCATGATCGTGCTCTACAATGACTAAAGTATTTCCCAGATCTTTAAGGTCTTTAAGTATTGAGATCAGTCTGTCATTATCCCGTGGATGCAGTCCAACAGTAGGCTCATCCAATACATACAAAGTCTGAGACAATCCCATACCCAGTTGGTTCGCTAATATTAAACGCTGATATTCGCCACCTGATAACGTTCGCGTTTCACGATTGAGAGATAAATAAGAAACTCCAACGCGCATTAAAAAATTTAATCTTGATCGAACTTGTTTTAAAACTTCTCCTGCCACTTCGTTCTGATAAGGTGTTGTTTTTAGTTGATCAAAAAATTGCTGCAACTTTTCTATAGTTAATGCGCTTAAAGATGTTATCGGTTGTTGATCAATAAGTATTGACTGAACTTCTTTGCGCAGTCGCGATCCTTGGCAATCAGAGCAGCGTGAGCCCGATCGGTAGCGCGAAATGAACACCCGCACATGCATTTTATATTTAATTTGATCTAAATACTCAAACAACCCCTTAACGCCAAAAAAATCTTTTGTTCCATTCCAAATCATTTCTTTTTGATTCTTAGGCAGATCTTTCCACGGAGTTAACAAACTAATTTTTTGCTTTTTAGCAAACGCAAATAAAGCTTTTTTATCTTGTTCAGCGCTAGGCATAGTAAAGGGATTTAGTGCTCCCTGAGAGATGGATAAATTGCTGTTCGGGACGACTTTATTTTCATCAAGCTCAAGTACATTTCCGAAGCCTTTGCATGTAGGACAGGCCCCTATCGGCGAATTAAAGGCAAATAATTTAGACGTTATATTAGGCGCAGTCCGCGCACAGATTGAACACGAGACTTCCTCGCACAGCTTGAGTTGTTCTCCTTCAGTAGTAATAACAAGAGCCTTTCGAGCACTTAGTCCGGCCACATATTTTACACTGGCGTCGTAGGCTTGAGTTATAGAATCCGTCAAACGACCTTTTTCTTCATCATTAAACAGCATACGATCAATCACTATATAGAAAGTCTCTTTAGGAAGCCCCTTTTTCACTTGAGCTGGCTCAGAAATTTCTAACAAACTAATGACGCCTTTACTCAAAGTGGCCGCACGAATATAGCCGTCTTGCAACAATAAAGAATGCAATTTTTTTCCCTCAACAATTCGATTGTCTTTAGGTACTTCGATTAAAATATATCCTCGTTTGTCTTTAAATTTTTTTAAAACCACATCCGTTGCCTCGGTGGTCGAATGGCGGAACATAGGAATATGATGCTCAGGACAATGGGGCACTCCAATTTTTTCGTACAATAGTCTTAGATAATCGATGATTTCAGTGGTTGTTCCAACAGTAGAACGACTGGTCTTAACAGTATTTTTTTGCTCTATAGAAATTGCCGGAGGAATATTATTAATACCCTCAATATCTGGTTTAGGGGCCTTATTAAGAAACTGTCGAGCATAATTCGACATGCTTTCTATAAAACGTCGCTGTCCCTCAGCAAACAGAGTTTCAAATGCTAATGAGCTTTTCCCAGAGCCTGACGGTCCACAAACAACTGTAATTTCACCTAAGGGTATGTGAGCTTCAATATTTTTTAAATTATTTTGTTTAACTCCCCAAACATGGATGGACTTCATTAATCCCCCAAGTCTTGCTTCAGGTGGTCCACTGTTTCTTGGCGTTTAGTTGATTCCGCGGTGGGCTCAGTCCCCTCAATAAATGCCTGCTCAATGACTCTTTCGGAAGCCGGCGAAGCCAGCTTTCCACTTTTAGCATCGATACTAAAAATTTTCACATTTTGCGGAACTTTAAAATTTAAAACCGGAAGTTTTTCATGAACAGGTTTCATATAATCAAGCCAAACAGGTAGCGCCGATTTTCCACCGACTTCTCCACGACCTAATGATCTTTCCTTATCGAAACCAATCCAAACTCCTGTGGCCACATTCGCCGTATAACCCATAAACCACGCATCAACATATCCATTCGTGGTTCCTGTCTTACCTGCAGCTTCACGCTCTAAACTTGCTGCGCGCAATCCGGTTCCCTCAGGATCTGTAATTGTACCCGTCAGCATGTTTGTAATAACATAAGCAACTTCGGGTTTAATAAGTTGATCAGGATTAGAAAAATAAAAATGATTTGTCTCTTCAATTACATTTTCTTCATTTAAGTTGCTAGGAATTTTGCTCAAATAATTTTTGCGAGACTCTTCGAACGCCGTTTCATAAGGCTCCATTTCTTTAAGATACCTAACGTCTAAAGAAAGTTTTTCTAAAAGAACTTTTCCAGTACGATCAGTCACACTTTTGACAATAACCGGACGCGTTCTTAATCCATTTCTACCAAACTGGGAAAATATTTTCGTCATTTCATAAAGCGTTAAAGAGCTTGACCCTAATACCAGAGTAAAATCAGGATTAAGTTTCGAAAAAACTCCTAATCTCTGAGAAAATTTAGTCGCATAGGGCACGCCGATATCTTCAACTATTTTTACAGAGGGGATATTTAAAGATTTCACCAAGGCATTGCGCATCGTGATTTCTCCACTAAAGCCACGCCCATGATTTGACGGCGTCCATATTTTATCTTCGCCCTGCCCTTCGTCTTCCGCGCCAGCTTGCTTATAGACCAGAGGCGCATCTATAATTCGAGTTGACGGATTGTATCCTTTATCCAAAGCTGCCGCAAAAACAATGGCCTTATAGGCAGATCCGGTTTGGCGCGTAGCTTGTAAGGCGCGGTTATATTCATTTTTCGAAAAATTATATCCACCAACCATGGCCAAAACATCTTGGTTTAACTGATCAATGGATAATAAAGCTCCTTGCACAATAGGCTCTTGATCAAGTTCGACCAAAATCGAATCTTTAATTTCAGGCTTAATCTCCGCGGGCGCTGCACCCTTTTTTGCTTTAGGCAAAGGAGGCTGAGGCACTGTGTCTGCTATGACTTTAACTAAAACGACGTCTCCTTTTTGTAAAGCCTGCGATGGCTTTTTAATTTCAGCCAAATCAGATCGCACATCAGGATTAGGTTTTCGCGCCCACTTCATCGTTTCAAAAGGAATGTACCCTTTTGCGTCCGGCAATAAAACTATAACAAAGCCTTCTTTATCATTAACTTGATCTACAATGGCTTCATAGGTTTTATTTATCTCTAAAAAAATGGGCAGACGCTCTGAAGCCTTTTTTTGTTTATTGTCTATTGCTGCAGGCTGTATTTCTTGAAACGTGCCATCAGATAAAATAATTCTTTCTGGCGTCAGCTCAGAAATTATATCTTTTTTTTCTTTTTCTAAAAATTCTTGAATTTCATTTTCATCAGCTAAATTTTTAAGTGCTCCGCGAAAACCTTGCCGCTTATCAAGCTCTTTTAGGCCCTTAATCATAGCCTCATTCGCGATTGTTTGACTTTCAATATCTAAGGCTGCAACTATTTTTACGCCTTGGTTTAGAATCATATCTTCTCCCAGCTGCTCAACCAGCAGCTGGCGAATAGCTTCCATATAAAATGGAGCTTTCTCTTCATATTGCTCTTTAAGATAAACAGTTATGGGTGCTTCTTTAAGTTGCTTGGCCTCGGCAGAAGTTATAAAATTATTATCTTCCATGCGGTTTAACACATAAATCTGACGCTCTTTAGCGCGCGATGGGTTACGCACCGGAGAATACGCCGTCGGCGCTTTAGGTAATCCAGCAAGCATAGCGGCCTCAGCAATCGTCAACTGTGTGGCTGGCTTTCGAAAATAGGTTTGCGCGGCCATCTCTATTCCGTAAGCGCTTTGACCAAAGTATATTTGATTTAAATATAAATACAAAATGGCCTCTTTAGAAAGATCTTTTTCCATCTGAATCGCTAACAATATATCCCTGATCTTTCGCGCAAAAGTTCTTTCATTAGTTAATAATAAGGTTTTAGCCACCTGTTGTGTGATCGTCGACCCACCTTGCACGTTGCGCCCTGCGCGCATATTCGCAATCGCGGCGCGAATTGAAGATTGAAGATTAATTCCCCTGTGTTTAAAAAACTGATCATCCTCGGCAGCAATAAAGGCTTGAATCACATGTTGAGGAATATCACCATAGGGAATTAACACTCGACGTTCGCGAAAAAACTCTCCGACTTTTTCGCCCTTACGATCATAAACCTGTGAAACCAATAGTGGTTTATAATCCTCCATTTTCATAATTTCTGGCAAAGACTTCTTAACCTGAGAATAAACAATATAAAGACCCAAGCATGACAATAAACCAATAACAAATACGCCAATGAATATTTTCTTAAACATGGCAAAAGTGTACCAGATTCACTACTTATAGTGTAGTCTAGGCTAATTATAGCCCTCAGTATCATGACGGCCTCACTATAGCTTGGAGCACGATGGAGTATTTCATCTCGATTTTCTTAGGTAATATTGTCCTTGAAGATGTTGCTTTGATTTCTGCGCTTGCGCTTATAGCACAAGATAAGCTAAGCCTGCCCGCAGCCTTGCTGGCCTGTTTTCTGGGAATAAATGTAGGTAACATACTTTGCTATTTAACAGGCTATGTAATAGCCCGTTTACGCCTAGAAAACCGATTCATGTTTTTTAAAAAACACGAGCCTCGCATACAACAGTTTCGTCATTCTAACGTTTTGACCTATTGGATTATTCTTTGTCGATTTATCCCCGGGGTTCGCATCCCAACCTACCTTGGCGCAGGATTCTTAAAGTACCCCCTGGGGAAATTTTTGTTGATTTCAGCTTTTACCACTTTATTATGGACGTTATTTGCTATCTGGGGTGGAAACAGCTTGTTGCAAGTGTTTGAAGGTCACTTGGTCCTTAGCATTGTGGTTTTGATAGTGCTTGTAATTATTCTCAGCTTTACCATGAGAAAAATACTTAAACGAGTTTCGCAATAAAATAGGTGATTTCATGAAAGCATTTTGGTGGTTTGAAAAAGATTCTGTAGCGGGAATGGCCCGTCCGGGTTTTAATCATTTAAATTGGTTTGATTTGACGTTTGATGAAGCCTCGCTTTTAGGGTGGATTGGTCAATATTCCAATGGACAAATCCCTATGGAATCGTTCCGTCAGCATTTAACAACTTATGTTCCTAGAATATATCATTTCCATAATTTGGACGAAGCTTCTGGGTCTAAAGAAATTCAGATTTTCAACAGCGAGCAAGGTTTTAAAATGGTTTTATCAAGGCTGGCTGAAAAAATTAAAATTATCGATAGCTTTGAAATTGCTAATGATCAACTTATTTTAAAAATTAATGAAGATCGTCTTGTGCAAGAAATTGAGTTTATAAAAACCCAAGGCATTAGCAAAATCGTTTCTTTAACTGAACATCATCACAACACAGACATTTTAAGCCCTCATTTTTCACTTCATCACATAGCCATTCCCGATCTAGGCGCGCCACAGTCAGAGCAGGCCGAACAGCTTGCTGAACTGCTTAATGAAGCGATGATAAATAAAGAAAAAATAGCCATCCACTGCCTAGCTGGATTGGGACGAACATCGACGATGATTTTGGCAGCCTACCTTATCAGAGGGGAGCCTTTAGAGTCGCTTCAGGCAAAGCTGGCCCAACAGAACCCCTCATTTTCACTGTCCGAAACACAAAAAGAGTTTTTAACTGTTGTTTCACAGCAAATCAATAAGCGCTAACTACAGAATACTATAAGTTATTTCTGCTTAGCTGTGTCAAATTGAGAAAGTGTATAGTTATATACTATATAATATTAATTAATTTACTTAACTTTTCCTCTAATCTACCGAACAGAGGAACTATATGCATATAATACTTAAAATGATGGGGCTTTCAGTTGGTATAATAATGACGGGTTTAATGGCCCGTTCTATCGTTAATCATGTATTTTATATGATGCATGGTCGATTAAAAACCAAGATCAGAAATATGGAAGCCCATGATTTGCGCCTAAATGCCAGAATGCGAAAGATCATCAAACACAAAGTAAAATCTATACGCTCCAACTACACCAGCATTATTCTGCGCGATTCAAAAGAAGAGAATTTGCTTTGTGAAATGTACAACAATCCTATGACCACCGATATAGATTTTCAAAATTACTTTAACTGTGTCGAGCAGATAAATTCATATCTTAAATCAAAAAGAAAGGACTACGGTGCGGTGGCACTTGAACACTGTGGTCCCCAATGGAGCAGCCTTTTTGTGTATGTCTCTCAGACAGAAATAATGTTAGATCAAGCCTTCTTGTCGACTCTTCTAGAATTTTTCAAAAACAGAAAAAAAACTTTTGATAAAATAGCCAACTACAATCGAAAATACTCTCAAGTCGGAAACATCGCACAAGTTGATCTCATTAATATTGAGAACTTAACAAAATTAATTAACGGGCACTCTAAAGGGGTGGCTGTCGCTCAGCCCCGGATTGATACCCTTAACCAAAACCGTGCTGGTTGAAACTAAGCGCAACTAGTTGCCATAGGACCAAATGCAGTGAACAATAAATCGCTACGTATTAGTGAGGCGAGGCTGTATTATATGAATGAAGTGACAAATGAATGGTTTCAAATTGGCAAAGCAGATGAATTGATAACTGAACTTGAGCAGTCAGGTGGCATAAAAGAGCTTGTGATCAAAGACAAAAAAATTGTCTTAACGTACCATCAAGGAAAATTCGGTGCCTTAAACAATAAATGCAATCACATGGGCGGTCCTCTTTCAAAAGGCAAACTCAAGAATGGGTGCATTGAATGCCCCTGGCACTACTGGAGATTTAATCACCAAACTGGAGAATCAGTTTCATCAGAGGCCTCAAGACATTTCGCACCCAATGCCGGCGCTGTTCCACAATATACGCTTAAAGTCGATAACGAAATGCTGTTCATTAATCTCGTGGAATCAAAGCGGATTCCGGCCACATACAGCATGAGCGGCAACTTATCTCGAGAACCTAAGCGCGAAGAGGGAAAAATCCGCGTGCTCGGCCTTTCGACGACGGCAATGGATAGTGAATATCCTCGATTTTCTACTTCAGAAGAACTTTTAAAGTCAGCCCTTAACCAGGGAGAGAAAGAACTTAACATAGAAGCTAAATTTATTTCGCTATCAAACTTAAATTTTCGACACTGCGAAGGGTTTTATTCAAAATCAGAGAGAGCCTGTACTTGGCCTTGCTCTATTACGAAATTTGATCCGGCTGATGAAATGAAAATTATATATGAAAATCTGGTCCATTGGGCGGATGTCGTTCTTGTTTCAACACCAATTCGATGGGGAAACGCCAGTTCTTTATATTATAAAATGGCCGAGCGACTTAACAGTGTTCAAAATCAGATAACTCTTAAAAACAAAGTTCTCATTAAGAATAAGGTTGTAGGTCTAATTATAACGGGCGGGCAAGATAATATTCAGTCTGTTGCAGGACAAATGCTGACATTCTTTGGAGAGTTAGGATTTACTTTTCCTGCATTTCCATTTGTCGCACACTCGCTTGGTTGGTCCTCTGAAAACATGGCGCAGAACATGGACTATGTTCAGAAATCTGAATATTTACATCAAGAGTCGTTTGAACTTCTCCAACGATCAACTCAGTTGTGTCAAACATTGATTAATTTAGAAAATAAAACGATTTCAATGGATCGAGTAGCCCCCAGGCAGAGTCCACGTTGACTTTCATCGCAATTTTGTAACAATTTAAATTATGAAATATGCAAACCTAATAGCCTCTCTTTTGTGTCTCTCGCTCAGCTCAATCTCGTTTGCCGATTGCAATCTCAAAGTTGCAACGGCGGCAGGACAATACTTGGCCGCCCTTGAAGAAGCAAAATTGACAAAGTATCAAAACAACAGCGTTTGCGAAGTTTTGAATTATGAATTTTGGAACTGCACAGAAAAGCAAAAAACGAAATTAAAATCCGCCTTCAATCTTAAAGAAGTTTTAGAGAACTACTGTCAGCCACATTTACCTCCGCCCAAAAACACCATCCAAAAAGAGTGGTTTATGAAAGGCGCGGATCTTTACAGCTGGCGAGATCACAGTGGGTATTTGTGGTATGCGCTACTGCCGGGAACGAATCGAACCAAAAGTACAAAAGAACTCATCGAAAGCAAGGTCAGCCCTGGTTATCTAAAACAAGAGCTAAAAACCCTTCCGTCTAAGACTGAGATCGCATGGAACAATCTTGTAAGTGTGGACGACAAAGTTAATTTGGTGTTTTCACTTCCAGACGATAAAACGTTAAAAGACATTCTGAAGAGTGCTGAACTAGGCAATCTAAAGATCACCGTTGTAAAGTAAGCATTATCAAATCGATATGATAAATGGCGGAAAGTGAGGGATTCGAACCCTCGAGCCCCGCGAAGGGCTGCCAGTTTTCAAGACTGGTGTATTCAACCGCTCTACCAACTTTCCGTCGTCTGTTTTATGTT
>JALHMX010000023.1 GCA_022843825.1 Pseudobdellovibrionaceae bacterium
TAAATAAAATTATTTTCATATTATTATTTTTTGGTTTGTCTGTCAGTGTGCAAGCGAATCGTAAACCTGCAGCACAGCCGGTGGATGAAACAGTTATTAATCATCCAGCCGCCCGTACAGAGGGCTTAAGTCGCATCGATTCAGAAGGAAATTATATTTATGACACCGAATACGAATTGGGAAGTCAATCGATTCATTTGCACGTGGGTATGGTCAGTAATCCGCAGGTCAGTGTTGAGATCACACAGTATAATACCGCTAACACTTATGTGGTTACTTTTGATGATATGTATGACGGGGCAGAAAAACTTTCTCTTGGTATGGATTACGAGTATTTTTTCATTAAAGATAAAGGAAAGTTAGGGTTGCAAGCGGGTTTAGCCGTTCAATATGCAGAAGGTAAGGGCCGCTTAGCTTCTGATCCGACACAAGAGTCCATAGAGACTTTTAGTTTTGTAACGATGCCTTTGTTTTTGGGCGGCACTTATCGTTTTGAGTATAGGGATCGTCAGTATGTAGCGCCGTATTTATCTGGTGGCGGTGTGTACACAGCTTTGATCGAAAAACGCGATGACAGTGAAGATATTAAAGCCATCGGTTCTTTTGGATACTACGGTGCTGTTGGCGCATTACTTAATGTTACAGCTTTTAGTCGCGAGATGGCAGCGGAGTTTAGAAGTCAGTATGCAATATCTAATTTATGGATTAATGCTGAATTTAGAACCGTGCAAGTCGCTTCTGAGGCCTTTAATTATGATAATAGTTTTATTCAAGGTGGCATTTCCTTAGATTTTTAGGTTATAAAAGACGACATGTCCAAAATTCTGTTCGAAAAAAATAAAGCTCAAAGGACGAGAATCAAATTTACTGTCAGTTATGACGGAACGGATTTTTGCGGCTGGCAGCGCCAAAGTTCCAAACGGGAATTAAGTAACAAAGAAAAACCCAGTTTGTGTCGCACGATTGAAGAGGCTTTATCAGCAGTCTTCAAAGAAAAGATTAGTTTAAGTGCCTCAGGTCGCACCGATGCCGGAGTTCATGCGGTAGAGCAGGTCTGTCACTTCGATACGGATCGCACTGAAGATCAAATGAAGAACTGGGATCTGGGGGCGGCTTTAAAAAATAAACTTCCGCCGTCCATCGTTATTAAAAAAGCCTGGATAGCCCCATCGGATTTTCACTCAACCATTTCTGCTGAAAAAAAGACCTATAGATACCTTGTTTTAAACGCGCAGCATCCAAGCCCCTTTTTTGCTCGGACAATGGAATGGATTCGTAAGCCCATGGACTTGGACTATTTTAATAAAAGCTCAATCTATCTACTCGGAGAACATGATTTTAAAAGTTTCCAATCGGTAGGCACTCCGGTTCATCATACAGTAAGAACAATTTACAGGGCTGAGTGGACCTGGAAAAGCCAAAGAGTTGCACAATTTAGCATCACCGGGTCTGGTTTTTTAAAGCAAATGGTTCGGAATATCGTAGGTACTCAAGTTTTCATGGCCCGCAAGGATCTACCGCCTGAGTATATGGCTCGTGTGATAGAGGCCAAGGACAGACAAATGGCAGGAGCGCCGGCGGCACCCCAGGGCCTATATTTAATGAAGGTTTACTATCCTCAAGACCTTGACAACCGATGCCGTGAACTTTAAAACACTCTTTCACTCTTTGGAGAAAACATGAAGACTTTTAATGCTAAAACAGAAGAAACTGACCGCAAATGGTTTGTTATTGATGCCGCTGGATTACGTCTAGGACATCTTGCAACACATGCAGCTAACATTTTACGTGGAAAAAACTTACCGACTTACACGCCTCATGCAGATGCTGGCGGTTTCGTAGTTGTTATTAATTCAGATAAAATTGAAATGACGGGTAACAAATGGAATACAAAAAAGTATTACCGCCATTCTCGTTTTTTCGGATCTTTAAAAGAAAAAACAGCTGAGCAAATGCGAGCTGATGATCCGACATTCATCATAACTGATGCGGTAAAGGGAATGCTTCCGGTAAATAAATTATCAAAAACTTTAATCAATAAATTAAAAGTATATGCTGGAGCAGAGCACCCGCACGCGGCGCAAAGACCAGAAGCGTATACAATCAAACCAAAAGCAAAGGTGTAGAAGATGGCAGCTGCTGAAAAGTTTTATTACGCAACAGGAAGACGCAAAACAAGTTCTGCTCGTGTATATTTAAAACAAGGTAAAGGTAAAGTAACAATCAACGGAAAAACTTCTGATGATTATTTAACTCGTTTGCAATCACGCATGGTGATCATGCAACCCATCGAACTTTTAGGCCAAGCAGGAAAGTTTGATCTTAAAGTCACTGTTGCTGGTGGTGGTGAATCTGGACAAGCCGGAGCAATACGACATGGTATCACTCGTGCATTAATCGCTTTCAACGAAGAATTTAAAGCTGAATTGAAAAAAGCTGGATTTGTTACTCGTGACCCTCGTATGGTTGAGCGTAAAAAATACGGTCTTCGTGGAGCACGTCGTAAAGGTCAATACTCAAAACGATAATTTTTTCTTCTTTATTTCGAAGATACAAAAAGCCGATGGAAACATCGGCTTTTTTATTTTTTCTCGTATGTGTTAAGTCTAAAAAATGCAAAAAGCTGTAGGGTATTTGCCCCACAGCTTTTAATGCGAGTCTACTTCCGAATATCCGAAAGGAGGCCGACATGCGTAAACCAACATATTTACGTTATCGACGCTTTTTAAAGATTTCTGAAGAGTCTTTGAAAATAGTTATAATGATTTTTATCGTTATAACAATTATTCAAGGCATTTAGTTCTTAATACGGTACGTTCACTGAGTTATTGATTTGCAATCAAGACCAAGGTTGGGACTTCAACCCAGAAAGTAGAGTGAGCGAAGGAAGCTGTTGGGGCTTTTTTATTAAGCCGCGGCACGATTTAGACGATCAATTTTAGTGATGATGCTTTGTAGTTCTTGCGTCTTTTCAAAATCTAGATTTTGAAACTGGATACCACAAACGGTGCTTCCATCTTTTGGCGAGACTTCTACGAACTTGATCACGCAATTAATGATTTGATGGTTAAAATCTAACAATGTCAGTTTCAGTTTTAAGGGATCATTTAGCTTAAAGCGATCTAGAGCTAGGTTTTGTTGATTGCTTTTGATAACAATTTGGCCGCCAGTTAAACTGATATTATTTAAAGTCACTTTAGCGCTTCTATCGCCCACAATCTCTACGCTCTGTAATAGTGTGCTTGGCAGGTATACGCGGAAGTTTTCGCGACGCTGTACTTTGTAGACAACGCCTGGGGTTTGAAAGGCTAAATTTTCATTCTCTGATTCAAGCTGTGTTTTGAAGAAAAACATGTCTCGCCCAAGAGAGAAGTGGCATTCACATAGAATATCCTTATTAATATATATTCCAGTTTGCGTAGGAGTATAGTTAAGAATAAATTTATTACCAACGATTTCTAAGATGCTGGATTCTATAATTCGAGAATCGACATACAACTTTACAGGGATAATTCTGCTTTTAAGACTATTAATTATTTCTCCTTTAAGCTTTTCTTCGACCGGCTTGTAGCTGGCGCTGGATTGACTAGAGGTAAAATTGCTGGCTTTAGACATACACAACATCCTTTGTTTTCGAAGTTTTTATCCATGTGACTTCGTTTTTATTATGATAAAGATGAATAAGTGTTGAGTTGTCTATGGCGGCGAACTTTTTGAGTATGTCAAAGTTGCAAGGACCTTTAAATTTTATGGTACAAACATAATTTTGAATTTTACTGTTGGCCATCCAAAACTGAATGGTTTCTAGTATTTTTTCCGGTGTACAAATAATATCTGAAAAAAACCATGAGCAGTCAGAGTAATCTTTTGGATTCAGCTTGAAAGCATCTTTTTCTTGATGGGTTATATTTTTTATTTTTGAGATTTTATCTGATAACGGGGCCTTGTCTATTGAGTAAACTTTCTTGGTCAGTTGGCTGAGCACCCAGGTCCAGCCGCCAGGGCTTGATCCGACTTCGATAACGCTTTCATTTTTATCAGGAACTATACCATGGACTGTAAACACCTCCCAAAGCTTAAGATAAGCACGATTTGGTGGGGAGGTTTTGTCCTCTTCAAACTCATGCCAGCCAAAGGGAAAGCGTTTGTCGGTTTTTTCTGAAACAATAAGTACATTGTCTAAAATAGTCCACGCGGTAAATTTAAAATCAAAAGGGTTTTTAGGAGAATATTTGATTCTTTTAAGGGGTAAAGTTTTTAGTTTTTTGGCGATAGAGTCGCCAAAATTGCTTTTTACGAAAGAGTAATATGATCCTCTATTTTTATATTTTTTTAAAATTTCCAAGCCTTGGTTGATGGACTGAATTTCAGTTGATGTGCAATCATGCCACACGTCTTGAGCCCAGATAGGGGAAACATTTTTGTCACTGGTTACAATGAACAGGGAGTCAGTTTGTACGAGCACCTCTATAGAATGCATGGTGAGCTCTTGTGAGAGCTCACTGACATGCCCTAAAAAGGGAATGACCACCTTAAAATTAGGCGGCAATTTTCTGAGGTTGTGCTGGCTGGAGTATTCCATGTTGATTAAGTGCGGCTACGCATTTCTCCCAAAAGGTTTCTTTGAGCCCAATTTCTTGAGCGTTAAATTTTGTTTTCGGAAAGTCGCACTTATAAAAGTGTTCGCAAAAATCGCTTTCAGATCCTGCGCGTACGACTTTGAATAACATGTTAAAATGAACCGGGGTAAACTGAGGTGAAATCAGCATCTTACGTAAAGCTGACTCAGGGGTGTGTGTTAAAAACTGGTAAGCGGAACTGGCATCATACTGTGATGTCATAGAATCTCTCCTTTATCTCGTCTTAGGTCCTATCGGACCTTGGTTGGAATTAGTTAAGTTACCAACTAAAATTTTTTTATAAAAATGGCTTATAGTGTTTTTAAGCTTTTAGACCGTCGAACTTTTTGACACTTGTGTGTAGGGGAATGAAGAAAATACAACATAATTTTATATGTAGATACGCCCTGGGTAATAGAGTAAATTGCTGACCTATATATATTGGGGGAATTCTCATGGATAATGAAAATTCAAAAAACACGTCAACAGACAATTCAGTTAACCGCAGGGTTGAGTCTGCGCATATCGAGCAGTCGCAGCATAGCCTTACTGAGGAATTGTCGTTAAAAAATATTACTCAAATTTTATTGCAGAACTGGGCGCTGTTTACACTGCTTTTTATAGCTTTCGCAGCCGTTTCAATAGCGACCTATTCTTTAAAAGTTCCATTTCAATCTGTGGCTTCGGTGATAATTAACGACAATAAAAATAGCTCATTGCAATTTTTTACGGCCCAGTTCTCAGGCCACGCCAATGCTGCGCGAGTTAATGAGGCTAAAAAATCAAATTCTTCAGTTCAAAAAAGTATTGAGTATTTAAAAACGACAGATTTTTACACTCAACTGATGAAGTCTATGGCTTCACCATCTGATTTAACTAAAATGACGATTGCCGAAAAAAATGGGTTTGATCGATTTAAGTCTGACATTTTAAATAGTAAAAATGTTTCAGAGCTTAATGCGGATGAACAGATTCAAGCGGTTCGCAAAATGGACGCCATGATGAAGTTGAATTTGCGCTCTGATTATGAAGTTGAATTAATTGTCAGTTCTTTAGATAAAGAGTTAGCGTATTTTATTGCAAAGAATGCCGTTCCAGTCGTGGTTAAAGAATTAACCAAGGTTGAAGCTGATGATTTGAAAAAAATTAAAGATTTTTTAACGCAACAAAAAGAGTCCTTAGATAAGTCTATTCAAGATATCAATAAGCAACTTTCTGATTTTCAGTCTAAACCAGAAAATCTTTTATCATTGGGTACTGCCAAAGTTGGTGATTATATTTCTGAGCTCATGGTTCGAAAAAATGAAATTAGAATGAAAATTTCTGAAAATAATAAGGTTGTTCAGGCGTTAAGCGGTACCCTTAAAGGGCGACGAGATAGCGGCTTATACGGTAACAGTGGAAAAATCCAAGCTATTAAAATTGAAAATGACATGCTTCAAAGTAAATTAGTTGATTTACAACGAACATTGGATCGCGTGACTCATCAAGCTAAGACGATTCCTGCGGCCAGTATGACTTACGATGAACTCAAGAAAAAATCTGATTTAGAGTTTCAGAACTATAAACAAGTTACGGAAGCCTTAACTAAAGTCGACGCGAACGAACTTGCATTAAATAATAAATTTCAGATTATTGAGTCGCCACGTTTTGATCAAGTCAGACCGTTGGTCGGGCTTACGACATTAATGCTTTTATCATTAATTTTAGCCCAAGCGCTGGGAAGTTTAATTATTTATATCAGAACAATTTGGGATACAACTTATGTGACGGCTCAACAAACTAGAAATATAGTTATCGTCGACGGACATTCATTAGACCCTAGAGTTTTTATTGAAAACTCAAAAATTAAGTTTCAATTAAAAAGTAGTGCTTTTGAAAAGGCGGAGTCCAATAAAAAATTAGGTTTTGATTTTGGTCATCGCAAAGCAGTCAACGGTGATGATTTAAAGTGAGATGACTGATAAAGATCGTCCCTCTACATGGGTAAAATATGACGCCAAGTTTTGCAACAGCTGCAATGCCAGCTGTTGCACGATGCCGGTAGAAATCCAAGCTGCCGATCTGGTCAGACTGGGTTTGGCCACGCAAGATGAAGTGGATACATCATTAAAAAAAGTCGCTAAAAAACTTAGAAAAGCAGGCATTATTAGTTCTTACCGGGAATCTACAGATCTATTTATGCTGACTCAAAAATCCAATGATGACTGTTATTTTCTAGATACTCATACGCGTCGCTGTACCGTGTATGATAAGCGTCCTAATACCTGTCGTGACTTTCCCGTTAAGGTCGGTCCTCGCATCGCATATTGTCCTTTTTTGAGACGTTAAATGTTTAAACATTTATACATTTCATACGTAAAGTGTCACTTTGAGTTGGTACGGTCGTTTCGTATCAATATAGACCACTCACAAGCTATGTATTTTATTTGAGTTTCCTCTGTTGGCGAGGTTTCTGCTTTAGTTAAGCGTAGAGGCATTTAACTAAAACGGAGGATGCTATGACACAACTAACTAAACGATCATATACTCAGCCAGAAAAACTGATGGCCGTGCTTTTCGTAATAACAGCACTAGTTGTAGCATACGGATTATCTCACTTTAAAAGCAATAGAATGAAGCTTAAGGCCAATGAATCTGCTCAGATCAACTATGAAATGGCGAAGCTTAAATCTGCAGAGGGTCTTTATACCTTAGAAAATCGTGAAATTGAGATCTCATATAAAGCCTTAGAAGCAAAAAAAGCTGCAGTTAAAGCTGAGGCTGTTAAGAAGGCAGCTGCAAAAAAAGTTAAAGCCGCTGATTCAAAAAAACAAGCAGTAGCCCAAAAACAAACTCAGCAACAGAGACAAGCACAAGCCGCTCGGGCCGCTGCAATAAAATCAAGTCAGGCTAAAGCACAAAAGGCCGTGGCTGACCAAGAGGCGCAAAAAACGTTGAATAACCAAGCCTTCAATAATGGTTATGCTGTTGCTAACCAAACAGCGACTCAGGCACAGCCAAATAATCAAGAGGAAATTGTTCGTAAGTCTTTTGATGAGTGGAAAAATGAAATTTTTGCGGCTAAAAATAAAGAAGTAATTTTAAAGTTAACTGTAGCCTATAAAAAAGATGAAGTGAGTTCATCAGACTTCTTACGGTTAGTGGATGAAATGCTTTATAGCTCTGACGATGTCATGATCGGATTAGGTTTATATGCATTACGTATTAATCCATCATACAGTTCATATGTACAACTTGTTCAAATTCAAGAATCTGTTAATTCGACTTATGCAGCTTATGTTCAGCAATCTTTAATGTCGTATCATCAAGGGTCAGGGTTAGGTGTTTTAAGACAAGCCTTAACTCATCCTGAAAGAGTCGTTGTGATTAAAACTTTAGAAGTTATTCGATTAGGTCTAGGTAATATTAGATCGGGAACAATTACAACTATGATAGATCCGCGAAACGTTCGCTTTGATAACTCAGGACAGTTTTCGATTTCTAATTATGTAAACTTTTTACCAATTCTAAGAGATTTGGCTTTGAACACTGAAGACTCTGAGATCATTCGATTAGCTAATCAAAGTATTAGTATTATCGGAACGCAAAACGTAGCAGTTAATTAAGTTTTACTTTTTTCAATAATGTGAGTGGTCGATTTTCCATCGATAAACAACAAAGATTTAACCTCTCCGCCATGCGCGAGAACGACATCAGAACCCACGATCTGATCTATGGGCCAATCTCCGCCTTTCACAAGAACCTGGGGCAAAATTTCAGAAATAATATTATATGGCGTATCTTCATCAAAAATAATCGTATGTGTAACGGGCTTTAAAGAAGCTAAGATTTCGGCGCGATCGTTTTCATTTTGAATGGGGCGAGTAGGACCCTTCAGTTTTTTAACTGAAGCGTCCGAGTTGACGGCGACAATAAGTACATCACCGAGAGCGGCGGCTTGCTCAAGGTAACGAATGTGGCCGACATGGAGTAAATCAAAACAGCCATTGGTGAAAACAATTTTTTGTTGTTGTTGGCGATAATGATTTAAAGCAGTAGCTAAGTTTTTTTTATCTAACACCTTTGGCAGCTGCATTATCGACATATTAATTAAGCGCGCTTTTGAACAGGAAGATTAATTAAAGTTCCAACCAGATCGAATCTTAAAATCCACGAGGTCAAGGTTAGTGGAATAAATCCGGTCATGCTTATCAATAAAGTTCGTAGAACTACTTTGGGAACGTAGCTCGCAGAGGCTTGATCCAGATCTCGGCCGCAACGTTGATCAAAAGCCCACTCGCCAGGTGTATGGCCCATATAAGTTCTAAACAAAGTCATATACACAAAGTGACTAAATAAAAGTAATCCCACTGTGGCTAAAATAACTCCACCACTTTCGGCTCCTGTTAATTGTGTTACAAGATCCACTTTGACTATGGACAATAAGCAAATCATGCAAACTAAAAATAATGCGGTAACAAACATGGCATCTAATACTGCTGCAGCCAAAGACGGTGTAGTCGCCTGCCACTCAAACTTAGACTGATTTTTCTGTAAGCTTTCTTGCTGCTTTTTCTGGTTAAGATTTTTTAGAATTTCATTTACTGCGGATTGCGCTTTAACAATAGAATCATCTTCCAGCAAAGGAACCTGGATACTAGGTTTGACGATAGGCATAGGGGTAGTCGGTGCAGCATTTGGTGAAAAATTTAAATGAGATCCTTTAAAGTCGACTTTGTTCGTAGGATTAAACTGATTTTCAACAGCAGTTTTTTTATGAAAACCTAGACCAGACGTTAAAGGTTTAAATTCAAACTCATCAAGAACATCACCTTGAGATGAATCAAAATCCGTTTTTTTATTTGAAGGATTAGTGATCATAAAGCCTCCCGCTTAGTTCATCAGTCCGAACTCGTATTTTAGGATAGCGACCAAAGTCAGGCAAGCCGTTTCCACGCGAAGTATCTGGGGACCCAATGTGACTGGATTAAGGCCCAGGTGTTGGATTTGCTCTACTTCTTGACTGGAAAAGCCACCCTCTGAGCCAACCAATATGTAGATATTGTCTGGAAAAGCTGCAAATTGGCTTTTGAGGCGCTTAATTTCAACTTGAACGGCTGTTTGAGTTGGTCCTTCATAAGCAAATAGACACCAATTTTGAGCATTAGGGTTAATCGTTTTAATCAGACTTTCAAATCGAGTAAGTTCATGAATTTTCAGCAGCTCGCCACGTCCGCATTGCTGTGTCGCTGAGACGACGATTTTATTCCAGCGTTCGTACTTACCCGCAGGTAATTCTTTTTCTTTGCGAATAAAACTATAGTCGGAGACAAAAGGAGTGATGCTGGACACACCAAGCTCAACACATCGCTCTAAAGTGGAGTCAAAAACATTATAACGGGGAAGTGAAAGCAAAAGATGGATATGCGGTTTAGCTAATTTTTGAATTTCACGCTCTTCAATAATTTCTGCAGTCGCAGCCTTTTTAGAAATGCTTTTGACTTCAACTAAATAGGCGCGTGAATCTTCCGTAATAACTTCGAAATGCTGTCCCACTTCCTGTCGACAAACATCAAAGATATGATGAAACTGATCACCAGCGAACTGTACATTTTTATCTTGGATTTGTTTTTTTTCGATCCAGTATCTGCGCATTTTACAAAGCCTTTTGAACCCAGTATCCAACCCATTCATCTTTTTGAATGCGTCGTATGACTTTAACTTCAGGAGAGATTTCGATAAATTTATTAAAGAAATGATCGTCGCGCTCTTGTAAAATACCTGTTAAAAATAAATAACCACCTGGCTTCACCGATCTTAAAAGATCTTTTTTCAGTTTAATAAGAACCCCATCAATAATGTTGGCCACGACGACGTCATACTGCTCTTTGATTTCATCAAGTTGCTTGTCAGTGATTTCTACCGCTTCAGTCTTATTTAACTCACAATTTTCCCGCGCTTTACGTCGTGCCTCAGGATCAATTTCAACCCCAGTGATAAGTCCGTAGCCGCAGAGCTCAGCCAGTACGGCCAAGATTGCGGTTCCTGTTCCTACATCTAGTACTGTCCAATTTTTAATTTGTTCTCGATTTTCTACCGCTAGTTTATGAACAAAAAATGAAGCCATTTTAGTGGTGGCATGAGTACCAGTTCCAAAAGCCATGCCAGGATCAATTTTAATTTCCATTTCTACGTCTTTAGGTTTTTCCATCCAGGAAGGAACTACCCAAATTGGACCTACCAACTTAAAAGGAACAAATCCTTTTTTCCATTCTGCGAGCCAGTCTTTATTTTCTTCTTCAGAGGTATGAACTTGAATCATCGAATTCAGATTCTTAAGGCCACTGTAAAAATCAGTTTCAGGATTCTTTTCAAAAAAAACTTCAAGCTCTAAAAGTGATCGAGAAACAACTGATGGGTCATAAGTTAAATCCGGCTGTTTAAAACCCAAGACCTCACTTAATCCTAAGGCGCTGTGCTCAAAACAAAATGTTGTAACTTCGTCTTCTTGTGCACGCGGAACATGGGATAGACGAACTTTAAAATAGGTATTCTGTGGGGTTTCTGACATAGATCCTTTTTATGCCAGAAGTCGATTTTAAAAGCATTAAATTTCTGCGGCAGGTTCTACCAATGCAGTCTTTTTCTTAGAGGTATCAGTAAAACTTTCACTCAGATCGATAGTGTCTCCAACCATAATGCCAATTTGCTCGATCATGGGTTCATCTTCACGTGGTGTCAGTTTAAACTCGCGGGCGACTGCAATTGAATCCGAAATGTGAATAATCTTTAAAAGACCTACTACAGTTTTAAAATCACCAATGGGTTTCATGGATGCATCTTTAACAGAAATTTTTCGTGTCGCTTTGACCACCAGATTTTTTTTTAATGGCGAGGGACCATTCAGCTTAATATAAAAATCTTTGTAAACCGGGTCGGTTTCAGCCAGTGGAATATTGCGTTTGACATCCACGACTTCTAAATCCTTTAGCTCTTGCGCCGAAGCAAAAGAGGTTGCAACAAAGAACAAAGCAAATAATAAAATTTTATTTAATGTTTTCATTAGGACTTTTATCGGATGGGCTTTAGTCCAACTTAAAAAAATAAAGTCTAGTTGTGTGTCTCATTCTGAGGCGTTAACAATTATGAGCTTCTTAGAATTGAATAGACACAATCAAACACTTTAAAAACGTTTTAAGTCATTACAGACAGGCAAAGCTGTTGCAATTATTTTTGTTAACTAACAGGAGATAATAATATGAAAAAGGCACTATTAATATTTGTTTTGATGGGATCAGTAAATACGTGGGCTAAAACATATTATGCCTGTAGAGTTATGGATGGAACTGATGTGGCTTTGCCTTCAGTTACCTTGAGTGTAAAAACCAGCTTGTTTTCTTCAAAGGTAAAAAGCATTCAGATTTTAACTTTGGATGAAAAACTAAAATTAGCTGAGATCAGCTCTTCAAGTTTAAGTCAGGCCGTGAACCCTTTTACTGAAAAGGTGTTCAAAGTTAATTACCCCAATGAAAAAGTTCCGGGATATATTGCCAATGCAAAATTTTTGCGTGCTAATAACAGTGCTGATGATATCAGAATCAGTGAATCAATGTTAAATTTAGAAAATTCTGGGTTCCTGTATCTTGAAGGTCAAAGAAGAGAAAAGAAGGGCTTTTTAGAAGCACTTTTTGAAAGTATATACCCTACGGGACCTAAAGTGCACAAATTTGTTTTATTTTTAAATTGCAATAAAATTTAAGATTTAAAAACTACTTCTGACAATTCCGACAATAGTAAGTACCCCGTTGCGCTAAAGTGATTTTAGTCACCGGGGTTTTGCCACAGAGCTGACATATCTTTTGATAAAAGACCACCAGATGATTTTTGCCTTGGCCTTTTTCGCCGGTGCTGTCACGATAGCCGCCTTGAAAGGTGGTTCCGCCTGAAGCCAAAGCGGGCGCAATGACTTGGCTGATGGCTAAATGCAATCGTGTAAAATCATCGTCTTTTATTTTCTTAATCGGTCGATCTGGTCTTATTCCGGCTCGCGCACAAATTTCATTGGCGATATAATTTCCGGATCCGGCAAAATACTTTTGATCTAACAAGGCCACTTTAATTAATTTATCAGGAAATTTTTGTAGTACGGTTTTAAGATACTCAACGTTTAAATGGGGATCGATCAAATCTAAACCCAAAGTATTTAACTTTGTAACAGCTTGATCATTTTTTAAGAAATACATTTTTCCAAAACGCCGGGGATCATCATAGGCCAACGTTATTTTTTCATTCTTTGAATTAAGACCTTCTAAAATAAGATGCGAATGCTTAGTAAGCTTCGCCGCAGTGCCTATCAACCATGTTCCGGTCATGCCTAAGTGAGATAATAAGTGTGATTCGTCATCGAAAATAAAATCCAGCATTTTCCCTTTGCGGTGAATGCGAGCTAAAGTTTTTCCTTGAAGCTTGACCAGGGGAGTTTTTAAAATATTTTGTTTAAGCCCGATCGTTGACCTTACCCTTTGAATGATGACGGGAAGGTGCTGATTAAGTTGTTGGCTTATTGTTTCGACTTCGGGTAGTTCCGGCATGATCCTACATAACCTTTGGAATTGGTTTAAGTCAACTTACCGACTAAGAGCCAGTCTAGACGCTGCTTTCAAAAAAAATGTTTAGAAGTACAGCTTATTAAGTATATTACTTTTTTCTTTTGAAACGTGTTTGTTTATATGATGTTCTATGTAGTGTGATAACTTTTAAGCACTTATTAGGCTTGAATTGCCGTATTTTATTGTTAAGTTTTTTTGTGGTTTCTTGTGACCTGCAAAAAAGCTTAGATGGATACGTGGGCAAAAATAGTGAAATCGACGGGTCTGGATCTACGCCAGCTGATCGCCTATTAGCACTTACTCCCGATCAAGCTGAATACATCATAGCCGAAGGTACAGCACGAACTGTTAACATTCAAATGAGTCGACCGGTCTTGGTCGCCACTGTTATTAATTGGCAAATCGAAGACTCCACCATCAGTGATTTCAATCAAATATCAGGTGCAATTCCGTTAGAGGTTGGTCAAGACACTTTTAGTGTTAACATTAGCACTAAACACGATTTGGTTTATGAAGGTGATGAGCGCTTTATTCTTAAAGTCATAGGTGATGCAAATATTTTCCAGCCGCCTTTACGCATTCCTCTTTTGATTACTGACAGCAGTCCTGTTCCCTCGGTCAGTTTTGCGCTCGCCAGTCAGAATGTGGACGAGGATGAAGCCAGCGGTAAAGCTGAGGTCATAGTTAATTTATCTCAGCCGTCCTCGGTGACCAATAAAATTAGTTTAGTCGTCGGCGGTACAGCGTCGGGTGCCGGAGTAGATTATTTCGTTGTTTCAAACTCTACAGAAGTGGAATTTTTGCCCGGAGAAATTCAAAAAACTATAACAGTTAATTTAGTGGACGATGCGCTTCCAGAGTCTACCGAAACGGTCAGTTTTTATCTTGATACAGTAACTTCCGGACATGTGAACATAGACGTCGCTAATCAATTGCACACCATTTATATTATCGATAACGACAGCAGTTTTTCATTTAATATTTTAGGAGTAAGCGGAGGGGCCGACGTTGTTGTTAATAATTTTTTGACCAGTGGAAATATTGCCACCGTTAGCTGGACCGATAGCGTAACAGAAACAGGATATCACGTTTCTATTTTGGCCAATGATGGTGTCACCATCGTCTGTCCGGAAGTTGCTCTTCCTGCCGATACGACAACTCATACTTTTGTTGGCTGTCCGCTAGCTGAAGGCACCACATACCGTATCGCTGCGGATGCAGTCATCGCTGCAGTAAGATCAGATGCGGGAAATAATCTTATTGCTTTTACAGTAGATTCTACCGCGCCGACAGGCTTTCAAATCTTAGGTGCCTTTGGAGCTAACGATAAGGCGCCGGATAATTATTTAGCTGGCGATGTTAACCCCGCAATAGCATGGTTGGATGCGACTGGCGAAAGTAACTACTTAGTTTCAATTCAAGATGATCTGTTAACTACAGAAATATGTCCTGCGGTACAAGTTCCCGCTAACGTGACTGCGTACACTTTCTCAAATTGCGTGCTTACTCGTGGCGAATTTTATCGTGCTGTCGTGATTGCACGGGATACGGCTAATAATACTACGCCAGCGACCAATCAAAATTTTCGGTTTTTAGTTACCGATGTGCCGTCGAATTATATTATTCTTGGTGTTAAAGGCGGAACTGGGGATACTACCGCGGATGACCACATGGATGATGGCGTTGATCCGATTATAGAATGGGAAGTGGCTTCAGGGGCGCAGTATTATGAAGTGACCTTGCTGAACATGAACAATACGATTAAATGCCCGATGCAAGTCATTCTAGTGGTTCGTTAGGATAAAGCCGATCCCAAATAATTTCTTTAAGAAACTTATTTACCTCGGCTTGATCCTCGCGTTCAACGCTGGTGAGTTCTTCGAACTCTTTAGGCGTGATTAAACTGTTAAGGATAGCATCACGTAATTCTTTTTTAAAATGTGGATCCGTCGTTATACGTTTAATTTCATCCCAGTCAGTGACTGAGCCCTGACAAAATTCAGTTTCCAGTATTTTTTTAAGTAGTGTTTTGTTGTTCATATAATTAGGATACGTCTTAGAAAGCATAGATCAAGGCGTAAATAAGGCTTAAAAACAATATATTTGCTTTAGGCCGGACTTTGAATTTTTTAGCTGTCAGAATAATGACAGGCGAAATTGTCTTAAAGACGACTTATATTAGCTACAACTAAAGGAGCAATATATGAAAAAAGTTTTAAGTTTATTTATAGCGATGACATTTTCAGTCAGTCAGGTATTCGCCCAACAGACCGCACCTTCATTTAGAGAAAAGATGCAAGCAGTTTTAGCAGATGCTATCCAGAATACAAAAGTATCTGAAAAATCAATTTGTTTAGATGATAATGGACAAATTCTTGTAGAACTTCTCACAGAGAATTCAGCGCAGTTTTGGAATCAAGATCGTTCATTAAACTTTGATAACACACCTTCAATTTATGAGTGCTTAGGTGTTGCTTCCCGGGATAAAAAGATCAAAAAAGCCTTTCATAAGAATTTGACTGATAGCTTTCAGAGACTTTATTTGGATCGTTTTGGTAGAAAAGCCAGAATTAAAATTAAGTCCAGCGTTTCTGATTCTCAACTTGCTACAGTCATTGAAAGATTAAGCTGGATTGCGATATATACAGTTAGCAAAAATTCGCAAGAGTAGTATTAAATCCCCCAGAGCTAATACTTCTGATCCAACATTAAAATAAAAGCATACTCTGTGGCAACTTCTTTCATCCGGTCAAAGCGGCCGGATGAACCTCCGTGCCCCGCTTCCATATCTGTTTTTAACAATATTAAAGAGTCATTGGTTTTTAATTCGCGCAGCTTAGCGACCCACTTGGCCGGTTCCCAATATTGCACTTGTGAATCATGTAGACCGGTGGTGACCAGCATGTGCGGATAAGCTTTGGCTTCGATATTATCATAAGGTGAATAAGACTTGATGTAATCGTAATATTTTTTCTCATTCGGATTTCCCCACTGATCATATTCTGCGGTCGTAAGTGGAATACTTTCATCAAGCATCGTGGTGATCACATCGACAAAGGGAACTTGTGCTACGATGCCTTTATAAAGATCTGGTCGCATGTTTATAATGGCGCCCATCAATAAACCGCCGGCGCTGCCACCCATCGCGTACACGCGTTGGGGATCAGCATACTTTTTTTGAGTTAAGCCCTCTGTGACTGCAATAAAATCGGTGAAAGTATTTTTCTTATTTAATACCCGACCATTATCATACCAGTCGCGACCCATCTCAGAGCCTCCGCGAATATGGGCGATGGCATACACAAACCCACGATCGACTAAGGAAAAAATGCCTTGGCTAAACCACGGATCCATATTCATACCATAAGAACCATAAGCATAAATTAAAAGCGGAGCTGACCCATTCTGGGGGATATCCTTTTTCATCACCAGGGAAACAGGAATTTGAGCTCCATCGGAGGCTTTAACGAAAATTCTATCAGTGACGTAGAGTTCAGGGTTATAGGTTGGAACTTCTTTGGTTTTAATGAGTTCCTGCGATTTTGTCGTCATATTGTAATCGTAAGTGCTTTCCGGTTGCCGCATGGATTCGTATTCGTAGCGCAGAATTTCACTTTCATATTCGGCCATGCTGCCAAGACTGGCCAAATAGCTTTTATCAGCGAAGGGAATATTGTAATTTGTTTTTAGATCCTTGCTGAGTACTCGCAAATGCGTAAGACCCTCACGGCGTTCAGAAACGACTAAGTGATTTTTCAGTACAATGACATTTTCAATATAATTTTTATCACTATGGGGAATGACATCTTTCCAGCTTTTTGAATCAGTATTTTTAAAATCTGTCTTGACCAGTTTGTAGTTTTTAGCTTTTTTATTGGTGATAATATAAAAAGCGTCGTCACCGTCTGTTACGCTGTATTCATGCTCACGCTCACGCGGTGAAAAAATTTTAAATTTACTGTTGGGCTCATTGGCAGGCAAATATTGAATTTCAGTGGTCAGAGTGCTGCCAGCGCCAAGATAAATATAATTCTGAGTTAAAGATTTATAAACGTAGACGCTAAAAGTTTCATCCTTTTCAAAGTAAACCAATTCTGACGTATTTGTTTTTAAGTTATAACGAAAAACTTTTTCTGAACGCAAAGTCTCGGGGTTTTGTTGAGTGTAAAATAATGTTAGGTTATCGGCGGCCCACACCACGTTACCTGTAGTCTTCTCAATTTTTTGCGGCAAAATTTTTCCTGATTTTAAATCTTTAAAATAGATGTCATAAATACGTCGACCAACAAAGTCAGCGGCATAGGCCATGATTTCTTGATTGGGACTCATGTTAGGGCCACTGACGTGACAGTAGGATTGCCCCTTAGCTAAGTCGTTCACGTTTAACAAAAGCTCTTCATGGGCCGTAAGTGATGCTGTTTTGCGAGCCATTATCGGATATTGTTGTCCGATTTCGAATCGACTATAGTAGTAAAAATTTCCTTTTTTATAGGGAACGGAAGAGTCATCCTCTTTAGTGCGTCTTTTCATTTCTTCAAATACGGTGGACTCAAGACTGCGGACCGGAGCTAAAGCTTGATCTGTGTATGCGTTTTCTGCTTTTAAGTAACTTATGACTTTTTGATCTTCGCGATTTTTTAGCCAATAATATTTATCGATTCTTACATCTCCGTGTTTTTCAAAACGATGAGGTACTTGTTCGGCGCGGGGAAAGTCAGTTGAAGGTTTATGCATACATGAAACTCCGGTGAATAATAATAGGGCTATAAAATATTTCATAGTTATTAATTTTGGCAGTTTAAATAGCTAAAACAAGCTGTTACTGCTCATAAAACTTTAACAGGCAGCGGCAAGCTAGACTTTAGTAGCTCCTTATAAAATAATGTTTTGACGGATATGTAAATTTATATGTAAATTATATGGAAGTTTCATGTAAATAAGGATGTTTTAAATGACGATCTCAGTAAAGCAGGAAGTTACGTTAAGAAAAATGGAGGTTGCATCCAGCCAAATCTATGGTCAGGCTGAGTTGCAAAATGGTGTAGCGCGCACCATCCAGGTTCTTCGTGACAAGCATGCTACGCTAGGATTTGCTGAAAGCTGTACGGGCGGATTGCTGGCCAGCACCATGACTCAGGTTTCTGGAGTGTCAGATGTTTTTATGGGGGCGTTGGTGACTTATGCTACCTATACAAAGGCTGACATCTTGGGGGTTGATGAGCAGACGCTTGCTCACTACGGTCCGGTCAGTACGGAGTGTGCTAAACAGATGTCTGAGAAAGCTTTAATGCTTTTGAAAGTGGACTATGCTGTTGCGGTGACAGGGTTAGCCGGACCGAGTGGCGGAACTACAGAGAAGCCCGTAGGTTTGGTTTTCATTTCAGTCAGCGGCATTAAATCTGCTCAAGACAGTAAAGACAGCGAAACGAATGATATTTCGACGGTGGTTTTTCAGCATGAGTTTGGGGCTAAGACAGCACGCGAAGATATACAACGGGCCGCAGTTATTGAGGCCCACAAGAATCTTCAGCAATTTATAACGGAAAATATTTAGTAAAAGAAAACAACAGAACAATACAAGGAGAAGTTTATGTCAGTGCAAAATACAAATACCACGGAAGCAAAATCACAAGCAGAAAAATTAAAGGCTTTAGATTTAGCGGTTTCTACTATTGAGAAACAATTTGGAAAAGGTTCCATCATGAAATTGGGAACCGGCGATTTAAATAAGGATGTCGCTGTGATTTCCACAGGATCACTCAGCCTAGATGTGGCTTTGGGCATCGGCGGATTGCCTAAGGGGCGTATCGTAGAAATATTTGGCCCAGAATCTTCAGGAAAAACAACTTTGGCCTTATCAACGATTGCGCAAGCCCAGAAAAAAGGCGGCGTGGTGGCCTTTGTCGATGCAGAACATGCATTAGACACTAATTACGCCCGTAAATTAGGGGTAAATGTTGAAGATCTTCTTATCTCTCAGCCAGATACCGGAGAGCAAGCCTTAGAAATCGCGGAGACGTTGGTTCGCTCAGGAGCTATCGACGTATTGGTTGTGGATTCCGTGGCAGCTTTGGTTCCTCGCGCTGAAATCGAAGGGGAAATGGGAGATTCTCACATGGGTTTACAAGCTCGTTTGATGTCTCAAGCTTTACGAAAATTAACAGCGGCGATCAGTCGTTCAAATACGCTGGTGATTTTCATTAATCAGATTCGCATGAAAATTGGCGTGATGTTCGGAAATCCCGAAACAACTACTGGTGGTAATGCTTTAAAATTTTACTCTTCAGTTCGTTTAGATGTACGCCGCGTGGGTGCCATTAAAAATGGTGAAGATGTAGTCGGGAATAGAACCGCGGTCAAAGTCGTCAAAAACAAAATGGCCCCTCCTTTTACTAAAGTTGAATTTGATCTTATGTACGGCGAAGGAATTTCTGAAGAAGGCGATATCTTAGACTTGGCAACAACGGCGAACATGGTTGAAAAATCAGGTTCTTGGTACTCTTATAAAGGTGAACGCTTAGGACAAGGTCGCGATCAAGCGAAGGAATACTTAAAAGCTAATCCTGCAGTGAAAATTGAATTACGTAAAGCAATCTTGCAAAAAAATGGAATAGGCCAAATGTTGATGACGACAGATATGTCAGAGCACATTGGTGAAGATGATTCAGTTGAATTAGATATGCCAAAAAAATCTAAAAAGGCTAAAGAAGTTCCTGCTGCAAAAGAAGCTAAATCTAAAGAAATATTAAATTAAGATTCTTTTCTTTAAGAGAGTTGCTCCTCATAAAGAGAAGTTGTTGTTCGCTAAAGCCTCGTAGTCATACGAGGCTTTTTTTCTTCGTTGCTGCGTCGTCGACGTACTAATCGTACGCCTTCCTCCTAGCGCCTCGAAAACTATCTATTACAAAAGGGTAGTTTTTTAGTTTGTTTAGAAATCCATAAAGTTTGTGAGTATTTGTTTTGTGCCCGCGGTCTAATAACTGACCAGTAAGCTCCACGGCTTGATATTTTCTCGTTGGCGTTTACTTTGTGATTTAAAATAAGCAATCCACATTTTAAATTTTTTGTCGGCGATAAAATCGTTTTTTGGGAACTTTTTTGACCCAGCTTCTTATCTTTTGACCAGTCAAAGTCACAATCAAAGTGCTCTTTATAGTTTCGAGCATCTTGATAAGATAATTGCAGTAATCCTTCACTGTATACTCGGCGGCCTGTTACAGGATCTGGTTTAGGAAAATCTTTTAGGGGTTCTGCTGTGCTAGTTGTAGGATTCCATGAACTTTCTTTTAAAGATACGGCTGCCATAAACTGACCCCAAAAAACAATTTTTTGTTTTCGAGACATATTATCAAAGTTAGGACAGTAGAAATCCACATCAGTCACTTCAGATGCACGCTTATCGGCTAAGGTTGTTTCGCGGCTGATGGTCGAGTAAAGAAATTGCGTCCATTGTTTTGCTTGCGCCAGACGCGAATTAAAAGCTGAATCGGATTCATAAACCACTTCGCGTCCACTTTTTTTATCAATAAATGTTTTCTTAGATTCCCAAAGCAACGGGTAATTGGGAAGATCGGCTCTATTACTAGCTCCGTTTTGCGCAAAGGCTATAGATGATAATGTTAAAACAACAGAACTTAATAAAAACGATCTCAAAAGCTGCATATAATCTCCTGATTTTTTTGTTAATCTGAGATTATGTTAGCAATATGCTCACCTTATTATGATCACGTATATTCTTTTTAAGGACATGGTGATGTCGAAGTTTTTTACAACGCCTTTTTTATGTCTAACACCAAATCTTCGGGTTTGGTGGTCGGCGCATATCGATGAATAACTTTTCCATCTTTACCGACTAAAAACTTAGTAAAATTCCACTTGATGGCTTCGGTTCCTAACAGGCCTTTAGCCGAGGACTTAAGATGCTGATATAAAGGATCCGCATTCTCTCCGTTAACATCGACTTTAGCCAAGACGGGAAAACTCACGTTGTAAGTTAGTGAGCAGAACTGCTGGATATCACTGTCGCTTCCCGGTTCTTGCGCTCCAAACTGATTGCACGGAAAACCCAAGATCACCAGACCTTGGTCTTTGAACTGTTGATAAACTTTCTCTAGCCCTTCGTATTGCGGGGTGAACCCACATTTGCTGGCGACATTTACGATCAAAACGACTTTCCCTTGGTACTCTGAAAGATCGATTTTCTTACCAGCGGCATCTTTAACTTCGAAATTATAAATATTTTTTTCTGTGCTCATATAGGCTCACTATAGGCGTCTTAAAATGAGACAGCAAGTTTTAAGTTGAGGGCATATCCTGCCGATAATAAATACGAGGTAACTATGGGGAATAGGTTAGCTTTTATTTTTTTTGTTTTATTAATGCAATCAAGTATTTCTTATGCATTAACATGTGCTCCTCATGGACAGGAATATGGTGCCGATCTCTGTAAATGTAATAATAATGATAATATTTACTCAATTGATACGGATGGTTATGAAGTGTGTAATCCTCCTCCCGCCCCGGCAACTTCGACTTCACAAACGACAGGATGCGGAGTAAATGCAATTCCAGATCAGAGTAATTATGGAATGTGTATCTGCAATACTCCATGGCCGGCCGGTACTTCGAACAAAACAAATTCGTTTCACGTTGAGCATCTTTATGGATATGCTAATGGAAATCCTGATAATATGTGTCCTAGTGGAAGCTTAAATTCTAATACAGAAAATACTTCGTCCAGCTGTCTTGCGGGTTTAAAAGATAAAGTGCGATCGTGTGCCAATGTGGCTGACGAAACGATTCAAACTTGTGAAACTAAAAGTGATAAAAATGCGGGTATTCAAAGAAATGTGTCAGG
>JALHMX010000024.1 GCA_022843825.1 Pseudobdellovibrionaceae bacterium
TCACTCCATCTTCAGCAGAAAAAAATAAAAAATCGCTCGATAAAGATCCACCGGGGGCTGCCGCTCCTTCAGACTTCCAGCTGGAACCAGAGCATGCCGATAATAAAATTAATATTACTAAAATGTGGAATAAATTAATTACTCTCATCATAAACTCCTCCGTTCCCATCGTCCATGACTTAGCCTCTCGCGCTTTTTGGGTTACATCAACGGTTTTTAGCAACCAGACCCGTCTTGTCGTTTAAATTAACAACTTTAATCTGGCTTACATCAAGAGTCTTTTGAACTTCTCCAGCCATAACTCAGTTGTGTCAAACATTGATTAATTTAGAAAATAAAACGCTTTCGAACTAGCCGCGACCGCGGATTTACAAATCACTATCGTAAAATAAGTCAGGAGCCAGTGCCGTTTTTAGTCTATACGACTTATATCTGCTGTCTATATCAAATATATTGCAGGACGCCTGTTGAATATATTTACAATCTGTAAAATATGCCTGTCTAAACTATAACAGACGATATTCGAAGTTTTATAAATTAAAGTCATCGCTCTAATGAATTTAATAACTAAAAGGAGCAACCTATGCGATTAAATCACCTTACTAAACTAGTGCTTTCAATGGCCGCTCTGGTTTTATTATCTTCTTGCGGAGAAAAAAATGATAAACGAAGAAGAATTGACGCTGCTGATGTACAATCAAATAAAAACTTAACATCTTCTCAAAAGGCAGAAGATTTAGCAAAGGCCGCGGAACAATTAATTTCAGTTCAAGGCTTTGCCTATGCTGACCAAGTTGCTGATTTGGCTTTACAACAAGATTCATCAAATGTCAGAGCCCAGTTTGTTAAAGTTATACTTCGTCCCATTATGGTCAACGAAGGTATCGCAAAACGCATTAAACCATTAACGTCTTTAGATTCAGAAGCAGCTACTAATTACAATCAGGCCATGATTGATTTAGAAGAAAAAGTACCTAATTCAACTTTTAAAACTTTTGTAAGAAATGGAATCGAGGATATTAAGACCGAAGATGATATACAAAATTATATTGATTCAATGGCCGATAGTTTCAAAGCTATCCGTCTGTTTGCTAAAAATAATAAAAAATCTGAGCTAACGGTAATGACGACTGATGGCATGATACAGGCTATGATCAATCGACACGGTCAGCTGTGTGAAACTACCGAGGTTTCAAATTATGTTTATGAAACTAATTGTCCATCCACTGTTAATGCTTTAGAAGTTAAGCTTAATCGAGCAGACTTTGAAGGCCTACAAGCCTTGGCTGCTGGTTTTGAACTTTATTTTTCAATATATAATTCATACAACTTAGATGGAGCCATTGAAAAAGCTTTATCTGTTAAGGGACAAGAAAACGTTGATGGCCAAGCTCTTATTAACGCATTACTTGAAAATAAAAAATTCGCTACTTTAAGAAAAGGAAATGGTTTTTCGCGCATAAAAGAAATGGGCGTTGATGCCATTTCAGGAGCACGTTGGACCATTCAAAATCAAAAGACTTTGTGCTCTATGGGTGAGAGCAGCGGAAAGAATCGTCCAGGAATGTTATTTAATGAGGGCCTATGCGCAGATCGCAGTGCTGCTGAAATTGAAAAAGGTTTAACAGAGACTGAAGAAGCACTTAATGGAAAGACATCTGCACTAACAGTAACTATTGAACGTCATGATTCAGCTACAGAGCAATACACTATCATGACTAAACCAGTCGCTTTAATTGACTCACCAATAGCTGATTTACGAGCTATTACTCCATCTGCTTATGATAAATGTGGAAATGCTTTAGCGATTCATGATCCTTCATTATCTGGATTGTTAGTTAATAAAGATGCTAATGTTATTTTAGCTAAGGCCGCAAATTGTGATAAAAAATAAAGTTTTAAGACCTTTTTTAATTACTAAAAGAAGACTTGCCTTAGCAAGTCTTCTTTTGTTTTCTCAATATAGTCTAGCCTTCTTACCTAACGGTAAAATGATGGATTTTTCCATTCGTGAGCAAACCAGTCTTTATAATTACAAGATCACTGGTGACATCGGATATGTTTCCCACTTGAGTCACATTTTTTCCGCTGAAAAAACCAAATTAGTCATACAATCTAAAAATTCAGACAAAACTCGTGAAATTAATTGCGACGAGATGACATTAGAACTAAAAAATTCATACATTCTTTGCACTCAAGGATCGCAGTATATCTCTTTAAATTTAAAAACTGATAAAATTTCAAATATTTTTAATTAACAATTCGATTCAATACACAAATACGAATGAAAAAGAAGAGCCGAAATTTATAGCCACTTTAAAAAAAGAATGTGAAAAACTAATTCTCCGAATAACAACATCTAAAATCTTGTTCGCCCCAGTAAATGTAAGCGCTTGTTTCACAAACACGACTTTTTGATTTTTTGCACTCAATAGACATCATACGAATAGTTGAAGCTTGTTTGAAATATAACCATTCTGCGCCACTCCAAACCATTTCAGGATAAGCTGTAGCAGCCATAAACTCTCCAATATTACAAAGGCTTTTTCGCTCTCGAGCGCAAGTTGCCTGTGCATCCCACAAAGTGGCTTTTCTAGTTTTAGTTTCTATACAAACCGCGCCCTTTTCGCCTAAATCTGCACTTATGTCTATTGAGCCTGACACGCAAAGTGGTTTAGAAAACGCCAAAGAAGAAAATAAAGTAATAAGAGTAAAAAATGATTTCATGCAGTCTCCTGTTATTAGTAGAATACATATACAGAGATGCAAATAATAATGTCAACATCTTGCTGAAGCACAACTGTTTTACAGAGTGATAGCCCCTTATATAGCCCTTGCAAGCGGTGAGGTTTAAAAGGATTTAGAAAAGAAAAAGAATTTCGAGCGGTTAAGAAATTCAAAGCCACTTCAAAAAACAGTGGCGGAAAGTGAGGGATTCGAACCCTCGAGCCCCGCGAAGGGCTGCCAGTTTTCAAGACTGGTGTATTCAACCGCTCTACCAACTTTCCGTCGTCTGTTTTATGTTATTTTGCGTCAGACGAGCAAGTGTTTAGAATGATATTGCGGCTTGTTATACGGCGCTAGCGAATTTGATCTTTGTTACCCATGTAAGGTCTTAGTGCTACGGGAATCTCTATAGTGCCGTCTTCACGTTGATAGTTTTCAAAAATGGCGATTAGGGTACGTCCGACGGCTAAGCCGCTTCCGTTCAAGGTGTGAACAAACTGGGGCTTGCCGCCGTCCTTTGGTTTGAAGCGAATGTTCGCGCGACGCGCTTGAAAATCTTCGAAATTCGAGCACGAGCTGATCTCGCGATAAGCATTCTGGCCTGGTAACCAGACTTCAAGATCATAAGTTTTTGCCGAGCCAAAACCCATATCTCCGGTACACAAAAGACTTCGACGAAATGGTAATTTTAAAGCACTTAAAACATTTTCTGCATGAGTTGTTAATTGTTCGTGCACCTCATGAGACTTATCGGGGTGACAGAAAGTCATAAGCTCAACTTTATCAAATTGGTGCTGACGAATTAATCCTTTAGTGTCGCGGCCGTGACTGCCGGCTTCAGAGCGAAAGCAAGGAGAGTAGGCACAAAAAGATTGAGGAAGATCAGCTTCGTTTAAAGTTTCGCCGTTATAATAATTAGTTACGGGAACTTCAGCGGTGGGAATTAAGTAATAATCTGTATCTGTTAAATGAAAAACGTCTTCTTTAAATTTGGGGAACTGACCCGTTCCCAATAAACTTTTGCTGTTCACAATAAATGGCGGAATCATTTCAGTATAACCGTGCTGGGTTGAATGCATATCCATCATAAACTGGATAAGCGCGCGCTCCATCTGTGCCGCTGCCCCTTTTAAAAAGGTGAATCTAGCTCCGGTCGTTTTTCCAGCGCGTTCAAAGTCGATAATGTTTAGCTTTTCGCCTAATTCAAAATGTTCTTTAGGTTTGAAAGAAAACTTTTTAATCTCACCGACAGTTTTTGTTATCTTATTATCTTGTTCAGACTTACCCGCAGGAACTGAGCTGTGCGGTTTGTTCGGAAGAACCAATAATAGATTCTGCACTTTTTCATCGGCTTCCAAGGCCTTCGCCTCTAGTTCTTTCACTTTAGTTTTCAATTGATCCACTTCACTTAAAATTGAAGTGGCGTCCTTACCTTCGCGTTTTAGCTGGCCCACTTGTGCGCTCAGTTTATTCTGTTTAGCTTTTTCTGTTTCAGAAATCGAAATCATTTCTCGGCGCTCGATACTTAATTTCAAAACTTGATCTAAAATTTTTAAAGTTTCTTCTGAGCCGTTGCGATTTTGCAAGCCTTGGCGGTATTCATTAAGATAAGTTAGCTCACCATTTTCAGATTTTTTTTCTAATGCTTTTATATCAATCACAAAAAATTCCTTATTAGTTCGGGGCGATAAAGATATACATTCTTAACAAAGCGCCAGCTAAAATACAAACCACATCAAATATAATAATTTGCCAAATCGTCAGCTTAGACAACAACGTGTAGATCATCGCTAAAAACAAAGTCGTTAAAAAAACCAGCATAAACGTGCCAAATTGAAAAAACTCTTGTGCAATTAAAGCCAAAACGTAACCAACTAAAAAACCGGAAATCAAACGGAGGGCGACATGCAACAGTGTATATGTGGCACTTTTGGCGCTTTGTGTAGCCTGGGTCGGCATGCCTTTGATTTTGTCTGTTATTCCCATGTTATAAGATCTCCTTTACAGGCCTGATCTTAACTTATTTTCTATAAGTTTGGCATCAAATGAATTATGTGCCGTTAAATCAAGATAGATTTCGAAATTTTTGCGCGCTGAAGCTGTGTCCCCTTTAGCCTCATGCAAATAGCCTAATTCCCTATAATAAACATAATTTCCTGACTCGCGGCTATGGCCTTCGATAATCATGTCCTCAGCCAAATCTAAGGAACCAGCTAAACGGTAACAGGCGGCGGCCTTAAAATAGTACTCCGAAGTCGGTCTTAGTTTAATGACCGTCATATAATTTTGAGCGCATTGACTAAACTGGTTTTGTTTTTGATTAATTTCTGCGCTAAGTATATAGGGATCTGCTAAACTAGGATTTTTAGTTTTTTCTGTATTTAAATCCTGCATAGCCTCATCATAGTAGCCTAAGGCCAATTTTGCTTTAGCCGTAAAATAATAAACTTTAGGATAATGAAGATTGTTTTTTTTCACCAGCTCAAATCGCGCCAAAGCTTCGCCTAGCAGCTTTGTTGATTCTTTAGAGTTCGTAGTGGTCTCACCGCGATCAAGCTGTAACATACCGACTGAAAATAAAGATTCCACGTCCGACGGATCTAACGTGGCTCCAATCATAAAATATTTAATGGCATTATTAAAATCATTTCTGCTTCTATAGCTTCGTGCTAATCCTAAATTTGCTTCTTTACTTTTAGGATCAATCTCAACAATAGTTCTGTATATTTCTTCTGCTGCGATATTTTTTTCCAAACGCTCATAAAACTCCGCCAAGGCAAACTGATATTCCAACGAATAAGGAAAGCTTTTAATAAGCTCCTTGTAATATCTTTCTGAAGCTTGGCTGCCTTCTTTAGCATATAAATACTTAGCATAAGCAATTTGAGATTCGGGCCAAGCGGGCTCTAAGTCGACTGCGCGTGCCGCATACTTCTGAGCCTCCTCTAAGGCTGTTTTCTTTTCTTGATCGTTATCCGCGCCCGCGCGTCCTGGACGAAAATAAATTTCTACGTTGATCGTTGAAAGTAATGTAATGAGTTCGACATCAACGTTAAACTGTTTGTAAGCCCTAGTTCCCAACTGCAAAGCATGTGTCAGATTATTTTTCTTCCATTCTAAGCGAGCCAAACTTTTCAAAATTTCATAGTTATTGGGATCAATTCTTTGTGCTGCCAACAATGTGTTTTGCGCATCCACAAAATTATAGCGCTGAATAAAGTACTCTGCTTTTAAAGAGTAAGCAGCTAACATTTTTGGATCAATTTTTAATGCTGTATCAATCCAACTGATGGATTCTCGAAACTGATTTAAAGCGCGCATGCTTTTGGCTATCTTTAGTGCTAATAAAGTATTTTTCTGATCATTATCAAAAGCGGCCCGGTAGCGTCCTTGTGCGGCTAAATAATCCCCTAGTCGGAAAAACTGATCGCCTTCTAAAATAAGTTCTGTCACCTGAGCATCACCAATGGCTAAAGATTCTCCCCCCAAGGATATAAATAAATCTTTTAGTGCACGATGAGAGGGGCTAACTTTTAATCCTGACTGAACAACTTCTAAAGCTTTTTTAGTATCGTTTTTATTAACTAAAATATTTGCGTATTCTTGCAAAGCTTCTAAGTTAAGATCTTTCGGAATTATTTGTTTAATGGCATAGCCCTGTTCCAAGTAGGCCTGTCCGCTCTGATCATTGTTAAGCTTATTCAAACTTAATCCTAAACCATATAAGGCAGGTTTATATTTTTCGCTTTTTGCAAGTGTGCTTTTAAAAACATCCACCGCCTGCTGATATTTGCCCTGGCGCAATAAAACGCGACCTATACTATACTCCGCCCGGTTCCAGTCAGGAAATTGCTTTAAGGCCTCGCGATAATAAACTTCAGCGTTCACCAAGTTGCCTGACTCTTCCAGGAGTTCTCCCTTATTCAAATAAAGAAAAGGGTATAAGACAAAATTTTTCTCTGTGTTTTGATCAAGCGCCCTTTCAAGCAAAGCGCGACCATCATTAATTTGCCCTTTGGCCTGCAACTGAAAAGCTTGGCAGGCGTCTGCATAACTAGAAATGGCATTGACTGATCGCGCTTGTCTAGTCACAACGGATATTGCTTTTAAATCGTTTGATACTTGCTTGGTATACGGCCACATGGAATGATGGACGACACACAGCAACCCTAAAGATTCCAAATCATTGTTTTTTCCTTCCACTGCTTGGACTAAAACATTTTGCGCTTTAATTAAATCATCAAGCACCCCGCCTTTAAGAAAACCAACGGCTTTGACTTTTAGTGATTTTAATTCTGAAGCATCGATCTCAGATTTTTTGAAATCAGGAGTAAGTAAGGCCCAGCTGGATTTGCTTCTACTATTATCGGAAGTAAACAAAAATAATCCAACTGCAGCCAGAGTAATTACGAAGGCCAAGAACGGTAGAAATTTTTTAAGTATTTTCTTTCGTTCAAAATCGATGCGCTCTTTTTCGATTTGAAATTGTCGCATTTGCATTTGTGCCAAGCTACCGCTAGCCGTTTCATTGACTGCCATTTGTTTTAGTTTTTTAGGAACTATACTTTTCGCTTCGGCTACATTTTGATGAATAGCTTTTTCCAACTCTGAGGCAAATGATATATTTACTTCATCAGATTTATCTGCTTGATCGCCAAATGATTGAGGCTTAACAGGCATCGTACGAATGACCGTTTCCGCATCCATTTTCTGTGCTTTTTTTTCGTCGCGCTCTATTGGATTTTCCAAAGACTCTAAAAGAGTTTCATAAAATTCAGGTTGTTTCGCTAACTCACGCCAATCGCCTTCCGGATAACTGGCAATTTGCTCTTGCCCGTTGTAAATGCCCTCTAAAATCATTTTTGAAACGGCATCAGTTGAATAGGGGCCCTTCACCTGCTCTGTTTCAGATTTAATAAGCCACAGTTCACTCTGTGTGTTGGCTTGATCCCGTTTTGATTTTCTTTGACCCATTATATAATTATGAAATGATACCAAAACCCTGTGAACTTTATTGTGTTTTAGACTGTCAATTATGACTAAAGTCTATCGGCAGGTCTACTCGGGTTGGAACCAGCACCAGTTCCACGCTGGAACCGATCGCCGATTTTGAATTCGCCCTTAAAATTTCTAATCACATATATTCGGTTTAAACCAAAAATTCGATCAAATATTGATTGAATCATTTTGGCACATTCATTGCTATTGCTAGCGGCACGATATGTTTAGATGGTTAGCTTTGGCATATATACTTGGGGTTTTGGTTCTTTCAGCGAAGGCGCGGGCGGAAACTCAAGAAATGATCAAAGATTTTGATTCAGTTTTTAATCATCAAACTCAATAGTCTTAGGCGAAGGATCCCCTCCCTAGTTTAAGACTTTAAGTTTGGTGAATATTTTAAAATAAAAACTTCTGCTAGCAATAGCACCTGTTTTGTAGAGCTTAATTGTGGCCCCTCCTCAATTAAGCTTTTTTTTTACCTTTTTACGGTACCCGTTTTACTTGCGCCCCTAAAGATATTAATTTTCCCTCTAAATTTTCATAACCACGATCTAGATGGTATATACGACTTACTAGGGTTTCACCTTTTGCCACAAGTCCAGCTAAAACCAGCGAGGCGGAAGCGCGAAGATCCGTCGCCATCACCGGGGCCGCTGATAATCCACCGGGTTTTCCACGTACAACGGCTACCTGAGTTTTCGGAGTTATATCCGCTCCTAAACGCATAAGTTCTGTGACGTGCATAAAACGATTTTCAAAAACAGTTTCAGAAATCACGCTGGTTCCTTCGGCCACTGTCATTAACGCCATAAACTGCGCTTGAAGATCCGTCGCAAAGAGTGGATGTGGGGCCGTTGTAATATCCACAGCCTTCCAGCGCTTCAAAGGATGAATACGCATCGAATTTTCTGTTACGTCAATTTTAAATCCTGATTCTTTCATTTTATTTATTAGTGCGTCCAGGTCATGAGGCTGACATTTGGTAACAGTCACATCTCCGCCGGTGATAGCTCCTGCAATTAACAATGTTCCAGCCTCAATACGATCAGGCATAATTGAATGACGAGCAGGAATAAGCTTGTCTACACCTTCGACGGTAATAACACTAGTGCCGTGCCCTGTGATTTTTGCGCCCATTTTTATAAGGTAATTGGCAAGATCGACAATTTCTGGTTCTTTGGCGGCATTTTCTATAATAGTTTTTCCCTCAGCCAAAACTGCTGCCATTAATAAATTTTCTGTTCCACCCACAGTGGTTTTTTCAAACAAAATTGTAGTGCCTTTTAGTTTTTTTGCTTTGGCAAAAACATATCCATCTCGTAATTCTATTTCTGCGCCCAATGCTTTCATGGCGTCCAAATGCAAATCAATTGGCCGCGTACCAATGGCACATCCCCCAGGAAGCGACACTGTAGCCTCTCCATATTTGGCAAGCATTGGTCCTAAACATAAAATGCTGGCTCGCATTTTCCGAACTAAATCATAGTGTGCCTCAAAAGTTTTTAACTTAGAGACATTGACTTTAAAGGTGTGCTGGTTAGGCCCTTCTCCCCGAATACTTTCACAACCTAAACTTTTTAATAACTCTGCAGTAGAATCAATATCTTTAAGCAACGGAACATTATCAAAAGTGTGCTCGCCTTCAGCCAGTAATGTCGAAAATAAGATTGGTAGCGCAGCGTTCTTGGCGCCACTGGCGGCTACTGTTCCATTTAAAACGCGTCCACTGGTCACTAACATTTTATCCATAGATAATTCCTTTTATAATTCGATCTTTACCTGACAAATCTTTAATAATGCTGACCTCAGTAAATACTTTCAAAGACCCAAAATGATCTGTCATTTCTGACCCCTGAAGGTGTCCCATTTCAAAAGCCATAAGGCCTGGCTTATTTAAACTACCGAGACTTAGTTTAGACCAATTCTTTAAAAATAATAAACCATTATTTTCAGCAAACAAAGCTATCTCAGGTTCAAATTTTATTACATTTGGCTCGATGTCAGGATCATTTTTATCGATGTAAGGTGGGTTTGATAAAATACAGTCAAACTTTTGATTAGATAAATCTAAGTCTTCAACTGCCGCCGGGAAAACTTCAACGCGATCATCAAAACCAAGTTTTTTAATGTTTAAGTGAATATTTTGAATGGATTTTTCTGATTTATCCACGCACATCAATGTCGCCGATGGAATCAATTTTAATAATGATAAACCGACACACCCTGTCCCTGCGCCTAAATCCAAAATTCTAGGATTTTCTATTTTATGAGCTTCAATAAATGCTAGTGCTTCTTCAACCAAATGCTCTGTCTCTGGGCGGGGAATCAAAACGCCGGGCAAAACCTTAAAGACGTGACCAAAAAATCCTTTTTCTTCGATGATGTAGGCGACGGGCTCCCCTAAAGAACGACGACGAACGTATTCGCGACAAACTTGCACTTCAGCATCTGATAACGGCTGTTCATATTTAACATATAAAGAAATGCGTTCCATTTTTAAGGCGTGAGCAATTAAAAGTTCGGCGTCAAGTCGATGACTTTCTATTTGTTTTTCTTTAAAAAACTGAATTGATTTTGTTAGAACTTCCTTCAACAGCATACTTTATTTAGTATGCATTAGATGCTTGTTTTTTCAAGGCCTCCGCCTGAAAGTTCGCAATCAAAGGGTCTATCAGAAGCTCAAAAGAGCCCGCCATAACCTGATCTAACTGATGAATAGTTAAGCCAATACGATGATCTGTGATGCGCGTCTGCGGAAAGTTGTAGGTGCGAATACGCTCAGACCGATCACCAGTACCAATTTGATCTAAGCGTGCATCCGAAGCCTCTTTAAGCCTTTTCTCATCTTCAAGACGTTGAAGCTTCATCCCCAAAATTTGAAACGCGCGCTCTTTATTTACATGCTGAGATTTTCCCTCTTGGCTATGCACTAAGATGCCTGTTGGAATATGATGAACTCGAACGGCCGATTCTGTTTTATTAACTGATTGTCCGCCAGCTCCACTAGAGCGCATAACATCAATTTTAATATCTTTCATATCAATCTTTACATCAACCACTTCAACTTCAGGAATAACTGCAACTGTGACCGTTGACGTGTGAACTCGGCCAGCGCCTTCAGTTGCGGGTACTCGCTGTACACGATGTACACCTGATTCAAATTTTAATTTACTAAATACAGATTCTCCAGAAATGGTAGCAATCACCTCTTTAGCGCCGCCGACATTACCTTGTGAAAATGAAACTAATTCAGTCTTCCACCCTTGAGAGTTGGCGTAAGTAACATATCCGCGGAAAAGTTCGTCAGCAAAAAGCGAAGCTTCGTCTCCCCCTGCACCCGCGCGGATTTCAAGTAGAACGTTCTTGTCATCATTGGGATCCTTAGGAAGCAGAGATAACTTTAAATTTTCTTCAATAATCGGCAGCTCAGCCTCTAAAGACTTAATATCTTCGCGAATCATTTCCCGCATATCTTGATCTGTTTCAGCTGCAAATAGATCTTTGTTCTCTTGTAAAGCGGCTTTCTTTTTTTTGAATTCACGGTAAAGCACGACGACTTTTTCTAAATCCGAAAGCTCTTTCATAAAAGCGCGATATTTTTTTTGATCATTAGCAATATCCGGCCGCTGAAGAGATAAATTTACTTCTTCATAACGTGACTCAACTTGATCTAATTTTGAAAACATATAGCCCTCGAAACAGCGAAATAAAAAAGCGGCTTTCATAATAGCCGCTTTGATTCCTGAAGATCAACTTCAAGACAGAAAAAATTTGTAAGTTACTTAGCTGCAGGTTTAGCGTATCGTTTTTTGAAACGATCGATACGACCTTCTGTATCCATTACACGCTGTTTACCTGTGTAAAAAGGATGAGAAGCCGAAGAAATCTCAACTTTAATTAATGGATACTCTTTTCCGTCAGTCCATTTAATTTTATCTTTTGAATCCATAGTCGTTGTTCCTAAAAATTCAAAATCACAAGACATATCTTTAAAAACGACCATTCTTGTTTTTGGATGTATTCCCTCTTTCATAACCCGTCCTTTATGCTTTGATTTAATAAAAAATAAGACTTAGTTGATAGCATAGCCTTAACCCCGTGCACAAGAAAAAATCACTCATATTTAGCTTAATATTTGAGCACTACCCATTCATGCTTTTTAGAAATTCAGCATTCGTCTTTGAACGCTCAATTTTATCCATTAAAAATTCCATAGCGTCGACCACGTTCATCGGTGCTAAGACTTTTCTTAAAATCCATAACCGGCTTAAATCGCCCTTGTCGATTAATAAATCTTCTTTACGAGTGCCCGATTTATTGATGTCCATGCAAGGGAACATTCGTTTTTCCATTAATTTGCGATCAAGCTGAATTTCTGAATTACCAGTACCTTTAAATTCCTCAAAGATAACCTCGTCCATTCGTGAACCTGTATCTATTAAAGCAGTCGCGATAATTGTTAGCGATCCGCCTTCTTCAATATTACGAGCAGCTCCGAAGAAACGTTTTGGTTTGTGAAGCGCATTGGAATCCACACCGCCGGATAAAATCTTTCCCGATGGAGGTACAACAGTATTGTATGCACGAGCTAAGCGAGTAATAGAATCCAGTAAAATAACGACGTCATGTTTATGCTCAACTAAACGTTTTGCTTTTTCCAAAACCATTTCTGCGATCTGCACGTGACGAGTTGGTGGCTCATCAAAAGTGGAGCTCACGACTTCCCCTTTAACAGTTCTTTGCATATCTGTTACTTCCTCTGGACGTTCGTCGATAAGAAGTACGATCAATTTCACTTCAGGATGATTCGTCGAAATTGCATTTGCTATGTTTTGCAATAAAACAGTTTTACCCGTTTTTGGTGGCGCTACGATTAGACCACGCTGACCCTTTCCGATAGGCGCCATTAAATCAACAATACGAGTCGTCATCTCGCTGGGATTATTTTCAAGCTTGAGTACTTTGTTCGGATATAACGGAGTTAAGTTATCAAACAAAATTTTATCTTTGCTGGCCTCAGGAGACTCATAATTTAAAGAGTCCACTTTAGTTAAGGCAAAATATCTTTCGCCCTCTTTTGGAGGACGCACTGTACCCGTAACAAAGTCGCCGGTTCTTAAACCAAATTTGCGCATCTGCGAAGGTGACACATAAATATCATCTGGACCTGGTAAATAATTGTAGTCCGGCGAACGCAAAAAGCCGTAACCATCAGGTAGGATTTCTAAAACTCCTGACCCAAAAATATCTCCTAACTTAGCGGCACGCTTAAGGATTTCGAAAACCATATCTTGTCTTCGCATACCAGCTGCATTTTCAATTTTTAACTTCGATGCTAAGTCCGTTAAGATCTGAATATTTTTTGATTTAAGGTCTTTTGAGTTCAGCCAGCTTTTCTCTTCTTCCGTTAAATTGATGTCCGCTAAGTCGATATCCGCAGAAGTGTCCGGCCCTTGTGGAGCCATCTGAACTTCGTCATCATTGCTGCGATTACGATCGCGATCACGGAAATCACGGCGCTGATTATTATTGTACCGATTTTGATTAGTATTGCTTTGGTGTCTATGTCCGCCGCCACCGCCACCGCCCTGATTATTGGGCGTAAATTTTCTGTATTCCTTGCGGGGCTGCTGTTGTACGGGTAGCGGTTGATTATTAGATGGGGTCGGGTTTTGCTGAGGAGCAGGCGGAGCTTCTGGAGCTTTTTCTGCTGGCGCTGCTAATTCTACTGGCGGCGCACTCTGGGGTGTTTCATTTTCGCTAACTTGGCTTTCATTTTCAATACTCAAAGGCTTTTTAACACGTTTTTTCGTTGGTTCTATAACCACTTCTTTTTTAGCCAAGCAAGACTCCTGTTTTATTTATCATTTTATGTGAATTTATCTGTGATTGTTTTATTCTTTTATTAGTTATTATTATTGGTTTGGTCGTTTTTTAAGAACTGATATTCGTTATGGCGAACTATCTTTTGATACCATAACTATGACCTTTGGCCCGACCAAAGTCAATAGAAAGCTTCCTTGCCCTTTAAATTGAATACCGATAGTTTTTCCCTGGCTTAAGTCGAGAATTTAAAAAATAATGTCTCAAAATGGGAAAAACCCTAAATTTTTCAGTAACTTAGCCGAAAATAGATAACAGAACCCCGAAGGAGATATTGTGAATAATACTCAAGAACCGTTACCACGGACGCCATTACATTTGGAAGTTTCCTTTAAGCGGAACTATGCGCGTAAAGAAACTGTTGGTACTTTAAAAAACATCAGCTTATCCGGAGCATTTTTAGAATTATGTAATCACGATCTGCGAGTTCGCGAAAAAATTAATTTAACTTTTGTCGTCGCCGAGCGCGAGCGCAAAATTACTGCTGAAATTGTTTGGTCTAATTCAGTAGGTACAGGAGTTAAATTTATACCTCATAACAATCGTGATGTGCAAATCATCGACGACCTCATCTATTACGTTGAAACTAAACGTATGGGTCACCGAGGAATCTACGACGGTATACTAAAAAAAGTTTCTTAATTTATCTTAGCAGCCCATCGGTACTGAAACCTTAATCGACTTAATGGTTTTCAAAGGCTTAAGACTTTGAATTCTAAATTCAATTTGATCAATTGATATAGTACACGGAGGACTATCGGCTGACGTGCATAAACTAATAATATCCTGCCAATGATCGACACCCTTATTTTTTGTTTTGTATATTTTAAAATAGTCTAATATTTCTTTCTGACTAACTTGAGGAAATGGTCTGTTCTCAATGGGAACAGTTAACGCCACAAATTTTCCTTCCGAGTTTTTTTCAAGCTGCGTCCACTGGGTATACCCATGCTTCCAGTCTCTGAAGTCTAAATGTGGCCCCTCATTCGAAACGCCCAGACTAGTTCGAAATCTTTGTCTTATAATTAAATTGCCTGTGTTTTTATTTTCGATTTTGATCGATACTATTTCATCTCCAAGATCCAAATTTTTAAACTTGTCAGCTAAAAGCTCTTGGCTTCCTTCACCATTTTTCACAACAAATTTTACTTTTATATCTTTAGCTTCGTACGAATAAACCGATGTGAAGCTGCTCAAAAAAATAAATGCGACGAGAATAATTTTCATAATTTCATTTTCAGCTGATGGCATATAAGGGTCAATAGAGAATAAAAAAAGAGGAGTTTATAACTCCTCTTTTTTTTAATTTATGCGGTGTTTACAGAAAAGGAGCCTGACCCCTTTTTAAAAAAATTATTAAGTGCCGACGTGAGTGTGTTCTATTCCGCTCATTTCAGCTTCTCTTTTCTTTTTATTTCTACGAATTAGAACCAGTGCCAATAGCGCGACTAAAACAACGACCACGCCCATCATCATTGTCGTGTCCGAGCTTAAACCATCTATGGCCATTTCTTCTTCCATGTTTGGCGCTGCCGCTTGAGGTGGCGGTACTGGAGCTACGGTATCTTGAGGCATCGGCGGTGGTGGCGGTAACTCTTGCTGCTGGTAAGCCATCTCTTCCTGTGGAGGTTGAAACTCCGGAGGAGTATTCATAGCTACATCTTGTGTATCCATTTGAGGTTCCGGCATTGGAGGTGGTGGCGGTAACTCTTGCTGCTGGTAAGCCATCTCAGGAGCTGGTTCAATCGGTGGAGCGGCCATTTCTGGAGCAGCATCAACTAATTTTGCATTCCCATCATTTAAAGCCAATGTCGGTGTCGACGGAGCTTCTGCCGGTTTCCAATAAGATAATGTATCTCCTGCTTTTAAAGCCGATTTAGATTGAACTGAATTCGTGGTCCACATCTCTTTCCACGCACCATCATAACCTAAAAGATTTTTAGCTACCGTTTTTAGATTGTCCCCTTTTTGCGCTACATAAGTCGACGGCACCATTCCTGTATCTTCATAGAATGATAGCATACGTGTTGAGTCTGAGGGACGGTTTGGTGATATATAATAAATTTTCTCACCCGCTTTTGGTTCTCGCCATTTTATGAACGAATTAATCGCTTTTAATTCCGAAGTTTTATCCATTCCATAAATAATTTGACTGATGTCTGCCAGCTTCTCTTGGGGACGAGCAATATAAACGGCATTTACATAACCATCTCCGTGCATATACGGAGTTGTCTCGGCAATTTTTTGTAAGCTGGTTGAGTTCGCCGCAGTGACTGGTTTTTTTGGTGTAGCTGCTACAGTTGTCGCTGCTGCGGTAATAGAGTCTTCATAAGTAGACGGAGACGGCGTCTCAGTTTCAAATGAAGAAGCATAGGAATCAGTCATAGGTGTTTCTGTGACTGGTGTCTCAGTAACTGTATCTGTTGTATTAGTATCCGCGACCGTAGCCGTAGTATCTGGATAAAGATCTAAATCTGTTTCCAAATTACTAGAATTATCTAAAGCAAGCTCTTGCGTAGGTGCATCAAATGAGGTGTCAACTGGGGTCTCCACTACAGGAGCTTCTGTAATACCAGACTCTATACTGTTTTGTGCTACCTCTTCTCCGCCCATTTCAGCAAACATAGCTTCTTCATCTATAGAAGGCGCTGGAGCCTCCGCCATTTCAGTTCCGGCATTATCTGTGTATAATAAATCTGTTTCTGCTGATGGAGCAGTTGCAGCCACATCGTCAACCACTGGTGCTTCGCCTAAGGCTGCCTGCAAGGAATCATCAACTCCTTCGTCAGCTGAGGTATCACCAGCAAATAATGCGTCCTCTGCCTCAATACGTTCAACGTCTGCATTTTCTATAACTTCAGTATCATCTTGGGTTTTTTTTCCAGTACAACCTGTTATCTGGAACATTAGCCCCAAGGTCGCGAATATAATTATCAGTTTTTTCATGCCATCCTCATCCTTGAAAATTTGTAAAAACTTAATTCAATAACACTTAATATTTAATCATACAGCAACAGACCAGAAAAGAAGTAATAACATCTCTAGACTATACCTTGGTCGTGCTATTTTAGATTTTCTGGAAGGGACAATTTGTGACCGACTTTTATGTTACTTTTCTTAAACCAGCCTTTTTCCATCTCTAACGCATACTTGGCAGGTTTTTTACTGGGATAAGATGGGGGCTCAACTATTTCAAGTGGCGAAGTCGCCTTCATTTCCTGAATATCTATAATTGTTAAACTTTTATCAATGTAGGCTATAGCAAGATCAATATAAGTGTTCTTCATCCAAAAACTTAATGTTTCTTCACGGGGAAAAATAAATAGCATACCCCTATCCTTTTCCAATGCGGTCCTGTACATCAAACCTTTTTGATGTTGTGCAGGCTCTTTAGCCACTTCCACCTGGATTTTCTTTTTACCTATGGTTATTTGAACAGTTTCAAATTTAATTTCCGGTTGTAGGTCTTTAGCCAATAAACTTATAGCACTAAAAGCTACTAAAAAAATTAAGCTAATTTTTTTCCATAGAAAGGGCGACGCCATAACGAACTCCTCGGGTAGAGACAACTAAATCAGTTTGACCAAAAATTTCCAAACTGGAAAGCAAAATCAGTACACCGACCAGTAACACATCTGCGCGTCCGGCAGGAATACCCATCTGCAATTTTTGTTCAAGAGTCGATCGGGCCAGTTTATTTTGCCAAGCTACTAATTTTTCTTTACTTAATCGATACCCATCTATTTGAGAAACATCAAATTTTCCTAGCTCTGCAGCGACCAAAGTCGTGGGCGTACCTGCCACCGCTAAAATTTCTAGATCCCTCAATGAAGTTGCTTTCTCTAATCGATCTTTAGATTCCTTAATATACTTTTGTATCTCTACTTTGCATTTCTCTACTTCCTCCGTCGGAGTCGGCTGAGCTGTAATAAATTTTTCGGTAAAGCGTACGCAGCCTACGTTTTGACTGTGGCCGTCGATAAGCTCGCGCCCCTTGCCAAAAATAAATTCTGTAGAGCCTCCGCCTACGTCTAACACTAAATAATTCTTATTTAATTCCCTTAGACCACTCGTCGACCCTGAATAAGTGATTCTTGCTTCGTCATCACCAGAAATAATTTTTAATGGAATACTTAAATCCTTACAAATTTTAAAAAGCTCTTCCTGATTTTTTGCATCGCGCGCCGCTGACGTGGCCATTGCCAAAATTTTATCTGGCTGATGCTGCTTAATAACTTTAGAAAATTCAGACAACGTTTTTTTTGCGCGCGCCAAGGCCTCAGGGTGGAATTTTTTGGTCAAACTAAGTTCTTGTCCTAGTCGCACAACTTGAACTTCATCAGCATACACTTGGCCAATTTGTCCGTTATGAACATCGCAAATCAGACATAAAAAAGTATTAGAACCCAAATCTAAGGCTGCGACTTTCATGATTTTAACATCTTTTTTAAAAGTTCATTAACTTTGTCAGGATCAGCTTGACCCTTTGTTGCTTTCATTACTGCACCGACAAAAAAGCCAAAAACTTTTTCTTTGCCTGCGTGATACTCTGCGACTTGAGAAGCCGATGCAGCCAACACATCTTGAATTACTTTTTCAAGCTCGCCAGTATCCGATACTTGTTTGTATCCCTTCTTATCGATTATTTGTTGGGCGGACTCGCCGGTGGCTATCATATCATTGAAGATGGATTTAGCAATTTTTCCTGAAACAATTTTTTGATCGATCAAAATTAACAACTCCGCCAAAGACTGGGCGGACATTTTAATTTGCTCAATTCGTAAATGATGATCGTTTATGTAACCTAAAACATCTCTTAGAATCCAGTTCGCGGATAACTTACTATTTTTACTTAGTTCCGAGGTTCTTTCAAAAAAATCTGCTATCGCCTTATCAGAAATTAGAATGTCAGCCTCATCTTGGGTTAATCCCATCTGTTGCACAAAACGATGAGCGCGGGGGCGCGGAAGCTCAGTCATGGTTTTTTTAATCATCTGAATTTTTTCATCACTAACAATAATAGGCAAAAGATCTGGATCAATAAAATATCTATAGTCTTCTGCGTCTTCTTTTACCCGCATAGTAAATGTACGATTTTTATCTGGATCGTAAAGTCGTGTCTCTTGAATTATTTTTTGTCCCGAAAGACACTGATCTACTTGGCGCTCTATTTCAAAATCGATGGCTTTTTCTATAAAGCGGAAGGAATTTAAATTTTTAATTTCCACCTTTACACCTAATTTTGGTTCTCCTATTTTTTTAACTGAAACATTACAGTCACAACGCAAAGAGCCTTCTTCTAGGTTACCATCACAAACATCTAAATACTGCACAATGGCTCTGATTGTTTTACAATACTCTGCAGCTTCTCGTGCAGATCGCATATCTGGGCCCGACACGATTTCCAACAGGGGCACACCTGCTCGATTATAGTTAAGTAACGTGTGTTCTGGATAATGCGTTGACTTCCCCGCGTCTTCTTCAAGATGAGCGCGCTCGATAGAAACTTTTTTTTCCATTCCATCAGCAAAAAACTCCACAAATCCCTTTTCACAAATTGGGTCTTCATACTGTGATATTTGATAACCTTTGGGAAGATCAGGATAAAAATAATTTTTTCGTGCAAAAAATGATTTAGTACGAATTTGGCAGTTTAAGCCCAGCCCTGCCTTTATTGCCAGATCAACCACTTTACTATTAAGAGTCGGTAAGGAGCCTGGCATACCTAAGCTGATCGGTGAAATGTTTTCATTATCCCCTGCGGTAGAATCAGTAGAATCAGAGCAAAATATTTTTGATAACGTCTTTAATTGTACGTGCACTTCGATTCCAATAACGGCTTCATAGCCTTGTAAGTTAGTAGACATGTGGCCTTAACTTTCTAGTCTCAAGCGCGGGCTGTGTGTTCTCCAGAGCATAAGCAAAGTTTAATAAAACTTGTTCATGAAAATGCGGAGCTGTGAGTTGAATACCTATGGGAAGTTGTTGAGCCATGCCAAAGGGAACACTCATTCCAGGCAATCCTGCTAAATTGGTAGACGTCGTAAAAATATCGTTAAGATACATTTTAAGCGGATTGTCCACTTTATCATTTAATTTAAAAGCGGGAGTTGTCGTTACAGGTCCCATAATTATATCACATTTTTTAAAAGCATCGATAAATTGCTGGCGGAGTAATCGCCGCACTTTGCAGGCCTTAAGATAGAAAGCATCTGAGTATCCCGAGGATAAAGCATAAGTGCCCAGCATAATTCTTCGTTTTACTTCAGCTCCAAAACCTTCTCCTCGACTGAAGCAATAAAATTCATCTAATGAAAGCTGTGCTGATTGATCCTTTGGTGTGCGGTATCCATATTTCACACCATCATACCGTGCTAAATTAGAAGACGCTTCACTTGCAGATATAAGATAATACATTGGGACAGCATATTGAGTAAGTGGAATAGAAACTTCTACGATCTCTGCACCCAAATCCTTTGCTGTTTCGACAGCAACGTTAAAATTCTTCGCAATCGAGGCGTCAGGTATATCATGAATAAACTCTTTAATGACGCCGATTTTTTTACCTTTAATATCTGCATTTAAGTTCTGTGAAAAACTTTCAACCACATGATCAGATGTTGTTGAGTCATACTTATCTTGCCCGCAAATAATTTCTAGCGTAAGAGCCGCATCTTTCACATTTGAAGTCAGTGGCCCAGCTTGATCAAGTGAAGAGGCATATGCAATAATTCCATAACGACTTACGCGCCCATAAGTAGGCTTTACACCTACGACTCCACAAAAGCTTGCAGGCTGACGGATTGATCCACCGGTGTCTGTTCCAATCGTTCCCATAGCCAATCTTGAGGCCTGGGCTGCTGCCGATCCACCGCTGGATCCGCCAGGCACACGCGTCGTATCCCATGGGTTTTTTACCGGGCCGTATGTTGAGGTCTCACTACTTGATCCCATGGCAAACTCATCTTGATTCATTTTTCCAATGATAAGTGCGTCGGCTTTCTTTAATCGGGCGACCAGTGTAGCATCATAGGGTGGTACAAAGTTTTGTAACATCTTAGACCCTGCAGTGGTGGGCATACCTTTAGTGCAAAGCATGTCCTTAATACCGAAAATAACTCCTGCCAAAGGGCCCACGGCCTCTTTTCTAGAAATTTTTTGATCAAGCTCTTCAGCCTGTGTAAGCAACTCTTTGTTAACGTGAGTAAAAGAATTAAGTTGCTGGTCTAAGCTTTCAACCCGCCTTAAAAAAAACTGGGCCGTTTCCACCGCCGATACTTCTTTGTTTTTTAAGGCCTGAGTTAAAGTTACAAAATCGCTTTGAAGAAAATCCATAAAATCCTATGTTTTGGCTAAATAACTGGTGGCACTTTAAATAAGGCGCCCACCTTATCGGGTGCAGTCTGTAAAAGTTCATCGGTGGATATTACTTTTTCTACGATATCACTACGTAGATACCCTTTTAAATCGACAGGCGTAATTAAAGGCTCAATATTATTAGTATCTAGATCGTTAAGTTCACTAAAGTGACTCAATACCTTCTGAATCTGCGGCAAATAATAGGCGATCTCTTCATCTGTTACTGTCAATTTTGCCAAATGAGCAATTTGCTTAATTATGTTTTCATTGATCTCGTGAGCCACGAAAAACTCCGCTGTATTGAAAAATCATTTAAAATTTTCAGGTCTTATGGTACTTTTTTTTGATATGTCAGTCAGTAAAAAAAGCGATCTAACTAAAGCTCACTCAAAGCTTATAAACGAAGTAAACAAGCATGATCAGCTTTATCACACCCACGATCGGCCTGAAATAAGTGATTTTGAGTACGATCAGCTTTTTCAAAGACTGTTGGATTTTGAAAAAGCTCATCCAGAGCTAGATATTAGCCATTCGCCGACCCAAAAAGCCGGTGGAGTTGTCCTGGATGCTTTCCAAAAGCACCCCCATCGTCGCCCTATGCTTTCATTAGCTAACTCCTACAATGAGGAAGAGCTTTTAG
>JALHMX010000025.1 GCA_022843825.1 Pseudobdellovibrionaceae bacterium
GCACAAGAGTTGATATTGCTTGATATATATTTTTAAAAGGAAGCCTATGGGAAAAAATCTAAAAGTCGCGGTCGTTGATGATGATACAGAAATGGGACGAGTTGTGGGCGACCTACTCGAGGATGAAGGCTATCGCGTATCACTTTATTTATCTGCCGCTGAGGCTTTGGTTAAATTTAAATCTGATCCGCCGGATATTTTAATCACCGATCATAAAATGAAAGATATTGATGGGCTGATGTTTCTTAAAAAAATCCAAAGCGATTACCCCGCCATTGTATCTATTATGATGACTGGTTTTGGCTCTATTGAAACGGCAATTGAAGCCATGAAGTCAGGCGCTTACCATTATATTGTTAAACCTTTCAAAAATGAAGAACTAAGCCTTCTTGTCCGCAGAGCTGGCGAAAAAGTATCACTGAAAAATGAAAATGCTTCTTTGAAAAAAGAGCTTACAAAAAGTTTTAGTTTAGAATCCATCATTGGCAAAAGCCCGGCGATTACGGCCGTCTTTGATCTTATCAAAGTTGTGGCGACAGCTTCAGCCAACGTATTAATTACCGGGGAAAGTGGCTCAGGAAAAGAACTGGTCGCGCGCGCTTTGCACAACTCTGGACCTCGAAAAAACAAACCCTTTATTGCCATTAACTGCACAGCTTTGCCTGAAAATCTTTTGGAAAGCGAGCTTTTTGGACACGTTAAAGGTTCCTTTACCGGCGCTCTTACAGATAAAAAGGGGCTTTTTGAAGAGGCCCATGGGGGCACCTTATTTTTGGACGAAATAGGCGACATGAGTTTGCAGTTGCAGGCTAAACTGCTAAGAGTTTTGCAAGACCGACAAATACGTCCGGTGGGTGGAAATAATCATAAAAATATTGATGTAAGAATTATTGCAGCCACTCATCGTGATCTTAAAATTATGGTCAAAGATGGAAAATTCCGTGAAGATTTGTTTTACCGTTTAAATGTTGTACCCGTTCGTGTTCCTCCATTACGTGAACGCAGAGAAGACATTTCTCTTTTGGTCGACAGCTTTATTAAAAAATTCGCTTTACGAAATGGATCCAAGGTCACCTCCGTTTCACCGGAGGCCATGAGTATCCTGATGGCCCATCCCTGGCCGGGCAACGTCAGAGAGTTAGAAAATGTCATAGAGCGAGCCACAGTTTTAAGTCCGGGTGATACTATAGAGAAAAAAGTGATCTTAGGGAGCGCCTTAGATGAAGCTCAACAGACCATCGAACAACTGCATGCCGATCGACCCACTTTAGAAAAATTAGAAGAACGCTACATTAAGATGATTATGAGTGAGACCAATAACAGCAAAGAAGAGGCCGCACAAATTTTAGGTGTAAGTCGCAGAACCCTTTACCGCAAGGAAAGACTTTACGGAATGGTGTCTGCAGATACTCCAGAACCAACGGATGAGAGTCATGATAAAGTTAACTAGTGGCGGCCTTTCGAGTATTGATTTTTCTCATCTTATTGCGGCCATTGATGAAGCCGCTATCATTGCAGTAACTGACAATCGCGGCATCATTACCTACGTGAATAAAAAATTCTGTGCTATTTCTAAATATTCTGAAGAAGAATTGCTTGGAAAAACGCATCGATTAATAAACTCTCATCACCACTCTGAAGATTTTTTCAAAACAATGTGGGAAACGATTTCGCAAGGTGAAACTTGGGAAGGCGAAATCAGAAATCGCGCCAAAGATGGCACGTACTACTGGGTCAACACCACGATTGTTCCCTTTATGGATGCTAATGGTAAGCCTGAACGCTATATAGCTGTCCGCTATGAAATCACGGAACGTAAGTTGGCCGAAGACCAACTAAAAATTTACTCCAAAAAATTAGAAGTCAGCAATCAAGAATTACAAGATTTTGCGTCAGTGGCGGCCCATGATTTACAAGAGCCGTTACGTAAGATTCAATCTTTTGCTGATCGATTAAAAATCAAAGCGCAAGATTCAATCCCTGCTGAAGCCCTGGATTATCTTAATCGCGTACAGGCTTCTGCCCATCGCATGCAGGTTTTAATTAATGATTTACTGGCCTATTCGCGAGTCACCACCAAGGCTAAGCCCTTCACCCCCATCTCTTTAGAAGAGACTATAAAGCAAGTCAGTTCTGATCTTGAGCTTCGACTAGAGCAGACCGGTGGGAAAATTGCTGTAGGTGACTTACCCATAATAGAAGCTGATCCTACCCAAATGCATCAGCTGTTTTTAAATTTACTTAATAATGCGCTAAAATTTCATAAACCCAATACTCCTCCGGTTGTAAGTATCTCAGCGCAGCTGACTGGATCATTATGCCGTATTTTTATTACAGACAATGGGATTGGATTTGACGAAAAGTATTTGGATCGTATATTTACTATATTTCAACGCTTACATGGCCGTCACGAATATGAGGGTACCGGAATTGGCCTTGCCGTGTGCCGCAAAATTGTTGATCGCCACGGAGGCCATATTACAGCCAAATCTCGAATCTCCGAAGGCTCTACATTTATTATAACCTTACCGCTGAAGCAGACACATAAGGATTAGGTATGAGAAATAAAAATTCAATTCCCATTTTAGTTGCTGATGATGATATGGACGATTGCGAAATGATTCGCGAAGCCTTAAAGGAAAGCCGACTGCTGAATGAAGTTAGCTTTGTTCATGACGGCGAACAGCTTTTAAATTTTTTAAATCGAAAAAACCACCCCTCTGCAACAGCCGAAACTCCATTACCAGGCCTCATATTACTGGATTTAAATATGCCTAAGATGGATGGCCGAGAAGTTCTTAAGGAATTAAAAAGACATCCTGACCTTCAACAAATTCCTATTGTCGTGTTGACGACGTCGCAGGCGGAAGAAGATATTATTCGCTCTTATAATTTAGGCGCAAATTCATTCATAACTAAACCCATAGAATTCCAAACGCTGGTGCAAGTTATGCGTGACCTTGGAAGATACTGGTTTGAAATCGTAGAACTTCCTTCAGCCAACAGGGATCTCAGTGCTAAAAAATGAATTTCATATTCTTCTTATCGATGACGATGAAGACGACTTTGTCAATATTCGTGATCTGTTGAATGACGTAAAATCTTCAAATTATAAAATAACTTGGGAGTCGACCTATTCAGGTGGGCTTAAAGCCTTACAAGAAAAAGAATTTGATGCCTGCCTATTAGATTATAAACTAGGGGAGAAAACTGGGTTGAAACTTCTGGAAGAGGCTCATAAACGCGCTTTTACTTACCCAATTATTTTTCTAACTGGTTTGAGTGACTTTGAATTAGATGTTCAAGCTATGGAAAGCGGCGCTTCAGATTACCTGGTTAAAAGTCAATTGACGTATCCATTACTTGAGCGCTCCATTCGTTATTCGATTAAATTGGCTTATGATGTAGAAGAAATCAAAAAAACTAAGGCGCAGTTGCTGCAACAAGATCGTTTAGCTTCGTTAGGTTTGTTGGCTTCTAGTCTGGCTCATGAAATTGGCACGCCTTTAGGAATTATCCGCAGTCGCGCTGAACTAGCGGAAAAAAAAGCCGCTGATAATGAAATTTTGAAAAAAGACATGACCATAATAGTAACCCAAATTGATCGCATCACTAAACTGGTTAATTCACTTTTGCACTTGGCTCGTGGCGGAAAATCAGAACACGTGACCACCGTGGATTTAGATCTGGTTCTAGAGGATGTGCTAGGGCTACTCGAGCACGAATTTGGAAGAAAAAATATATTACTGAGAAAAGAAATTGTACCTGGATGCAGGGTGAAGGCTGAAACTGGCCCATTAGGACAAGTTTTACTTAATTTATTAATTAACGCCCTTCATGCCATAGATGAAGCAAGAAAAATTGATGTAAATCATTTAAATGAAGTTACCTTGAAGATCGAACCCCTAGAAAATCAAATTCAAGTTTCAGTGACTGATACAGGAATTGGAATCTCAGAAGAAAACCAGCAGCAATTATTTAAGCCTTTCTTCACCACGAAGGATATCGGACAAGGCACGGGTCTGGGCTTAGCCACATCATTAGGGATTATTAACTCTTGGGGTGGAACTATCTCGGTATCGAGTCAGTTGGGAAAAGGCACTACATTTACCTTCTTACTTACTCAGGGCTAATGACAACTTGTCGTCAGACTTAGACATAAAGTCCAAAATTATGTTTCAAAATTAACCTATACAACTAGAAGATGGCATTACCGCTGCATAATAGACTATCACCAGGCGGAGGCCAAAATGACTACTAATTTGATTCGCGTTGCTCTTATTGATGATGACCAAGACGATTACCTTTTAATTAAGGATCTACTTAACTCAATTTCGAACACCAAATATCAAGTTGATTGGTTTTCAAACTCTGCAGCGGGCTTAGAAGCTCTTAAACAGCACACCTATGACGTATACCTGGTGGATTACCGCATTGATAATAAAACCGGCCTTGATCTGCTAGACGAAATTCAAATCCAAGAAATTAAGCGAAGTATTATATTGCTGACAGCACAAGGCGATCATAAATTAGATGTGGAAGCTATGAATAAAGGAGCCGCAGATTATTTAAACAAAGCTGAGCTCACCTCCGAAAATTTGGAGCGATCAATTCGCTACTGTCTCAAGCGCGCGATGGATCAGGAAAAAATTAAAGATTCTGAAAAGTTAAGAATAGAAAAAGAAGCCGCAGATAGTGCAAACCGCGCCAAAACCTTGTTCTTAGCTAACATGAGTCACGAAATCCGCACCCCTTTAGGGGTTATTATGGGTTTTACTGATTTAGCGATGGAACCCAATATAAGTCCGGACCAAAGAAATATTTTTTTAACCACCATCAAAAAAAATAGTATTCATCTTTTAGATCTAATTAACGATATATTGGACTTATCTAAAGTTGAGTGCGGAAAATTTCAAGTAAGTTTAGATTTTTTTAATTGGCGTGATCTAGTTTATGACTTAGTTAACACCATGACACCTCAAGCTCGTACATCCTCTTTGAATGTCAATTTTAAAGACGATCAAAATATTCCCCAACGGCTAAAATCCGATGCTCATCGCGTACGACAAATTTTAATAAACCTTATTGGTAATGCTATTAAATTTACTGAAAAAGGCAGCGTGACCGTACACTGTCATATTGAAGATATTGCAGGATCATCAAACTTTGTGATTGATGTTACTGATACTGGAATAGGCCTTACAGAGCAGGAACGATTTAAATTATTTAAGCCTTTCGAACAGGCCAATGCTTCCTTAAGTCGGCGCTTTGGTGGAACTGGTTTGGGGCTTGATTTGTCACGTAAGCTGGCGCAAGCCCTAGGCGGTGATTTAAGTCTTCTATCAAGTGAAAAAGGTATTGGAAGCATTTTTAGGTTATCACTTCCCGCTGAGTTTGAAAAAGAATCAAAAAGGAAAACATATGAAAACAATTTGTACATGGAATGGTAAACAGAGTTTCGAAGTACATGGATGCATCAAAACCAGCGTAAGCGTACGATCATGAGTCCTGAACACTGTGACTTAGCCCGCTAGTGAAAGTAGCGGATGTATCGTTACGTACAATTTCTATTAAGGCATTCAGCGCGTCTGTAGCAGTGAAAATTCCTAAGAAATCATCGTTTTCATCATTGACTATCACACTGCCAATTTTTTTTCGCGACATTTCTAAAGCCACTGCATCAAGGCTCGTCCTAGAATTTACGGTCACGGGATCTGTTACCATGATATCGCGGGCCTGAACCAGCATTTTTTGACCGCTAGTAAGCCCTGAGACCATCCGGATATCTCTATCACTTAAAATTCCAACAACTTTTTTATCACGTAATATAGGTATGTGTCTCACTTGATGTTTTTTCATTAAGTCTGATAATTCATAAATATTGGTGTCTACTTGTGCGCTTATCGGGTCCGGGGTGGTGAATTCCTCAACGGGCAAATAAATTTTAGACATACTTTTTCCTTTGTAAATAGAGTAAAGCCAGACAACTATCTTGTCGTCTGGCCAATATTATTATTGAACGGGTATTTGTTTTGTTTGCTGTGCTTCTGTTTTAGGAATAGTAACAGTCAAAACACCATTTTCAAATTTGGCATCAACCTTTTTTTCATCCACCGCACCAGGTAGCGCAAAACTTCGCGTATAAGATCCATAGTATACCTCAGAAAGAAATTTCTTTTTACTTTCTTGCTTTTTTTCTTCTTTTCTCTCTGCAAACACTGTCAATTGATTATCTATAACTTCTACTTTAATATGGTTTTTTGATACACCAGGCATATCAAATTTTAAGATATAGTTACCGCCCTGCTCTGCGACTTCGCAGGATGGCGTAAAGACATCTCTTTTAGTAAGCATCTCATTCATCGCCCGATCAAATGAGTCCTCAATCTGAGTAAACTCACGAAATGGACTAAGTTTTTTGTTGTTAAACCAGCGTTCTAAATTAGACATACATTTCTCCTTTGTTATGTATTTATAACTTGTGAATACAGCAATGGTGATGCCAAGTTTTAAAATATTATAGCGCGGTGCTCGTTCAAAGTTCTATGACAGATTGGCAGAACTCTCTAAATAATTAAGTCAACCTGTCACCTACTAATAGTGGTATAAATATTGTAAAACAGATTATACAGTTACTATAATCTAATTATAAAAGGAGATTCCAAATGAACATAGAACTACTAAAATCGTTTTTCATGTGGTGTACTAGCTGTTTTAGTCTTTAATTTTGTACCTTATGTTGTGTTATTGGTACTTATATAGTTACTAGGAAAAATGAATATCTATGCTCGTTTCCAACATTTTTCTATAGATACGTAACTTTTCGTAGTGTGGATACCAGTCAAATAAAATAAGCTCAATAGGCTTCCAAATTGAAACCCAACCAAAAATAACAATACCTTCGCGCAAAATTCCAAGGGGACCAGGCTGAGTAGATAAAGGCAAACTTTGAGCGATACCCACGCAGGACACAAGAACAAGTATTCCGATCATCAGAAAAAACTGAGCCCGCTTCATAAAAGTCTTTAAATCTTTTTTTTGCAAATCTACTTTATAGGCGAAGTAACTATGAATAGCTTCTTGAATAGCATTTTTTGATAAATCCTTAGTTTCAGTCTCTTCAACATAAACAATTATTTTAAATGGTGTAGAAAAACTGAATTCCCTAATGGATGAAAGTATGTACTCTACAAAATCATCATCCAAATCACGTTCGCGAAAAGGGGCTGGATCTCGTGCATCAAAAAGCTGATACGGGTTCTTAACCCGAACTTCTATCCAGCGCTTTCCTTCTGAATGTCTATAACGTTGTTTCTTTTTTGGTTCTTTCACGAAGGCCTTCATTTTATCAAGTGAGTCTGGGCATGAACTTCATTAAGAAGATTCTTGCCATTTTTAAAGTCTAAAATATTTTGCAGCGTAACGAGTGCTATCTTAGCCAACGCTTCTTCTGTTAAAAACGCCTGGTGAGATGTCAAAAGAACATTAGGGAAGGTCAGTAACCGCGCTAATTGATCATCTTGAAGAATTTGATCGGATAGATCCGTAAAGAAAAGACCTTCTTCTTCTTCATAGACGTCAAGCCCAGCTTGCCCCACATGTCCAGATTTTAAGGCTTGAATTAAGGCGCGCGTTTCAATTAAGGCCCCACGGCTGGTGTTAATTAGCATAACTTTTGATTTAGTCAGCGAAAGAGCTTTTTCATTGATTAAATAACGGGTTTGAGGAGTCAATGGCACATGCAAAGAAATTATATCAGATTTTTTTAAAAGCTCCTCTAGGCTGAGATAACGCACTCCTAATTCAATCAGTTCAGGGTTCTGCACCAGATCGTAGGCAATAACTTCGCATTCAAAACCCCGCATAATTTTTGCCAAAACTGAACCAATACGTCCTGTGCCTATAACTCCCACCGTTTTGGCCTTAAGGTCAAAACCCACTAATCCATCTAATGAGAAATTACCTTCTCGCACTCGATTGTAAGCGCGATGTATTTTTCTATTCAGTGTAAGGATCAAAGCCACCGCATGTTCAGCCACCGCATGAGGCGAATACTCCGGCACTCTGACAACCTTCAGTCCTAGCCTGTGTGCTGCAGTTAGATCCACATGATTAAAACCCGCTGAACGAAGTGCTATCAACCGTGTCCCGCCAGCAGCCAGGCTTTCTAAAGTTTTATCATTTAAGTTATCATTCACAAAAGCACACACACAGGGATATCCGGTGGCTAAATTTGCAGTTTTAGCGGTAAGTCTGGCTTCAAAAAATGAAATGTCATGATGAAAATCCTGATTGGCTTTCTCAAAAATGGCTTTTTCAAATCCATGAGCATCAAAGAACGCAATTTTCATAAATTATCCTTTCCGATATGGACAGCAAGATAAGGACCAGTGGTATGCGCCCTGCAATAACTCTTAATATTAGGTTAATATGATTTATTATCCCTATATAATGGTTTGCAGCTTATCGCCATGACAATATGGCATAAATGCTGGGACACTTTGTCACTAAAGAACGCTTACAACAGGAGAAAAAAATATGAAAGCATTGTGGTCGTTTGAGCCCTTTTACCAAAACAAAAATAAAATAAAAGGTATGCATAATACCTTAAAAGCACTTACAGGTTCAGCTTCAAAAATAGAAGTCGGCTTTGTAGTTACCCATACTGAATCATCTCTTAGTTTAGCCTTTGATATACCTCCATCAGAAAGGTTCAGCCATTATCCAAGAAAACTAATAAAACAAGAAATGAAAAATGCAGGCGTAAGCATGCCCGCTGAAAAAATTCATATTGTCGACTACGCAACGCTATCTCATGTTAAGGCCTTTGAGCAACTTTTGGCTCTTGCCAATAATCGCGGCGCTCAACTTATTGGACTTTTTACTCACTCGAAAAAAGGCTACTCACGCTTCACTATTGGAAGTTTTGCTGAAACGGCTATCCTTAGAAGTAATATAAACTTGCTCATTATAAATCCAAAAAGCCAGGAAAGCGCTAAAATTAAAAATGTATTCTTTGCCTACGATTTTACCCCCGCCTCTAAAGAAAAATTAAAAGAAGTTATAAGCTACTGTAAAAAAATAAAGTCACACTTAACGGTTTTTCATCATGCTGAAGTCGTTTATGCTTGGCCGGCCAATGAGTCCCACGCTGAAATTAAAAGCTATAGACGAAAAGTTAATCGAACAAAACAATGGGTAGAAGAAGAGTGTCATCGCTCTGGTCTGTCAACTGAAGTCATCGTGGTTGCGGACTTTCAACCTACCTCAGATTTAATTCTTGCGCAGGCCAAAAAAACCAAGGCTGATTTAATTGTCGTAAATGCTAAAGTAGGAAGAGCGGCAGCTTTTATGGGGGCTAGCATTACTAGACAAGTAGTTAGAGGAAGTACGCTACCTGTTTTAGTTTTGAAATAGTTTGGAGGGCTCATGAAGAAAAAATGCTGTCGAATTGTTTTAACTGGAGGCCCCGGCGGAGGAAAAACCACCGCCGCTGATTTATATCGTCGTGAAATCGGGGATAAAGTTGTCGTTGTACCGGAGGCCGCAACATTACTGTATTTAGGAGGATTTCCCCGAGGTGGAGAAGAAGGCGTACGTCAAGCTACACAACGTGCTATCTACAATGTCCAACTAAATCTAGAAGATGCCTACTCTGCGCACTATGGCAGCCGAATACTGCTTTGCGATCGAGGGACCGTAGATGGCTCTGTTTATTGGCCCGGTGAGTCTGACGAATTCTTTACTCACCTAGGGACAAGTCTAGAAAAAGAACTTCTTCGATATGATGCAGTTATTTTTTTTGAAACGGCGGCGGTGGGTGGAATCTCCATTGAGGGAGGAAATCCCATACGGATAGAGTCGACGGAAGAAGCTCTACTTCTTGATCGTCAATTGAAAAAATTATGGTCACAGCATCCACACTTTGTATTTGTACCCCATAATATATCATTTATTAAAAAAGTGAATTCAGGCTTAAGTGAGTTAGCTAAGATTGTGGCTGAATATCACAAACGCTGACGATGTCTTTAATATATTTTGGAGATGGCCGCAAACTTGCTTTGATGACCAATCGGAGGTTTTATGAAAGTAGCTATCGTTTATCAATCCCCTTATGGACAGACTAAGAAAATTGCGCAGCAAATAAAGAAAAATATGGTTTTTGAAAGCCAATTTAAAGACAACGTTCACCTTTTCGAGGTCACTGATGCACATACACCCGTCGAAATTTATGGGCCAATAGATATATATATTATAGGTTTCCCGGTCTACATGGGAAAATTTCCTAAAGGTCTTTTAAAATGGGTTTTTAAAAATCACAGCTTACTTCAGGAAAAAAGATTAGGTTTCTTTATGGTCAGTTTAAATGCTGCTGACACCAGATATCAGGCTCGCAAAGCCGATGATTTACTTTTAAGAAAACTCATTCAAAAAACTGAATTAGTGCCAGACTTTATAACATCATTTGCAGGTGCTCTTCACTACACAAAATACGGTTTTATCAAGAAACTCATTCTTAAAAAAATAAGCCATGCAGCGGGGGGACCTACAGATACAAAGCAGAATCATGAGCTTACGGATTGGAAAGCTGTGGAAGAGTTCTCTCGGGTGGTGCAAGAAAATGATAAAGGGTCACCTTTATATTATAAACACCAACTCTCATCTTTAAAGACGTATAACCTTGAGTCTTTAACTCTCCCCAACTGATTCTTAGGACAAAATGACAAATGCGCGACAGTTTGTCCTAGAATTATGAATCATCCATATCATAATTAGTCTCGACTTGGCACAGACTTTGTACTAGTGTCCTGCGCGTATCAACCAAACATTCAAAGGAGAATTTATGAATCGTTATTTCATCGCACTTTCAGCCCTTATCATAGGCATCGCCGCAGCCCCTCAAGTCCATGCAGATCCAGTTAAGGTCGCAGCCTATTTTGAAAATATGTATATACCAGGAGGATATGATTCTAATGACCTCATTCAAATTGTAGGTGAAGGTAAATTTCATAATTCTTGTTTTCGACACGCTGAAACAAACGTTCGCATTGATGAAGATCAACAAAAAATTTATTTAGGTCCGGTGGCTTATTCATATCCTGGTATATGTCTAATGGTTATACTTCCCTATCAAAAAACTATTGATGTCGGCATTTTAAAAGCAGGTAAATGGGAAATCGTACAAGACACAAATAAAAAAGTGGTGGGAGAAATTAGCGTTCGTTCTGCACTAACTAAAAGTGCGGATGACTATCTGTACGCGCCTATTTCTCAAGCCTACTTCTATCAAGTTGATGGGTTCCGTAACGTTATGCTGACTGGCGAATTCTCCAACAGCTGCATGCAGTTAGATCAAGTTAAATTTTCTACTGAGCCAAATGTTATCGCCGTACAACCTATCGCTAAAATGGAGCAACGATCAGATTGCCAAGACGGCAAATTTCCGTTTAAGAAAAATGTCACATTAAATAGTATTTCAGCCGGACGTTACCTTTTGCATGTCAGATCTTTAAATGGCAACGCCATTAATTCACTTATTGACGTAAAGTAAATATAACTTTAAACGTCTGTTCAAAAGCGCATAGACCTAGGTCTATGCGCTTTTTTTGTTTGTTAGCATGACAGACTGTCGTGTAAAGTTCATGAAGTGTGACAGGAAGTCTCATATTTCGGCTGTTAACCATTATACGCCAGGCCTTCAGTTTGCTTACTTCTAAAGTAACAAAAACACACAAGGAGAATTTATGTCAAAAGCAATGCCTAAAATCAGTAAGTATATGACGACTACACCGCACTCTATAAGTGCCGATACCAGCGTATTCCAAGCTGCAAAAATAATGGAAAAAGAAAAAATTCGACATTTGCCAGTCATGCGGGATCAAAAAGTACTCGGAATTGTCAGCGACAGAGACGTTCGAAGCATTATGGCTTTCGTTGGTGCCGATCCGGAAGTCATGACTGTCGGCGATATTTGCTCGGATGTTCCCTACATGACAAAGCCCGATGCTCTTATAAATGAAGTCGCTACCGAGATGGCCGCCAAAAAAATTGGAAGCGCAATGATATTAGATAACGGAAAACTGGTGGGAATATTTACAGCCGTAGATGCCTGCGAAGCATTGTCCGATATTTGCCAACAGAGATTTCACAATTAAATTATTAACCCTGGAGTATCCGATGAAGTTATTTTTAAGCTTAGGAATTATGTTGTTTGTAGCCTGTCAGTCATCACTGCATAAGAAAAATAAAGCTGCTGAAGAACAACCTGCTTTCACGACTGAAATGCAGGAGCTAAAGCGCAATCTAAATACTTTGCAGCCTTACATATTTAATTCTGCGCTTTTTAATGATGATGACAACAAACATTTCCTAGCAGAAAAAATTCATCAACTGGCGACTTCATCTGCAAATGTTAAGCATGACGTGCGTATGACTCATTCTGATCCTACGCTAAAATTTGTAGCTACTGAGTTTGCAGATGAACTTAGTCGTGCTGATAAAAATTTTCAAGATGGATGGAGGGAGTACTCTCGTACGCAATTAGTTAAAGTGACAAGCTATTGTCTTGAGTGTCATGTTCGCTTACCCCAAGGGCCTTCTTTTGCGCGTAACGAATCAGAAGAGGTATTTACCCATAAATTGCCGCCTAGCGAACGCATTCAACTGATGTTATCTTTTCGTCAGTTCGAGGCCGCATATAAACTTGTATTAGAGAACTTAAGTGAGTCGAAAAAAGAAAAGTCTGTAAATTACAAAGCTGATCACATTGCCCGCTTAGGCCTTATGGCCGCTATTCAGTATATGAATGATTATAATAAAGCAAAAAAAATTATCGACGTTATTGAATCCAATCCAACTTTACCTGATTATCTGAAGCGCAATAATAAATTTTGGGCAAAGTCTTTAGAAAGATGGCCTAAAATGAATAACTTAAACAATCTGAAGCAAATTCGACAATTAATTACTTCTCGCATCAGTGAGGTCGATGACATGCGTGCCATCGGCGCGCTTTTGTATTTACTTAATACATCTTTAAATAAAAACGAATTAGGTGAAGCTTTATTACTGACAGGACAAAGTTATGAAGAACTCAATAAAGTCTCTTTAATGTCATTACACGAAAATTACTATGAAACATGTGTTCGTCAAGCGCCAGCCACAAAATGGGCTAAAACTTGTCTGGCTAAGTACACTGACTCGATAGTGATGGGATATTCCGGCTCTAGTGGAACAAGAATTCCAAAAGATGTTCGCGCTCGCTTGGAAGAGCTTCGGAAAATCATTAAAACTAAAAATTAAAGATGCATTCATTTCATGAGGTGTTCTTTCTAGTTCTTGCTTTTTTTTCAGAACTGATAGGAACACTCAGTGGCGTAAGCTCTTCAACCCTGTTTGTTCCACTGGGTCAGCTTTTTGAATCTATTCAGGTCACTTTAGCCCTAACAGCGACGCTTCATATACTTGGAAATTCCATGCGAACGATAATGTATTGGAAAAATATTAATTGGCTTCTGACATTAAAGTTTGGCATACCCTCAATATTGTTTACTGGATTAGGCGCACAATATTCGGATTACCTTTCACAACAGACCTTCGCCATTATTCTTGGGTTGTTTCTCATTTGTATATCGACATATTTTCTATTTTTTAACAGTAAACTTATTTTAAAAGGAAGGTGGTTGCCCTATATAGGAGGTGGCCTTTCTGGTCTACTGACCGGACTTATCGGCTCTGGCGGAGCTGTTCGATCACTTGCGCTGACGGCATTTAATCTAAATCCAATGACTTTTATCGCCACCTCTACACTCATTGATTTTGGTGGTGATATTTTTAGACTGACTATATACTTAGAAAAAGGCTACCTCACCCAGGAACACTATTTTTACATTCCTTTATTAATGATCGTCGCGTTTAGCGCAAATATTCTGGCCAAGCGGTGGGTGCAGCATATTCCAAAAGAAAGTTTTAAAAAAATAGTTTTATCTTTTGTATTTATTATGGGAGTCGTTTCGATAATCACAAGTTGAAGTGAAGCCTTTAAAGGCTTCACTTCAACTTTAATACTCTAACTGATTATTGTTAGTCGTTATCAGGAAAAATAAATAAAAAAGCACGAGAGGCAGCTCCTTCGCGATAGATCTGATTAAAATCTTCACGTTTCATAGGTTGATTGTACTCTAAGGCAAAAGCTGATTTAAGTTCGGCATCATCTGTGCGAAAAGTACGAGCTAACCAGTTTGCGGGTTCTGCCATATTGTAAGCTGAAATTTTCATTCTTGAAATATCCATTTCATCTCTTAAAAATCGATTAATACTAGCGATGCGCCGGTCAGCTAAGTCGCGATCTGCTTTAGTCAGCTCTGTCCCTGCTCTTGGCAATGACTTATCTGACCACACTGCTAATTCAACGCGCTCAATATCACCAACATTCACAGTCGACACTAAATTCCGAATTTTACTTTTTTCAGATTCTGTCAGCACAGCACTTCGATTGTTGAAAGTGACCACTTGACTGCGATCATAGGCAGAAGTTTGCACATTAGATGCAGTATCACGATACATCATAGAATCATCAGTCGCCACATCGGTCTGCGTTGAATTCCATGCTTGGACATCTGGCGATACCATGCCCGGATCCGGAGACACCGCTGGCTGCAGTGTTAAGTGCTTCGCTTTGGACTCGTGACGAGGAGTAGCCGATTCATAGGTATCGTACTGACTTGTGGTTGTTCGACGAGTATTATAATCTGAAGTACTGCCACAACCAGTTAGACCTAAAGCAACTGCTGCCCCAGCGATCATAAAATAGTTCTTGTTTTTTGTTATCATAAATTCTTCTCCTGTTAGGTGTTTTTTGCGTTTGAATCCATTCTACACTTAAAAAAGCATGATCTATGCCACGCATCTAAACCACTAATTCGGATCTGAATCATCATAATCAAACTTGATTGCGGCAAAAACTCTCTTTGGAGTGTACCTTTTTGCTACTCTATATGTTTTCTAAAAATTTCAGGTCCGTTCGGATCACTGGTTAAACGATCGGTTTCCGCAGTTACGGTCAAAAGAAATCTCTCATAGGGTAAAGATGTTTTGTACACGCCCTCAAAATCATTATTAACCACCAGTGAGCCTATATTTTGAGTAGCTCCACCAGTAGGAGTAGCCCAGATCACGTAGTGAGAGGCCCCTGCAAGCACGCGCTCAGGTGGTGCGAGGTGCTTTACTGTTAGATTCACCTGCGTATTCCCATTTTTACTCGTGTTCGTTTTAACGACTCCGCTGGCAGCAGGAGCAACGCTTGAACCGCGCAGCTCGTTCGTAGTACTACATGACGCGATACCAAATGATAATGCAAGAACGGCGATTAAATTTAACACTAAATGATTCATAAAAACTCCTTAGTTAGTTTGTTGCATCGTCATATTGCAAATGCATAGCCAAAGAGTATGTATATAATTCGAATGATTAGATTGCTTTAGTCATTATAATAACTAAAGGATTTTGCGAAGGCGCGGAAATAATCGGCATACATATGATAATACCCCAATTCGCCTGTATCCTGACCCCAGCTATTTTTTATTTTCCATTTTATAACTTTATTAGTCTTAGAATCTAAGTCATATCCAACAACATGCACCGCGTGTCCGCCAGCATCTAAACCATATGTTTCACGATCAGCTCGCCGAAGCGGCCCTGCGCCCGAAGGAATTTCAAAGCCTGATATTGTCATAATTCCTGTTTTCTTATCAACAAACTGATGATCGTGAGTATAAGTTAAATAAATCATCTTACCTGCGTCTAGCATTTCTTTTAATTTTTGTTCAATGTAGTCAATATTTCCAGTAAGAGTTTTAATCGCAGCAGTATCATTAGTTAAGCTGACTTTTGCTTTACGCTCTGCTGAAACTACGTGTTGCATCAACGGACTTTGTAATTCTGGAAAAAACTCTTCTTGAAAACTTATCGGCGTATATTCTTTTCCACGATAGACAAACTTTTCTGGATAGCGACCAACAATGCCATTAAAAATCTCTGTGATTTGATGGCGTGCTTTAACAGCGATAATTAGTTTTTCATTTGCACTTCCCGCCTTAGAAATATCAATCCAAGCGCGGGCTATGATATTTTTGAAATAGGCATTGGCTCTTTGCACGCTAGCCGACAAATTGAAACCGGCTTTGCTTTGCCAACTTTCTGAAGGAACGACTCCGTACTTACGAATTAAATTACGCGAAACTAATGTTGTCGAACCTAACGATATATCAAATTGCTCTGTTAAGTCCTCTTTCTGTTCTTTGGTAATTAGCTCTATGACTACTTCTCGCCAATGCATCGCGCTTAAATAGTCAGAAGAAATTTGCATAGGTTCTTTATTTTTTTTAAGATACATAGACTCTAAATTTGAGGACCATGCGTATAAGTGACAGGTTCCTAGAGAGCATTGATTTTTGATTTCCGGATCAACGTCTACTTCATAAGAATAATTCGAGTTATGCGAAAAGTTTTGCTTTAATTGCCCATAGGTTTTAGCTTCTGCTACGGGCGTCTCAAAAAGAGACTGACAGGAGTTAACAGCCACCGCCTGTGGCACAGCCGTGAAGAAAACTGTGACAGCTGTCACAAGTATAAACATAGATTTGCAGTAAACCCTATTAAGCACGTTATTACCTCTGCTTTATTTATAAAGCAAAGGATGTACCGTAAAGGTTGAAAATGCGAATAGTTTTGGTGACGATATACGCATTGCCCTGTATAGATTTATTGTAAGAGGCCTTATGTTTCGTGATTGGGATAATAAGTCTTTAAAGCCCATTATTGAATTAGGTGATCGCGCCATAGAAATTGCACTGGAAAACGGTAAAACCGATGAGGCCAATATCATTAGTTACAATATGTCGGCCAATCTAGCCGATTCTTGGAATGATGGATTCAAGCGTGCACCTGAGCACTTTAGGAAAGGACTTGAGTACGCCGAAAAATCCCTTATATGGAGACAGCAACTCAAAAAAGGGCCTGGTCCTCTCTCGATGGCTTACTGGGCGAAAGGAATCCACCTTTTTTCATTGGGTCAACTCGTCGAATCTGAAAATAATTTCGATATCAGTTTAAATTACGCTATTGAGGACGCAAAAGCACAAAATCTACCAACTGATATCTCTAAAAACTCGTCTTTCAGTGTTCTCCTTGCACATGGATATTTATCGATAGTAAAAATGGCCAGCAATCAGTCACAAGCCAGAGAAATATTCGATCAAGTAATAGCAAGTTTTGAGTCAATGAAAGAAATTTCCGAAGATGCAAAAGAAGACGCTAAAATTGGATTAGATCAGTTACAATATGTGCGATCAAAGATTAAATAATTATTATACTTAATACTGTATCTTAAGCTGCCAGCAGTACGAAAAGGGAAGTGGTACCTAAATGGAGGTGGCGGAGGGACTTGAACCCCCGTAGAAGCTTTTGCAGAGCCTTACCTAACCCCTCGGCCACGCCACCCCTGGAAAGTGATTCTTTAAATTAGAATCTGAACTGATTTTTGTCAATTAACTCATTCCCTGGTCTAACTGTGAAAAGCTGCTATAAGTCCATTTTTCAGCTTTTAAGATATCAGCTAACTCAATTGTGCTGCTTTCTCGTTCAACAGCATAAGCTTTAGCCGCCTTTAGCAGAGAGGTGCAACGACGATACGAGATCTCTGGGTACAGATGATCGATCAGTGGCTCATCCTTAGGGTTAATAGGTATACTCTTAAACCGAGTTTCATATTTTTCGATTCGACTTAAAATCATTCGGCCACTGATGGTGCGTTTATCATTTTTTTGGGGATAATAATAATACAAACCGAAGCGATCTAAAATCGGCCCAGATAATTTTTCTAAATAGGCCTGACATCGCCGATTGGAAAAACGACAGGACCTGACTTCAATATCCGGGGTCCACTTTCCACAAGGACATAAATTACTGGTGGCGATAACTTGAAAATCACAATCAAATTCTCGCGTTACCCCGGCCCGTGATAATCTTAATTTTTCCCCGGTCATGGGTCCACGTAGCGCTTCGATAATTTCTGAATTAAATTCCAAAAGCTCATCCAAAAATAAAACTCCATTTTGAACGCGCTCGATTTCCCCTTGATACAGTTGCTGTCCCCCACCTAAAAAAGCCGCCGGCGTTACGCTGGAGTGCGGGGCTAAAAATGTAGGCCATTGATTTGTTTGTGAATAGAGAAACTTGGACGGCAGAACAAAACTAATACTAT
>JALHMX010000026.1 GCA_022843825.1 Pseudobdellovibrionaceae bacterium
CAGATGGATACTTAACCAGTGCGGATTGGACAACGTTTAATGCTAAACAAAATGCGTTGGTTGCAGCAAGTGCAGCAACAGATGGATACTTAACCAGTGCGGATTGGACAACGTTTAATGCTAAACAAAACGCGTTGGTTGCAGCAAGTGCAGCCACAGATGGATACTTAACCAGTGCGGATTGGACAACGTTTAATGCTAAACAAAACGCATTAGTCGCAGCAAGCGCAGCCACAGATGGATATTTAACCAGTGCGGATTGGACAACGTTTAATGCTAAGCAAAATGCATTAGTCGCAGCGACCGCATCAACAGATGGATATTTAACAAGTTCCGATTGGTCATTATTTAATAGTAAATTGTCTTTCATCACCTCAGGTGATGTTATTACAGCACTGGGATACACTCCAGGGACAGTAACAGATGTTACAGCAAGCGGACCACTGGCTTCAACTGGTGGTACAACTCCGAACATTACCATTGCTCAAGCCACTGGTGCGGTAAGCGGATTTTTAACATCAGCGGATTGGACAATATTTAATGCTAAACAGAACGCATTAGTTGCAGCAAGTGCAGCCACAGATGGATATTTAACAAGTTCTGATTGGTCAGTGTTTAATGCTAAACAGAACGCATTAGTTGCAGCAAGTGCAGCCACAGATGGATATTTAACAAGTTCTGATTGGACCATGTTCAATGCCAAACAAAATTCATTAGTCGCCGCAACCGCATCGACCGATGGATATTTAACCAGTGCTGACTGGACAACGTTTAATGCTAAATTATCTTTTATCACTTCAGGTGATGTGATCACAGCGCTTGGATACACTCCAGGCACAGGAACAGTTACAGATGTGACCGCAAGTGGACCACTGGCTTCCACTGGCGGTACAACTCCGAACATTACTATTGCTCAAGCTACTGGTGCGGTAAGCGGGTATTTAGCATCAGCAGATTGGACAATATTTAACAATAAACAGAATGCATTAGTAGCTGCAACGGCATCAACAGATGGATATTTAACCAGTGCGGATTGGTCAGTGTTTAATAGTAAATTATCATTTATTACGTCAGGTGATATTCACACGGCATTATCATTATCAAATGGATTTGTAAGAAGCACTGCAGGAGTATTATCTGCGGCAGCCTTAACATCGGGTGAAGTGATCACTGCCTTGGGATACACACCAAGTGCGGGCAGCGGATTAACATCGCTTAATGCTCAGATAGGAACTAATCAAACATTTGCAGTTGGAACTGCGGGAACTGATTTTGCAATTAACTCATCAGCAGATGTACATACATTTAATATACCTTCAGCCAGTGCGGCAAACAGAGGTTTATTAACTTCAGCTGATTGGACAACGTTCAATGCTAAATTATCGGCAATAACTTCGGCTGACGTCGCCGCAGCATTGGGTTACACGCCGCTTAATCAAACGCTTGCAAATGGAAGTATATTCGTAGGAAGCGTCGGTAATGTGGCAACAGCTCAACAAATGAGTGGAGATGCGACGCTCTCAAATGCGGGTGTGTTGACATTGGCAAGCGTAACATCATCGGGAACATATTCACGCGTAACTGTTGATGTGAAAGGGCGCGTGACTGCAGGAGTCGTTTCACAAGATTTATCGATAGTAACAGGAACTTTAGCTGTGGCTAATGGTGGTACTGGCGTAAGTACCACAAATGCTAACTTAGTGTTTGCTGGCCCAACTACGGGCGTGGCCGCCGCACCTTCCTTCAGGGCGCTCGTCTCTGGTGATTTAAGTAGTGCAGCTTTTGTAAATGGTGGAAATAGTTTTGGAACCGCAGCAAATATTGGAACGAACGATGCCAATACGTTATCGATTAAAACAGGTAATGTGGCTCGAATAAATATTGATACAAGTGGTGGTGCTGAATTTACCGGTCAAGCTTGGTCTGCAGCAGATACTTCGTGTGCGGGAGCAACATGTAATTGGGATGCAAATGTAAGTAATGTTATGGTTTATAATGCTGCTGCTACAGTTAATCCAGCTATTACCGCGACAAATTTAAGACCAGGTGGAACTTACATGCTTGTAGTTCAAGGCAGTGGTACTGGCTCTATCAGCATGACCTGTAATGCCCAGGCCCCTTCTTATGTACCTGCCAATGGGCTACGTGTTAATGGAACTAAAAATAAGTCAGTCTATACCATGATGTGGGATGGAACTGATTGTTTGGTGACTTGGATTACAGGATTTTAGTTTAAAATTTTTTGTTGTTAAATAGGTAAGTAAGAAATTACGCAGATCCCTTGGGCGCCAACGCCGCGACCAGTTCCAGTTCCTGGGTCACCTACGCCACCTCCGCCGCCGCCGTAAAGACCGCCATTTCCCCCGACACTACTTCCAGAGGTCGCTTCGCCGCCGCCGCCGCCACCAGCGCCGATACATTCAATCATGTTATTTAGATTGTTCCAGTTTAAAGGTACTGGCCACGAAGCGTTGTTGGCTGTAAACACAATATAAACTCGCTCGACATACTTCTGCCAGAAAGAGAACGGAATAAAAACCTGTGCGAATGAGTGTTCGGCCGTAAAAACAATTAAAATAAAACTAAGTAAAACTTTCTTCACGACAGTAGTGTAGCAGCGGAAGGAATTATTTGCACTAGACAAATAACGAGTCTAGAAATTTTTTGAAAAACTTGTCTTTTATTTTTCAATTATCGCTGTGATAATTAGGTATGCGTTTAAAAAATAAAATAATTTTGTGCGGTTCGTTAGTGTTATCTTGTCTGGTATTTCAAGTTGGGTGCGTAGGGACGCAAGTTCGGTTTCCTTCATCTACTGATGAAATTTACAGCTATGGCCATCTTAAGCAGGGATTATTAATGGCTGCACAGAATAATGTGCTGTTTTACATTCCTGATGAGACACTTTTTGAAGTTGAAAAAACCGAGATAGATGCTCGCTGCTCTGAAAGTCAAAAGCCTTTTTGGTCTGAAAAAATGTCGGTTTATTTAAGCATGATGCAATCTAATCCTGAGTGGTTTTCGCGATTTCATGTATTAGAAATAAAAAAGGGGGATATTCCCAAGGCGTCTTTAGAAAATGATCTAGATGGAGCAACCGTCCTTTCTATTCAGTATGGTAAAACAGAAAATCGCGGCAAGGTGACTTTGAAAACAAGTATGCCTTGTGAAAGCGGAAAATTAGCTGAGTATTTGGATAAAGATATTATTAAGATTCAGTACGAGTTTCCATCAAATAATGAAATTAAAACTGTTTTAAAAAATGCAAAACATCGTAAGGCAGTCAAACGCTTCGAATTTTCAAATCAATTCATTTCTTATTTGGCTGAAAGAGGATTTATACTTAAGTTTAATCATGGAATTTCGTTCGAGAAAAATGCGCAAAATAAATTTGTATTCGCTGAAGTACAAAATAGATTATCAAAAGAAGTTAAGAAAAATAAAAACAATAAGTACGTCAGCCTTTGGATGAAAATATTGAACGATATTCGCAAAACAGAGGATATCATTCAGATGTTTTCTGTTGAAAATCATACAGACTTAAAAGCCGGAGTAAAATTTTCATATAGCAGCAAGAATGATCAATTGGAATCAAGTTACCCTTATCTGTATATGTCTTATAATGTGAATAACGAAAGTATTAAATTATCATCGTTGGACGATTTAGATCGTTGTTTAGCTAATATTCCCAATGGAAGCACGACTGAATTTATTCGTAAGCCAAGCTCTGTTGCCTTAAATGATAATAAAAATATTAAAGATTACTCATGTTTATCAGCAGGACTAGCAGAAGACGAAGCATTATAAAGCATTTGCAGATTTTTTACGATTCAGCATCCATAGCATAAAAAGTCCTGGGATCGCAAAGAACATACCAGCGTAGAAAAATCCGGCCCAGCCAAGCATTTCTTGTAAGTATCCCGAGTAGCCAGAAAAAAGAGTTCTGCCTAAGGCTGCTAAGCTGGATAATAGAGCAAACTGCGTGGCTGTGTATTTGCCGGCTGCAATTGAAGACATAAAGGCAATAAATGCGGCTGTTCCCATGCCACTTGAGAAATCTTCAAGAACGACAACTGTCGCAAGAGACCATAATACGGGGCCGGTGTAGGTTATTAAGGCGAAGGCGCCGGTGGCAACAGCTTGAAAGATTCCAAAAGCCCATAAACATCTATGGATGCCGAATTTAAGTAAGGCTGCGCCTCCAACAAAAAGTCCTGCTAAAGTTGAAACAAGACCGCAGGTTTTTGTAATAAAACCTATCTCTGCATTGGCGTACCCCATCGATTTGTAAAAGGGCGTTAGCAAGCTTCCGGCAACTTGGTCACCCAACTTAAAAGTAAATACAAATAGCAAAATAAATAGGGCATTTTCACGAGTAAAAAAATCTGTAAATGGTTCTATTACGGCTTTTAAAAGAGTACTTGGCGTTTTGTTGATCTTAGGCTCTGGAAGGAAAAAAGAGATAATAGCTAGCACGACAAATATGGCACTGCCTATCATGTAATAGTCAGACCATGATAATCGACCAACAGTATCTACATTGGTGTCCGCAACGAATGAAACTAAAATTCCCCCGGCTATCCACATAGCGACGCGATATCCGTAAACACTCATCGAAGATCCCACACCAATCTCTTCGGCAGGTAAAATTTCTCCTCGGTAAGCATCGATGGTGCTGTCTTGTGTTGCGCTCATGAAAGCCACAAAAACCGCCCAAAAAGCTAATGTTGAAAGATTATCAAGCGGAGAAAGCTGAGACATCATGAACAGCCCAAGTGCCAACATGCCTTGAGTGATAATTAACCACGTTTTTCTGCGCCCTAAAAATGGAAAGTGATAGCGATCTAAAAGTGGCGCCCATAAAAATTTCAAAGAGTAGGCAAGGCCCACTAAACTCATTAGACCAATTGTTTTGATATCAATATTTTCTTGAGTCAGCCATAACTTGAATGTGGATCCAGTCAGCACTAAAGGAAAACCACTGGCAAAGCCTAAGACAAAGATGGTCATTTGTCTTAGATTAAAAATCCTAGAGAGCATTAAGATTAATATCCTTCCTCATTTGCCACAAAAGTTGACTGAGATAAGGTCTGCGTGATTCGCCGGTAGTAACCATTAGTAGCTTAGTAATTTTTAGATTATGTGAATCAGTCAGCAATAAAATGACCATTTCCTGAATGTAATTAGTGTTCAAAGTAATGTAGTTATCAGTTCCTACTCCAAGGCTTACACCCTTTTTCTCCCACCATGAAAAAGGATGATCTTTGTAGTCTTGAAATTTTCCAGTTAGTTTATTATTAGACGATGGTAAAGAGACTAACGAGACACTTTTTTGTATTAAGCGGTTCAATACGTCGTGCTGGTACTGCTCAACCTCGCGGGCTGTGTGAAACTTTGTTTTTAGAAAAGAAGTTCTTTCTGCTTCAGTTAACAGAATACCATCCTTGAGTTTTTGTAAAACTTCGCTACCGTTTCTCCACTCAAGATCACAGAGCTCTCGATAATCCGAAGAGGTGGCGTGAACCGGTATTTTTTCAAAATTTTGCTTGATAACTCGTTGATACAGTTCGTGAAAATAACGATTAGGGTTAATTCCTAAACTAAGGCCATGCTCTAGGGTGTCAATGTGCCAAATATTCATCGAGTTATCTACAGATTGAATACCTCTTTTTAAAGTGTGCCAGGTCTCGCCGTGATGAGAACGGATTTTAAATCCTTTATACTGAAGTTTTCTAAAACCAGATTGAAGTTCAAAAAAATGTTCTTTGCGGTACATCTCGCGTTCATCACCAACGGTGTCGACTTCACACAGATATTTTTTTAACTCAGGGTACTTTTCAGTCAGTTCAATAATTTCATCCACTTGTTGCATAAAATGCTCTTTGCGATTTGCATATCGACTGGAATCAAAAAAGTTAGATTCTTTTCTGAAAGACGGAGACAGTATAAAATCAAAATCGGGATGAATCTTTTTGAATTGCATAAAGCCATCATACAAACCAAGAACGACGTCTTCCGATGTGACATCATCGATTCCGGGAATCTGTTCTCCACTGTCAGTTGTTATACGGCTTAAAGAAAACTTGAGTCGTATGCTTCCCACATTGTATTTGGTATAAAGATTTTCAGCTAGGCTAAAAGCAGCATCAGCATGAGCTTGGCGCGAGATCAAAATAAGTTTCGCTAAGTAAAGAATTTTTAAATAGGTAGAAAATCCTTCAGCCTCTTGCAACCGAATAAGTCGATCAATATCTTGCGCATTTTTTATCGGCCATGATTTTGGCCCGTAAACTTCGGTAATTTTTCTTTTATAAACATCTGAATAAGGTCCTTTTATCAAGGGTTGAAGTTTGGACCATATAAAATCAGCAGTCAAAGAACCCGTAAGGTGAATATGCTCTTCTTTGTATTTAAGTGGGAATCGCTTAAAAAACTCTTCTAAAATTTTTGAGAAAGGATGTGCCAATAAACTTTGAATTGGGGTCTCATTGGCGACAAATGAATTAAGGATCTGTTTAAATCCAAAGACTGTGTCGTACGCGTCCTGATTTTTTGTCTTCAACGATGATGAAAGCAAAAGATCCACGGTGTCTAATAAAGTGATGCCGTTGGTTTCAGATGTGATTTCAATAAATTCTTTAACTAAAAGCTTATGTGTCAGAGATACAACCATGCATTAATGGTAGCCGTCTGATCAGCCTTTGTCTACTACATCAAGACTTTTTCCAATAACGCCAGCAAGCGATAGCTTTCATTTCGGGCCTCTTTAATGTCGTCAAGTTGAGTCAGAGTATGTCGGTGAGCTACGGGATTTCTAAGATCCTGCAACCACATGAGCTTTTTCGCAATGTCAATACACTGGCCTTCATCTATATTTAGACTGACTAACGACTTATTTGTTACATTAAGTTTTCTTGTAAACAATAAAAAAGTTATAGCCCAAGCTCGCAGGCCATCTAAGACTTTAAATTGATCATTTATAATTTTAGAAGAAAGTAAGCCTTTTCCGATTAAGGTCATCTTATGTACCGGCAGAGACTGGGCTGAAAAGTGGTTTTCTAAATTCAAAGCATTCAATACTCGACTGGATTCTGGATAGTCCTCATTAAGGTGTACAGAATGAACTAAATTTTGAAATTCATGCAGTCGGGCTTCTATTTTTGGCAACAGTATTTTTTTCCCATAGTATTTATCTAAAAAAATGTCGATAGCTTTAGTGAAACCTAGAATACATACAGATTTATCTACAAATTGATCAAACAGTTCTGGTTTGCTAAATGGGACTTCAGCCGATCTTAGGCTAACCTTAATCGTTTCGTCATATTTGTTAAAATGGGGCAGCTTGGCTAATATTTCCCTGTCTATAGCGATCAAGTCGGCAGCAGACGGGATATTTTTCATTCTACTTTCTTGAAGCTGTGTCCGTAGCATCTCTTGTAATTCGATCATAGACTGAATGAGTTGATGCTCAGGATGCATTTTAATTAAATCAGAGATCGTACTTAAAAAGTACTCCGACTTCAAATCGGACTTACTGAGTTCTCGAATAATTTTTTCAGAGCACTCTATATTATTAATTTGATCTTTTAAGAAGTCGATACAAATTCTTTTGGCTCGTAATGATTTATTGTTTAAAATGGCATCTAAAGCACGTCCACGTATTGATTCGCTCGGTGAATTCAACAACGGTGAGAGCATATCAGGGATATCATCATCAGGCAGTGATTTAAGAGCAATTATAGCATTAAGTACCGTTTGTATATCTTTAGATTTAGTTAATTGAATAAGCGGTGTTTTAAAATCCTTGTTGGGATTTTTGCTTAAAAATTTTAATGCTTCAACTGTTTGCTTGCACTCTTTAGTGTTGAAGGCTTCATCAATTAAGATGGCTATATCTTTAGTTTGAAAGGAACCCGCTTCTTGTGCGGCTACAGCTTTTAACAGCTGTAGCCGCACTTTTGGTTGATTTATAAAAATATTTAAATGCTCTTTGAGATAAGTAGCTGTTTGTGGAGTGGCATGATGCTCTAAATAAAATAATATGCTCGGCATTGCGTTGGCATTGGATTGAAATGACTTTAGAGAGCCAAATATTTTATTTTGTGGTAGTTTGGATTGGGCCATAACTCTGATGATTCGATTTTTAACTTCTGTAGACGGCTCCACGAGGAGTTCGTTTTCAAAGAATTTAGCCATTGACGTGCGAATCTTTGTGTCTTGAGAAATAGCCAGATAATCGACGACGTAGTTGAGTGTTTTAATTTTTAACAAATCAGAACCATTTTTATATTCAGGGCTCATTATGAAGTTTTTGAAATAGCTTTCAGCAGAGGGCAGACAAGTCACTGCTGCTGCGTGAGCGTAGTCAAGATTATATTCAGATAAGTGCTTTATCATGTCCAGACAATCGTCAGAGAAATGGGCACTCAAGCTTTGGCTTATGATCTTATGGTACTCAGCTGAGGTCGCAGCGTCTTTGAAAAAAAGTTTGTACCAACTAATAACTTCTTTAAAGTTAACTTGACTAAGAGTATCTGAAACTTTTTTATAGTTCTGTGGCTCAAAAAAGACTTCTAAACCCGCAAAAACATCTATCGGAGAAAAAGCATTAAGCTCTAAAGGCAAATTTTTATGATATTGATCAGATTGAAAGAGTTTGTTTAAGTAGTCCTCAAGTTTCCATTCTGAACGAAAAGATATATGGTTTTGTGCTTGCTGGAAAATTTGATACTCAAAAGCATCGTTTTTAAATTGATCGGAAAACATTATCAGGTCGGCTCTATCTCGACTCAGTTTTCCTATGCTTGTTACTGCACTAAGTTGAATGTCTTTTGGATAGGGCCCACTAACAATTAATTTTAAAAAGTCTAACTTGTTATGGCATCTAAGTTCGCCAATGGCGTAGATCAAATTCTTAGCCAACGAAAATTCTTTGTTAGCAAGACACAATTCTAGATCTTCCGAAAAAAGCTGTAGACAGTTGTTGTTTCCTAATTTAACTAAGGATAGAACTATGGTCATTTTTTTACTTCTGTGTCCATGAGCATAAAGATTTTCCAGAAATCTTACGGTGAGTATACTTTGTGAGTTAGCTAATGACTCAATAGCAACTAATGCTAACGAAAGATCATAGTCGGATTGACTAATTTCAAATAAGAACTCAAGGCTTCGCTGATGCGAATGATGTCCCAAGGCGTGAATAACTTCAATTTTGACTTTTCTCCAAAGGCATTCGTTATATAGTTGGATCAGTTCGCGTGACGCATCTACTGTGCCAATAGTTTTAAGAGCTTTAATCGCGGCCAGCGTTTCATTTATATCAACTGAATGATAATAATGGCGAAGCTCCGAGATTTCCATAAGTTCAGATATAGTGTTACTTAAATTATTTATTTTTTTAGCTGCTGACATGATGTGCTTATCGGTTGTTAATTCAAAAAAAAAGCTACGATAAAAGTCTAGATTGCTATAGGATTAAATTCATGTCGTCACCATTTTGGTTAGAGGCTCTTAAATTGCCTTTGCCGTCAGAAACGCAAGATCATTACGATTATTTTATAATCGGGGCAGGTATTGCGGGTTTATCCACAGCTTATTGGCTACAGCAGGACTATCCACAGGCGCGAATTGCTATTATTGATCGAAGTTCATTAGGCTTAGGAGCCACAGGCCGAAATGCTGGTTTCGTGACGTGCGGATCAGCTTTATATTTTCACCGGTTAACTGAAAAATTTGGTTTAAACACTGCACATGATATTTGGACATTTTCAGAGAGAAATAATCAACTGATTTTGGAACACATAATTCAAGGTGACCCTGTTTCAGTAGATTATAAAAAAACGGGATCTTGTACAGTTATTCCTAGGGGTAGTGATGTAGAAAAATTTGATAAAATTCTGCAGGATATGAAGAGCGTGGGAATAGCTGTGGATAAACTTGATAGTCACAGTTTAAAGACACAATACGCTGTCAAGGAATCTGATGGGGCAATTGAATATCATAATGATGGCGTGATTCACCCTATTAAGTTGATGAATAAAATCGTTTCTCGATTGAAGAATATAGACTATATCTGGAATGAAGATGTGACTCAGATTCAAAGCGAAAAACGCCTACAAATAAAGACGACGAAAAAAATATACTCAGCAGAGAAAGTTTTTGTATGCATTAATGCCTATGTGCCGAAACTATTTCCTGAATTATCAGCTTTGGTTTTACCTCAGCGCGGGCAAATTATCCTGACAGAGCCTCATGCACCTTTAATTAAAGGGCCTTGTTATTTAACAGAATACTTGTGTTACTTTCGACAATTACCATCCGGACAAATACTTGTTGGAGGTTTTAGAAATTCAGACCCTCAGTCGGAAAATACGGATCAACATGGAATTACTGATAAGATTCAAAATGATTTAGAAAATTTCGTAAGAAACTATTTTTTTCAAACTCAAAATATTAAGATTACACATCGCTGGAGTGGAATTATGGGATTTACTACGGACCAGCAACTGATTATTGGTGAACATCCACAGAAGCCCAATGTTCACATTATGGCTGGTTGCGCTGGTCATGGAATGGGACTTAGTTTTCATGCGGCTCAAGCTATGGTTAAAAACACTGCGCCTGATTTTTTTAATATTAAGCGGTTCACATTATAAATTTTTGTACATGACTTGATGGGGTCCTGTGACGGGAACATCGAAAATGTCGCCGACGGGGCTAAAACCATTCTGTTCGTAGAATCTTGCGGCAGTAATTCTGGCATTACACCAGAGTAGCGAAGCCTTCTTTTCTTTTAAATTTTTTTCGGCAAATTTCAACAGCAATGAACCCAATTGTTGGCCCTGAAACCGGCTGTCAGTGGCCATCCCACGGAGGCGGTAGGCTTCACTTTGCTGGGGAAAATGCTGGCAAACATTTTTAAAAAAAGTCCCCGTGCAAACAATTATATCATTTACAAACACGCCCCAATGTATTGTCGTTGATAGGCCATCTTCTGGATAAATGCTGTTTTGAACAGCCTGGCCTGGTCGCAGAATCTGCATCCTTAAAGGAAGAGCTTGTTCTGCAGTGATGTGTTGAATCGACATATTTTGTTGAAGGGTCATAGATAATTAGGTTATAGCATACCTTTCTTTATCGATAAACTTAATTGAAAGGTCTAAAAATGAGCTCTACTGTAACTAATAATCCACGTGTTATTGCATTTTCATACGTTTTAAAAAACAGCCAGGGTGACATTTTAGACGCATCCGAAACGAATCAACCTTTGCCATTTTTAGAAGGCCGCCAACAAATAATTCCAGCTTTAGAAGCGGTTATAGTTAATATGAAAGAGGGAGATAAAAAGCAGGTCGCTATTAAAGCCGCAGATGCCTATGGAGAGTTTCGCAAGGACATGATTATGGATGTGCCTAAACAAGAGCTAGCTCATCTAAATGTCACCGTTGGAAGCCATTTACAGCTGCAGCTGGGTGAGGGAGTTCGAGTTGTTAAGGTCACCAATATTACGGATTCCAATGTTACTTTGGATGGAAATCACCCCTTGGCCGGTGTAGATTTAGCCTTTGATATTGAAATTATGCTTGTTCGGCAAGCTACCACTGAGGAAGTTCTTCATGGTCATGCTCACGGTTTACATGGAACTGCCCATCACCACTAAAAAACACTTGCTAAAGTGCCGGGGTTTTGAAATATGATTGATGTATATTGAACCCCAGTAAGGGTTTAATGTAAGTCCCCCGATATAGCCCGGGGTTTAACAATTGCCCGGAGGAAATCATGGCAAAAAAAATATATGTAGGGAACTTAGCGTTCTCAGTAACTGATGATGAACTACAACAAGCATTTGCATCTTTTGGCAATGTCCTTTCAGCTCGCGTAGTGATGGACAAAATGTCTGGCCGTAGCAAAGGTTTCGGATTTGTAGAAATCGAACAAGATTCTTCTGCAGACGATGCAATCAGCAAAATGGACGGACAAACTATTGCTGGACGCGCAGTACGCGTTTCTGAAGCAAAACCGCAAGAAGACAGACCACGTCGTTCAGGCGGCGGTGGATTTGGTGGCGGCGGCGGTGGCCGTGGCGGCGGACGTTCAGGCGGCGGCGGTGGTTACCGTGGTTCTCGCGACGATGGCAATCAATATTAATTAAATATAAAATTTTAATTTGATATCTTAAAACCCTGGCCTTAAAGCCAGGGTTTTTTTATTCGGCTTAAGTCTAGTTACCATTGGATTGTCTAAAATAAATTCAATTATGTCCAAATTTCTCCGATAGATTGGGTATGAAAAAGGATCCAAATAAGCGAACCATTTTAGTTCTTAGCGAAGAGGAGTCTTCGTTGCAATTAATATTGGAGCCCTTACGCTGGGAAGGTTACGATGTTAAAGGATACACATCCTATCGTGACTTTTCAGAAGCTATAGCATCCTATCATCCTCAAATGGTGATTGTGGATCCAGAGCTCGGCGGGCGAGATGGCGTCGAGATTTTTAGTCAACTTGTCACAATACTTGAATCTTGTAGCACGATAGTAACTTCTGCCGAGGCCAGTACAGAGAAAATTACACAGTATTTAGATTTAGGAGCCAGCGATTTTATTTCTGCGCCGTTTGTGCCCCTGGAGTTTTTAGCCCGTATTCGCACACAATTTAGAATACAAGACATGCGCGACGAACTTATTGATACTAATGAGAAACTTCAGTCGTTGGTGGAAATCGACGATCTGACAGGTCTATTTAATATGCGTTCGCTGTACCAGAAACTTGATTTTGAAATCCAAAGAGCGCGAAGATTTTCCCGAACAGTTACGGTCGTTATGATTGATATGGATAAGTTTAAGTCCGTTAACGACGGGCATGATCACCTCTTTGGAAGCTACGTTATATCTGAAGTTGGAAAAATTATTAAAAACTTAACTCGATCTATTGATATTCCTGCCAGATATGGCGGTGACGAATTTTTAATAGTACTTTCAGAAACTCCGACTAAAGGTGTAGAGTTTTTCTGTGAACGATTAAGAAAAAAAGTTGAAGACACTGTTTTTAGTCAAGGCATAGACACGATCAGATTAACATTATCTATTGGATATGCGACTTTCGATATTAATGAAGAGATTCATGCAAAAGAATTGGTAAGACGCGCAGATATGGCACTATTTGAAGCTAAACGTCAGGGAAGAAATCAGGTCATAGAGTATAGACAGGAATTTGACCGAATTTATAAGAAGACAGCCGCTTAAAAATAAAGTACAAAAAAACATGCTCATTCAACGGAAAGCGGCCTTAATATCGTTGCTCGTCAGCCTTATAGTTTTGGGTTTAAAGGCCTATGCTTACTATCAAACAAAATCAGCAGGTATTTTATCAGATGCCTTAGAAACCACTGTAAACGTTACTACAGCATTAATAGCTTTAGCTGTTTTGCGCTACGCTTTGCAGCCCGCAGATAGAGAGCATCCTTATGGACACGGTAAAATGGAATATTTTTCTGCTGCGTTTGAGGGTGGAATTGTTTTGTTTGCCGGCTTAGCAATTATATTTGAATCCGTAAAATCTATTTTTATTGATCGAACAATTACTAATCTAGGTAGCGGTATCTTCTATATAGTTTTGGCGGCGATGATTAACGGAGTTGCTGGTTGGTATTTGTTGAAAGTGGGAAAACAAACTCGATCAGAAACGTTAAAGGCCAGCGGAACCCATCTGATGTCAGATGTTAAAACTACAGTCGGAGTTGTTTCGGGATTATTTATATATAGCCTGACTCAGTGGATATGGGTTGACTCGGCTATAGGAATTATAGCAGGGGTATGGTTGGTTTATGAAGCTTGGCAAATTCTTAAAAAAAATATTGGTGGCTTACTCGACGCCTTAGATGTAGATGCTGCGAAAGAGCTGTGTTTGAAGATGTCAAAGCACTTAGAACCAGAAATAATAAATATTCATAATTTACGAATGATACGCTCCGGAAATTTTCATCATGTCGATGCTCATGTGGTTGTACCAGAGTATTACGATATTAAGTCTGTTCACGAGATAACTAGTCGTTTTGAAAGAAATGTTTTTAAAGAGTATTCTTTTGACGGTGAGATTGCATTTCATACTGATCCTTGTGGATCGAATTACTGTGATATTTGTATGGTCGAAAACTGCCCAATTAGAGTTAAACCATTTGTTAAGCGAGAGTCTTTAGATTATCGAAACTTTATAAGTGGCCCTCGAAACAACGAGACTTGAAAGTTAAATATGTCTGATGAAAAAGATCTTAAGCGTCCGCGCATTAATTTGACACGGACATTACCAAAGCCAAATCCCTATGCACTCGCCATTGATAATGAGTACAAGGATATTGCTTTCAATGAAGAGCGCGCTCCATTAAATAAAGGACTATGGCGTAAACAGGTATTTAAAGTTGACGATAGTGTCCCCTTAGATGTGGAAGTGGGAACAGGTTCGGGAATGCATTTCGCTTTTCATGCTAAAAATCACCCAAATCGATGCTTAGTGGGTCTTGAGTTAAAATATAAGCCACTGATTCAATCCATCAGGCGCGCCAAGGCCGCGGGTGGTGTGTACAATGCCATCTGCCGTTACCATGCTTTCAACTTGGATTTATTATTCGCAGAAAATGAAATTAATAATGTCTATATTCACTTTCCAGATCCTTGGGTAAGTCCGCGAAAAGAAAGAAATCGCGTCGTAAATCGTCAAATTCTTAATGATATTTATAAAATGCAAAAGCCTGGATCGTTTATTGAGTTTAAAACAGACTCAAGAGAGTATTTTCTGTGGGCGTTAGATGAAATTAAAGAAACGCCTTACAAAATTGAGTTTCAAACTTTGGATTTATATAATGAGGATAACGAATATAAAGAAAAAAATTTCCAGACAGGTTTTGAAAAAATATTTGTGAATCAGGGAATTGAGATAAATTATATTAAGTTGATAAAATAAAAAAAGGAGCTGAAAAGCTCCTTTTTTTATAATAAAAATCTAACTAAAATTAATTAATGATTCTGATCCAAACGTTGCTAATACCGACTTTTCTAACTAAACGATTAAAAATAAAGGCATTGTCAGGATGAATACGAACGCAACCATGAGAAGCACGAGTACCTAGCTTAGGCCAGTTCCCTTTTCCAGTTCCATGAATAGCAAAACCGCCTTTGTAGAAAATAGCGTAAGGCATATTTCCTAAGCCGTTGTAGTCGCCACCCGGATATTTAGTAGAAGTGTATTTATCATAAATACGACCATTTGGTCTTCCTTCGAAATCAGGAGTTCCATGGCTAGCAGTTCCTGTTGAAGTCTTGTATGTACCAATAAGAACGTTGTTTTGATATAAGTACATTCGCTGCTCAGATTTTTTAATCAATGCATAAACAGCACAGGCTTCGCGTTTACAACTAACTGCTCCTGAAAGTACATTTTCATCAATAAGAAACGGGGACATGCCAGTTTCAGCAATGTAAGCCGCATCCATTTGATTTAATTTTTCTTCGATATTTGGATCAAATGGATTCAACTCATCCATTTCATTAACATCAGCGACAACAGCATTTTCTTGAGTAGTTGGCAAATTTTGCGTGCTTTCAGTCTCAAAGTTTTTAGGTGAACAAGCAACACCAAGTGATATCAACGCAAGAACTAAGAATTTTTTTAATAAGGAATTTTTCATCATAAGCCTCTTTCTAATAAAGGTTTAAAGTTGCTGCAAGCTACTAAAGAAATTATTTTTTGCCTAGTTAAACACAAATATTCGATCGAAATTAACCGACCATTGACGATTAATGTCGCTTTAGAGCAACAATAAGAAAATTTTACAAATCTTCTTGTAAGACAGTAGCTTTCACATCAAATCGAAAACAGCTGGCATAGAAAAATTCTTGTCTTAGGTCTTATTAAGTAAGCCTAGTGCGGCTTCCGAGAAGACCTCCATACAGGAGATCTTATGAAAAAACGCAACTTATTACTTTTATTATCTGTTATCGCTCTGGGAACTTTTTCCTGTGCCCCCCAACATCAAGAGGAATTAAACTCTGAGCCATTAGCCTTAGTAGAGCCCATCGAAATCCAAACAGAGACGCCTGCTGAGCTAGATACCAAAAATACTCATTTAGCTGAGTTTAATTATGTTGATCCGAATCGCTTAGTGCCGACTGTACCATTAACCAAGGCCCTGACGTATTTCAAAGCTAATAAGTCCAAAATTGCGAATAAAAACTATATGACTGTTATAGACATGAGTCAGCACTCAAGCAAAAAACGAATGTATGTAATTAATATGAGAACAGGATCAGTAGCTACTTATCAAACATCCCACGGTAAAGGGTCTGACACTAATAATGATGGCTATGCAGAGCGGTTTTCAAACACGCCGGGTTCTAATGCGACTTCGCTGGGATTTTATCTAACTGGCCCTACCTACTATGGCTCTAATGGGTTGTCTTTAAGAATGCATGGCTTAGAAAGCACTAACAGTAATGCTTACTCGCGTGCTGTCGTTATGCACGGAGCTGATTATGTAAAGCCAGGCTGGACCGGCCGCAGCTGGGGTTGCCCTGCGATAGAGCGTAAGTATGTAAATACATTAATACCATCATTAAAAGGTGGAACATTGATGTACATCTATAAGAAGTAAAAAAGTTAAAAAGTGCCAGGCTACTTTTCGGGACTCAGCGCGTTCCGAAAAGTAGCCTGACCCCTTTTAGGAAGCTGGGCCTTGGTCTTAAATTGAGATTTGGTTACAAAAATAAAGCTCCGGTTTAAATTATGTCGATATAATAATAAGAGTCATGAAGAGCATAAATAAAATTATAAATACTTTACTGGTGACGGCATCTTTAGTGGTGGGTGGAATTTTTATTTATGGCTCTTTTAATCAATCGACTGACCAGGCGATGGATCAAAGTTCTGTGGGCACTGAGGCTTCAGTCGTAGATCTACATAGTGATCGTGATGAATTGACAAATCGCTACATGAAAGAGATCCAGTCAAAACTGCGAAAAGAAAAGCTAGAGTCAGCTAATGCACTTAAGCGGGCTGAACGTAATCAGCCTCCTCGAAAAGTTAAAGACGAAGATTGGTCCCATATACCTTTAGAACAACAAATCACGAAAGACTATTCCGATGATAACCGCCAAGAAATTATTCGGTCTACTGCGGGTAGTCAGTCCGATGGAATAAAACTAAATAAGCATACAGCTAAAGAATTTATTCAGGCCGCTCGCCGCAATGGCTATCACGTTATTCTTTCAGAAGCCTATGAGGTCATCAGCATCACACCGATACGAAATACTAATGGCGAATACGACAGTTTCGAAAGCCATGAATCAAATTAGGACCCAATAAAAAAACCCCTCGTATTTCTACGAGGGGCTAAAGATATCAGAGCTTGAGAGATCAGATCTACATCATTCCGTCCATTCCACCCATTCCGCCCATTCCAGGT
>JALHMX010000027.1 GCA_022843825.1 Pseudobdellovibrionaceae bacterium
GAATCAATTTTAGGCGGCGGCTTTTCTTTTTCTTCCTGCGTACGTACAGTAATTAAATTTAAAATCATAGAGGCCGCGTCGCCTGATAACCGACGCTCAAGTATTGCTACGTTGGTTAATGCTCCGGGTAATGGAATATTGGATACGTAGGATGGCAAGTAGACTGAAACTAAATCTACTATTCTTCTTTTTTCATCCTCGCTGTTCACTGAGCCCTCTAGTTTTATGTAATCACCGACGCTGGATACGGTTACTTCGGGATTATTAATTTCGCGTGAAATATATTCGATAATTCTTTTTCGAGCGATAGGACTTAGTGTCACTAATGAATTAATTTTTATAGCAGCTACGCCGTCAGGAACACCTTGCTTATAAGTGGCTACAACATTGTTAACTCTTAATAAGTCTTGCGGAAGTAACACAAATCCATCTAAAACCACTCCGCCATTGACCGCTTTGTACTCAACGCCCTCAATATCTGACAGCAACGCTTTTAAATCACGAATGGTTTTATCCACACTCGATTCGCGAATATCTAGATGAAGTTCTGCATAAATCTGTCCAGTTTTTTTATTGTGTAAAGTGACGATTCCACTTCTTGCGTTTAAAGGCTCAATACGAAAAATATCGCTGTCCTTTATTCTGACTAAATTAATTAGATCCTGTCCTAGTGGCAGAATTTTTAAAGGCACTGTGGGAATTAGCAATTCTTCATCAACTTTTACTCCGCGAATAAGCGATAGATGACGACGTATGCGGCGCTTATTAGGTGAAGCTTCTGCCAATAAAGATACGGGCTCTTTATCACCTTCCGTCACAATAATGTGTCCATCGGTATTCTCTGTCGGTGGAGGGGGTGCGGTGGAGGGTTGTTCAGAAATAGGGGTGCCGGGGGTAGGCGCGACAGGTACGTCATTTTGCGCGTAAACTGATGACGCAAAAAATAAAAAAGTTATACTAATTACAAATAGATAATAGAATGGTCTTCGCTTAGTTTCTTGGTCTGTTTTGTCCACTATTAGAGTTTAGCTGATTTTGCGCAGGTAATCCACTGGACTGGCCATAAGGAGAGGTCACCTTCTGTAAGACGGATTCCGAAGTTGAAGCAGGCAATCTTCCACGAACCACACCTTTGTCGTGGGGATTTCTCAGAGAAAAATAAAGGCTTCCAGGATTCGTCGCCACTAATGCCAAAATATCTTGCGCTTCGCTGGGGCTTACTTCAATAGTTAACGAATTATATTTGGTATCACCTGTTAATGTGTTTTGAATAAATCCTTTTCCATTGGGATCTTTTTCAATAGTCCGAGGCAAATTATTGTTTACATTCACGCCCGTAGCTAAAATAACAATATTTTCTTTATACAAGATGACTTGCTTTATTTGATTAGCTCCACGTCCTGAATCTACAACTGCAAAAATATCAACACGATCACCAGGACGAATAAGCTTAGCATTAGCTCGAGTTTCATCCACGTTAATGGTGATGGCTCGCATATTCGGAGCTACTTGAATGGCCATCCCCGTTTGAGGGCCAGGCTCTAGAACTTTATTTTTTGTCAACGTTTGACCTTTCTTCACCGGAATTGCGGCCACTGTTCCAATAACATCGCCAATGTCACGAAAGGCATCTGGCTCTACTTCGTCTTTCAATTTTTCTTTGATCTCAAGACTAGTTTCGTAAATTGTATCCATATCGCGAATATCTTCCTTTGCGACGACAACACGAATTTTTTCACCTAAAGTTTTGTCCATTTCAGATTTTTTTTCTTGGGTATAAGAATATAGCATAAACGTCGCAAAAATTCCGGCGCCTATTGATATCCACAAATTTCTTGATTCATTTGGTCCCATAAAAATCCTTTACTGGTTTACCTTCTCACAATCGGCATTTAAACAGATTCCATAAACGGTCTTGACCCAAATTTCTGGTGTAATAGGTGCTTCTTCTTCAGAACTGGCCGTAAAGCTAGATATAGCCTTCCATACTGAAGTCGAGTTACTTCGATTAACATAAGTATGATCGATACGATCAGGATCATGTTTAGCTTCCAGTTTATCTACACCCGACACAACAATACTGCGAACCGTGGCCGGCCAACGGCCCCGCTGCATATCGCGTTTTGCATAACCATCTCCGATGACGCCATGTACGCGATTCATAGATTTTGCATAATTTGCCGTGCCTGCACCAGGTCTGAAATAGATTAGGTTAGAGCGGAATCGAAATGTTTCCATCGTATAGTTGTACGATGCTATGGAGTTCAAAATTCCAGAGTGAACTGCTCCGAAAAAACCTAGTGAAAAATTAAATACTAGCACCACCATAAATAAAACTGGAATTGCTTCTATTAAGGCCATGCCTTTATCGTTGCGTTTTTTTTTGTTTTTACGATATGACTTTTTTAAATTAATTTTTAACATCCGTTATCCTCATGAGCAAAATAACGAGCTTCATTACCAAATGAGGCTGAATTAAAATCTGGCAAATTTTTTATTTCTCGATAACGACCATCATAAAATTGCTTGCACTCTTCCTGTGATGGATTGCGAAACAAAAAAGCGTGTAACTGAAAATTAAAAAGCTGTTCGTCATTAGTAATTGGCCCCAGAAAGGGTAGTCGTAATGACTTAAAAAGACTGAGTTCAATGCTCGAGCTAACACCTGACCATGGATGACGTGTTTCATCTCCTAAACGATTGCCCGGATCTATACTTGTCAAAGGTGGCGGCGTGGATCCAATTCGAGAAAGAGAAAATTTGAACCAATCGCTGTTATTGCTATTGGATAGTAGTGGAAAAGCGGCGGCTAAATTAGAAAATTTTCTCTGACCGGCTTGAATGCTGGCTTCCTTAGAAATATTTCCCGCTGAATAGGCGCGGGCTGAGGACCATGTAATGTATTGGGCGATCTCAACGGTCATTAAAGAAAACGTCAATGCGAAGACAACAAGGCCACAGCTGATCACTAAAACAAAAGTAAATAAAAATTCTGCTGCTGCAAAACCGCTTTCAGAATTTGTATTTATATTTATCCTTGTAGTCATATAATTATCCTACTGTGGATCTGAACTTAATGCTCGATTTATTGAATTGGGATGGCAATTTGCAGCCGTTTGACTAGCCGAACCTTTTAGGGCCTTACATACTGGTTTCCAAGTTCCGTACTCTGATAAATTTTTTACTTTTCCTACAGAGTCATTTGTCAACAGCTGTATGTACTGACGATCGCGTAAAAACTTTACGGCTAATGCAAAAATGCTGACCATGACAACAGTTAACAAAACAGCTTCGATCGCAAACTGTCCGTAATTATTTTTTAAAAAAATTTTCCGTCCGGTGACTGGACGATTTGTTATTCGTCGACTCTGTTCCATGGGACAGACCCCGCATCTCCACCTTCGGGATAGGGTTTAAATCCTGAGCCTGTAGCTAACTGTGTTTCTACACGAGCTGCTAAACGAACTCCACCCTCTTCAAAGGCGGTTTTTGGCGCCTTCATCAATGCGGCCATAAATAGGACGCCGCCCATAAGGATAAGAAGTACGTATTCAATGGTCATAAATATTAGTTACTGTTTGTTACTGATTCCATGTCAGAGCCAAGCTTATCCATCGCTCCTCTTACACGTTCAGTGATTGGACCTTTAAATGCTAAAACCAATCCAACGACTACCACCAATAACAGAATATATTCTGTAGCTCCTTGGCCGCGCTCATTACTAGCTAACGTCTTTTTTAAACGGTTTCTTAGATTACTAAATATTTTCATAGAGATCTCCCTTATGCTATAAAAAGATTATCGACTGAAATTGAGAAAAACTTTAAATGTTTTTATCGTTTTCCAGACCTATTATAACTCACCACAGTTTCCCTGTACTAAAATCCTGATGGCACCCTCACCAGCTCCGGCGACGATAACTTTCATTTCCAAAGTATTATCTCCATTAATCAGGTACGGCTTTAAGTCTACGTTAGGAGTAATTTGCCAGCTCGTGCTTAATTCAGGGACGCCGAACTGTCCTGGGCCATATTGAACTTGTCTATCTAAAAGCTCCAATCGATCGCCGCCATATGGGCCTACAAAGACTATCTGTCCATTAATTTTTAAGCTCATCCAATCGTCAAATGCGGCTTCGTCGAGAAAAAACATTGTCAGGTTCTGTTTATTTACAATATTAAATTCTAATCGACGCTCAAAGGCCTTTCCCTCTTGAGTGCTACCATGCCAGTAGTTGTTTTCAAAAGTTCCAAATTCCAGTATGGAGGGAGTATTTTGATTTTTCACAAAGTCTAAGCGCATATCGCCTTGTATGCTACTCATTGAGGTGCATAAATTTTCATTTTCAGAAAGTTGAAAACTAGAACTTTCGACGGCGGCAAAGTGAGCTTGCTGGGCGCAATTGTTAAACATAAACATCAGAGGAATACTGATTCCAAAAAAAACTATTTTAAGGACAGTTCTTCCTTTAATCACAATTACCCCCAAAGTGATAACCTTCTTTCGGCATTTTTTGTAAAAACTTTAGACTAAAGTACAGCTTTTATTTTTCGTCTCACTTTGAAACGAAAAATGGTGCCAGGTTGAGTTTACGGACGCGGTGCTTACAGGATTAGGACCTGGAACCTTTTAGACTTTAGTGTATAGTGATAATGTATGAAATCTGTTTCTGGTGAAAATACTGATCTTATTATTAACGGGGAAAAAATTCACGTCCAGACTGAGGACTGGGGTGAAAATGGCTTTGTGCTTGTCTCACGTATCTTTAAAAACGGTTCTGTGATTAAAACCTTCAAGTTTCCCTACGAAAAAATATCCCATGCAGAAGTGGATGACCGGCGCAGAAAAGCGCTCCTCCAACTGCATCAATATGTCATTGAAAAATTGCACGCCGATTAAAATCTAGTCTCCTCAATAGACGATAAATACTTCATGCTAATAATATGATCTCATTTAGGCATGTATATAAAACCTACGACACCGACAGACATGCGTTACGCGACATTAGCTTCAATTTAAATTCGTCAGAAATAATTTTTTTGACTGGAGCTAGTGGGGCAGGGAAAACCACCCTGTTTAAGTTACTATCGCTACAGGAGAAAATTTCTAGTGGAGAGTTGAGCTATAAAAATGAAAATATTATGTCCTATGGCTTAAAAGAAGTTGCTAACTATCGACGAGGGCTGGGCATCGTATTTCAAGATTTTAGACTTATTCCAGAGATGACCATCTTTGAAAACATTGCGATACCATTAAAAATTCAAAAACTGTCAAATAAAGAAATTCAAAGCAAGGTTGTTAGCGTCCTCGAAAGATTTAATCTATCGCCTTATTCGTCAAGCTACCCTGATTACATTTCCGGCGGAGAAAAGCAGCGCGTAGCCATTGCTCGGTCTATTGTGCATAAACCTAATTTATTAATTGCCGACGAGCCCACAGGCAACTTAGATCGGCAAAACGCTCAGTCTGTTATGGCACTATTTAAGGAACTTGCCGAAGAAGGCGTAGCAGTTATGATAGCAACCCACGATGAGGGCCTCATAAAAGCTACCGTCTACAAAAATGCTCGACACATTCACCTAGAGAATGGCTCTGTCGCCAGCGAAAGCATTTTATGAGAACGCTTTATCTGATTTTTATGAGTCTCTCCGTTTTTATACTTACATCTGTACTTCTAATTCGGCAAAATACGGCTGCTGTTTTTGGAGATCATGCCGATTTGTATACCATTACAGTCACACTTAACAAAAATATCTCGCCTGAGGAAATGGCTGCAATAGTAGAAAAAATTAAAAATTTAGACACACAAATAAAAAGTGCAGCGCTTATTAGTCCTCAACAGCAGCTTCAAGACGTTCAATCAGCACTTCCGTCATATAGCAAAGGACTGTTTGAAGACGAAGAAATAACTTATGTATTAAATCCATTAGTAGAGGTGTTGCTGACTGCAGAGGCCGATCTATCCACACTTTCTCTTCAAATAAAGTCTTTGTCTGGCGTAGAGGACTCAAGTGTTGGAAATGTTTGGGCAGAAAAAATTAAAAATCTTTTTAAAACCTTAAACATTATTTTAAATACGGTGTTTATTTTATTTTTTATTATATTATCTTTTCTGATCACTGTTCTTGTGAGAAACTATTTGATTGACGCAAAAGACAGAATATCTTTATTTGCTTTACTGGGAGCAATGCCTCTTCAGGCTTTTAAAAATGAATATCTAAGCATTATGAATCGCACTTTGCTGGCCTACTTCATTGGGCTATTTGCGGCCTCAGGGTTGGCTTATTTTATTAAAAATAAACTTACTTCAAATCTAAATTTTACTTTTATTAGTGAAAGATTAGATTTTCTTACATTAGAAAGTCTGGCTCTGTTGCTGTCCGGCCTTATGCTTAACCTAGCTTTGTCTTACTTTCTTTCATATCAATATATTTTAAAAGAGTATTATCACCATGAATCATAAATTAATGTTTACTTTTTTGATAATTTTTTTGTTCGGATCTTTGAGCTTATCTGCTACCTCTGAAAGATTAATTGCTCTTGAAACAGAACGTCTTAAGATTGAGACTCAAAAAACTTTAATATATTCTCAGATTAACGTCGTAAAAAATACGATTGAATCACTTAGTGACGGTTTGGCCGAAAGAAAAAGTAAGCTCTCGCAGCGCCTACAATCAGCGCATTTAATTAAAAATTATACATGGGGTGCGTTTATTGAAGTTCAAAATCTAAACTTATTAAAGCGCAATCTGAATACATTAAAATCTATTAATCAATATGATCTTAATTTTATTCGCGAGCAAGCCTACAAACTGGATGAGCTAAAAAGAGAAAAACAAAAACTAAGCCTAGCAAATAAAAAGTTTGAACAACTAACCAAACAGCTCGAAAAACAAGAAGAACTTATCTTAAAAGAAGAAGACGATGAAAATGAAAAGTTAGTAAAAACCTCAACTCCCTCTTTATTATTGCTTAAAGGGCAACTGTCTCGACCTATCGAAACGACCATAATAGAGCCTTACGGTTTAGTTAAGACCCAAAAAGTTTCCAACACGATTCCGCAGTACTTGATGTATAATAAAGGAATTTTATTTAGCTATGACCCTGAGGCTCACGTCCAGTCAGTCGGTCCAGGAAAAGTCATTTTTCGTGACGTTTTAAATCACTGGGGTGAATCTATAATTCTAGAGCATGATGGCGGTTACTATTCTGTTTACGCGAATGTAAAAAATTGCCTGGTGGAACTACAACAAAAGGTTCAAATGTCTGAAAAAATTTGCGACGCTATCTCAAAAAATTTTTATTTCGAACTTCGCCATCTAAAAGTAAACATAAACCCTAAAAACTGGATAAAGGATCTATAATGAAATATAAAAAATACTTACTTTTGCTTTTAGCTTTACCTGCGCTGATGTTATTTCAACCTGTAAAGATGTGGGCCAATGAGCGATATTCAGAGCTGCAAAGCTTTACAAAAATACTTAATCTTGTTCAGCAGTACTATGTTGAGCCTACAGACACTAAAAAATTAGTTTCAGGCGCTATTAAGGGTATGTTACGAGAGTTAGATCCGCACACCAATTATATGCCTCCAGATATTTTTAAAGACTTTGAGTCAGAGACCGCTGGCGAATTTGGCGGAATTGGAATTGAGATTTCTATACAAAATGGAGTTTTAACTATTATTTCTCCCATCGAAGATACGCCGGCATGGAAGGCAGGAATTAAGCCTGGGGATAAAGTTGTAGCAATTAATGGCCAATCAACTAAGGGCTTTACGCTTGTCGAGGCATCAGCTCTGCTTAAGGGAAAAAACGGTGAAGCTATTGTTTTGTCCGTAATTAGAGATGATAGTGACAGACCGCTTGATGTTCGCATTGTACGTGGAAGAGTAAAATTAAAATCAGTTAAGACTGTTACGCTTGATAGTGGATATCTGTATGTACGAATCACCAGTTTTATTGAATCAACTTCAAAAGAGCTAACTAAAATTTTGGCTGACCACTCAGGAAAAAATAAAAAAATTGAAGGCATTCTTTTGGATTTAAGAAAAAACCCTGGCGGCTTGCTCGAACAAGCGATAAAAGTCAGTGATCTTTTTATCAAAGACGGAGTGATTGTCAGTACTATTGGAAGAAATGTAAAAGCCAAAGAAGTATCGCGTTCAACTAAAAACGCCCCCTATCCTGAAATGCCCATTGTTGTTCTTATAAATGAATACTCTGCAAGTGCTAGCGAGATTGTTGCTGGAGCGCTGCAAGATAACAAGCGCGGTATTATTGTAGGTGAACGTAGCTTTGGCAAAGGCTCTGTTCAATCGGTTATTAAACTCGGGGACGGTAGTGGTTTGAAGCTGACAGTCGCACGGTACTATACGCCCAACGGAACGTCGATTCAATCTGAGGGAATTAAGCCAGATATTGAAATCCAAGAAGTAGACTCAAATTTGTTCGCTAAGGCCATTACGGATAAAAGATCTCAGCGCGAACAGGACATTGCCGGCCACTTAAAGTCTGAAAAAGAAAAAAATAATAAAATGTCTAAAGTAAATTCTGCTGATTCTGTTGCATGGTGGAAGGACCTGGCGAATAAAAAAGACTCTGATCTATCAGAGTCTGAAAAACTATTTAAAACTGATTATCAAGCTTACCAGGCTTATTCATATTTAAAAGCCTGGAAAACATTAAAAAAACTTAAGTAGCTTCGTCTTTTAATTGTTTGGCATCAACTTCTTTTATTTTCGCTTTGCTGGTGATCATCGCGATCACCTTGTCTTCAGTAATCATATAAGACAGACGGCTGGCTTTGTCTGGGGCTGCATACCATTCACGAATCCGAGATTCCTCTAAACCTGTTTGTTTAGCGTACTCTTGATATTTAAGATCTAAATCTTCCTTAGTGCAGGCTAGATTATGGTCAACGGCCAATTTGTCTATAAGAAAGCTTGATTGAATCATTTCTGAAGCCGTCTTGCTAAAATCTGCATCCCATTTTTTTACATAATCTACAAAGTCCGCTTCTTGCATACCTTGATCTTTCATGCGTTTTTTAAAATCTTCGATGAGTGTTGCTTTTTGTTCCTTCAACAAACTCGCCGGAACTTGAACTGGGTTCTCAGAAACTAACTTCTTAATAAGACGATTTTTAAACGCATCGTCTATACGTTTTTTATCTGAAGACTCAATATCTTTTCGTACCGAAGCCTTAAACTCTTCTACAGTCTGCTTTACTCCAACTTGAGTCAAAAGCTCATCGGTAATTTCTGGTAACTCTTTTTTCTTTAGAGCTTTTAGAGTCACTTTAAAATCAACCGGCTTTCCAGCTAATTCAGCCGAGTGATAAGGATCCGGAAATTTAAGACTAATTGTTTTAGTTTCAGAAACCTTCATTCCCACGACGCCTTCTTCAAACCCCTCTATAAACTGTTTTGCCCCTAATTCAAGTTGATGATCATTGCCTGTGCCATTTGGCAACGGCTTTCCGTCAACAAATCCTTCAAAATCAATAACCGCTGTGTCGCCATTTTGCGCCGGACGAGGCTCCGTTACATCAACCAACTGCGCACGAGATTGCCTTACATTGTTGAGCGCTTGCTCAACTTGCGCCTCATTAAAAACATGTTTTTCTTTTTCAACTTCTAAGCCTTCCCATTTTTTAACTTTAATTTCAGGGCGAATATCAAAAATAGCTGTGAATTTAAAATCCTGATTTTCTTTAGGATCATCAAATTCGAATTCAGGATAATTAATTGGTTCAACTTTTTGTTCCACTAAGGCCTTAGGATAATGAGCTTGAATTAAATCCTGTGCTACGTCTCCAACTACGCGATCCTTGTATAAGCTTTTGATCGTCGTTAAGGGCGCTTTGCCTTTACGAAAACCCTTAATTTCCACTTGGCGCTGAATGCTTTGATAAACTTTTGCGAATGCGTTTTGCACATCTGCTTGCGAAATTTCTATATTCATTTTTCTTTGCAAACCATCAGTTGTTTCAATATGTGCTTTCACAAGCTCTCCTTATGTTAAGTCTAAAATATACTTTGTAATAAACAGGGAAAATAGGGTAATTTGTAAGCAATGGCAACGCAAAAAATACATTTTTTCACAGGCAAAGGAGGGGTAGGTAAAACTGTTCTAACTGCAAGCTATGCTTTAGCCGCCAGCGCTACAAATTCAACAACTCTGCTTACTGAGCTGTCAGAGGAGAGTGCGCTGTCAACCCTGTTTCCCGCGCATAAAAAGCCTCAAAACTTAAGCTTAGATAAATGGAACGCTTATGGCTGTCTAGAAGAATACGCTTCGCTGCTGATCCACTCGGCGTCGTTGAGTAAACTTTTTCTTAATAATCCTCTGTCTCGATCACTAATAAATGTGGCTCCTGGCTTACAGGAATTAGCCGTTCTAGGTAAAGCCACTTCCGGACCTAGAAACATAGGAAAACCTATGAACTACGATGAAATTTTTATAGATTCCTATTCTTCAGGGCATTTTTTAAGTTTAATGACTGCTCCCCAGTCATTTGCAGAAATATTTTCATTCGGTCCTATGGCCACCCAAAGCCAGTCCATCGATCTATGGATAAAAAATGCAGAATTTACATCTGTGCATATCGTCACCCAGGCCGATGAACTTTCCATACAGGAAGCCCTGGAGCTCTGGAAAAATTTAAAGGATCTAAAAATTAAGGCTGATTTTATTTTAAATAGATTTGTTGATACTTCGGCCATCAACTTTAAAAAGTTGCCTGAAAAAACTCGTCATTTTTTTGAAAACATTCAAGTACAGCAAAGTTTTGCTCAGGCAGAACTTAAAAAAATTAAAACACCAACAACACTGATTCCGCAGGCGTTTGAAACAGATTTGTTTAAAATCGTCTTAGCCACCGCTACGCACATAAAGGATATAAATGAAGTTTAAATCAAATACCAAGACGATTATCTTCATTGGAACAGGCGGCGTGGGAAAGACGACTATTGCGGCATCAGTCGCTATGGGAAAAGCGCTAGAGGGATACAAAGTCTTGGTCATCACTATCGATCCGTCGTTGCGACTGGCTCAGGCAATGAATTTTAAGCCCAACGGCCAAATACATAAAATTCCTTTACCTCAAGCATCTTCAGGCTCGTTACAGGCCTCAACTATAAATCATGAGAAAGTTTTTTACGATTTTTTAAGCTTGGCGGCCTCTAAAACAACAGCTCAACAGGATATTAAAAATATTAAAAGCAATAAACTATTTCAAGAGCTTTCTACGCGGTTGTCGCACTCACAGGATTTTACGACTTTGTTTTATCTATATCAGCATGTAAAGTCTGACCAATTTGATTATGTTATTTTAGATACTCCACCGGCCCAGCACACATGGGCATTTTTAAAGGCTCCAGAAAAAATTTCGGCCTTGTTCACCAACGACCTAACGTCTTGGTTTCGCGCTGCGGAGGGCAGCCCCAAATCTATCTTTAAAAAAATTGTTAATCAAAGTACAGCAAAGGTTTTAGATATACTTAAGATGCTCACGGGCTCAGATTTTTTAGATGAGCTAAGAGGTTTTTTTAATGCTGTTCAGTCTTGGCAAAAGCCCCTTAATGACCTTATTGTAAACTGTCAAAAATTACTTGTATCAAATCAAACAGAATTTGTTCTTATCACAAGCTTTGACCATAATAAATTTCACCTCACACAGAATCTAAGTCGTAAAATTTATAACGAAGGCTATAATCTTACGCATCTTATTGTTAATATGACGCCGGACTGGCTGGATGAGCCTAGTGAGTATTATGACGAGACTGTAGAAAAATTTAGGTCGCTATATCTAAAAACATTAAAAACAATTTCCAAAGATCTAACAATGATTCACAAAAATCTAAAGGTGTACAAAAGTATTAATTTAAGTCAAAATATAAGCCATGATAATTTGGACAAAATATATTCTCAAATTGTTACTATGGATTAGCACATGAAATCTCGCGATATTATTCATGCTGCCGCATGCAAAAATCATGATGAACTACAGAATTGGTTTAGAGAGAAAACTAAGGTTTTAGATTATCCTATATACTCAAGCTATGATATTCGTGATGCTGACTACAAAATTACCAACGTTGATGCTAATATATACCCAGCAGGCTTTAATAATATTTGTCCAACTGACAAAGAAAGTGCTCCTGAATTATTTCAAAAATATATCCATGTTCACTATGGCAAGCACATAAAAAATATTTTAATTATTACCGAAGAGCACACACAAAATCCTTTCTATTTAGAAAATGTTGCGACAATTCAATCTCTATTACAAGAAGGTGGTTTTCTTGTTGAGCTCGCGTTTCCGAAAGATTTAGTAGAGCCCTTGGTATTACAAAGTAGCACAGGAAAAATGCTGACCTTTCAAAATGGGTTTGAAAGCAGTTCGTTTTTTAAAAGTTTTAATCCCGATCTTGTTATTAGTAATAATGATTTTTCATTGTCTCTATCCCAGTGGGCCGACCAAAACACGAAGCCAACCAACCCTCCGCGAGAGCTGGGTTGGTACCAAAGAAGAAAATCTAATTATTTTAAGCACTACAATAATCTAGTTAACCAGTTTTCTGAAGTCACTAAGATCGATCCTTTTTTATTACGGGTAGAAACTGAAGAGTTTCTTCAGTTTGATATTAACTCAGAAACTAGTCGTGATGAGCTGGCCGAACGAGTGCAAAAATTCTTAATTCAACTTGAAGTTTCATACAAGCAAAGAGGCGTAAGTCAAAAACCCTTTTGTTTCGTAAAAAACAACGCTGGCACTTATGGATTAGCGGTAGTGAAGGTTTCTTCCGCTGATGAAATAAAAGAGTGGACGTACAAAGCTCGAAAAAAAATGAAAGCAGCTAAGGGCGGGCGTGATGTTCAAGAGGTCATTATACAAGAAGGCATTCCGTCGGTTATTACGGCAGATATGGCCTCTGCTGAACCGGTCATCTACATGGTCGGTTGTGAGCTCGTCGGAGGATTTTTAAGATCTCATTCAGAAAAATCCTCTACCGAAAGTTTAAATTCTCCCGGAGCGGTATATAAAAAATTATGTGTAAGCGATTTATATGACGATCGGCTTAATAATCCGAAAGAAAATGTTTATGGATGGACTGCAAAACTAGGTTTGCTGGCTATTGGTATGGAAGCTGAAGAGCTTAAGGTGAATTACAAAAATTATACTAAAGCTCCGTGCGGTTCAATTTAGGCAGCTGCAAATTTACAGCGGAAAACTCAGTCCCACGCCAATAAAATATGCATTAATTTTTTGTTTGTTTGAGCTCATCATTGAATATCGAGCAGAAACTCGAAAATTATAGTCAAACAAAAGAAATTTATAAGCCATACCTGCATTAATTCCTGAAGCCGAAAAAACATTTTTTGTGCCATTTAAGTAAAATTGATCGATGCCAATTCCTACTTGTAAGGAACTGCTGATTTTAGTGGATTCGACAGAAACTTTTTCATTACCAAGGTAAGTCGTTGTTTCTGTTTCACAACAATTTCCAAATAAGTCATAATAAAAACTAGAGCCTATACCAGAAAAACTGACTTGAGTTTCTGAGGCATTGATTGCTGTAAAAAATGAAACGTCGACTTGAAATGGGGCATTAAAGTGATATCCATAATCAAGCTTAAGACCTGTACCCATAATTGACTCAGATTCAACTTGAAATGTGGCTACTTCAAATGCCGCAGACAAAAAGCTGTTTTTTGTTTCTACTTCTGTTTTAAAATTAAAATCAGTGGTCTGAGCTGGAGCTAACGAACTGAATACTGTGACCACTGTAAATGCTAATATACATAGGCAAGCTGCAAAACTACGAAGCTTTAGATAATAATTCATCGTTTTGGTGGCTTTCTTTTAGGCCCAGCCTGAACATAAATTCAAATGCTGGTGCTGCTTTAGATGGAGTTAAAGACTTTAAATACGATTG
>JALHMX010000028.1 GCA_022843825.1 Pseudobdellovibrionaceae bacterium
ACGACCTCTGAAGGGGACGCACATACGCGCGCAGGATCAATGACACCATCGTTATTAAATTTATAAATGTTTTGGGCTTTATTCACATTCCCCATCAAAACACAGTATTGCGCGTAATTAACTAAACCGGTAATCGCACCCTCTCCTAAACCACCATTCGCATCATAGTAAATAATCTGCGGGGTAGAGCTAGAATTAGATATATTATCTATTGTGACCTCGGCTGGAATCAAAGCTACTCCATGCCAAGCCGGAGCGTTGCCCGTTTGATTAGGTATACCGCCGGTAGCTGGTCCACTAAAAACTTCATCTAAAAAAAGTTTTGAATCGCCCACGGCCAGGGTGAAACCACACTGCCCACTGGCATTACTATCAGGAGCCGTGCAAAAAAATTGTCGATTCATGGTCGCATCAGCAGCGTTCACATAGTGCAACCGAACATCTACAGTTTTTTTCTCACTGTCTTCCTTGGTGCCGTTATTATTTTGATCAACCCATACGTAGACTTTTCGTGATGTATAATCAAATGCTGTTTCAGGTGCCACCACATTGGGAATGCAACTGGCATTAAAACTATTATCGTTTTGACAAAGATATCCCCAATTGAGGCTTACACTGTAGGTGCCCGCTGCAGGAAGAACTGCTGTTGCGGGGCCATACTCTATTGCATCACCAGTTCCCGCCTGGTTTTCGGTATAAACTTTAACAGTTGATCCCGGTGCTGTTACACTGTCGACGGTAAAGCTGATCGATATTGGTAAGCTGGCGTATACATTTTGAAGATTACAGGCTTTTATATTTGTGCCTGCTCCAATATCAGTACAGCTATTACATGGTGTAGAACCATCGCCGGTGCATGAGCCCGCAATACCACCGTATAAAGTGTAATTAAGGGTGATGCCATCTTGCTCAACGAAGCTTCCGCCCGATACACCATTAATTGTAATTGCCGAAAACGCTAATGGTGCTATTAAAAGAAGAAGAGAAAACAAAAACGCGCGAATCATTCTTCTATTGCAGCACGCAGCATAAATGATGTCAAAATTTAACTAAAAATAAGATTGGCGATTTGTAAGCCGTTTAATGCGGCGCCTTTTTTTAAATTATCTGAAACCACCCACATTAGCCAGCGGCGCGGATTGTGACAATCTTGATGAACGCGGCCAACAAATACGGGATCTTGGCCCGAAACCTCTAGCGGCGTCGGGTAATCTTGATCCATCATCGCCAAACCAGGAAACTCATCCATCGTTTTTAAAAGCACTTCGCGACTGACATCTTTTTTAAGGGTCACCCACACTGCTTCGGAATGACTATTCAATGCGGGTATTCTTACCGTAAAAGCAGATACTTTTAAATTTTGATCACCCAAAATTTTTGGAGTCTCGTTCATAATCTTAGATTCTTCCGAACAAAACCCTTGGTCATCAAAAGAACCAATTTGCGGAATACAATTAAACAGAATTTGTTTAGGAAAAGTTTTACTAACATGATCCGGAGTTTCAAAATTTTTAGTTTGAGTGAGCAGTTCTTCATATCCCGGAAGACCTGCCCCGCTGACCGCTTGGTAGGTTGCGACCGTAACATCTTCGATGCCATAATGATCAAAAAGTGGTTTAAGGGCCACTGTAAGCTGAATCGTTGAACAATTCGGATTGGCAATAACTTGCGGGCGCGACGATGAATTAATAAGGTGTCCATTCACCTCAGGAACGAGCAAAGCCGTTTCTTTTTCCATACGAAAGGCATTTGAATTATCAATCGCGAAGGCGCCAGCTTTAACCGCCTGAGGAGCCCACTCTTTAGAAATATCATCACCGGACGAGAAGAACACCATGTCTAGTCCATCAAAACAACCGGGCTTTAATATTTGCACCGCCCACTCTTTGCCGGCTAAGAATAATTTTATACCTTCAGAATTTTGACTGGCAAAGGGGCGAAACTCTTCAATCGGATAAGTGTACTCTTCTAATAAATTAATAAATGTTTCGCCGACGACTCCCGTAGCACCGACTAAACCGACTTTAAGTGGTTTTTTCCACGTCTTCATTAGTTATCCGTTTCTTCCTGCAGATCTTGTTCGTTCGCATCCGCCGGAGCGTAGGCATTCGCAGGTATGTTTTTTTGTTTTTTTCCAAGTCTTAGAACTCCAAAAACTGCACCCAGCAGGGCGTACGAGAAAAACAATACAAACAGCATCACTTCATGACGAATCGCCACCAGAAATATAACAATAAGTCCAACAATCAAATACCGAAAAGGTAATCGTTGTTTAAAGTCTAAGTCTTTAAATGATCGATAACGAAAATTAGACACCATAACGACCGCCAACATCATGGTGACACACAAAAGAATAATACTGCCCGAGGCTTGCCATTTTAAATCATCGTAAGCTAAATACGATGAAGCCACGATACCAGCAGCCATCGGAATCGGAAGGCCCTGAAAGTAGTTTTTCTCTACCACACCAACCTGCACGTTAAAACGAGCCAAGCGAAGGGCGCCACAAGCTGCAAACAAGAAAGCGGCCATAAATCCCAGTCGACCAAATGGGTTTAAAGCCCACTGATACATCAGCATCGCTGGCGCAACTCCAAAACTGACTAAATCGCATAATGAATCCAATTCTGCGCCAAACTTACTAATAGCTCTGGTCAATCTTGCAAGTCGTCCGTCCAATAAATCAAACACGGCAGCGATAACGATCATCAATGCCGCTGTTTTAAATTCGCCCTTAAAAGTACTGACTATCGAATAAAATCCACAAAAAAGATTCGCGATGGTCATTAAATTAGGAAGAATATAAACATACATCCCCAGACGTTTTCCCGAGACTGTTCTTTCCTCAACTTCATCGAATTGATCACCCATGCTGTTTTTCCGTTCTTTTATTTAAGACGAGCATTAAAGCTGAATATTAAAGAATATAAACAAAAAATACAAACAGATACTGCTTAAGATAGGCATAGTAAAATTATCATCCATTTTACCCAATGGGATGAGCTCCGCTAAAGCCCCACACAGGCCGGCTATAATTGATACTACAATACGCGATGAAGTAACCTGATAATAAGTTAGAAATTCGTAAGTCAATAACGCACATATTATAAAAGCGGCAAAGAATCCTTCATACGATTTATGACCAAAAATTTTATGTCGACCCCACTTGATTCCCACAAAGCTGGCAATAGGATCTGCAAAAGCCAAAAACAATAAACTTAAGGTAACTATCTGATGAGAAAATAACAGGGAAATAAAAATAACACTGGATAAAAGATACGTCGTACCAGCAAACTTGTTAACCTCGTTTGTTCTTAATATCGGCTTAAGCCAACCATTCAATATTTTATTATACTTAGAGTTTTTTAAGCGCACGACATCGCCAGTTACAAATAAAATCCAGCAAACGGCAAAAACGAAAACACTGGTGGGAAATTCAAAAAAAAGCCAAATAAAGACTAAGCACAACACGCCGCCGGCATGCCAAACTTTTCGAAGTACATGTAAGTCAGATTTCTTTTTAAAGGTCATTTCCATAACGTGACAGACGTTATGGAAACACCGCATTTCTGTCATCTAAAATGAGGTTTAAAACGATGCGATTCGATTTATTTTTATTTTTTTGTTCAGTTTTTGCCCGTCATTTAGGCGTATTTCAAATTCGATTATATTTTCGCCAGCTTCTAGCTGGATATAGTCCGTTGATAAACCGTTGGCTACGCGAGAGGACTCAGTAAAAATTTGCCCCTGGTATCCATTAGTCATATTTTTAATATTATAAGCGACTGTTTTGTTTTTAGCGAACCGTCGACACTGTTCGAATTTAAGAATAACAACTTGGGAGGCCTCAGCTAAGCTGTGCGATTCGTCAATAGTAGAATCACAATTTAAAGATAACTCTTCTTTAATTGAAACTGCTTTAATACTTTCAGACTTGATGGCGAAGGGAAGCTCGGCAGAAATAGAGGCTATAGCTCGCACCGGGGATTGTTGATACTTCACCGCAGCGACGGCGACAAAAGCCACCAAGACACCACTCACACCAAGAAAATAAGAAATAAGAAGCTTTTTATTCATTTAGTTATTTATCGGCTGTCGGGGCTTCAAACATTAAGATATTATCACTAAGTTCGACACAAACTGGAAATTTCTCCTACACTGGGATGTCTTATTCTGATACACTCTGTGCATGCAAAATACACCTGACTACAAAAGCACTATAAGATTGCCTCAAACTGATTTTCCAATGAAAGGTGACCTTCCTTTAAAAGAACCTGTCATTATTGAGACATGGAAAAAAAATAATATTTATCAAAAAATTCAGGAAAAAAATAAGCAAGGTCCCGCTTTTACTATGCCGGATGGCCCTCCATATGCAAACGGCTCTATTCATTTAGGACATGCACTGAATAAATCACTCAAAGATTTTATTATTAAGTATAAGTCTATGAGAGGCTTTTCTGCGCCATTTATCCCCGGCTGGGATTGTCATGGACTGCCGATTGAACATAAAGTTATGAAAGGCCTTAGCGAAAAAAAAATTGTTAAAACAGACCAAGAGATTTTAGCTCTTTGTCGACAAGAAGCTCAGAAATGGGTGGATCATCAACGCGAACAATTTATTCGTTTAGGGATTATGGCTGACTGGGAGAAGCCGTATCTAACTATGGATAAATCTTATGAGGCTGAAGAGATTCGTGAATTTGCACGGGCCTATAAAAAAGGTGTAATCTATCAAGGTGTCAAACCGGTTTACTGGAATTGGACTTTAAAAACGGCCTTAGCCGATGCTGAAATTGAATACCACGACATTAAGTCGCCGTCTGTTTATGTCAAATTTGAAGTAACAGACAAGGACACTTTAAAAAAATTGGGTTCACCTGGAGGCAAAACATATTTTGTGATTTGGACGACGACTCCATGGACTTTGCCCGCTAACGTGGGAATATGCTTACACCCAGAGCTTGAATACGCCGTCTGCTCCCACACCAAGGAAAATGGTGAAAAAGAAAATTTAGTTATCGCTGATCAGTTAATATCTAGCTTTGAAAAAGAGTTAGGTTTAGAGCTTAGCGTTCATTCAAAACATGCAGGAGAATCATTAGAGCTTTGCATCGCGGACCATCCTTTCCTCGATCGAAAATCCGTGGTGGTTTTAGGACTGCATGTAAATGCAGAGACGGGAACCGGTTGTGTTCACACGGCGCCAGGACATGGCGTAGACGATTTTAAAGTGGGACAGAAATATAATCTACCCGTACTTAATCCTGTCAGTGAATCCGGACAATACACTGATGAATATCCTGAAATGCAGGGCATGAATATCTTCAAGGCCAATCCGATAATCATTGAAAAACTTAAAACCAGTGGCCATCTTTTAAGACATGTTGATATTACACACAGCTACCCGCATTGCTGGAGATCAAAAACACCTTTAATTTTCAGAACGACAGCGCAGTGGTTTATCGGAATTGATTTAGAGTCTTCAGAGATTCGAAAAAAGACTTTAAAAGCCATCGATGAAATTCAGTTTTTTCCGGGCTGGGGCAAAGCCCGCTTTCAAGCTATGATGGAAAACCGTCCTGACTGGTGTGTCTCCCGGCAGCGTATTTGGGGCGTCCCTATACCTATTTTTTATCATATCGAATCGGGAGAACCTTTGGCTGACTACGAGGTTATGTTAAAGGCCGCCGCCATTGTTGAAAAAGGTGGAATCGAAGCCTATTACCAAACCCCAACAGAAGAAATTGTAGGCCGCCCGGGATATCGTCACGGTAAGGATATTCTCGATGTTTGGTTTGACTCAGGTGTTTGTCATGCTACGGTTCAAGCTAAACGCAACTATAAAAATGCCGTGGCTGATATTTATTTAGAAGGCTCAGATCAACACCGCGGATGGTTTAACACTTCGATGCTTTCAAGCATGGCCACCAATGGTCACCCGCCTTTTAAAGCTTTAATTACTCATGGTTTCGTCTGTGATCCTCAGGGTCGCAAGATGAGCAAGTCGTTAGGTAACGTGATCGATCCCCTAGAGGTCTCTAAACAAAGTGGATCTGAAATTATACGTCTATGGGCAGCTCACGGAGATTATGGAAATGACGTCAGCTGCGGAAAAGAGGAGCTAACTCGAGTTACTGAATCTTATCGAAAAATTCGCAACACTATGCGATTTCTTCTGGGGTCTATTAACGATTTTAATTTTAAAACTGAAGCTGTCCCCTATGATCAAATGCCTTTGATTGACCAATGGATGCTGCATCAACTTAATACATTAATTGTTGAAACAACAAAAGCCTACGATACCTATGAATTTTACCGAGTCTATCACTTGTTAAATCACTTTTTCACCGTAACAGTATCTGCTACCTATATGGATATTTTGAAAGACCGTTTATACACTTGGAAGGTCAATGGCACAGAGAGAAAAAGTGCACAAACAGTTTATTATCATGTCACTTCTAATCTCATTCGCTTAATGGCACCCATCTTAACTTTTTTATCTGAGGAAACTTATTCCCATTTTAAAGACAAATCTCAAGAATCAGTTTTGCTTGAAGAGTTCCCTACGGAAAATCCTCAGTGGCAAAGTACGCGTATAGCCGCCTTGTTTGAAAAACTTCTCGAGGTTCGAGCAGAAACGCAGAAAAAATTAGAAGCTTTGCGCACTCAAAAAGTCATTGGAGCTAGTCTTGAAGCTCATCTAGAAATTCATGCGGATGCAAATAGCTTTAAAGCTTTAGATGATTTTAATCAGAGCCATGCGAAATGTAATTTACGTGAATTTTTTATTGTCTCTGGAGTCACTATAACAGAGGGTAAAGAGTTGATGATTAATGCCACCAAAGCTGCAGGTGAAAAGTGTGTGCGTTGTTGGACATACTCTGAATTTATCTCTCGCCAAGAGCAAACTTTAGGAATATGTCCAAAATGTGTTGAGGCGCTGACTTAGATGCTTAAGAAGATAAGTCTATTGCTGTGTATTTCTATCGCGGTGATATGTTTAGATCAAATCACGAAGATTTATATACACACTCACTTTGGATTGCATGAAACGCAATCTGTAATTCAAAATTTTTTAAATTTCACCTACGTACGTAATTTTGGTGCGGCCTTTGGAATGTTAGAAAATAGTCCAACAACCTTTCGCACTTTATTTATGTTCAGTGTTCCCCCTTTAATATGTGGACTTATTTTAATTCTCATTTACTACGTAAAGTCAGAAGATGATTCTGACTTTAAAAATAATCTTCAACAATTGACTTCTTTAAGTCTGGTCTTTGGCGGTGCTATTGGAAATTATTTTGATCGTCTTCATTATGGATACGTCATTGACTTTATAGATGTTCATTGGAAACAGGAACACCACTTCCCCACCTTTAATTTAGCAGATTGTGCTATTGTTATCGGAGTCATTTTATTAATTATCTCTATTGCGCGCGAGAAATCTCATGCATCCTCAACTTGATTTAGGTTTTATACAAATCCCCACTTTTTTTGTTGTTATCAGTCTAAGTTTAATTTTTCTTCTTGGCTTTTTATCATATCGATTAAAAACAATTAAAAAATACAACGGACGAATGGCCTTCGATCTGGCCCTTTTAATTATGTTTTCCAGTTTTTTGGGTGCACGACTATTTCATATTATTTATGAGGCTCCACTATACTATCTTGATCATCCAGTGCAAATGTTGCAGTTTTGGATGGGTGGCTATGTCTACTTTGGAGGATTACTCCTGGCCTTACTGACCTCGTGGATTTACTTAAAACGAAAAAACGAAGGCTTTCTTCGCTGGGCCGATTTTTTTACACCATTGGTCTCCCTGGGATATATATTCGGCCGTATAGGCTGTTTCTTAGAGGGCTGCTGTTACGGACAATATTGCGAGTTACCCTGGGCCGTTCAACAGAGGCACCCCACTCAACTTTACATGGCCGCCGCTGAATTTATTCTGTTTCTTTTTATTGTAAAAAAGAAACCTTCTGATCAAATGGCAGGAAAAATATTTTTCACTTGGCTGATAGGCCATAGTTTATGTCGATTTTTTATTGAATTCCTACGAGACGACGACCGAGGGTTGATCTGGGGCAATCTTTTTAGTATCTCCCAAGTTTTAAGCTTAATCATTTTAAGCTTGAGTATTTTGTTGCTCAAAAATATACAAAGCTCTACTTCAAACTGAGGGGGTTTTATGAAGTTGTCTTTTGCAGGTCTAGGCCTATTCTCGTTTCTATTAGGATGCGCACCGCCTGAAAATTCTAGCGATCAAATATTTTTAAACTCTAAAAACACCTCGCAAATAATTAACGGAAGCATTGTCACTGCAGATGACGTAATAGCCACCCATATAGTTATCGTGTTTGACAAAACAAATGGATACATTTGCACAGGAACAATTATCGAAAAAAATACTATTCTGACGGCCGCACATTGTTTATCTCCGAACTTCCGTCAGTTTGAGATCATATTTAGCCGTCACATTGCAGATCTTGATAACCGCAAAGAAGAAGTTATTCGCAAGGCCACTCAAGTAATCATCAACGATGACTATAACAAAAAAAGCAAATCAGCCACCGATGAGGATCAATCTGATATAGGACTAATCTATTTTGAGGGAGATCTTCCTGCCGGGTACAAGCAAGCAGATATTATGTTTCATGCTAATGATCTAAAAAAAGATACTCAGGTTATAATTGCTGGATATGGAGTGACCCAAGTAGGCTGGGCTGACGTTAAGTACAAAAAATCAGAAAAGTTTCACGAGAAAATGATGGCGGGAGAAGTTTTTTGTGATGTTGAAACATTAGACCACGACGGCCACCCAACATGTATAGAACTCAGTATGTCGGGCGAAGGAGAACTCAGAAAAACACAGGCTAGCATAAAATATATTTCACAGAGTGAGTTTGTTCTTGATGAAAAAAAATCGGGTACTTGTGTGGGGGACTCCGGCGGGCCGGTCTTTCTAGAAAAAGAGGGCAGACTTTATTTAGTCGGCGTGACGAGTCGTGGAGATCTTCTATGTGATGGTGAAGGGGTTTATACCTCTCTACCTTCATTCATGAACTGGATTTTGACTCATTAATAGACGGTAGAGTCCTGATTCTATATTTTTTGTATATCCTTTTGCTTATTTTAGCTGTTTAAGCGATCCTATTAGTAAGTAAGCCAAAGGATATACTGTGTCTTATCTATGTGTTATTGATAAGGATTCTAAAATTACTGCGGAGATTAAGTCCGCTTCGGAAAAATTACTTCCAGAAGCCAAGCTCACTTTTATTTCATTTCAAAACCTACCTGAACTTGATCAATTTATTGAAACAGAAACGAATAAAGACCCTACGAAGCCAACTGAAGTTAAAATATCGCTTCTTGTTCTTAGTGCGGACGGCCTAGCTGACCTTAGCCAAGAGAGTTTACAAAAAATAAGAGATAAATACAAATCGCGAATTGTTTTAACACCATTTGAAGACCCTTTAAAACCGCTTAAAAAAATTGAAACCTGGCCTATTGAAAATATAATTTACAAACCTTTCGACCCCAATATTTTACAAGAGCATTTACGTTTCTCTGCAATTGATGATAGAAAACTGACACCGTTGGCAGTTCATAGCTCTAAGGAAAGTTGTAAAATAGAAAAAATTCGTCGCCATCCCTTTGCTGCGCTAAGTGATTTTGGCTTTAAACTTAAGTCAAAAACAAAATTTGAAGTTGGTAAAGTCTATAAATTTTATCATTTTATTTTTCAGAATCAAAAAAAGTCCAGCTTATGGGCTAAACTGGTTTATAAAAATGAAGAAGATCACGAATTCATTTTTTGCCATCCTTCGTTACCCGTTTTAAATAACTTAAGAAAAAAGGCCACTGATCCAAAAAGTAAACTCAAAGATATTATTTTCCATGGGTCAGATAAAAATAGGACATTAGAGCGCGTTCAAGTCGGTATTGAAATGACAGGTGCGGAAGAGTTAAAAAGTTTTATTGCTCGGCGGTTTCCTGCTATAGAAGTGATTGATATTACACCAGATGGAAAAGCCGCAGCAACTGGAAGTGGCCCTGCCCAGCCGCATGTAGTGGTGTCAGAAGCTAAGTATGACGCTAAATCTTTTACAGCTCGATTTGGTGCTGACGCGCTTTACTTTCATGTGACCAACGATCCGTTGCCTGATCGCGAAGAAGCTTTAACTGTACTTTCTTTTGAATCTGCACGCCTACCAAAGCCTTTAGATCGAAACTATTTTCTTCGTTTGATGATGGCTTACTTTCCCGCTTTGAAAGATGCTGATCCGGTAGCAGTTTCGTGGTTTAGTGTAACTGAAGACTCACTCCACTCAGAGATAGTTGTAGCTAAAGAATTTTCCGAAGCAGCTTTTATGTATGAACGCGATTCATTATTGCCTCGGGGCAATTACCAAGAATTTGCTTTGCCTCAAGAAGATGAAACTGAGCTTAAGATTTTGAAAGCAAAAATTCAGTGGGCCGATGAAAAGCCTCAGCAGAATAAATTATTTTTACATCAAGTCATCTTCTATGGTATACGCGATAACCTACTTAAAAAAATTCGTTTATGGCAGCTTCAAGCCCACATCAGCAAAAAAAGTGCTGAATCTTAATGAGACATTAAAGTAATTTAATATAGGTCTTAAGTCGTGTTAATTCTATGATTTAAAGTGTCGATGATATCGCATACTTACAAGGAGTTCATGTGCGATTTCTTCTGTCTACATTGTTGTTCATTTTGATTGGTTACAGTCCACTTCATGCCCAAGTAGAAACGCCTCCGCCAGTAGCGCATTACTACGTTCTTAAGCTAACTGATGCAGAGCCTATTGATTATGAAAAACCTACGCACTTTTTCGTGGCTGATTCTGGTTATAAACTTGTCTCTCTTTTTCAAGAGGCAGCGACAGGCCGCTTACAGCGACTTAAAGAGGTCTATCCTGGTCACCAGTTTATACTTATAGCCTACAATGAATCACGCTGGCGACCACAATTTGATAATCTAAGTTTTCTTAAGAGATGGGGTTATGAAATTATAAAAGAGGAATATAGCTATATTTTAAATGACTTGGCCATGTTCAGAGAAATGAAAAGCTTTAAAAAAATACACTCTCTGGATATTTTTAGTCATGCTAATATCAACGGAGCCGTATTTAGTGTGTATGGAGGTTATAGTGGCAGCGAAATTAATTTTGTGCCGACCGCGACTATATCACTATTTGGCTGCAACGCAGGTTATAAATTAGCTGGCATTCTTTCTGAGACTTTTGGCATCCCCGTATCCGCATCCCTCACATCTAGCGATTTCCAAAAACTTCATACGCTTGGCGATTACTTTCGAAACGATGAGCATCTAAAACCGACTACTGGCCAGTGGAGTAGATCAAATGATCTATCCTTTAATCAGCCAGTTTCCTGCTCTAAAGGTGTATGCGTACGCATGAAGCCCGATGAATTTCCGTACACAGGCATGCACGGTGCTTATCCCTATGGATTACCTTACTACAAATTCTTTTGCCCGGGACTTACGGAAGAAAGGTGTTTACAGGCTAAGTCACAGTGGATTCTTGGATTTTTATCTTTAAAACCACTGCACATACGCAGCAGCTATGAAGATTATAAACTCGTGGTTAGAGATGTTTTATGCCCAAACAACTACAGAACTAATGTAAAAGCAGAATGCACCCAAAAACTTATTGAATCAGAAAGTGATCCGTTGGTAGTGTACTCGCCGTTCAAAGGTAACATGATTCAGTGTGATTGGCAGGGCTGTGATTTTACTGTTACTTCAAAAACCAGCTTTATTGATGAGTATCATTCTTTTTTAAGAGCTTACCAGTATTTAATCTTATCTCAGTAATATTTACGGCTTAGCAGCTAAACACATCAGCTCAAACAGTGCGTCCACTGCTGCTAATCCAGTAATTTGTGAGGTATCATAAGGCGGACTGACTTCGACGATATCCGCCGCCACTAGATTTTTTATTTTTAAAGCGCGCAAAATTTGCTGAGCTTCATAGGTAGTAAGACCACCAGGAACTGGAGTTCCGGTGCCTGGTGCGTAGGCCGGGTCTAAACAATCAATATCGAAACTGATATATGTGGGCCCGACAAACTGAGGTAGTGTTTTAACAAAATCAAAAATATTTTTCTTTCGTATGTCGTCCATCGTGTAAACTTTAATTTTGTGTTTCTTAATAAAATCCAAATCAGTTGCGGAAGCTAGTGGACCGCGAATTCCTATTTGAACCATACTTTTTGGCTTCACCAGTTTTTCTTCAACCGCATGACGTGCAAACGATCCGTGATGATATTCACAGCCCCAAGCTGCAGGATAGGTGTCTAGATGAGCATCAAAATGAATAAAATTTAAAGGTCCATATTTTTTTGCTAAGGCTCTTAATAGGGGTAAAGTTGTAGAGTGATCGCCACCTATAGAAATAAATTTTTTATTCTGTTTTAATATTTGGGTCGCAAAGCTTTCTATTTTTTTATATGTTTGCTTTTGATCAATAGGCACCACCGAACAATCGCCAATATCTGCAATTCGTGCCTGATCAAAAAGACTCATAGCGCGACTCATATGAAATCCGCGACCGAGGCTAGAGCACTCTCGCACTAAAGCAGGTGCAAAACGTGCACCCGGTCGATAGGATACGGCACCGTCATAAGGCGTACCAAATAAGGCGATATCAAAATCGTCTGTGATCTGAGCATAAGGAAGTCTAAAAAAGGTTTTTATACCAGAAAATCGTGGGAACTCGCGTCCACTGATAGGTTGATAAGCTGATGCTTTATTTTTTATATTTTTTTCCATAATTATAGAGTAATATCCCTTTTATCATGAAGCTACCATTAAATTCATACACTGATCTACAAGAAGCTTTAAACACTTTGGCTTTTCTTAAAGTTAATGCCCTTAGTGAATTTGGCGCCTTTTTATCTTCCGGTACCCCTAAAGACCTTCTCATTCCTCACGCAGAGCAGAATGACACTTTAGAAGTTGGGGATGAAGTTCTGGTTTATGTGTATTTAGATAATAATCAGCGTCCCTGCGCCTCTATGAAAATTGAAAAATTTCTTAAAAAAAATCCCGTCGAAGTGGTTCTCAACCAAGAGGTCGACCTGATTATTTATGATCAAACTGATTTAGGATTTAAAGTCATTGTTAATAATAAGAATTTAGGTCTTCTTTATAATAATGAGATCTTTCAAAAGTTGTATTATGCCGATAAATTCAAAGGTTTCGTAAAAAAAATACGTGATGACGGTCGGCTCGATCTTATATTGCGAGCTCCCGGGCATTTAGCTACAGACGACATCGCTATTAAACTTTTGG
>JALHMX010000029.1 GCA_022843825.1 Pseudobdellovibrionaceae bacterium
CAAAAGTTATATTATGCCGATAAATTCAAAGGTTTCGTAAAAAAAATACGTGATGACGGTCGGCTCGATCTTATATTGCGAGCTCCCGGGCATTTAGCTACAGACGACATCGCTATTAAACTTTTGGAAGAACTTAAGGCGAATAACAATTTTCTACCAATAACCGACAGAACTTCGCCCGAGGTTATCTATCAAAAATTTCAGGCCAGTAAAAAGAAATTTAAGATTGCACTAGGTCGACTATACAAAGACCGAATCATCACCATCACCGACGACGGAATACGTCTAAATGAAAAATAACCTAGACCAGGATCGCAAAAATCTTCTTAAGTGGTATTTGCAGCACCAAAGAAGCTTGCCCTGGAGAAAAAGTAAAGATGCTTATCGGATATGGATATCAGAAGTTATGCTGCAGCAAACTACCGTTACAGCAGTTATCCCTTTTTATGAAAAGTTCATTTCCCGTTTTCCAAATGTACAAGCGCTCTCCTCTGCACGCATCGAGGACGTTTATGAATACTGGGCAGGGTTAGGATATTATTCACGTGCTCGCAACTTACATAAGTCAGCGCAAATGATCGTCCAAAAACATAACAGTCGTTTTCCGGAAAGCTTCCAAGAGCTTATTGAACTTCCAGGATTTGGTCCCTACACAGCGCGCGCTGTTGCAAGCCTGGCTTATGATCAACGCGTTGGCGTACTTGACGGTAATGTAATTCGCATTTTAACCAGAAAATATGGTTTAGATCTTAACTGGTGGGAAACTGTTCATAGAAATAAACTTCAAGTCCTCGCCGACCAATTGGCAAACACTGATCAATCAGCGCATATCAATCAAGCCATGATGGAGTTGGGCGCCACCATTTGTACACCTAAAAAAGTGATGTGCCTACTTTGTCCATGGATAAAAAGTTGTAAAAGCTATCATGAAGGAAATCAACTTTCTCGTCCACGCTCTAAACCCAAAGCGGATTTTGAAATGTGGCAATGGCATTTTAAGGTTCTTATGAAGAAAAAAGAGCAAAAAATTTATCTGGCAGAGAATACGCAAACACCTTTTCTTAAAAAAAATTGGCTTCCTTTTAGCCAAGCAAAAAAAATCTCTAAGAAACCAAAGACTTTTCATTTCAAGCACGGAGTTACTAAGTATGATATATTCGTAACCGTAGAGAAAATGACAAGTATAACTCTACCAAAGGCTAGTTCGGGTAAGGGTAAATGGATACCCCTCAACCAAATTTCACAAATCAATCCGACCAGCTTAGCCAAAAAAATAATTAAAGCCATAGAATGATTATTATCCTATAATGACTTTATGACGTTTTTTATCTTAGGATTTCTTCTAACAAAAATGACTCTAGCGGCACCGCACCCAACCACAGGTTCATCGATCTTGAATCAAATAAATACCAGCACAGCGTTCTCACAGCTGGGCTTCCGCTTAAATAATATCCCTGCTGGATGGACTTTAACCGAAAGTACGCGAAGTGAAGATAATAAAAATCAGAAACAACTTGATCTTAAAAAACACAAAGCACGCCTTAGCTTTAACTATGACGAAACCAAAGGGGTTGCTAATCTGGAAAACTTTGTCAAAAAATTCTTGCGAGATTACAATCAGTTCGGTTTTGAGGTCTCTGGCTTACAATCACTGAAAAGCAACAAACAATCCTCATCGATTATCTTAGACCTTCATCAAAAAAACAAAAAAACCCGCGGCCGCCAGGTCTTCTTCCAGAACGGAAAAAAAATCGTCACCGCGACCTGCGTTGACGATTTCGAAACTTTCGATAAATCCGTTGAAGACTGTAATAAAATTCTGGGCAGCTTTTACTGGGAGTAATTAACCCCTATTGTAAAAAATAACTGGTCACCTTTTGTCCTAAATCTTTGGGCACACGAGTTGCTATTCGTAGACACCGACAGCAATCAATCTATAAAAGGAGATTAAATGAAAACGACACTAACCTTGTCTCGTCTATCCCTTGGAGCCCTATTATTAACCTCTCAATTCGCACTGGCTCAGGTCATAGAAAAACCACCCCGCCCTCCTCGCCCCCCAGTACCAGCTCCCCCTCCTGCCACTCCGGTTTGTCCTCCTCCTCAAGTTCACTATGAAACTGATCACGGGCTTTACAGAACTATAGGAAGAGATGGCCGCAGCGGCCAATCAGGTCGAAGCGGTATTTCAGGACACACTCCTGCTGCTCAAACAATCGTTGCTACTGGTGCTGTTGTAAAATTAGATCTTAGAGGTTCCGATGGTGGTGATGCAACCAGCGGATCAGATGGTGAAGATGCATTATGTGGACATTTCAATCCTCATTATGATCGCTTAAATCACAACGTTCAACAACCTGAAGGTGGAGACGGTGGCGATGCCGGACGCCCCGGTGACGGTGGTAATGGTGGACACACCACAATTTATTTTTCAAATATTTCTCAACTTAAAAATATTTATATAGATGCATCTCCGGGAATGGGTGGCATGGGCGCTTATGCTGGACGCGGCGGACGTGGTTGCGGCTGTGATTACTACAGCTGGGAGTCTAACTCTTACAAGACTGTGACCCGCGTATCTACCGATGGAATGCAAAAAGTCAGTTGCACCGAGCCGGTTCGCACAACTCACTACTGCCGCAACGGCGATGACGGATCAGATGGTTACGTCAGATCTTCAGGATCAAGTGGTAGTATTGGTTCAGTAACATTGATCAACAGTGCTCAACCATTGCCAGAATCAAAAACGACAATGACATTAGATATTATCCAAGCTGCTCAAGCTCCTGTTAGCTTAGTTCGAAATATTTTTGAAACTCGCTCTGGAGCTCAAGGCTTGCTAGCTCCAGGATCTATTATTAGTAATAATTATTCAGCTTACGTAAGAACAGCAGTGTTACCTGTTCAGGTAGTTTGGAAAGCACGTACACCGATAAGCTCATTTGCAGGATCAAAAATAGTATACAACATGAGTGCTGATGGACAATCAGCAACTATTTCTCCGATATCGTCGTGGATAGAAGGACGCACTAGCCTAGTGAACGGCACTCAGATTTTTACAGTTGAGCGTGCTCTGCTAGAAAAAGATGTAGCTCGATTATCTTCATTAATTATTGGAAACGGCAAGAATGCCGCGCTTGTAATAAATGATGATGCTGCTGTATCGGATCTGATTGATCGTACTGAAATTACGATCGAAGCGCAGTCTAAAGGAATCTTTAGTTACGATCGATTCAAAGGAGTTGTCCCTGCTCATTTAGTTAAGCTTGAAAACAACAAGTACACCATCAGTCTACATGATTTATGGCTGATTAAAAATTCGCAGAAAAAAGCTGAAGGAGACCTTAAAAAGGGTCAGGTATTAAAAATAAAAGTGACTGTCAAACGCTTTGTGGGTAACCGTTCTATGTCTTATGATGTTAATTTTGATAAATACAAATTAACTGACGGAGTAGCCGTTAAGGATTAAAAACTGATAAGGACTTATTTTCTTAATTTAAGAAAGTAAGTCCTTCAACGTTTCCAAAGGGCTCAGACTCACCCTGCGAATCCATGAATCTTAACAGCAAGGATTTTAAGTCCCCTCATGGTCCTTACTTCAATGCCACCCCATGGCGACTTCGACTAAGTCCAAGAATTCTCGAAATCTACTAAGGTCTAGATCAAATCTAATAATCGCCGAATCACATCCAATAATAATAAAATTATCTTCAGGACTACAGCGATCCACCAAATCAACCGATTCTTTTTCTGTCTGTTCAAAACAGTAATTAAATCCAGCATTCGGAACCTCCCGTGAAAAAGAGTCGCCGAAAGCTTCATAAAGCAGAGATGAGCCGAGCTTACTCTGCTTTATGCATTTTTATTTCCTAATCTTTTTTTATCCGAAAAGCCTTCTAAAGAAGGCCTTAATTTTTGACCCTGCAGTGGCGGAAGACGCCGTTCCTGATGTGCGATAAACTTTTTTAACATTCGACGAAGCTGCTATTGGAGCCTGTGAACGCGCCCCCTGCTGCCCGTTAGCGTGCTGATGACGTGGCTTACCCTTATGCGGTCCTTTGCCTTTTGAAAAATCCTTTTTAGGAGCCTGAGGTGATGACGTGGCTTTAGTTTTATGTTCAGCGCGCTCGCGTGGCGGACCACCTGCAGAACGCTGTGGCCGCGGTCCTTTATGTGGACCTCCGCGCTGTTGTTGCGGGTGTTGGCTTTTGCGATCATTAAAACTTTTCTTAAAACTAAAATCTTCACTTTGCATAGGCTTAAAATCTTTCACATAATCAATATCATCTAGGTGCTGTATTTCGATTTTCTTTTTAGTGAACTCCTCAATCCGCGCCAATGAGTCCACATCTTTGTCGCTAACAAATGAAAATGCTTTTCCTTCATTTCCTGCTCGACCTGTGCGGCCGATACGATGCACGTAGGATTCACAATCTTGCGGTAATTCATAGTTAATCACTAAATCAACGCCGGTAATATCTAACCCACGGGCCGCTACATCAGTAGCTACCAGAACATTTAAATTATTTTCCTCTTTAAATTTTGAAATCACGTGATTTCTTTGCGATTGATTCATCAAGCTAGACAAACCCATAGAAGGAATATTGTTAGCTGATAAAAAGTTAGAAATTCGATCTACATTGTTTTTAAAATTCGTAAAAATAATGACCTGTTTAGGATTTTCTTTTCTGATTAATGACAGTAACTGCTGAGGCTTCTCATTGTTGCCAATGTGAAAAATGGCATCTTTAACATTGTCCGCTTTGGCTTGATCACGGCTGATATTAATTTCAATCGGTTCTGCGCCGTATTCATAGGCCGTGTTTAAAACATCAAAATTTAAAGTTGCACTAAAGACCAAAAACTGACGAGTTCTTTCAATACGACCTAAGATGTACTTCATGTCATCTTTAAAACCCATATCAAACATACGATCGGCTTCATCAAAAATAACACAACGAACTTTTTTGAAATCCACGAAGTGCTCTTTGTAAAGATCGAGTAAGCGACCCGGGGTAGATACAATAAAATGTAAACCGCCTTTTAAAGCCTCTTTTTGCTTTTCGTAACCGGTGCCGCCGTAGAATGCAAAACTTTTAAGGCCACACTCATAAGTAAGACTTGTGACATTTTCGTTAATCTGATCTGCAAGCTCGCGCGTGGGAACTAAAATAAGAACACTTTGAAATGATTTCCAATCAGGAAAAGCTCTTTCATGGGTGGGATCTGTTTCTGATTTTAAAATTCGTTCAATCAAGGGAATCAAAAAGGCCGCTGTCTTACCCGTGCCTGTTTGCGCTAAACCCGCAACGTCCTTACCATTTAAAATATGAGGAATCGTTTGCTCTTGAATGGGCGTGGTTTCTGTATAGCCCATTTTTTCAATGGCAGCCATTAATCGAGGATCAAGTTGAAATTCTGAATACTTCATTATTAATTCTTTCTTCGCGCCATACTCGTACAGAAATTAAAATTTGCCAAGAAATTCTCTCAAAACGGCAGTAAATTCCTCATATTTTTCATAGTGGATCCAATGCCCCGCCTGCTTAATTTCTACTCCTTGGATCCGATGATTCGATTGAAGCATTTTATCAAAGGTCTCTCGCTTTAAAACATGTGAGTTCTCGCCACGAATCAGCAAGGTGGGCATTTTTAAATCGCTTACTTCTTGCCAGCGATCCCGAGTATGCCCCTCTTTAGCTGTGCCAAAAATCGCTTGCTTTGAAAATCTCCAGTCATATTGTCCTTTATTAGGGCCCTCTTCCACCTGCTCTAAGTTAGCTTGCAAAAAAGAAGACAGCACAGAAATCTGCTCTTTAGATTTAAAATTATTTTCAAAATCCTGAGCAAAAAACTGCTTGTACTCATCTCGGGACAAAAACGGAGTGGGTATAGAATTAAGCATTTTTTCATAGTACTGAAAAGCCTGTGCGTCAGCCTCTGGCCCCATGTCCTCAATCGTTAGAGTGCGAACTTTTGCTGGATACAGGTCTGCGAACACAATCGCATTCCTTCCACCCATGGAGTGTCCCACTAAGTGAAAGGAATTCCAGCCCAACTCGTCAGTAATCTTGTTTAAGTCCTGTGCATAATCTTCTGGAGCATACCCCTCTGCAGGCTTAAACGATCGACCATGTCCACGCTGATCATATATTAAACACTGATAGTCAGTCTGCAATTTAGAGGCAATTTTACGCCAGTTGGCTGAAAAAGCCATTAGGCCATGGATAAACACAATCCTCTGGTTTTCGTTAGTTCCTAAAATAGAGTAATTGAAGTTAGACAAAAACATACTTATTCGTACTCGACATCATCAGTGTTCTCAATTAAAAAATAATAAGATGATTAAGGATCAACAGCATTATTTAAATGTCATAAGAAAAGCCAATGCAGATATTGACCCACAGGCCATCGGAATCCTTAAGCGTCTTAAAGACTCAAATTTTGACAGCTATCTTGTGGGCGGTTGCGTGCGAGATCTTCTTGTCGGAATAAAACCAAAAGATTTTGATATTGCCACCAATGCGCTGCCTAACGAAGTCAAAAGAAAAGTTCCCTACAGTTTTATAATTGGCCGCCGATTTAAACTGGTTCATGCCCGGCGCGGCGATAAAATTTTTGAAATTGCCACTTACCGCCGCGAAGCAACCGCTGAAGAATTAGAAGCCAATCATTTTTCTGAATTGCAGTTTGCAGAAGAAAATTTTTTCGGAACACTCGTCGAAGATTCCTTTCGCCGAGATTTTACTGTGAACGCTTTATTTTATGATCCCATCAGTGAAACTTTGGTCGATCACTGCCATGGGTTAGAAGATATTACGATTAAGAAAATTCGTATGATAGGCGACCCTGCGCAACGAATTAAAGAAGACCCCGTTCGCATTCTGCGTGCCATTCGCCTTTCTCAAAAATTACATTTCAGTATCGAACATGAATTGCGCAAAGCCATTCATGATCACATGAACGAACTCGAGCGCGCCGTCCTTCCTCGCCGTCGCGAAGAGTGGATTAAGTTTTTTAAACTTCCGACAGTGGATCTGGCTTTAGTCGAACTTTTCGATCTTAACGTGTTTCAAAAAGTCATTCCTACCTGGCATAAACTTTTTTTAGACGACTACAAACAACAAATGTTTCGCAGCTACATTCGCCAGATCAATGAAATCGGCTTTGATATATCCGATAACGTCGAACTTTTCGCCGCCGTTCTTTATTCTTATTTACTCACTGAGTTTGAACATCCATTAAAAATCAATATTAATACTTTAGCCGAAGATTCTCAGTTTCAACATTTCTGCAAAGAAGAACTCGGCATTTTTAAAGCCGAATTAGTTTCGATTGAATTAGCCATTCAATTTATCCGGGCCCTGCGTGACCAAGATCATTACCTTAAAAAGGGCGACCGTAAACGCAACTCGATTTTGAACAGCCAGCACTTCGATTTAGCCCTGAAATTAGGGCTTCTTTCCGGCGAAATGAACCATCATGATTTTCAGTTCTGGATGCAGGAAAAGCATAGTCAGTCAGAGTAACCTCTATTTTTTGTCTGTATGTCAAAAACCTATACACCCATCGAATGCCATAACTTATTAGCTAATTATAAAGATGCTTTCATATTGCATATACCTTCCCGGCGAGGTGTAACATGCAATATAGGACTCTACTTACTTTATCATTGATACTAGCTTTTCTATCTTCATGCGTGAAGGAAACAGTGATCGAAAGAACACCGAATCCAGCACGTATTGCTGATCAAAACATCGATAACTCTATTAAGACTGACTCTACCCATAATACTCTTATATTAACCAAAGATAGCTTGAACAAAGCCTTCCTTCTTATGCCTTCGTACAATTCGACGAACAGAACACCAATGCCGGCTTATCTTAAGCCCATGGTCATTAGTTTTGAAAAAGCAGGAAACAGGGTAGCTATATACAATTTAACGGATGAGCAACTCTATAGTACATTAGACTCCAATAGATTATTGCAAACGTTTACTATTCTCTCAGAAACAGAAAATGAAATACGGATTGATCTAGATAAAGGCTTTACCTCGTTAAATTCCAAAGAAACTCTTGGCGTTATCGAAAAAGATTCTTTTTTCGATATGCAAGCAAAAATGGAATCTGGCGAAGAGACCTCAATCGAAGTTAAAGACTCTGTTGTTAAGAATATTTTTCAAAGAAATAACTCTATTTTCATTCAACAAAACATGCGTTTAAAAATAGAAAACTTAAAAGAAAGAAATGAAAATCCATACAAGCATGATAGCAAAAAAATTCAATACTTAGAAAATGCTGAAGTAACTCAAAATCATACTTTCGAGTTAAAACCTTATGTCATTAATTCACAATTTATTCCCAAGACTCATGACAAAGAACAAAAAGTCGGCTACTTTTTAAACTTTAGGACTCAATCACAAACTGACGAAACTGTTCCTTTGATTACCGCTTGGGACATCAACGATAGCCGCGGTCCTATTACCGTGCGATTTTCTGACTCCACGCCTGAAAATGTAAGACCAGCACTTAATGAAGGCATCATCTATTGGAATCGCGTTATCGGAAAAGACATTTTTAAAATTGGAGATTCATTTAAAAAAGATGAAGTTCAAGGCGAACGCACTTTATTTGTTTACTGGCTACCTTGGAAAACCGCAGGGTTTGCAATGGCCGGATTTCAACCGGATCCTTTAACAGGCGAGATTATTAAGGCGCACGTCATTTTTACTTCTTCGTGGCTGAACGCTGCGAAAGGCATAACAAATCCGGTAAACTCTAAACTAGAAAAGCCCGCCCATTACCACTGTTTACTAGAACAAGCGCAGTTAGGATCCGCCAGTTCTGTAAATAATGTTGATAAAGCGACTACTGATATTCTTCGCTATGTTATGGCCCATGAAGTTGGCCATGTGCTCGGCTTAAGACATAACTTTGCCGGCTCATCTACTACTACCCATAGCGACCTTGAGCTACAGCAAGCCCTACAGCTTTATGAAGCAGGTAAAGAATCAAATATACCATTAAATACCACTGTTATGGATTATACGTTAATAAGTGAAACAGCGGCGAGCGGCCTATATATAAAAAACGGAATTTTGAAATATGATCAGGCCGCTATAGACTGGGCGTACTTAAATAAATCCACAACACTTGCCAAATATGAATACTGCTCAGATGAACATCTTAGGACGGCTTCTGGATATGAAAAAAATATCTACGGCTGTGAACGAGGCGACCGCTATAAAAATATTTACAAATTTGCTTTAGAGGAAGCAATCAAAAATCTACAAAATCAAGTCAGCAAAAGCTTTTACAACTTAATTGAAAATATCAAGACTTCGCGAAACTCATACTATAATAAAGATCTTGATTTACATACAACACTCAGCCACATAAGTTACACATCCTTAGAATATAGTCAATTCGAGCAAATCGCCTACTCAAACATTTCAAAAAAATATGTGAGTATCAAAAGTGTAATCGATAATTTTAGGGAATTATTGACTTATAATACCATTAACGATGAATCCGCAATATTAGAAATGGCAAATAAGCACGCTGCGGAAATAGGCGGCCTGCCAGGAGTATTAAATCCTTTAGTAGAACTGCAACGAAAATCGGGAAACTCATTCTATAAAAATCAGGTTGAAATTTTCTTTAAAAATTTACAGCAGGAGAGTTATCAGGAATATTTAACTGAGGCTGAGCTTAAACAAGTGAAAGAAAAAATGGAACAGGCGGCCATAGAGGGTGATAAAAAACTCATCGTGAATATTGTACAAATGCTGCCAATTCGTAGAAAATCTTTTACCTATGACGAAGCCACTAAGCAAAGCAAGGAAGAAACCTTAGTGATAAATACAGGATTTACACAAGGTTTTAGTCGAGAAATTATTGAACTGTACTATGAAATTTATAAATCTCATTTTAACGAAAAAACTAGAAAAATAACTGCGAATGGGATCGAACTTGATTATACGGTTCCTGAAGCCAACTTATGGTACAGCTCATATGACGTTATAATTAATGCCTTTGAAACATCTAATGCTGAACTCGCTTTAGAGAAAGAAAAATTTAAACAAGTGGCTGTTAAAAATACACTTGAAATTCTAAAGGCTTTTTCAGTCAACCCTGTAGCGCCCTTGAGATCTACCAGCCTTAATGCCCAAATTGATAGTCTAGACTGGACAAAAATTTCAGGCCTAAGCAAATATGATTTACAACAAGAGACTCGCGAACTCAAAAAGTGGGAAGACTTAAAATAGTGCCAGGTTGAGTTTACGGACGCAATGCGTTCCGAAAAGTAGCCAGGCACCTATAACAACTGCTCAGCAGCTCTTGTTATTGCTGAACTGTCTACGCCATGTTTTTTATAGAGTTCGATCGCGTTGTAGGCGCTTTGTCCGAATTCCCCTTGTACACCTAGGGATTTCATACTGACAGACTCACCGGCTAAGGTCAGCTGGTGACCGACAAAGGCGCCAAGACCTAAAAGCACTTGATGATCTTCGGCGGTGACAATGCGGCCTTCGCATTTTTTAAGTAGCGGTTTTAGGGCTTCGACATTCAGGTGATTTAAGCGGTGTAAATTAACGACGATGCTGCCAATGGATTTTTTAGCCAGGGCTTCGCTGGCCTTTATTGCTTCACCGACTAAAGATCCAGTGGTTAACAGCATTACGTTTTTGGCTCCGATCACTTCTGATCGTATGACTTGAGGTTCGTTAAGCTTGTAATCAAATTTATTTTTTTCGGTGGCGTAGGTTTTTGGAAAGTTTTCGCGACCTAAAAATAGAATTGAAGTTGGCGGAGTTTTTCCTTGAGCTCGAGCTTGAACAAAGTTCTCAATGATTTGACTCATGATTTTTTCCGCTTCTTCGCTAGTTGATAATGAATACAGATCGACATGCGGAATTGTCGCCAACATGGACATGTAGCTGAGGGCCTGATGAGA
>JALHMX010000030.1 GCA_022843825.1 Pseudobdellovibrionaceae bacterium
ATGCTGCGCATCCACACTCAGGACCTGGAACCTATTTTTCTGAACCTTCAATAGAATCGATCACTCCCATTTTTCCGTCTTCGAAATCTTTAAAAGCCTGCATGATCTCAGCTTGGGTGTTCATAACAAAGGGTCCGTAGCCAAAAACAGGTTCGTTGATGGGCTCGCCACCTAAGAATAAAATTTTTGCATCAGTGTTAGCTGTTAATGAAAAAGTATTTCCTTCTTTTTCTAAAATCGCCATCTCAGCATCATTTAAAGTATGTGAATCTGCGACTTTAACTTCTCCACTCAAGACAAAAACTAAAGTTGTATGCCCTGAAGGAACATCTAATTTAACTTGAGCATCTTTATTTAAACGCACATCCCACATGTTAATGGTAGTAAATGTTTTAGCTGGTCCCAAAGCCTTTTGATATTCCCCAGCTATGACTCGTAATGTGCCAGCCTGCTTCGGCAACTGTACTGTTGGCGTTTGCTCATACTTCAAAGCTTGATAGCGCGGCTTGCTCATTTTATCTTTCTTTGGCAAGTTCACCCAAAGCTGAACCATTTCAAAGCCTCCGCCTTTTTTTGCGAATTCTTTTCCATGTTTTTCTTCATGCACTAATCCAGAGGCCGCCGTCATCCACTGAACATCCCCCGCTTGAATCACTCCTCCACCACCGGCTGAGTCTCTATGTTCGACTTGCCCATCATACACCAAGGTCACCGTTTCAAAACCGCGGTGAGGATGCGATCCCACACCTTTACGATGTTCTGAAGGAGGAAACACAGTGGGGCCTGCATAATCCATCAGTAAAAATGGCGAAATTTCCCGAGCAATATCGTTGTAACTAAAAATTGTTCGCACAGGAAAGCCATCACCCACCCAATGGGGGAAATCACTTTTTTGCGTAAATAAAACTTTTTTCATAGGCACCTCCTGTTTATACATTAAGCATATGCACCGCAACACCAAAGTAGCCTGACCCCTTTTTCATTGTCTTAAAAGCCTTATCAAGTAAGCTTTTGGTGATATTTAGTTAATTAATTTAACAAAGGAGATTTTGATGTCTAAATTCGTTTTGTCAATTGTGTTTCTTTTAGGTTCGATCCTAGCTCACGCTCAAATCAGCGCACCGGCTCGAGTCGAGTTAGCTCATAAATGTTTTTTTAATGGCGAATACTCATCAGCGGGACAAAGTTGCGTGACTCAAAGCCGTCTACTTAAACAACTTAATAAAGCGGGAGCCCCTATTCAAGTTCACGCGGCCTGCGCTGAAATTGTAGATCTCGAAGTATGGCAAGAGCTTGGTTGCCCAGGCGGACATGGAAGCCCTACTGAAGGCGGATACTATTTAGAAACTTACATTACTACTCAGGATATGGGCGCGGTAAAAGGCCAAGCAATCGAGTTGACTGCCCTTGAACGTTATAGAATTTTTAACTGTGAAGAGTCAGCGCAAAATTTTATGGACTACTCTACAGATAAAGTCACTGTAAGTGCTAAATGCCAAAAAGCGAGCGCACTTTCTAATAAAATTGTGACGACTATTGAATTAAAATAATGAAAAAGACTTCAACCCTTCAATGGAAAATGAGTTCGCCATCAGGTAAGCTTTATTTGGCCGCAACAGAGAAGGGCTTAAGTTATCTAGGCTGGACGCCTGCTAGAGATGTCCCTTTTATCAAATCTTTAAATGAAGCTTCTCTGCCTGTTCAATTTTTACAGCAGGCAGTACGTGAACTAAACGAATACTTTCTAGGAAAACGTACAGCTTTTGAAGTTCCGTTAGACATCCAAGGAACAGATTTTCAAAAAAAAGTCTGGACCAAATTAATTAAAATTCCTTTTGGAAAGACGAAATCCTACAAGCAAATTGCGGAATCGCTTCGATCACAGGCGATGCGGGCCGTGGGCTCGGCCAATGGAAAAAACAAAATCTGCATTATCATACCCTGCCATCGCGTCATTAATGCCAATGGAAATATCGGCGGATTTTCCGGCGGTCTTGGCAAAAAAGAATTTTTGCTACAATTAGAAAGACAGTTGTAAATTAGTTATTTAGCGCCGCTTAACAATCATCCGAAAAATAATTAGCAACACAATGGCACCTAATACCGATGCAACAAAGCCCGCAGCTTCACCTTGCACATACCAACCTGCATTTTGTCCAAACCAGTTCGCCACAAAGGCGCCAGCCACGCCTAACAGCATAGTAACAAATATTCCCCCCGGATCTTTTCCGGGCATGATAAATCTAGCCACAGCCCCAACCACTAATCCAACCAACAATGCCCAAATCATAAAGCCTCCATATGTTCCCTTAAAAATAGGGCGGATTTAAAAAAGGTGCAAGCAGTCGATTTTTCTCCGGGACAATTAGCCCCGGCCTAAATTCTCAAAATATTACATTTCTATCTCAAAATGAAACAATCTGTAAAAAAGTTCGCCAAAAACGTCATTTAACTTTAGTCCAGTTTCTACCGATAAGTAACTTGTATGGGTCAGAAGATTGTTTTTAAACTTTTTAATATAACTCTATTACTTTACTTAAGTGGCTGTACTTTTAGTAATGGACTGAACCCATTTGGTGAATCAAGTATAGTTGATTTAATTTCACAACCAGGTCAACCGACAATCCATAAACTTTCAATAGAAGTCGACACAGATAACTCTACGACGCTTGAGCCTCATTTTGTGGTTAGTGGCTTTACGAATGTAGGACTTACTTCAGGCACCTTAAAACTGCTTCGTGATGCCGATGAAAATTGCTCGGGCGGAGTCGTGGTTGATCTTTTAGATGTAACGACTCCAGCTGAGTCACAGAGTTTGGTGGCGCGCTACGGTGGTTTCACTTCCATGAATCACAGCTTTAGTGCGCAGTGGATACCGGCAGGTGGCCCGCCATCATGTTCACTTCTTACCACTAAGGCCACCGAAGGCACAGCTAGCGGATTTTCGAAAATTTATACAGGCAGTACTACTACCTGCGCGATTACTACGACCGGTACAGTTCAATGTTGGGGTGCTAATGGCAGTGGCGAGGTCGGTGATGGTACGATAATTAAGCGCGCCACTCCGGTGACCATTGCTGGTCTTTCTAATATTGTAGAAATGGGAGTCGGACAAGCTCATGCCTGCGCGCTAGATAATGTGGGAGCAGTTAAATGTTGGGGGATTAATAGTCTCGGTAGCGTCGGAGATGGAACTAATACTCAAAGACTGATTCCAACCGCAGTGACCACCTTACCTGCAGCCTCTCAAATTTCAGTAGGGAGTTATCACACTTGTGCCATCATAGCCGGTGGAGCCGTTAAGTGTTGGGGCTATAATATTAATGGACAACTTGGTGATGGAACAGTGACGAATCGAAATGCTCCTGTGGATGTTACTGTAGCTGCAGTTCCTATCACTAACGTAGTGCAACTTTCTTTAGGATCAAACTATTCTTGCGCGCGAATGAACACCGGAACCGTTAAGTGTTGGGGAAATAACACTAAAAAAGCATTAGCCGATGGAACTATAGTCCATCAGTACAATCCTGTGGATATTGCAGGCCTTACCAATGTGACGTCTATTGCTGCGGGCGACGACTACACCTGTGCTCGTTTAAATAATGGAACTGTGCAGTGTTGGGGATCGACCTTGGATTTTCCTACGGATCAAGGTTTAACAAATGTCACAGCTATCTGGGTTAATAATACAACTTTATACGCTCAACAAGGAGCACAGTTTATCCGCGGCACACCGGGCGCAACACCAAGTTTTGCTGCTGTAGGTATAGATTTACCCAGCCACTTCACGACAAAATTTACTGACAGAAGTTGTGGCGTATTATCTGATACCCGCGCACGCTGCTGGGGGGCAGATAACGTTTTTGGAAATTACCATCGTGGGGATCGTGCCGCCGAAGGCCAGCTTCAAACACGATCAGTACCGCTTAACAATGTCACTCAAGTTGCATCTTATGCTTATCACTCGTGTGCTGTACTGGCAGATAAAACTGTTCGTTGCTGGGGACTAAATACCAGCGGACAACTGGGTAATGGAACAACGACAAATACTCATGTTCCAGTAAATCCAGGGCTAACAGATGTCACTGCAGTAGCTGTCGGACTCAACCATTCATGCGCCATTCATACTGATAAAACACTTAAGTGCTGGGGACTAAATACCAGCGGCCAATTAGGTGATAATAGCATTATCGCCCGTCATACGCCGGTTCTTTCGACTGCAGTTAATGTAGAAGCTGTCACCTTGGGATCGACACATACGTGTGCAATTATTACTGGTGGCACCGTTCAATGTTGGGGAGCAAATGCGAATGGACAATTTGGCGATGGGACAACGACTCCTAGCCTGACTCCGACGGCATCGCTGTTAACAAACGTCGTATCTTTAGCCGCGGGATCTAATCGAACATGCGCGGCTTTAGCAACTGGTGCCGTTCATTGTGCTGGTCAAAGTTCTGCAGGATGGCTTGGTAACGGTGTTGGCGGAAACTTTCCAACCCCGTTAACAATTATGGCTGCTGGAAATGCCATAACAAAAGTCTTCAGCGCTGGCGCCCAAACCTGCGCATTGAATACAACGACTTTATATTGTTGGGGGCAAATAGGAACAATTAACTCCGGATGGCCTGGCGTTGTAGGCAAATGGTTTAGTGGTCAAACGCCAGTTGATGTGGCTTTAGGTGTCGGACATTCATGCGCGATCATGAGCAATGGAAATACTTGGTGTTGGGGCGATCTGCAATTTGGCTACAGAGGCGATGAAGTACTAGAGTACGAAAGACATCAAAATAATTTTATTCAAATAGATACACCAACATTGGCGACACAATTAGCTAACGCCAGTAAACTTGCAGTTGGTCAAACCACAACATGTCGTTTAAATTCATCAGGAAAACTAGGATGCCTTGGATCAAGCATTTATGGCGGCCTCGGATCAGAAATTAACGTGATTGATTACAATCTACCTGCCAATGCGACCTACGTGATCGAGCGATAATTGGTGCAGTCGGCAGGACTCGAACCTGCAACCTACCGGTTCGAAGCCGGGAATTCTATCCATTGAACTACGACTGCACAGTATGATTAAAATTTAAGACGTGGAAAAAATGTAGCTTAATCCAGCCACCAAATCAACTTATTCGACACGACATTCTCGCTGCCCTGCTGTCGTGGAAACTTTTCGTGCAGCTTTTCCTTTAAGTATTGGGTAACGGCGATAAGGCCCGGGCCGTACTGCCGTTTTTTAAAGGCTGACCCTAGTAAACCTATGGCTTGCTTCGAAATTTCATCTAAGCCTTCAATGGTATGCTGAGAATCGGGAATGATCTCAATTCGATGCTCCATCTCTGAAATATACAGTAAAAGTGCATTCTGTGATTTGATGTCGCCCAATCTTTTTTTAAAGAAAATCATCTGAGCTTTTTCATGAACCTGACGATTTCTTTCTTTTTCAGTAATAAACAATCTTCTGATGACTTGGAGTCGGCTTAGTAAATTACTAGCGCCGATAGAAATAATGATGCTGCAAACATAGAAAAGTGTCTGATCATACCAAGAGTTGTAAAAAAAATGGTCTAACCCAAGCTCAAGTGCAGTTACGCTTAACAAAATAAAAATCAAGGACAATATCCAAGGAACATGCTCGGTGTAACTGGATTGATCGGCAATAACAGGAATCAATTCAAAGTCGACTTGGTTTTCAAAATTTTCAATTTCTTTTTCAATTTGTTCTAAATCTTTTTTATTAATTTTCATGATTTACCACCCACCACTGGCGCCGCCACCGGAAGATCGCCCGCCGCCGCCGGACCACCCTCCACCACCACGACCTCCGCCATAGCCACCTCGCCCACCAGATAATAGTGAAAGTAAAATGTAGATCGCGGTACCGGGACTAAATACAAATAAAATCGCCATAAATCCGATAAATCCAAATAACAAATAAGACGACGGTATTTTGCCTTTCGAGGTTTGGGTTGGGGCTAACTGAATATCCTCGCCGGTGACAATGTAATGTTGAAGCGCTTCCACGCCTTGAAGAATTCCCAGTGACATTTGCCCTTGCTGAAAATGTGGCCGCACGATCTCTGCGATAATTCTTTTCGCAATAACGTCAGGAACTGCGCCTTCCAGGCCTTGTCCGACTTCGATACGCATCTTTCTTTCATTGGGAGCTATCAGAAACAATACGCCATTATCTTTTTTCTCATCGCCCAGTTTCCACTGATCAAAAATCTGAATGGCTACACTTTCTATCACTTCGTCATTTAAACTTGCGGCCACGAAGACTTGAATCTGAACCCCGGTTTTGGCTTTAAACTGAAAAAGTTCATCACTCAGACTTTTTTGAGCCGACGGAGAAATAATTCCCACCTGATCCATAACTGGACCGGTCAGCGCAGGCACCTGATAGGCCTGCGCTGTATAACTTAAAAATACAAAAAGCGAACTTAAAAATAAACGCACTAGAACTTAACTTCAGGAGCTTTTTCTACAGTTTCTTTTTCACCGGCTGCAACATCCCACTGAGGCATTTTATCATGCCGATAAATAATAGAATTCGTGAAGCTGGTCGGAGGAACAGTGACTAGATTATTAAACACTTTAACTGATTCAATATAACGATTACGGGCTACGGTTATACGATTTTCAGTTCCCTCAAGTTGCGCTTGTAAATCACGAAAATTAGCGTCCGCTTTAAGTTGCGGATAGTTTTCACTGATCATCATTAAACGTCCTAAGGCTTGCGATAACTGTCCTTGTGCCTGCTGGAATTGCTGTAACTGCTCAGGTGTAACTTTTGATGGATCCACGGTCATCTGTGTGGCTTTCGCGCGCGCTTCGATAACACCGGTCAGTGTTTCCTTTTCATGACTGGCATAACCCTTAACGGCGCCAACTAAGTTAGGAATTAAATCAGCACGACGCTTATATTGATTAGTGACTTCTGCCAAAGTGGCATCCACTTCATTTTTTTGGGTGGGAATGCTTTGAATTCCACAACTTGATAATAGGGCCGCGACTAATAGTAATAATGTCATTTTCATAAGAGGATCTCCTTCTCTTGTAATCAGCGTATACTACTCGAACTTCATAATGACCGACAATAAAAACAATGATAGTTTTACATTATGCAACACCTTCAAACCGCCTGGGAACAACTCAACCCGCAGGATGCCCATCTATGTTACAGATTGCCGGTATCTCATCAATCCGATGTTCAGGCTGACGTTTATGGCGAAGTTATATGGGTTTATTGGTATAGACCACAAGCCCCTACTACTTCAGAACTTGAGAAGCTTTTCACCTGGGGGCAGAAGTTGCATAAAAAAGTCTGCGTTCGTCATATGCTGAACCGCGGAACCGGCGTCGGCGGCAAAGAGAAACAAAGTCTTTTTTGTTCACAAGACACAACTGAAGAATGGATTGCTTCCGAAAATAAACTTCAGTTTCTTTTGAAAAAGAACTCAGGTTTTTCTCCTGGACTTTTTTTAGATCAATATGAAAACCGCAAATGGGTGTTGGAGAATTCTAAAAACAAACGTGTCCTGAATCTTTTCAGCTATACCTCAGGTTTTTCGGTAGCCGCGGCGGCTGGTGAAGCTGTAGAGGTAACGACAGTCGATGTCAGCTCTTCCTTTTTGGAATGGAGCAAGAAAAACTTCGAACTCAACCAACTCGATCCTTTGAAATACGAATTTTTCGCTCAGGATGTTCCCCTGTTTATGTCTGGGGCGGTAAAGCGAAATCGCCAATGGGATTTAATTATATGCGATCCCCCGTCTTTTGGACGCTCTAAAAATTCGGTATGGAAAATTGAAAAGGATTTGTCCGGACTTGCTGGGCAATTATGGAGCTGTCTTTCCAGCAATGGCACTATTTTGTTTACATGTAACTATGAACAATGGAGTCAAGACGAAGTCGTAAAAAACTTTACGTTTAAAATAAAAAAAGGAAGCTATAGGATAACTCAGCTTCCTTCTAAGGATCATTTTCTTAAAGGCTTTTTAATTTCGAAACTAATATAGTCTGTTACAAGTTTCGCCCCACGGCGTATATCAATCAGCTACCATCTCCACGATATATTTTTTGGTTTTATATAATATTGGCCCATTATCGTTAATTTGAATATCTATAAGTTTAAAGCGGCTGCCGGGCTTTACTAAATACTCAAGCTCTTCTGGAATGGCGCTATAACGGCTTAGATTGTACGATTTGGTATTTATAAACTCCATAACATGTGACATATCGTCTTTTTCACTCGCAAACATTTTAGCAATTTGAATTGATTGCGAGGTAGATTTAAATTCATTAAATACAAATTCTTCACCGATAGCAATTTTTGAAAGTTGCTCGACATCCGCATTTCGCATACCACGATACAGTTTCTCTTTAATGACAACTGGCAAATAACTTAATGCTGAATTAATATAAACAAGCACTTGCCTGTAGAAGGGGTCGTACTTTTTCGACGCCAAGTTCCTGTTCAAGTCTTTATGCAAATAACTCGTATATCCAAAAAGCGCCACGGCATCCTCTTCAGACATCCTTGGATAGTCTCCTCTCAGCAGATCAAATTCTTGAGATCCGTAAGTTTTATTTTTTAACCTCTTATATGTATCAGATAATACGAAGGCCGCTTCAGGTAAAAGGGCCTTGGCCTTAAAATTCTGCTGTTCAGCATTGAATATGTTTACACATGAGGTATTGGCGTAGGTGGCAGTGGAGCCGAAAAATGCGGTGGCAAAAATTATAAAAATGCCGACCATACCGCGGAAAAGTTTCACTTCTAAATCCTCTCGACTTTAGTTTTCAGCCCTATCTGTATATGTTAGATGTATTTACGTGGACTTTTAACTGGACCCAAGGCCATCCTCTAGTTTTTCTGGACCTAGAGTGAATCTGATTTTAATTTATTCAATATAGCTTCAGCCGAATCCAACGTCCTTAGCGCGTATTCTGCCTTTAAAATACGAATTTGCTCATCAGTTACGTCTTCGCACTTTCCAAGTTTATGCAGTCGGCTTTGATAAATCTGATATAAACACAAAGCACCGGCCACCGAAATATTAAAACTTTGCACAAAGCCCGGCATAGGGATAATCACGCGCTCATCGGCCGCCTCGATAATTTCTTTTGAAGCCCCGTCTTTTTCATTTCCGAGCACCAGCGCCAGCGGCGTTGAAAAATCCACTTCGTGAAGTGGCTTGGCGGCCTCTAGTGAAGTGACGCAAATGCGAATCTTATTTTCTTTGAAATATTTAATGGCTTCAGTGGTGGTTTTCCATTTTTTAGTTTCGACCCATTTATCAGCCCCTTGAGTTACGCGGTTGGCATTTTTAAATTTTTCAAAAGTTTCAATAATGTGAAAATTCGAAAAACCTAAGCCTTCGGCGGTTCGCATCACCGCGCTGATATTTCCGCGGTCATAGATGCCTTCAAGCACCACGGAAATATCAAAGCAGCGCTTGCTCGCCACATTTATTATTTTTTGCTGCCGCTCCGGCGTAAGTATGGGCCATACGGCTTCTTCGATTTGGGATAATTCTTCACTCGATTTTTTAAGCGGAAACATTACAGACCAGATTTAGCTAAATCACGAGTAATATTTTTTTGATGGGCCTCTAAAGTTCCGCCACCAATTTCCAAAAGTTTAGCATCCCGCCACAAACGCTCCACCGTGTATTCGGCCACGTATCCGTAGCCTCCCAAAACTTGAATCGCGCGATCGGCAACATTCTTTGACATGGTCGTCGCTATTAATTTAGCCCCGTCTGAATCCAAGCGGTTGCCCTCATAATTAAGATCCATCTTACGAGCTGTATCATACACATATGCACTGGCCGCTTTGTATTCAGCATAAGATTCAGCAATATACTTTTGAATCTGTCCAAAAGAGCTTAAGGATTTTCCAAAGGCCTGTCGCTCGTTAGCGTACTTATTCATAATCTCTAAAGACCTGCGAGCGATACCTAGGCCCATCGCCGCCAAACCGATGCGTTCGATCTCGAGATTTCGCATCATATGCATCATGGAATCGCCTTCCTGTCCCACCAGGCGATCCATAGGCACCTCGCAATTTTCAAAAACTAATTCTGCAGTATTCGATGCGCGCATTCCCAGTTTATCAGTAATTTTTTGTCCCACATAAAATCCGGGATCGCCTTTTTCAACGATAAAAGTTGAGATCTGTGATCGGCCATTCTTCTCACCAGTCTTGGCATAAAGCCAAACCACGTCGCACGGAGTTTTTTTCTCGTCGATGGTTCCATTGGTGATCCACATCTTACGACCGTTGATTATATATTTATCACCTTTTTTAACTGCCGTAGTTTGCATACCTAAAACGTCAGTTCCGTAATCGGGCTCTGACATAGCCATAGACCCAACAAATTCCCCGGAAGAAAGTTTAGGTAAGTATTTTTGTTTTTGTGCTTCAGAGCCGTTAACAGCTAAGTTATTTACACAAAGTAAGGCATGGGCTAAGTAAGCTAAACAAAATCCAGGATCACTGGCTGATAATTCTTCGTGCACTAAGCAAACTGCGGAGGCATCTAAGCCGGCTCCTCCATAATTTTCAGGCACGGTTAAGCCCAAAAGCCCTAACTCTCCCGTTTTTTTATAAAGCTGCAAATTGAAGTTTTCTTTTTTATCAAAGGCATGAGCTTGCGGTTCGACTTCTTTTTGAACAAAGTCTTTGATCGAATCCCGCAACATTTGGTGAGTTTCCGTCGGGTTAAGCAAATCAAATTTTTTATAATCCATAGTTTTTCCTTAATGACTCAGTTCTAAAAGAAGTGGTAAGTTATTTCAATAGAAAGATCATAATTATGAACGTATCTATTCTTAGCATAGGCACTGAGCTTACAACTGGTCAAATTATTAACAGAAATAGCAGTTGGATTGCCACTCAACTCAAAGACAGCGGGGTA
>JALHMX010000031.1 GCA_022843825.1 Pseudobdellovibrionaceae bacterium
GCGCAGCATATACTTTGGTGGACTTAGCCGAGTCTGAAAAAGAGAAGTGTGAAAAGTTAAACGTCGAATTTGTAAAATATATTATTGATTGGTGTGTTGAATACAATAGTAAGCTTATTCACTTTTCCACAGATTACGTTTTTGATGGAATCAAGCAAGGTGAATATACTGAGCAGGATGTAGTTTCTCCTGCAAATTGGTATGGAGAAACTAAGGCTCAAGCAGAAAAGCTTATTATGAATTCGGCAGCACAAGCAGTCATATTTAGAATATCCTGGCTTTACTCCGAATATGGAAATAATTTTTTGAAAACAATGATCCGCTTGGGCAAAGAAAAAGAAGTTTTAAATATAGTTTCAGATCAAGTTGGATCACCTTGTTATGCAGTCAACGTGGCTGAAGTCGTATATCAATGGATCAACAGCCACAACTTGAACAACTTTAAAAAGGGTATCTATCATCTTGTTCCTCCTCAGCAGATCAGCTGGTTTCAATTTGCGAAAAAAATTTTTTATGCCTATGAAAAAACCCATTCAGACTTAAAAGTAAAAACTGTTAACCCCATATTGTCTGCAGATTATAAAACGGCAGCAAGGCGACCATTAAATTCCAGGTTGTGTGCTTTAAAGGCCAGGGACGTCTTAAATTTAAGTTTAGAGGATTTAGATATTTCTTTGCAAAAAGCCTGTAAAGCGCTTTAGTGAGTTATGTTTTTGGCAGATAAAACTTTAATGCCTGTTAGAAAAATAATTTTAAGGTCGAATAAAAAGCTTTGGCGCTTTAAGTATTCGACTTCAAGTTTAACTTTTTCAGGAATTGGAATTTCATCTCGACCATTAATCTGAGCCCACCCTGTGATGCCTGGCTTAAGCAGGTGAACACCAACTTCAGTGCGAAGTTGGACGAGATCGTCCTGATTAAATAAAGCAGGTCGCGGTCCTACAAAACTCATATCGCCTTTGAAGACAGAAAAAATTTGAGGTAATTCATCAAGGCTGTATTTTCTAATAAAATCACCAATTGGGGTGATGTGAGCTTTCGGATCTTGAAGTAAGTGGGTAGCGACTTGAGGTGTATCAGTTCTCATTGAACGAAATTTAGGCATCAAAAAGATCGTATTATTTTGTCCTACACGTTGGGACCAATGGAGAGCGGGCCCCTTTGAAGTTGTTCGTACAAGAATAGCGATGATCGCCATTGGAATGGCTAAAAATATAAATATGAATAGCGCAAAGGACAGATCGAATAGTCTTTTCATAATCAAGAAGATTATGTATGTTAAATCTTTAAAGATCAATATGGGGTTGAGTTTAATATGTATTTAAAGGTCGCAACATTGCCAAGAAAATTTAAAGTTTTCGCCATGGTTCTTAGCGATCTTATATTAATTCCTTTGGCACTTTGGTCATCTATTGCACTTCGCCTAGGGACAACAATCTTTCCCATAGATCATATTTGGTGGATCTTTGCAATTTTGCCCGTCATTACTATACCCATTTTTGCTCGTTTGGGGCTCTACCGAGCAGTCATTCGATATTTTGATGAAAAAATTCTTCTTACAGTTATTTTCGGAGTCACCTTATCTGTATTTTTTATTTCAACTTTAGTTGTTATGACGCAAACACTTGGTATTCCAAGATCTTCAATTGTTATTTATTGGGTAATCTGTGTGACTTATATCATGATTAGTCGCTATTTAGCTCGAGGAATTATACGTCAAATGGAACGTTTGAACAACGTACGCAAGCAGAAAGTCGCTATATACGGTGCTGGCCGGGCGGGCCTTCAGACAGCATTGTCGATGTTTTCCTCTTCTGAGTATACGCCCGTGTTATTCTTTGATGACAATAAAGATTTACAAGGAACTTCAATCGCCGGTATCCGAGTATACAGTCCGCATCGTGCGATCGAGCTTATGGAGCAAAATGATTGTCATCAATTACTATTCGCTATTCCTTCGGCCAGCATGCAAAGAAGACAAGAAATTATTAAAAATTTCGAACAAAGAAATATTCAGCTAAAAATTATTCCAGGTCTTAATGCAATTGTGGATGGTAAAATTCGAATCGATTCTATTCGTGAAGTCGGCGTGGAGGATTTATTAGGTCGAGATCCTGTTCCTCCTGACGAAACTTTGTTGGCCTCATCCATTACAGATAAAGTTGTGATGGTGACGGGAGCCGGCGGTTCGATCGGTTCGGAATTATGCCGACAAATTTTAGTGCGCAAACCTAAAATGCTGATTATGTTTGAGCAAAATGAGTACGCCCTATATGCCGTGGATCGCGAGTTTGCTTCACAACAGGGCGAAGCTAGAATCATTCCAATTTTAGGAGATGTGCTACGTACGGAGGAATTGCGTACCGTAATTGGTAAATATAAAGTGGATTCTGTTTATCATGCAGCTGCGTATAAACATGTTCCTTTGGTAGAGGCCAACATTATTTCTGGAGTAAACAATAATGTGTTTGGGACTTTATCTGCTTTAAATGCTATTCAAAACACATCGGTTTCAAAATTTATTTTAATTTCTACTGATAAAGCCGTTCGTCCTGCAAATATTATGGGAGCCACAAAAAGAATAGCTGAGATGTTGGTGCAGATGTTTGCTGAGCAAAAAAATCAAAGCACGGTATACTCTATGGTGCGTTTCGGAAATGTTCTAGGGTCTTCTGGATCGGTAATTCCTTTATTTAAAGAGCAAATTAAATCCGGCGGACCTATTACAGTAACTCATCCTCATATCACCCGCTATTTTATGACTATACCTGAGGCTGCTGAGTTAGTGTTACAAGCTGGTGCTATGGCGGAAGGTGGAGAGCTGTTTGTTTTGGATATGGGAGAGCCTGTAAAAATATATGAGATGGCTAAAAATATGATTATACTGAGTGGTTTTTCTGTGCGCGATCAAGATAACCCTGAAGGCGACATAGAAATTAAGTTGGTCGGATTACGCCCGGGCGAAAAGCTCTATGAGGAGCTTTTGATTGCCAATGTTTCAAGCGCAACCCAGCATCCACGTATTATGAAAGCCACTGAAGAAGGACTGTCTACTTCCGAACTCAATGGGCTTATAGAGCAGCTTAAAGCAAGTACACAGCACGGATCTGAGGATAAGACCAAGCAAATAATACAAAAAATTGTTTCCAATTATACTGAAGCGAAGCATTAGGTCTTGTAAGTCGGATTAGGGCTATTTGAAACCACAAAAACTTAGACTTCGGTTAATTTTTAAGTATATTGGCCGTATTCTAAATAAAGTTAAAACAAGGAGAATCAATATGAAATTACTAGTTATGTTATTATTAGCAGCAGGAACAGCTCAGGCTGCGACCATCGGTGAATCTAGTTTTACAATGTGGACCAGCCAAGGTGCTGTGGCTACTGATATTCGCGAAACAGATAAAGGCGAAATTTTAGGAAGAACTGGTTTTGGAACAGTGGGAATGATCAACTTAAAAATCACGACTAATGGATTCAAAGGACAGTCAGATGATGGCTTTACAGACATTCGTTGTTCGGCAACAAAATGTGAAGGCACTGTAGGCTCTGGAACTGTGAACATTCAAATTAAAGATAACGGTCAAGTGCTTGAAGGATCTTTAAACCATGTTCGTGTTTATGCTAAACTTAAAGATGGTAAAATCCGAATTTCTGCAGACGGTACTATTGAAGTAAACCAAACTAAACCAGGAAGATATTTTGGCCGTGGTATGGTAGAGCCTAATTATATTTCTGATGTTCAAATCAAAACTTCAGGAACTTTAACTAACCGACTTACAAACGATCCAGCATTTTTTATTGTTTACCTAGTAGCACCACTCGTACGTAACGGTATTTTTTAATTATTCAGAAAAATTAATTTTTACAAGATGTCTTTCGACATCAAGTACCGGAGATTGCAGCCGCTCGAATGCGGCTGTAATAGTTTTAAATTTCTTTTTTGCTAGCAACATCTCTTCTTCTATTTTCTCTCGCCGGGCTTTTAATAGAAAATATTTTACATTTTTTTGATAGGCCCCTCGACTCATTTCTAAAATAACATCAATGGGTTTAAATCCTCTAGCAGTTATCATATCGATATCCACCAGATAGCTTGGTATTTCTCCTTCTACTGAGATATTGGAAGCAATTGTCTTTTTACACTTCTCTAAAAATTCTTGTTTTTTAGCGCTTTTTTCAAAGAGTCGAAATTTTATCTGAGGAAACTGAATAGCATAAATTACCCCGGGCAGCCCCCCACCAGAACCAAAATCAGCTACGGTTTTTACATCTGTTGGAAATTTTTTAAGCGGAAGTAAGCAATCGATAACATGGTTATCGATAAGTTCTTCAAGGGTCATTTTGCGACTAATGAGATTAAGCTCTTCATTAGCTTTCCAGAGAAGCTCAAGATACATGTTTAAAACGGATATGCCGTTTTGTCTAAACCCTAGCTTAAGAAGTATATCAGATCGTTTTTGGAGGTATTCAGCTATTGAGGAAGGCATTGGACAAGTCATTGGTCTAGTTCATCTTACTTATTGGGCTAAATCAACCTATCTTTAACCTGCAAAAAACCATGACATTAGGCCTGGTTTTGCTAACGTATAGAGTATGTATTCTAGGCGACATTTTCTGAAATTAACAGGACTGTTGGGTTTGATTCCTTTGGCTGCACGTGGGCAAATAGAATTGCCTGAAGAAGATAATGATCAACACGCCAAATCGATGGTTTTTCCTGAAGATCGAATTGCGTTTGTGCAGGGTGCAACCGATGCACACTCAACATTGTTGTCTATTTTGGTCCATAAAAAAACTCAGCCTAATATTAAAATTATGGACATGTTTTTTCAAACCGTTCCTTTTACGGCCGTGCGGAAAAATTTTGGTTTAGATGAAGACTTTGTCGTTTATCAAATATTTTTAGATGGCCTTCGTTTAGGAGAAGATTACGCAATAATGGTGTCTGATCCTTTATATTCTGACGTGAAGATACGTTATTTCAGAACATTAGATTTAAATAATAAGAATACTAAAATCGCGTTATTGTCGTGCACAAACCATCGCAATGCGGGTCCGAAGTCGACCATGTTTAGAAAATTGTTTCGTTCGCAGCCGGATGTGATTTTCTATAATGGTGATTTAGTTTATGGAAATAGTTCATTAGATACTTATCTGAATCGTCCAGCTAAAATTCAAGATGCGTATAAAATTTATATAAAGACGCTTTTGGAATTTGAGCTTTATAGCCAAAAAAATTTAATACCTATTTTCGCCGCCTGGGATGATCATGATTTAGCTTATAATAATTCTGACGTGACCCATCCTTATAAAGATTTTTATCTAGATTTGTTTAGATCTATATTTTCTGCGGATTCTCGAGTGAAGGCTGTTTCCCAAGGACCAGGGTCTTCTTTCTCAATTGAAGCCTTTGGGTTACAAATTTTCTTTTTTGATACGCGATTTTTTAAGAACAAGAAGAAGGAGATATTTTTAGGCCAAAACCAACTTGATTGGATGAAGAAAGAATTAGCAAAAAGTGCTTTGCCTAAAATGCTCGTTTTGTCGCAACAGCTTCTGTATTATAGTTTTATTGCAGAGTCTTATGAACGTAATGCGCGTAAAGAATTTAATGAATTTATTTCTGCTATTAAGAATTTGCAGCAGCCAACACTGTTTGTGACCGGAGATGTGCACTATTCACAGATTCAACACGTTTCAGAAAGCTTAGTAGGATACAAAACCTATGAAATCACTTCAAGCGCCATGTTCAGTGGCTCTGCAGGTAGATTTGGAAAAAGAAAAGAATCTGATGGGCAAATAGCTTATTATGGATATCCTAATTTTGTAACATTAGAGCAAATCAAAACCGACGCAGACAGCATTGAAATGCACATCAATTGCATATCAGAATATTCCGACAAGCAATTTTCTAAAACGATTAAAGTAGATATCTAATTATTGCATTATAAGGAGAGTATATGGGATTTCCACGAAAAGTGGCTATACTTGGTGGTTTAAGAACACCTTTTGTTAAGTCGCAAACCCAGTATCTGGGGCAATCAAATCAAGATCTGTTTGGATCACCTGTTAATGAGCTGGTCAAAAGAAAAAACCTATCGGGAAAAATGTTAGGAGATGTTATTTCTGGCGCAGTCATGAACCATCCTTTCGATTGGAATTTATCAAGAGAAGTGGTTTTAGGAAGTGGATTATCAGCCGATACTCCGGGATTAAATATACAGCGGGCCTGTGGAACGGGGCTTGAGGCCGCCAATATTATAGCTTTAAAAATTGCAGCCGGGCAGATTGAATCGGGATTGGCCGGCGGCAGTGATACTAATTCGGATGTGCCCCTAATAGGCCAAAGAAAATTAACTCATTTTTTAATTCGCCTTCGTAATGCCAAAACATTTATAGAGAAATTAAAATTTTTAACCACATTTAAGTTTTCGTTATTAAAACCTCAATTGCCAGCAGTGATGGAACCTCGGACTGGTTTGTCGATGGGAGAGCACACTGAATTGATGGTGAAGGAGTGGGGAATTACGCGCGAAGCTCAAGATCAAATCGCATTTGAATCACACCAGAAAGCCGCTAAGGCCTATGATGAGGGATTCCACGATGATCTTATTATTGAGTTTGCAGGTCTAAAAAGGGACACCATCACACGAAAAGATACCACAATGGAAAAGTTAGCCAAACTTAAGCCTGCGTTTGATAAATCAAGTAAAGGAACTTTAACGGCCGGAAACTCTACGCCGCTAACTGATGGTGGATCCGTTGTTTTACTCAGTTCAGAAGAGTGGGCTCAAAAAAATAGTCAAGAAATTATGGCGTATTTTACAGACTGTGAAGTCGCAGCTGTGGACTTTGTAAAGGGCGCAGGTCTATTGATGGCTCCCACTATTGCTGTTTCTAGATTACTCAAAAGAAACAATTTATCCTTACAAGATTTTGATTTTTATGAGATTCATGAGGCCTTCGCGGGCCAAGTGCTGTGCACTTTGAAAGCTTGGGAATCAGTCGACTACTGCAAAAAAGTTTTAGGCCGCGATCAAGCTATGGGATCCATTGACCGCGACAAAATGAATATCAAAGGCGGTAGCCTTGCCTTAGGACATCCTTTCGCAGCGACCGGCGGTCGCATTGTTGCCACAGCTGCAAAAATTCTTAAAGAAAAAGGCCACGGCCGAATTTTAATTAGCATCTGCACGGCAGGTGGTATGGGCGTCGCCGCAATCATTGAGAGGTAATGAGTAATATTATGAAGATTATATTTGGACTAATTTTATTTTTTTGTTTCGTTACAAAAGCACGAGCGTTGGAGTGTACATCAAGTCAGTATTTAGTGCAATCGCACTTTAGAAAAGCATATGTGAGATCTGATGGTACACATGTGTCGTCTTCTCAAGTTAAGGCTCACTGTAAAGAGTTAACTAGAGAGCTAATATTTTTAAAAGATAGATTTAAAAATGGTATCCCGCAAGACTGGCCACATCGCAAAGAAATATCAAAAAAATGGACCGAATCTGAAAAGCAAAGAATTATAGAAGCAGTTGCTACTTTTCCTGAAGATATTATCAGAGATAGTATTGAAGGACTTTATAGGCTAAATAAATCTAAGGACTATCCTAACCCTGCGACGAGTTCTGATAAAGTGATTACTATTTATGACTCTGCTTTTGATCCAAATCGAAATATTTCTCGTATATTGGCACACGAGTTTTTGCATCATGCCTATCGTGACCTTGCCGAGAAAAATAGGCAGGACTATCGTCGAGCTACTGGTTGGCGCTTAGAGTTGGAGAAGGACGGAAAAATATATTGGGTAGGACGCGAAAGTGGATATGTTGAAGAAGACGGAAAATTATCACACGAAGAGGATTTTGCTAATAATGTTGAACACTTTTTGTATGATTCTGATAAACTAAGAAAAGTTACTCCTGCTGCTTATGAATGGATTAAAAAGCACTATGGAGAGCAGTTTAAACTTAAGGAGATAAAGAAATGAAGCTTATTTACTTTTTAACTTTCTTTTTTTTATTAAGTTGTGCCAGCACCCCAAAAGGATCGACGAAAATAGTTTATAGTGACATTGTAGAGTTTCTTAAAATAGGTATTTCTACAGAGTCGGATGTCAGCGGGAAGCTAGGCGTTCCTTTTAGTCGAATTGAAAAAAATGATTATTACACATATAATTATAATGGACCGAGCGGCTTTCAGCGTGCGTCTTTGAATTTTGATAAAAAGACTCAAAAGCTTACAGGATATCTTTGGATACCGACTGAAAGCGATAAAGAAGCTTCCTTAGCTCAAGCTAAATCTTACTTTCAAGGAGCTCAGTTTATAGAATCTGCTGACCATAAAGATATTCATGCTAAAAGTGTTGTGTTATTAGTAGATAAGAATCAGGGGATAACAATACGTTTTGATCAAAACCGCAACATTGTGGAAGCTATTGCAGAATACAATGGACTCTCTCGATCTCCGGCAACAAGTAACAAAAAAATCAGCAATAATGAGTAAAACCACAGCAAATTAAGTCATATTTTTAGACCTAATTTGCTTGGTTTGACCCCCAATCTATAATACAAAATTAAAGACATAATTGCCATCTTTGATAGAGGGGAAACCATGAGAATTTTTGTTTCTTTAATTTTGATGTTATCTGTTCAAGTTTCGCATGCGCAGTCAACACCACTTGAGATTTGGCTTAGCCAGGAAGTGGAATTATCTAAAGCTAAAATTATTGAATCAATGTCATATCCGGATTTAACTCCGGGGGCGATTATTGCCAGTCCTTCAAAGGCCAATCCGGACTACTATTATCATTGGGTAAGGGATGCGGGATTTATCGCCGATGTTTTAGTGGATCTTTATTTGAGAAGCAATTCATCTTCTGAAAAATATGTTTATGAAACAAAAATTAAAGATTTTATTTCATTTTCTCGTTTAAATCAAAACACGCAGACATTAACAGGTTATGGCGAGCCAAAATTTTACGTTGATGGAAAATCTTATGAGCTTCCTTGGGGAAGACCGCAAAACGATGGCCCGGCCATTCGTGCGTTAGCTATTATCAAGTGGGCGCATGTTTTAATAGATGAAGGTAAAACAGGTGAAGTTCGCAAAGATCTTTATGTTAACGAAATGCCAGCAAGATCTGTGATCAAAAGTGACCTTGAATATGTGGCGCTTAACTGGAGTAAACCAAGCTTTGATCTTTGGGAAGAATTATCCGGAGATCACTTCTTTACACTGATGGTGCAAAAGTCGGCGTTGCAAGAGGGCGCACGTTTAGCACAAATTCTTGGAGATTTCGGCGCCAGTGATTGGTATTTAAAAGAATCACAAAAAATAGAAGCCAGTCTTAAACGCTTTTTAAATAAATCAGCTTTATACATTCCTACGACATTAAATTATCAGTTTGGGTTAAACACGAAAGTTTCTAACTTAGACACTGCAGTTATTTTGGCTTTATTGCGAGCGCCCCATCCAAAAAACTATTTGTCGTGGACAGATTCACGAGTGCAAAAAACTATTGATGCGCTTATCTTGGCCTTTAAAAATTTATACAACATTAATAAATTTTCTGATGCACCTGGAGTGGCCATTGGTCGCTACACTGAAGATACATACGACGGAGCCGATTCAAAAGCCGGTAATCCTTGGGTGTTAACGACGTTAGCTATTGCCGAAGCCTATTATGAAACAGCTGCGGTTCAATCAGATAAAAGCAAAGCTGAAGCCCTGATTGCTAAAG
>JALHMX010000032.1:0-7497 GCA_022843825.1 Pseudobdellovibrionaceae bacterium
ATCGTTAAGGGCGACAGTCAGTTTGAAGGTTTAGGAAATCAATTTTTTGGTCACATTAAACAAACTGATGCGATTATTCATGTGGTTCGCTGCTTTGATGATCCAAATATAATTCACGTTTCCGGAAGCGTCGATCCACTTCGCGATATCGATGTTATTAATACGGAGCTGATGCTAGCGGATTATGATACTGCAGAGAAAAAATTAAAGCGTATTGAAAAGGCTGCAAAAACTTCTGCTGATCCAAAAATGAAAATGGATGTGGACGTCACTCAACGAATTCATCAAGCGTTAGCTCAAGGAAAGCCGGCGCGCTCAGTGACTTTAAGTGATTTAGAGCAGCCTTACGCCAATGATATGCATCTATTAACCAGTAAACCGGTTTTATATGTTTGTAATGTCTCTGATACGGATTTTGCCGCCGGTGGAAACGACTGGGTTCGCGCCGTGGAAAAACGTGCCAAAGAGGAGAACAACAAAACTTTAATGATTTGTTCAGCTATGGAGGCCGAGATCGCACTATTGCCAGTGGAAGAGCGCGCCGAATTTCTTTCCAGCATGAATGCCACCGAAGCTGGATTAAATCGTCTGATTCGCGAAGCTTATTCTCTGTTGGGACTTTACACATACTTCACCGCCGGCGAAAAAGAAGTGCGGGCATGGACTATTCGTGCGGGCATGAAGGCCCCGCAAGCCGCTGGAGTTATCCACACCGATTTTGAAAAAGGTTTCATCCGCGCAGATGCTTATCATTGCGAAGATTTATTTGCGTTAAAATCTGAAGCGGCCGTCAAAGACGCGGGTAAATACCGCTCTGAAGGCAAAGACTACACCGTTAAAGACGGCGACATACTTTTCTTCAAGTTCAACGTTTAACTTTTAATTACTCTCTAAAAACTCAGACAGCGTGCTTGCGCCCGAACTCGTTTTTAGAGAGTAATTAAAAGTTATTTTGTTCGAATAGAAATGTCGAGGGTGCCGGTAGCGTTTATTCCAAAAGGATCTGATTCATCAAAGACGTTGTCGTTGATGATGATCGACGCCAGGTTAAGCTCTACGGGAACAAGGGTGTAGTACTGTGGTTCGACAGGGATGCCGTTAATTTTAAACTTCAATAACGAAATTTTGTCGGCGCCGACTGATATATAAATTGGTGTAAGACCCATCGAATCTTTAACTGAGTCATACTGATATTTAATTTTAATTTTAGAATTAGGTCGTTGAGGTTTAAAAAACTCAACCTCTTTCAGATTGGGTAATACAACATAAGTACCAATTTGCAGTTCATTATCCACATAGACTGATAATTTGGCTGGATCGATAGCGCGATTTGAAATAACAAAATTGCGTGGATCCGGTACGCGTCCATTTGGTAAATTGGAATTAATCGTAAGGCCAGCAATATTTCCTAATACTGAACTTAGTAATTCAATCGTAATATTTCTTTGATTCAGAGGTTTCGACGGATCATGCTTTCCTTCAGAGGTTAAGGTGTAATCCAAAACAAAAGTGGTATCAATCGACGAAATAATATTATCCAACACCGTCGTCAATGTGATTTGACCACTAACTAAATCTGAAAATCGATACCAGCGACCACCACTGTGCTCGACGATACCTTTTTGCGATCTGAAATCTTTTTCATATCCAGAACGAGACGGCGTTACCGCGAAAATCTTCATCTGAGATTGCGTAATCGCCGATAAAACATCAGGATAAAGTGGGGCTAACAAACCCACATCACCAGAATTTCCTGGAGAATAAAGAAAACCAGCGTCAGTCACTAATATCATAAAACGTTGGGCATTGGATGCCCATGGAGCCCCTGCTGCATCAATAACTGCACGCATAGGGTTTTCATCAAAGTCACGACCGCCTGGATCCAATGGTCCTTTTAGGGCTTTTAGTTTTGTGATTTCTGAAATCAACTCATTGATTTCTATTTCTGTTCCTGGATCCTTTGGATCGTTATTATAAAATCGATTACATTTTGAAACTGTGTAATCACCAAAAGTTGATAAACACATTCTGGTGTGATACCCACGCGCGCGCGAATCCCGTACGAAGTTAACTAAGCGTGCTTTGGCCGCTTCAATGGTGGGCTCCATAGATCCTGTCACATCAACGGCTAAAATAATATCGGCTGAATTGGTTGTGATCACAGAGTTTTTGCTCAAATTAAAATCTGTAATAACTTGCCCGTCTTCCTTAAGCACCACTTGGCTTTTTAAAAGCGCTTCTATAAGTACACCTAAAGAATCTTTTACTTGAAAAGTTAAAGTTGTTTTATTCTCGGCTAAATTAGGTTGGATAAATTGAACTTCTGATGGAGATACTTTGTAAGTATTTTCAAAAAGAACAGGAGTTGCTAGTGCGGAATTCTCATCGGCAGTAAAAGTTGTCTGACTGCATGATGAAAAGCTTAACGCAAATAGTGAAAATAAAAATGCCTTCAGCATTTTTATTGAACCAAATTCTTTTTTTATAAAACGTTCCATACACTTACCTCATTGTTCAGATGAGGTAATATCGGCTGTTACAGAGTAAGAATTTAATGTTTCAGAATATGTCTAAATGTTTTTCACTTACGAAACATATTATCGGTTAATTTCGTGCCTTGCGCTTGAGCGACGCACGAGCAGCGGCTAAGCGGGCGATCGGTACGCGAAACGGAGAACAGCTGACGTAATCTAAATTGATGTTCTCGAAGAATTCCACCGAGTCCGGATCTCCACCATGCTCTCCGCAAACCCCGACCTTTAGCCCGTTCTTCGTCTGTCTTCCTAAATCTACGCCGGTTTTAACCAAAGTGCCAACGCCCACTTGATCGATAGAGACAAATGGATCTTTGGCAAAAATACCTTCGCTAATATAACTTCCTAGAAAGCGTCCCGCATCGTCACGTGATATGCCTAAAGTCGTTTGCGTTAAATCATTTGTTCCGAAGCTAAAGAAGTCTGCGTATTTGGCAATTTCATGGGCGGTAATCGCCGCCCGCGGAAGCTCAATCATAGTTCCAATTTGGTATTCAAACTTCACACCGGTTTCTTTCTGAACTTTTTCAATCACTTCAACCGTTTGACTACGAAGAATTTGCAATTCTTTTTCCGTGGCCACCAAAGGAATCATAATTTCCGGTATTAAAGTCATTCCCTCTTTCGTCAGCTGCGCCACGGCCTCGGCAATAGCGCGCGATTGCATATTATATATTTCAGGAAAGGTAATGGCCAAGCGACATCCCCGATGACCTAACATCGGGTTAAACTCATGCAGCGATCCAATTTTATGTTTTAGCTTGGCCGGATCATAATTAATCCGCTTGGCCAGCTCTTCGATATCTTTTTCACTATGCGGAACAAACTCATGTAAAGGCGGATCTAACAAACGAATGGTCACCGGATAACCCTGCATAATTTTAAACAGTTGATAAAAGTCATCCCGCTGCATCGGTAATAATTTCGCTAGTGCTTTTTCGCGCTCGCTGCGTGTTTCAGCCACGATCATTTCTCGAACAGCATCAATTCGATCTGCTCCGAAAAACATGTGCTCAGTTCGACATAGCCCAATTCCTTCTGCACCGAAATCCCGAGCGGTCTGGGCATCTTTTGGTGTGTCGGCATTAGTTCTAACTTTTAACCGCCGCACTTGATCTGCCATTTTCATGACGCGATCAAAAGTTCCATCGAGCTTTGGTTCAATTGTTTTAACTTCACCTAAAAAGACTTCTCCGGTGCCCCCGTCCAAAGTTATGATGTCGCCTTTTTTAAGAACGTAGCCTTTAACTTTCATTTGCTCGGATACATAATCAATATTCACTTCGGAACATCCCGCCACACAACATTTACCCATGCCACGGGCAACCACCGCCGCATGTGAAGTCATTCCACCACGAGTGGTTAAAATCCCTTGAGCCGCGACCATGCCGGCAATATCTTCCGGCGAAGTCTCTATCCGCGCTAAAATAACTTTTTTTCCTTTTTCTTTAAGTTCTACCGCTTCTTCCGGAGTAAAAACGATTTCTCCGCAGACTCCACCCGGGCTGGCCGGCAGACCTTTAGCTAATAAAGTTTTAGTCGTCTTAGGATCTAATGTTGGATGCAAAAGTTGATCAAGCGATGCCGGATCTATTCTTAACAGAGCTTCGTTTTCCGTTATTAATTTTTCATCAATCATATCACAAGCTATTTGTAATGAGGCTTTTGCCGTGCGTTTTCCATTACGAGTTTGCAACATCCACAATTTGTTTTTCTCAATAGTAAATTCGATATCTTGCATGTCTTTAAAATAGGTTTCAAGTTTTTGATAACTAGTTTCTAAATCCTTATAGGGACCAGGCATGGCTTCTCTCAATAAAGAAATAGGTTGAGGTGTGCGAATTCCCGCCACCACGTCTTCTCCTTGGGCGTTAATTAAAAACTCTCCATAGAATTTTTTCTCGCCGGTGCTTGGATCCCGAGTAAAAGCTACGCCTGTTGCGGAGTCATCGCCCATATTTCCAAAGACCATCGATTGAATATTAACTGCTGTTCCCCAGCTTAAAGGAATATTGTGAAGTTCGCGATAAGTCATGGCGCGTGGAGTATTCCAACTTTGAAAAACGGCGCTGATCGCGCCCCACAGTTGTTCGAAAGGATCGGAGGGGAAATTTTGTCCGGTCATTTGCTTAACCATGTCTTTAAACTTCACAACTAATTTTTTTAAATCATCTGTCGTTAAATCATTATCATTATGAATATTTTTTTCAGCTTTCATGTCCTCTAAGGACACTTCTAACAATGAAGAATTCATTCCCATGACGACATCTGAATACATCTGAATAAAGCGGCGATATGAATCCCACGCAAAGCGCGGATTGTTAGAACTTTTTGCTAAGCCTTCAACGGTTTCATCATTAAGACCAAGATTTAAAATCGTGTCCATCATACCTGGCATAGAAGCGCGCGCCCCGGAGCGCACGCTAACCAATAAAGGATTTTTTGTATCGCCAAATTTTTTATTAATATTATTTTCGACGCGGGAAAGAGCTTTTAACACTTCAGGTTTTACCCACTCCGGAAGTTTTCCACCTTCAGCATAGTAGCTGGTGCAAATGTCTGTCGAAATGGTAAAGCCCGGAGGAACCGGAAGTCCAATGGCCGTCATTTCCGCCAGATTAGCTCCTTTGCCGCCCAAAGTACTTTTCATACCTGCATTGCCTTCTGCAACACCTTCCGCAAAGTAATAAACAAATTTTTCTGGTCTCTTATTTGTTGTTGGTGTGGTCGCTGTTGTCATTTTATCCATCCCCATTGTTAAAATGTCTTCAGTTGCTGACTAATATAAATATTCAACTCAGAAATTTTTATACGCTCCTGAGTCATCTTATCGCGATGTCTTACTGTTACGGCTTGATCATTGATCGTATCAAAATCATAGGTCACACAAAATGGAGTTCCCACTTCGTCTTGACGGCGGTAGCGTTTCCCAATTGAAGCGGTCTCGTCGTAGTTGACATCAAAATCTTCCGCCAACTGATCCCGCAGTTTCATGGCTGGCCCTGTTAATTCTTCTTTCTTCGATAGTGGCAACACTGCCACTTTGTATGGCGCGATGTCCGGATGAAACCCCAGTACGACGCGAACGTCCTCTGCACCTTTGTCATCCACCGTGACTTCTTCGCGGTAGGCATCACACATAAAGGCTAAGAAAAGCCGATCACAACCCACGGCGGTTTCGATCACATAGGGAATATATTTTTCTTTTTCGGCTTCATTGAAGTACTCTAAATTTTTTCCAGAGAATTTTGAGTGCTGAGATAAATCAAAATCAGAACGATTGTGAATCCCCTCAAGCTCTGAAAAGCCCATCGGAAATTTATATTCAACATCGACTGCTGCGCGTGCATAATGCGCCAGCTTATCATGATCTTTAAAATTTAAATTTTCCCGACGAATTCCATATTTCAAATAAAATTCTAGACGACGCTCTTTCCATTCCATGAAATACTTTTCATCGGTTCCCGGTTTTACAAAGTATTGCATTTCCATTTGTTCAAACTCACGCGTACGGAAAATAAAATTTCCGGGGGTGATTTCATTGCGAAAAGATTTTCCGATGGCAGCGATGCCAAAAGGAATTTTGTAGCGCGAGCTTTGCTGACAGTTTTGAAAGTTTACAAAATGACCCTGCGCGGTTTCGGGACGAAGATAAACCACCGAGCCGGTGTCCTCTAAGGGGCCCATATGAGTTTTAAACATTAAGTTAAAATTACGCTCTTCAGATAAATTTTTAGAGCCGCACGTAGGACATTGTTTTTTGGTTAAATAAGAGTCCGTGTTGTCGGCACGAAAACGAGTTTTACACTCTTTACAATCCACCAAAGGATCAGAGAATCCATCCACATGACCTGAGGCTTTCCACACCGTGGGGTGCATCAGAATGGCCGCATCAAGACCTACGATATCAGATCTGCGGGTCATGGCATTCCACCATGCGCGCTTTACATTCAGCTTCATTAGCGAACCTAGCGGGCCGTAATCCCAGCAGCTTCCCAGGCCACCGTAAATTTCAGAACTTTGAAAAACAAAACCGCGGCGTTTAGATAAACTGACTAATGTATTTAAATCTTTCAGTCGTCGAATTTGACCGCTCATCTTGGCCTACTTTCCCTGTGTAAGTCTGATTGTATATTGTCTGATTGATCAAGGAAGGTCAATTACAGTGGCTATAGCACGGTGTTGCGTTTTCGCTTTAAAATAGCCTGATAAGCTGCTTCTAAAAAATCATAGGATTGAGTATTGTTTTCAGCCAGCAATTTTTGATATTTTTCAGTCACAATTTTAAGATTTGCCCCCTGAGCAACGCCCAAAACATCATGCGCTTCCCAGTCGTGGCCATTATACATAAAAAAAATCGCCAAATCTTTTTGCGAAGTGGTTTTAGTCTCGGGCTCCAGAACCGTCATTTTAGGATTATAACCCTCTGATTGCTGATTTTTGTGACTAATTTTGGAAACACCTTCGGCGTTTGCTGAAGAATCCGGATTTTTAAGATTTAGTCGTGTGGGGTCCTTAGGGCGAGGTCGACCAAATAAAAAGTACACTAGGAATAACACCCCAATGATGATGTTAATATACAGAAGCTGCTGGCTATTCACTAAGGATTATATTATTAGATTTAAGGCCAACATGCAAAGCACATAAACCCTGGAGACTGATATGGCGGAAAATAACAATCCTTTTAACCAGCAAATTTCACTTCCCGGTGTAAAAAAGGTTATTGCTGTGGGCTCAGGAAAAGGTGGCGTCGGAAAAAGTACGGTGGCCACGAACCTGGCCCTAAGTCTTCGCAAATATGGAAATGTTGGAATTTTAGATGCTGATATTTATGGTCCTTCACTTCCCCGCATGATGGGTGCCGTTAATCAAAAACCTCAGTTACTTGAAGGTAATAAAATTGTACCGCTGACTCGTTACGGAATTAAAGTCATGAGCATGGGTTTTCTAGTGGAAGAATCCG
>JALHMX010000032.1:7507-7953 GCA_022843825.1 Pseudobdellovibrionaceae bacterium
GAATCCGCGGCCATTGTGTGGCGGGGCCCGATGCTATTTAAAGCCATGGATCAATTTTTTAAAGACGTCACCTGGGGCGAGTTGGATTATCTGATCATCGATCTTCCGCCCGGCACCGGTGATGTGCAATTATCGGTGGCGCAAAAAGTTAAAGTTGACTGCGCAGTTATAGTTTCAACCCCTCAAAATATCTCATTAATCGACGCCAAAAAAGCCATTGATATGTTCGAGCGCACCGGAATTAAAATTGCCGGCGTTATAGAGAATATGTCCTACATGCTAAATCCTGTTACAGGAGAAAAAATCCAACTTTTCCCTAAAGGAGAATTGGATTCTTATATGACTTCCAAAGATATTCGAAAACTGGGCGAGGTTCCGTTCAATACCAATATCTCGTTAGGCTCAGAAGCTGGTATCCCCATCGTGGAAAGTTATCCCGATAGTGT
>JALHMX010000033.1 GCA_022843825.1 Pseudobdellovibrionaceae bacterium
TTTTTGCTGCATCAAATTTTGAATCTCATTTTTCGATTCTTGCTGTAACTTATTTAATCTAGCTTGATAAACTTTTTGATTAATTTTTTGTTTCTTCAATAAGTTTTTTAAAGCGGCTGTTTTCTCTTTTGCTTCTCGTTGCGATTGCGCTATTTCTGATTCTTTTTTACTAATATTTTTCTCTAGGGAACTAACATTTCGACTTAGTGCTTGAATATTTTCAGCTTGATGATCAATTGTTGTATCACGCTCGACTATAATATCTTCACGCGTATTAATTTTTACTTTTGCGAGCGTTGACTTATTAATAACATTTCTGACCATCTGCTGGTACTTATTAAGAGCTTTCTCTTTCTCAGCATTTTCGCGTGCGGCTTTCTGCAAGTTGCGCTTTTCAGAATTAGCCTCTTCCTGAAGTAAAGATAATTTATCCATAAGTTCTGTATATTCGTTAACCTCACTTTGAGAGGCTTGCGTACTCATGTAGTTCTGTTTTATAGATTCATACGTATCCAATTGATTTTGAAGATCCTGCACTTGAACTTTAAGCTGCCTATTTTCCACAGCGCTTTTAATTCCGTCAGTACCTGCGCGGAGACTGGCCACTACATAAAGCATTAAAAATATGGACGACAAACCTAAAAATAGATCTGAATATGATGTCCAAAAACTGTCACTATCGTTATGTTTTTTCTTATGCAAAAAAGACATAAGCCCCCTAACTTAAATCAAGATGACTTATTTTCGGCTTTTTGTTCCGAAAGGTTTACATAACTTTCGACTTTTTATGGTCCTGTAAAAATGTTAAACAGTTTGCTTAACTTTAAAGTGGCTTACAGACCTATTTTCAGGTCTTCAGTCTAGGGATTGTGGACTAATTTTTTTCAACCAGTCTTTTTAATTTATCTACAGAACTGACTTTCGACAGAGAATTTTACCTCATCATGGGGAATAATCCCCCGTCACAAGTTAGCAAACTTATATAGTCCACACTTGGTGTGGCTAGCGTCTTGCATTTTAAATCAATAGATCAATAGCAGATTAACAGGGGGGATTTAATGACTACTAATAAAGAAAACAACAACAGAGCGGTGTTTACGGTCTACAATACGATGGATCAGGTTAAAACGGCTTTTAAATCTTTAAAGAAGTTAGGTCTTAGTACTAAAAACTTTTCTTTTTTTAAACCTGTTGATGGAGATCAAGATTTTTCGCAGGTTCAAAGATACCAATTAAAAAATGGTGCTTTAATCGGCGCCTTCTTAGGCATTTTTATTATCGGAGGAATGTTTTTATATATCGGCTATCGCCTTAATGAAACCCAAGCGCTGCCTTTCAATCTTTATGTGCTCGGTGGATTTATGGCAGGCATGGCTTCGCTAGTTATAGGCGGCGTCGCAGGTGCAGCCTTCGGAATCTTAGCTGGTATAGGTACGCCCGATCCCGTGGGAAAAAGATATGGTCAACTTTTAAATGCGGGGGGAATTTTAGTTTCAGTTCATCCTGACTCTTCAGAGGATGCAGAAAAGACATTATCTGTATTGGAAGCCCTTGGAGGCGCGGACTCGCATATAGCTGATGAACAATCGACCTGGAAAGAAGCCATTCACGAAAATGTAAAACTTATTGAAAAAGAACAAAGACGTCGGGCATTAGAAGTCGCCGTTAACTAAGACGTGCGACTAAAAGGAGAATAAAATGAAAGATAAAAATCAAAATAAATCTTCTGAAAATTCTTCAGAAAATAAAGAAAAAGAAGAAAAACAAAAAGTTCCTCCCTTCCCGCCAGGCGATCCCTACGCTCCACCTGCAGAAATTGAGGACCCTCAGAAGATTATACCCAAAACCGTGACTTCAAGGTTGGAGCGCCGTCACTAATCCCGCGGGCTCACACACCCCTGGTGAGCCCTTCTTTTTAACCCTACTTTTTCACACAATTTAAGAATATAAAATTCAGTTTGTAAGTTCTATAATGCCTTACTGCTTGAAAATAAATGATATTCCAAAAACACCTGCTAGAGCGTGTATATTCCATAAGATATTGCTGTCTAATTTAATGACATAGAAAAAATTCAAGCTTCGAGGTTAAATCAAACTTCACTTTACTTTCTCATCTCATGACGTTACAAAAGCCGGGTACAAATAACGACTATAAACCAAAACACATGGGGAAAACTATGAAGACTATTAGTGCCAAATTCACTTTAGCAGCTACTTTAGCTGCTGTTCTATCGACTCCTATTGCCTTTGCTCAAGAATCTACGGCAACACCTACGACATCAGTAACAACTGCAGACACAAAACCAGCTCCATCAGCACGATCGCCGTGGATTCTGGGATTTAAATCGACAATCGATTCAGCTCGTCGAGAAAATCTTTATGTTGATGGCAAGCAAACTATGAACGCCAAAAATGAACTTCAAGTAGGCTATCGCCACCAATCAGGTTGGGGTGGTTTTATGAACTTTGTTCAAAATTATAGAACTTATAATGACAACGCAGTAAATGCTAAATACTGGAGTGCGAGTGATCCGAGCATTACTATACAACACCCAGATTTCTATAAAAGTGATACTTTAACAGTATTTGGTGCTTTCAGATATTACTTCAGAACCACAGATCGTAGTATCAACAAAGAAATTGATCACTATACATATTACTTCCGTCAAAATTTAAAATTGTCTGACGTTCACAATATATATAATGAATTGATTCCACGCTACCAAGTTAGCAAAAATTACTCTCCAGGTGATACAACTTATTATGTAGAAGATATGACAATTTATGACTACAAATTATCTGACAGTTGGAAAATTGGTGCTAAACAATGGACTCAGTATGAGGTTCACGCAGCGGATCCTGCAGGTTTGCTGATTGAAGTAGGACCTACTGCTACGTACGCTTTTAGCCGTAACGTAAGCATATCTCCAAGTATTATGATGCCTATCGCTGTTGAAAACAGAGTTTACAATGGTGCTACAAACGCTACATTAGATCAAGCTTACGCAAACATCTACTTTCAAGCTCGTTTCTAATTTAGATTTTATATAAGCGAAAAAATATAGGCCCATGACTTCAATCATGGGCCTTTTTATTTGCCTTATTCGGTTAAAAACTGCATGATCCCCTTCTATGAAAATTCAGGCTCCCCTTTCAGGTCTTATCATCCCATTAAGCCAAGTCCCCGATGAAGCTTTTTCAAAAAAAATGGTGGGTGACGGCATGGCTATTGATTCCATCGATTCTGTTTTACTATCTCCCATTGATGGAATTGTTGAGTTTATTCACCCTTCGCGACATGCGATAACATTAAAATCGGCAGATGGCCTAGAGGTACTTATTCACATTGGCGTTGATACGGTAAAGCTTAAAGGCGAGGGCTTTACGGCTTTTGTTCAAGCGGGCCAAAAAGTTAAGACAGGCGATAGACTGATCGAATTTGATTTGGATTATATTGCAACGCAGGCCAAAAGTGCGATGACTTTGGTTTTGATTACTCAGCCAAATAATTATCAAATCCAGTTTTCAAACTTAAGCAGGGTTTCAGCCGGCACCTCCACTTTGTTCAGTGTTCAAAAACAATCAGCTCGTAGTGCTGAGCCGATGATTCATTCCAATAACTTAAACTTGTTAACTGTTAGTCAGCCTATAGCCTGTTTAAATAAAACGGGCCTGCATGCGCGTCCTGCAGCGGCCTTGTCCCAGGCCGCTCAAAAATATAAATCCGACATTTTTATATTTAAAAATAATCAAGCAGCAAATGCTAAAAGTGTTACGTCTATTTTAACTCTATCTGTAAGCTACCTAGATAACTTAACTATTGAAGCCTTCGGGCCTGACTCGCATGAGGCCGTTAAGGAGATTGCTCTGCTGCTGAGTAACCTATCAGAAGAGCACCATACATCACCTGTAGTTCTATCAACGAAACCTGCCTCTAGCTCTAAACATGAATTTCATGGAGTTACTGCAGCTCCTGGTGATGTCTATGGAAAGATTTTTCAACTCAAACTGCAAGAGGTAATTGCGAAAAAATCATTATCGACATTATCCACTGAAGAAGAAAATAAAAAGTTACTCCAAGCTATAGATCAAGCATCTCGAGAGTTATCGGCGATGATTATAGATCTAAAGTCTTCAACGGATGCTGATAGACGTGGAATTTATCAGGCCCATCAAGAACTTTTAAAGGATCCTGAAATTACTAGTCACGCTAAAAATTTAATCCAACAAAAATATACGGCGGACTATGCCTGGCAAGAAAGTATTAATCAGCTTAAAAATTCTTTAAAAAATCTTAACAACACTCTTTTGGCTGAGCGCGCACATGATCTTCACGATGTCGGTCAGCGTGTTTTAAAAATTCTATTAAATATAAAAACTGAGAATCCTTTGAATAAAATCAAATCCGGTGAATCCATTATACTCATCGCGCAAAATCTTACGCCCTCGGATATGGCTATGCTTGACCCTCAGCACGTAAAAGGTTTGTGTACTGTTGAAGGCGGTGCAAGCTCGCACGTGGCAATTATTGCGCGTTCACAGGGTATAGCCATGATCACTGCAGTGTCGGAAGATATTCTCAATCTACCAGATGACACCATTGCTTTACTGTATGCGCAAAAAGGTTATATCAATATACGGCCAACGACGGCAGAAATACAGCAAGCCCAAGGTGATATCGAAACACAAAATCAAAAATATAAACTGAATTTTGATTCTGCTTTAAAGCCCGCAGTTACTTTAGACGGCCATCGCATCGAAGTATTGGCTAATATCGGTAAAAATAACGAAGCCCATAAGGCTTTAACCCTTGGCGCTGAAGGTGTGGGACTGCTTCGATCAGAATTTTTATTCTTAGATCGCATCACCGCTCCAACTGAATCTGAGCAGACTGAAAAGTATCAAGAAATTATATCAGCATTAAATCATCATCCGGTGATCATTCGCACATTGGATGTTGGGGGCGATAAGCCTTTAAAATATTTGCCTGTACCTCCAGAAGAAAATCCTTTTTTAGGAGTACGTGGTTTGCGTTTATCATTAAGATCACCAGAAATATTTCGTCTTCAACTAAAAGCTCTATTAAAAGTAAAGCCCTTGTCCGCTTTAAGAATTATGTTTCCTATGGTCACTACGCTGTCAGAGCTGTTTGAGGCCAGACAAATTCTAAGGGAAGAGTGTGCTGCTCTTAAAGTTTCGTCAGTATCTGTAGGAATTATGATTGAAGTTCCCTCTGCAGCACTTATGGCAGAAGTTTTTGCCCCGCATGTGGATTTTTTCTCGATTGGATCAAATGATTTAACACAATACACTTTAGCCATCGACCGTGGCCATCGTGACTTAGCCGCTATGGCTGATGGACTACATCCCAGCGTTTTAAAACTAATAAAAATAACCTGCGACGCCGCCAAAAAACACAAAAAAATGGTGGGTGTGTGTGGCGGTATTGCCAGTGATGTTCATGCTATTCCACTGCTGATTGGTTTGGGAGTAGATGAACTTAGTGTTAGTGTACCCACTATACCTCACGTAAAAGCTCAAATTCGAAGACTTAAAAAATCAGAGTGCCAAATCCTAGCTGAAAAAGCTTTAAACGTCGCAGAAGCTTCGCAAGTTCGAGAACTGGTACAACATTTAATCGATTAAAAAATAACTTCACGGAGACAATATGATCACAATTTTAAAATCAAGCTTCGGAACGCTTCAAAAAGTTGGTAAAGCTTTAATGCTTCCCGTTTCTGTACTACCCATCGCAGGTATTTTACTTGGTGTCGGAAGTGCTAATTTTACTATTGTGCCGGAACTAATTTCAAATATCATGGCAAGCTCTGGTGGAGTCATTTTTGGTAATCTGCCTTTGTTATTTGCGATCAGCGTAACTTTAGGCTTCACCAATAATGATGGCGTGGCTGCGCTTGCTTCATTTATTGGTTACAGCGTAATGGTCGCCGCCATGGGAGTTATGGCTAAGGTTCTTAATGTAGAGTCCATCAACACCGGAGTTGCTGGAGGTATTTTTATTGGAGCCATCACCGCCAACTTATATAATCGTTATTATAACATTCAACTGCCGCCTTATTTGGGATTTTTTGGAGGCAAACGCTTTATCCCAGTAGTGACTTCAGTAGCAGCGATCTTTGCAGGTATTATACTGGCTTTTGTTTGGCCACCTATCGGACAAGTCATCCAAAGCTTTTCTAACTGGGCCTCTCATGAAAACCCGGCCTTAGCATTTACGCTGTATGGAATTGGTGAGCGCTCTTTAATTCCTTTTGGATTACACCATATTTTAAATGCGCCTTTCTTTTTCGAAACCGGAACATACATTACGTCCAGCGGGCAAACAGTCACTGGAGAAGTCGCGCGCTATATCCACGGCGACCCCACTGCGGGTAATTTAGCCGGTGGATATTTGTTTAAAATGTGGGGACTACCTGGTGCAGCCTTAGCCATGTGGCATATGGCTCGGCCTGAAAATAAGAAAAAAGTTGGCGGCATTATGATCGCCGCTGCATTGACATCGTTTATTACAGGGATTACTGAGCCCATTGAGTTTTCATTTCTTTTTTTAGCCCCGCTACTCTATGCAGCGCATGCCCTGATGTCAGGTTTTGCTTTTTTCCTGTGTATAATGTTGGGGATAAAACATGGAACGACTTTTTCACATGGCTTAATTGATTTTGTTGTCTTGCTACCGCAATCCACCAATGCCGCATACCTGTGGATCATTGGACCACTGTGGGCGATCATGTATTATTTTGTTTTCCGTTTTACTATTGCAAAATTTAATTTAAAAACTCCTGGTCGCGAAGAAATCACTGAATCTGAAATTACTGCGACCAGCACAACGAACAATGACTACATCGAGCAAATGATTCGTGCCTTAGGCGGAAAAAATAACATTAAAGCTTTGGATTCCTGCATTACCCGTCTTCGCGTTCAGCTGCATTCAACGACTGGTATTCAAGAAAGTGACTTTAGACAGCTCGGCGCTAACGGGGTTTTATTTGTAGGCGACGGCGTGCAAATTATTCTGGGCACAAAATCTGAAAATATAAAAACGCAGATGGATCAGTACATGCACGCAAAACCTGCCAGCGCTTCTGTTCCCGATATTCTTAATTTATTGGGTGGAAAAAATAATATCATTAATGCCCAGGTGGTTTCAGGAACGCGCGTAAGAATCGCACTCAAAGATGCAAAAGCTGTTTCACTAAGTGAGCTTAAAAATCAGATGACTCAAGCCGGATTTGTAGCTGACTTATATGCTGGAAACATTATGCATATTATCGCAGGTGATCGCTCTGAGGATTTACTAAAAACTTTGGTGTAAAAAATGAAAAAGCTGTGGAGCCTTCTTTACTTAACCGTCGTACGCTTTGCTGTAACAGAAAGGGATACTTCATCTTTTCCATTATTTGCAGTTACTGTGGCAGGGTCATTTTCTTGAGCTAAAACTGTAGGCGTCGCTATAACTTTTATCTGACCCTTTTTATCAACAGCGCTTATAATAAAATCCATTAAAATACCTTTACGATCTTGAATCGACCCTTCTCTCGCTGACGCTTCGATAATCATTTTGTCTGCCTTAGTACCTTGAGTAAACTTAGCTTTTTTGCCTTCCCTTACTGAAACTTGAGACAATCCGACTTTCTTTCCATCAATTGAAAGTTCCATTTTTAAATCGTAGCCTTTGCTTGCAAATGCTGAAACCCCAAATAGAAAAACTATTGAAACAAAAATATTATTCATTATATATCTCCTTCTTTATTTCGCTAAAGCGCGTTCACGGGCCCAGTTTGCAGTCAAAATAGCAGCGTAGTTCCAAGTTAAGTTATGGGCTGAAACCATATAGCCGTTGTCACGATTCATTTGCTCTGACAAAGAGCCATCAGGATTCGCATGGAACTGAACTCTTT